>JBCDCE010000006.1:0-82298 GCA_039182515.1 Pseudomonadota bacterium | reverse complement strand
TGTTCCCGGCGTTATCCGCCGTTTCGCTTTTTTTGCACGGGGGGGGCCCGCCCACCTCCTTTTTCAACAAACGGCCACCGGCCTTTGCTTAAAACCCAACGGGGCGCGCGCGGGGGGCGCGCGACGCCCACATTCGTTCAATGTACCTCTCAGAATGTCACAACCGACCGGATCGATTTACCTTCGTGCATCAGATCGAACCCATGGTTGATCTCATCTAGCCCCATCGTATGGGTGATCATAGGATCGATCTCGATCTTTCCGTCCATGTACCAATCCACAATCTGAGGCACGTCTGTCCGTCCACGCGCGCCACCAAATGCCGTGCCACGCCAAGACCGGCCAGTCACGAGCTGAAAAGGCCGCGTGTTGATCTCAGCACCGGCAGGTGCAACACCAATAATGATCGACTCACCCCAGCCTTTGTGAGCAGACTCGAGCGCCGTGCGCATCACACCAACATTGCCGGTCGCATCAAAGGTGTAGTCAGCGCCGCCCTTCGTAAGCTCAACCAAATGGGCCACAAGGTCTCCATCCACTTCAGAAGGGTTCACAAAGTCCGTCATGCCAAAATGCTCAGCCATCGCTTTTTTGCTGTCGTTGAGATCAACACCAACAATCTGGTCTGCTCCAGCCAAGCGAAGGCCCTGAAGAACATTGAGACCAATGCCACCCAGGCCAAAGACAATCGCCCGGCTGCCGATCTCCACTTTGGCCGTATTCATCACCGCGCCAATGCCCGTGGTTACACCGCAGCCAATGTAGCAAATTTTGTCAAACGGAGCATCTTTGCGGACTTTGGCCAAAGCAATCTCTGGCAAAACCGTGTGATTGGCAAAGGTCGAGCAGCCCATGTAGTGCAAAATCGGATCGCCATCGAGCGTCGAGAACCGGCTTGTCCCATCGGGCATCAGCCCCTGCCCTTGTGTGGAGCGGATCGCTTGGCAAAGGTTGGTTTTTGGGTTGAGGCAATACTCACATTCGCGGCACTCAGGCGTATAGAGCGGGATCACATGATCCCCCTTTTTCAGCGAGGTCACACCGGGGCCAACATCCACCACAACGCCCGCGCCTTCATGCCCTAGGATCGCCGGGAACAAGCCTTCGGGGTCTGCCCCTGAGAGCGTAAATTCATCTGTATGACAGATGCCAGTCGCTTTTATCTCCACCAAAACCTCGCCGGCCTTCGGACCTTCAAGATTTACCTCCATAATCTCCAATGGAGCTCCTGCCTTTACAGCAACCGCAGCCCGTGTGCGCATGGATCAATCCTCCTCAAATTCCTCCTAGACCCTGCGGGAGGCAGGCGCATATTGCAACAGTCTTGTATAGGAGGCTTGGAATGCGCAAACGCTTCATCTTTTTGGCTCTATTGACCGCCTGTGCGCCGCTCAAAGCGCCGGAGCAAACCTTGCCAGACACTTGCAACCGCGCAAGTCTTACCACTTATTTGGATCAACCCGTGACATCTCTAGAAACGGTTCTCCTCTTGCAGCCCGTGCGCGTGATCCGGCCCAACCAGGCTGTCACCAAAGACTATCGAGAGGACCGCCTCAACATTCACTTGAACGCAGATGACGTGATCGTTCGGCTGAGTTGCGGCTAAATCCGCCCGATCTTTTTCTTGGCCCAAATACTCCCGCCGGAGGCGCCGCGATCTCAAAGAGATCGCAAAAGACTCGACTCATCAAAACGAGCCCCATATTAAGAACATAACAGGAACATTATCGCTGCCACGATATGCCCAACAAACGTATTCTCTCCCTTTGGTTCCCACACCTAGGAGCCGAACGACTCTTGCGCGCCGCGCGCGGCACCATTGAGCAACCCTTTGCGGTTGTGGCTCAAGTGGGTCAAGCACAGGCGCTATCATCTCTGTCGGCAGAGGCCGAAGCCGAAGGCCTGCGCATTGGCCAGCCCCTGCGCGACGCCACAGCCATGTGCCCAAACCTGCTCACAGCCCTCCAAAACCCCCAGTCAGAAGCCCAATTTCTCGCGCACCTACGCCGTTGGGCCGGCAAATATTCCCCTTGGGTCGCAGACTATGCGCCCGATGGCTTGATGATCGATATCACGGGATGCGCTCATCTTTTTGGTGGCGAATTGGCCACCTTACAAACCATCAGCACGGATTTTGCTGACTTGGGCCTCACAACCCTGCCAGGCCTCGCAGACACGGTCGGCGCAGCCTGGGCCTTAGCCCGTTACGCAGGACAGCCCCCAGGCACAACTCTGGGCACAAATCTGGGCACAAACCGCAGCGGCGATGATATCGACCAAGAGGCCTATGCCACACGCGCCAAAGCCGGAAAGCGGCGCAACTGGGAGCGGGGCGGCCAAGCGCCCAAGCTGATGACATTGCGCCCCGATACGCACCGCATCGCGTCCTCAGGCAAAACCCATACCGCCATCGGCCCGTTGCCCGTGGCCGCCCTACGCCTCAGCGACAGCACAGTCACAGAGCTCAACCGCCTCGGTCTGCGTCGCATTTCAGATTTGGCCGGTCAGCCCCGTGCAGGTCTGGCCAGGCGTTTTGGGCGCGAGTTGGTGCTCCGCCTAGATCAAGCGCTTGGAATGGTGCCGGAACCCGTCTCACCCGCAAAGCCGCCCATGCATTTTGCCTGTCGGCTGTCGTTCCCAGAACCCATTGGGCTCGAAAGCGATATTCTGGCAGGCCTTGATCGCCTTTTGCCTCAGCTTGAACTGCGCTTGAACGAAAAAGGGCGTGGCGCCCGGCGCGTGCGCTTGCAGGCTTACCGCAGCGACAGCACGATGCAATGGATCGATGCAGGCCTTGCACGCCCCTCGGCCAGCCCCCATCGGATCCGACCGCTTTTGGCCATGAAAATACAAGAGATCGACGCGGGCTTTGGCATCGATATGTTGCGCCTAGAAGCCACGCTCACAGAACCCCAGCATCGCAAACAGCACAAAGGCCATATGGATGCAGGCACAGCTGCGAGTGATAGGGCTCAAGACAACACCAGCCTGGACGATCTGATTGGTCGCTTGGGCGCGCGCGTGGGATTAGAGTCCATCACCCGCGAACATCCCGCCCAATCGCATCTGCCTGAAAAAGCCAGTAAAACGCTGGCAGCCGCCTGGTCAGAGCCTTGTTTTGACTGGCCCAAACCAACGCGCCCACGCCCATTGCTGTTGTGGCCTCCGGAGCCCGTGCATGCCGAGCAAACCCCTCTGCTGCCTGGTCAGTTTCGCTGGCGCAACAGGGATCTGACCCTCCTGGAGGCAAAAGGCCCAGAACGCATCGCGCCAGAATGGTGGCTCGATGATCCAGAATGGAGATCCGGCACACGCGATTATTGGCGTGTGAGCGTCACCTCCGGCGAAACGCTCTGGCTCTTTTATGCCCATGGGGCAGCCATGTCGGCAGGCTGGTTTTGCCACGGGCAAGACATCTCATCAGATGTGCAAAGTCCTTGATTTATGCGCCCAAGCCGCGCAACTCTTTTCCCATGAACATCGAAAACCCCGTCCCGTTTCCAACGCAAGCCCCTGAGCAGGTCAACTTTCACCGCACAGAACTGTCGCTGATCCTCGGCCTTTACGGGCGTATGGTCGCTGCCGGCGAATGGCGCGACTATGGGATCTCGTCCTTGCGCGACGTGGCCGTGTTCTCGGTCTTTCGCCGCACGGCTGAGCATCCGCTCTACCGCATCGAAAAACGCCCAAAACTGCGCTTGAAACAGGGCATGTATAGGGTTGTGGCAATGGACGGCCAAATCCTCAAACGCGGCCATGATCTCAAAACAGTGCTGCGCGTCCTTGAGCGCAAACTCATCCGGTCCATCACCTAAAGCCGTTTAACAGCGCTTACCGCGCCACCCCCTTGAGCCTCGATCCGCAACACCGCCGCACTCAATCTTTCGTAAGCCACAGCCATGTGGTGCGCGTTGGCATGCAGGATCGTTTCAGGATCCACAACCCAAGCCACATGCCCCGGCCAAAACACAAGATCGCCGCGGCGCACATCAGAAAGGGCGATGGGCGTCCCCAAGGCTTCACATTGCGGCCCACTGTCCCCCGGACAAGCAACGCCGCAAGCCAAAAGCCCAGCCTGCACCAATCCGGAGCAATCGATCCCAAAAACAGAATTGCCGCCCCAAAGATAAGGCGTGCCGAAAAAGAGCTGCGCGACAGTCACAGGATCAGAAAACGGGCGATGAGCCGGGCGCAAATGGCTCTTGGGCACAAAGCCTTGGCTACATTCAAACCATTTTTTGTGCTCAACCTCGACGCAGAGCTCAGCGCCAAACCCTAAAGAGGCCCGCTCCCGGGTTTTGAAATCTGGCGCGTCATACAAATGGGTCGCACGAACCGCCACACGATGCGTTGGCGACTTTTCTTCCGCCAAGAGATGCGCTGCGATACAGCCAGGATAGCCGTCGCGGGCCGCGCGCCCCCAAAACCAAGCTCCATTCTTACGTTCGACGTCAAAAGCTTCGCCCATCTGCAACTGGCGGTCACGCGAGCCATCCGGCGCGCGCAAGAGATCGGCAACGGGTGCTGTGACCAGACGCGCCGCCCCTTCAGACATCACAGGTTCAAAATCTCTGGAAGCGCCGCAAAAACAGCCCGCGTTCCTTGCCCAACGCCACCTTTAGGCCTGGCAGGCGCATCACTTGGTTGCCACCCATAGATATCAAAATGAATGTAGTTTTGGGTCTGCGTCACAAAGCGCCGCAAGAACAAAGCAGCTGTAATCGACCCCGCAAACCCGCCCTTGGGCGCATTATCAAGATCTGCAATGCCGGGCTCTATCATGGTCTCATAGGGATCCCAAAAAGGCATCCGCCAGAGAGGGTCGGCAACCTGAAAACCCGCCCCCTCAAGAGCGCCAGCAATGCTCAAATTGTCACAATAGAACGGCGCCAAATCCGGCCCCACTGCCACGCGCGCGGCTCCCGTAAGCGTGGCCATGGAAATCAACAAATCAGGCGGGGTTTCATCAGCGAGCGCCAAAGCATCTGCCAAAACCAAGCGCCCCTCGGCATCGGTGTTGTTAATCTCGACCGTTAGGCCCTTGCGCGATTTTAAAATGTCCTGGGGGCGAAAAGCCCCCGCACTGATGCTATTTTCTACCGCCGGTATCAAAACCCGCAGCTTCACCTTGAGGCCCGTCGACATGATCATATGCGCAAGCCCAAGCACCGCTGCTGAGCCCCCCATATCCTTTTTCATCAGGCCCATCGATCCACCCGGCTTGATGTTGAGCCCACCTGTGTCAAAGCACACGCCTTTGCCGACAAGTGTGACGCGCGGCCCAACGGTCCCCCAAGTGAAGTCAATCAACCGAGGGGCGACATCAGAGGCCCGACCAACTGCGTGGATCATTGGGAAATTTTCGGATTTTAGGTCTTCGCCAGTGATAACCGAAAAACGCGCCCCAAAGCTCTGGGCCAGGCTATGCGCGGCGGCTTCCAAATCCGATGGGGTCATATCTGAAGCTGGGGTATTGATCAGATTCCGTGTGAGAGTTTCACCTCCAGCCAGGGCGTCCACTTTGGCCTTATCAAGACCTTCGGGAGCCACCAATTTCGCAAGCGACTGTGATCTCGACCGGTACCGGTCGAATTGATACCCGCCAAGCACCCAGCCCAAAGCGAAGGTTTCTAGATCTTCATACTGAGGCGGCGTTTCCAAAACATAGTCGCCCTCGGGTAAGGCGTGCGCGCAACGGCCTGCGAGGAAACGGTGCCGTTTGCGATCCGTTTCAGACCCGGCACCCAGCAACACACATTCAATGCCGCCGCGCAGATTTGGGACCACCAAAATTTCGCCAAATCCACTCCCGAAACCGATCACTTCGAGATAGGTCTGTATTTCCGCGCTTTGCCTTGCGATCCAATTCTTGAAGCCCGCTGCATCGAGGACATGGAGCGGGCGCGCTGTCGATGAGCGTGATGTAGCGGACAAGACAAGTGACATAACGGCACCCTTTCGGCAAAATGAATTTACCCAAATTAGCCATACTTATCTCAACCTCAAGCCGATCTTCGCATCATAAGCAAGCGTTACCTCGGTGGTGCAAAAAAACCGTTAACCTTAAAGCACAAACGCGCATCTTTCATCTCTAAAGCGGCATTTCTTGCAGATCCCAGATCGCTGTGAGCGAGTTTTCCCCGATGCGAAGAAGCCGCGCCACTGTCCCACCCACGGCCGCATGATTTTTTTGCCGCGCCGCGTCCTGCACGTGCCCTGCAACGTTGGCTAGAGAATACATGCCAATTTGATCTGCGATCCCCACCATAGACCGGGCTGTTTTTTCAATTGTGTTGAAATTCATGGGCTCGCATTCACCACCAATCCGGTGCAACCGCTCCGAGAGTTCCTCCATCGCGCGACACACCACGCCTTCTGCGCCCGATTGACCAAGCTCCATGTAGAGCTCCGCCAATCGCTCGCGATTGAGCCCAGCCGTTTCGCTGTGCATAAGTATTGAGATCGGATCCAAAGCAGGTCCCCTTAAGCCGAACGCCCCCCCAGGCCTGCAGCATTAAACACACCAGCTCCTGCTAAATGGTTGCCGCCAAGCCAAAAAATATCTCATGTTTGGATAAAATGCGTCCTAGACGCGCTCCAATTTCTGGATTTTCCGCTCTGAACGATCTCGCCTGAGCTCATTCCTAAATTCGTAAGCCACCTAGACCGCAAAAAATGAGGCATGACGGCTTTTCTTTTACCCACCAAATCGTGAAACATGACCGAAGCCGCCTAGATAGTGAAACGAATGATCACCGCGGCGGGCAGCTCTCAATTTACGAGCAGAACAGCAAGAGTTTAATCTCATTTAAGAAAGCTGCGAACCTCACAAAAGAAGAAAGACCAGCATGGAGAGTATATTTGCGCTTGCGGGGCAGAACCTCAGCTCGCCAATTATTTTGAGTTTTGTACTGGGTGTCTTTGCCGCCCTCGCGCGCTCGGATCTATCCTTTCCCGAAGCAGCAGCAAAGGCAATGTCGCTCTATTTACTCTTTGCGATTGGTTTTAAAGGTGGCGCAAGCGTGGCGGCTTACGGCCTGAGCCTGAATCTTGGCATGGCGATCTTAGCGGGCCTGTTTCTCTCGGCTGTTTTGCCTTTTGTCGCGTTTTTCTTGCTAAAGATCCTAACCTCACTCGACACCACCAATGCGGCAGCCGTAGCTGGGCATTACGGGTCGATTTCCATCGTGACATTTGTGGCAGGCACATCGATTTTGGAGGCTCAAGGCATCGCGTCAGAAGGGTTCATGGTGGCGGTTGCAGCGGCCATGGAAGCCCCCGCAATTCTCTCTGCCCTTTGGCTGGTTGCGCGAAGCAAGGCCGGCCAAACAAACGGCGGCGCACAATTCGACAGACGGCTGTTGCAAGAAATCCTGTTCAATGGATCGATTGTATTACTGGTTGGGTCCTTTTTGATCGGCGCGGTGACAGGAGAACGGGGTCTTGCCTCAATCGAAAGCTTTATCGTGGCGCCTTTCCAAGGTGTCCTCTGCCTCTTTTTGCTGGATATGGGCTTGGTGGCTGGGCGCGGTTTGCGCGATGGCGGGAGGGTTTTGAAGCCAGGGATCTTTGTCTTTGGTGTCGTGATGCCTTTGATAGGTGCAATGATAGGTTTGGCTTTGGGCGCAGCAATAGGGCTTTCGGCGGGCGGTGTCGCTCTCTTGATGGTTTTGTCGGCCTCTGCGAGCTACATTGCAGTGCCCGCAGCGATGCGGGTCGCCCTTCCTCAGGCAGACCCCGCAATTTACCTGACACTCTCTTTGGGGATCACGTTTCCCTTTAATCTGGTGATTGGGCTACCCGTATATGTGGCCGTCGCGCAGGCCTTGCTTGGAGGATCTTCATGAAAACGCATAAAGCCAAACGCGTTGCGATTATTATTGAGGCCCCGATGGAAAGCCGCCTCACGGATGCATTGGAAAAAGCGGGGGTGACGGGGTATTCGATCTTACCCGTATTGGGCGGCTCGGGCCGCTCAGGATCCTGGCGCCGCGACGGTCAAGTTGGACGCGCGGGCGGCATGGTTCAGGTGGTCTCGATTGTCAAAGAAGAGCGCTTGGAAACTCTGCTCAACGCAGCTTTTGAGATGGTCGAGCATCATATGGGCGTTGTGACAGTTTCTGATTGCGAGGTTTTGCGCGCCGAACGCTTCTAAATCTGAGGATTTGAAGAAGAGTTTGAGCGCCCGCTCGGGTCGATATGTGTGTGCGAAAATCGAGATCCGAGCGGGGAGCTTAAGGGATGCCACATTGGAGGGTGTGTGTGGCAAGGTAGAAACTCTTGGTTTTTTTGAAGGGCGCAGGTCGCCATCCAAAAGTTTTGTCGTCCCGTGCGCGCAAAGAGGCTGGATGTATGCGCGTTTGGGACGCTTTTAAGCAGCGCGTACGAAGGGGAAGTCTTCCTGGAATTCGGTGCGGCGAGATGTGAAAACCGGTGTTTCTTTTTGGCGGCGGGCTTCAAGAAGAGCGTCGCGATCAAAAGCAACGACATTGCTGGTTGCGCGCTTGGCTTTGACAGCCTCCAAAGCGGCAATGCGGCGAGCGCGAGCAGTTTCGAGAAGAGTTGGTTGTGTGGCAGCGATGATAGTCATGATGTACTCCATGGGTCTTAGGTTTTTTGATTAAAGGAGGACACTGGTAAAAAAGAACATTTCGGTATGTCGCAAGTGAGTGCGAAGAGTGCGACGGGTTAGGCAGCAGTGGGTCCGTCAGAAAGGCAAACCATGCGCGCAGCGAGGCGCTCGGCAGCCTGAGCGCGTCGAGCAAGGATCTCGCGCTTCTTTTCGGCAAAGTTGAGAACTGTGGCAGACGTTTGGCCCACTACGGTGAAAGGGCTTACGCGTTGCACTGGTACGAACTCTATAACGTTGTTTTGCATCGTCTTTTCCTTTCCATGTTTTCGCCCCGGTCATGGAAAAGATGCGTTTGGTTTGCGGCGCGAATGTTTTCGCATTGGGGCAATTTCGTGAAAATCACATTCCTGCCCCATTCGTTCTTGCTTTGGCCATCATCCTGTCAGAGAACCGCCATTGATCTTAATTGAGCGACAATAGGCGTGAAAAAATCGTCAGAGCGTGAATTTCACGTGATGATTAATTTGAGACGAACTCAACTCTAACTTGAACTGGTCGCAGTTAAGACACATTTGAGCCCGCTCTAGACGCAATTTGAGCGAAATCAGCCCGTTCATGGCGGGAATTCGTCGAAAATTCTTTGATTCCTCGCAGAAAAGGGAATCACAGAATGAGGCAGACCCTGAAAGATCCGCCTCATTTCGTATGCGATTGTATGCAATATGGGGATAACCCCACTTTGGCATTGGGCTAAGTCTGGGCTTAGCCCTTCTTGAGGACCTCGCGTCCAAGGAGTTCTGCGATCTGAACAGCATTCAGCGCCGCCCCTTTGCGCAGGTTGTCTGAGACGCACCATAGATTAAGGCCATTTTCGACCGTGCTGTCTTGGCGGATACGGCTGATAAATGTGGCAAAGTCACCGACACATTCGACAGGCGTCACATAGCCACCGTCTTCGCGCTTATCGATCACCATAACCCCAGGGGCCTCACGCAGAATGTCGCGCGCCTCATCTTCGTCCAAGAAATCCTCGAACTCGATGTTGATGGCCTCTGAGTGGCCCACAAAGACCGGCACGCGCACGCAGGTGGCCGTCACCTTGATCGATGTATCAACGATCTTCTTGGTCTCTGCGACCATCTTCCACTCTTCTTTGGTGGAGCCATCGTCGAGGAACACATCGATATGCGGGATCACGTTGAAGGCAATCTGCTTGGTAAATTTATCGGCCTCTTTCTCTTGCCCCGGCACATAGATGCCTTTGGTTTGCATCCAAAGCTCATCCATCCCGTCTTTGCCCGCGCCGGACACGGATTGGTAGGTCGATACAACGACGCGCTTGATCTTGGCTCGATCATGCAAAGGCTTCAACGCCACAACCATCTGCGCTGTTGAGCAATTGGGGTTCGCGATGATGTTTTTCTTTGAATAGTCGTGCACAGCCTCGGGGTTCACCTCGGGCACGATAAGCGGCACGTCTGGATCATAGCGATAGAGCGATGAGTTATCGATCACAACGCAACCGGCCTTTGCAGCCTCAGGCGCGTATTCCTTCGACGCACCGGATCCCGCGGCAAAGAGCGCGATATCCCAACCGGTGAAATCAAAGGTGGCGAGATCTTCCGTCGTGAGTGTCGTGTCGCCGTAGCTTACCTCGGTCCCCAGGCTCTTGCGGCTTGCAAGGGCTGCGACCTTCTCCGTCGGGAACACCCGCTCGGCAAGAATGTTAAGCATTTCACGGCCCACAGCTCCGGTGGCGCCAACAACAACGACGTTATATCCCATGATTGGTTTCCTTTAAACGAACGTGGGGCACATAGGGGCTTTTTAAGCTGAGCAAAAGGCCTAATGCGGGGCAAAGCGCAGGATAGCAATCCGGAACAAACCTTTGAGACCAAGACAACACATTTGTGAGAAGCGCCAATCAAATAAAGACGCCGGGCGAAGCCCGACAATTTGGTCAAATCTCTCCAGTTGAGACCTGCGTATTGGGATACCTAGCGGAAGAGCACCAAAGATACGCCGCACCGGCGGATCATCTCGGTGGTTGTCGAGCCAATAATCAAACTGCGAATGCGCGAGTGGCCGTAAGCCCCCATCACCAGCATATCCGCGCCGCCATCTTGGATACGCGAATTGATCTCATCCGCCGGATCTCCTTGGACCAGCTCAATATCCACTTCATAGCCAGCCCCTTTGAGAAGTGAGGCTGCGCCATCAAGCGTGCGGTGGTTTTCAACGGCATCCGCGCCCACCATCAACAGATGCAGCTCAATGCCCTCAAACATCGGGCTGCGCGCGATATGGTCTACAGCTTTGAGCGACGATGGCCCGCCGTCAAACGCGATGACGGCCCGGTTGATCTTTTGATAATCGCGGGCAGCCACCAAGATGGGCTTATTACAACTGCGCACCACGCGCTCCAAATTTGAGCCAAGGTGCCCACGCGCAAAATCTGCAGCTTCTCCACGTTTGCCGATGATAATGAGATCCGCGTCTTCGCTGAGCACACCGATTTCTGCTACCAGATCGCCCTGACGCAATTTGCTCTCAACCGCGACGCCCGCTTTACTGACGCGTTCAGCACTGTCTTCCAAGATCGCGCGGCCGCGCAACTGCCCAAGTTTGGCGCGATCCGCGTCAAGCTGCGCCAGCTCATCCATCAGCTTTGTGCGCGCACCCAATCCGATATTGCCCGACAGGTCGCTGGGTCCGCCTTGGCGGTGGCCCAGAACATGTGCAAGTTCTACAGGCTGGTCCATACGTTTGGCCGCCCAAATCGCATGATCGCAAACAGAGCTTGTATAAATAGAGCCGTCGAGAAGCGTGAGAATTTTGCCCATCTCTTAATGCGCCATCAAATCGTCGAGCGCGCCGGGCTTATCAGCCACGCCGAGTTTATCCACGATCGTCTCGGATGCTGCGTTCATGCCGATCACCTCTACTTCCGCGCCATCTCTACGGAACTTCAACACGACCATATCGAAAGCAGCAACAGAAGAAATATCCCAAATATGCGCGCCGCTCACGTCAATTGTGACGTGTTCCAGAGCTTCACCAAAGTCAAAACTCTTAGAAAACGCATCCGCAGACGCAAAGAAGAGCTGGCCTTCCACCCAATAGGTACGGTGTTTGCGATCCTCTGAAAGCTCGGAGCGCACCCGAAAAATCTGGGCGATTTTGCCCGCAAAGAAGATCCCCGAGAGCAGAACGCCTGTCAGCACGCCGATGGCCAAGTTATGTGTGTAAACCGTCACCACCACAGTGGCGAGCATTACAACCGAACTAGAGCCTGGATGCTCGCGCAAGGCTTTCAGAGACGACCATGAGAAGGTCCCAATGGACACCATGATCATAATCGCAACCAAGGCAGGCATCGGGATTTGTTTGACGATGTCCCCCAGCACGACGATCAAAAACAGCAAAAAGACCCCGGCTGCAAAACAACTCAGGCGCCCGCGCCCACCAGATTTCACATTGATCATTGACTGACCAATCATCGCGCAGCCCGCCATGCCCCCGATAAAGCCTGTCGCTGTATTGGCCAGGCCCTGGCCGACGCACTCTATGTTTTTGTCAGACGTCGTGTCTGTGAGATCATCCACGAGGCTGGCGGTCATTAAGCTTTCCAAAAGACCAACCACAGCAATACCGGCGGCCACGGGCAAACAGATTTGCAATGTCTCGAAGGTCAGTGGAATGTCGGGCAGCAAAAACACCGGCAAAGTATCCGGCAACGCGCCCATGTCGCCCACAACGCGTACATCTAAGCCAAAGACCATCGCCAAGGCCGTGAGAACAATGATTGTCACAAGCGGGCTTGGCACGGCGTTTGTAATATAGGGAAAGAGGTAGATGATCCCGAGCCCTGCGGCCACCATGACGTAGGTCAGCATGTTGACGCCCTCGGTACCCAAGTTCAGCTCCGGCAATTGCGCCAGAAAGATGAGGATCGCCAGGGCATTCACAAAGCCCGTCATCACAGACTTTGAGACAAAGCGCATAACACTGCCCAGTTTGAGCGCCCCCGCGGCAATCTGCAAAAGGCCAGCCAGAATGGTTGTCGCCAAGAGATATTCGAGCCCGTGATCTTTCACGAGATCCACCATCAGCACAGCCGTCGCAGCTGTTGCAGCAGAGATCATACCCGGACGCCCGCCGGTAATCGCCGTGATCACTGCAATCGAGAAACTCGCATAAAGACCAACTTTGGGATCGACGCCCGCAATGATCGAAAAGGCGATCGCTTCAGGGATCAGGGCCAGGGCCACCACAAGGCCTGCGAGCAAATCTGCTTTCGGATTTCCGAGCCAATCTTGGCGCAGCGATTGAGAATAATAGGCGAGCATGGGGTACTGAACCCTCCGTCTGGCTGCGGCGCACGCCGCTTTTGGTGCTCATGTATCTTATTGGGCCGTGAAGGCGAGACGAAAGTTGGGCTGATCTTGAAGGATCCGCAGCAATCGCCTTCGGCGAGAGTATTTTTGCCAGGAAAAGAGGCTAAAACCCGTAAAGACGCTCCGGTGCCTCGCAGAGAATTTTCTGGCGCGCGTCGTCTGTGGTCACGATGTCCAGAAAGTGATTGAGCAACACACCTGCATCCGGCTGTTTGGCAGTGCCCAACATGATGTGCGGCCAGTCACTGCCCCAGAGGCAGTGGTCTGGATTGGCTTTGGCAAGCGCGTCTATGAAGGGGGCAGCGGCCTCATAGGGTGCATCGCAAACCCGGTACGGCGCAGACAGCTTCACATAGGCTTGGCCCTCACCAACAAGCTTGAGCAAAGCCTGAAAACCCGGATCCGTGATCCCGAGGCTGAGGTCTGGCCAGCCGATGTGATCAAAGCAAACAGGCACCGGCAAAGCTGCCACATCTTGCGCCAGATCAATCATATGCTGATCCGTTTGCATCAGCATTTGCACATGCATGCCGCGTTCTTTGAGCATGGGGGCAAAGCGCTTGGCGCCGTCCCAACTCAGCACGCCGCCATGCACGTAGTTCAACCGCACCCCCATGATCCGGGCCTCAAGGAGCTCATCAATATCGGCTTCATCGCCCTCATCCGTCACAAGCCCAATCCCGCGCGCATTTGACCCAAGAGCCGCGACAGCCGCCTTTGTCAGCGCATTGTCGGACCCATAAAGGATTGAGTGCACCACAACCGTACGCGTGATGCCAAGGGCTGCGCGATGCTTCGCATATCGATCAAGCCAGTCCGACAGCCCTCCTGACTGAGGATCTTCCACGCGTTGAGACCAAAGCGGAAAGTCGTCGGCGAGCATATGGATATGCGCATCGCAGGCGTTTTCAGGCAATTTGGACTTAGGCGCCTGGGGGTGAAGCGTGGGAAGCTGGGCTTTGGGGAGAGACATGCCGACGCACTCGCGGTTGGAAGGAAACACGACGCACTATCTGCATTGAGGCTCCGAGGCGCAAGCCAGCTCAGCGCGAAGATTTTTTACCCCAGCGCAGCGCGTCATACAGGGCAGAGACGCGTGGTGTTGTAGACGTATCTGGTCGCGATTTGGATTTGAGCACCGGCTGTTTTGATGACGGGCTTTGGCCCTCTCGAAGAACGATATAAAGCCCACTGGCCACAATGATGGTTGTCCCCACAAGGGTCCAGAGATCCGGTGTTTCTGCAAAAAAGATCAAACCATAGCCAGCAGCCCAGAGGATCTGGCTGTATTGCATCGGGGCCACGATGGCGGCGTCCCCCTTGCGGTAAGCCATGATGAGGAGCGTCGAGGCAATAATAGCCAAAAGTGCCATGGCGCCCATGCCAGCCATATCCTGCAAAGGCATCGGGACATACACCACAGGCATTAAAGCGCCCATCAGCACAAAGTTTGTGATCATCGGGTAGAGGAGCAAAACCACGGTGCGTTCTTCGCGGCCAATCTTGCGGACGATGACCGAGGCCAGAGCGCCTGAAAACGCGCAGATAAGCCCGCTCACGTGTCCCACCGAAAGGTCCGTAACACCAGGGCGCAGCACAACCAAAACCCCACCAAGCCCGACAATCACAGCCAAGCCGCGCCGCCACCGCACAGCTTCGCCTAAGATCGGAATAGCGAGCACCGTGATCAGAAGTGGAGCCGCAAAAATGAGCGCATAGGCTTCGGTGAGCGGCAAGACTGAGAAGGTGTAAAAAGCCGAGATCGCGGTAATGACGGCAGCGGCTGTGCGCAGGGCCGTCCACCAAGGGTGGCGCGGACGCAGGTTGGAAAGGCTGGCGTCCCGCATCTGGATCATGGTCACAAGCGGAAAGCTAAAGAGCACCGAAAAGAACACGATCTGAAACGGCGCATAGGTGCTGCCCAGCACCTTCACGATCACATCATGGGTCGCAAAGATACCAAAAGCACTGAGGGCAAGAAGGGCGGCGCGCGTATTGGGGGTCATCGTAAATCTCGGTTCCGATAACCTGACCCATAAGCATTACATGCCACGGATCAAGCCCAGATCCCGCTAAGGATCCAGGCAATTGCCTTCTTTGCAAGGATACGCGCCGGAACTGCTTTAAAGCGAGGCATCCAATGCGGCCAGGATCGCATCGCCCATCTCGGACGTGCTGATTGGGGTCCCGCCTTCTGGGCCCATCAAATCACCAGTGCGCGCCCCATCGGCCAGAACTTTCTCAATCGCCGACTCCAGCCGCGTGGCTTCTTCGCCCGCGTCAAAGCTATAGCGAAGCGCCATCGCAAAGCTGAGGATACAGGCAATAGGATTGGCTTTGCCTTGGCCCATAATGTCAGGCGCAGAGCCATGCACTGGTTCATAAAGCGCTTTGGGCCGACCGTTTGCCATGGGTGATCCAAGGCTCGCTGAGGGCAACATCCCCAAAGAGCCCGTAAGCATCGCGGCACAATCCGAAAGGATATCTCCAAAGAGGTTATCGGTGAGGATCACATCAAATTGCTTCGGCGCGCGCACCAACTGCATCGCACCATTGTCCGCATACATATGGCTTAGCTCAACCTCGGGGTACTCAGTGTGCACGCGTGTGACCACTTCACGCCAGAGGATCCCGCTTTCCATCACATTGGCCTTCTCCATCGAGCAGACCTTTTTATCTCGGCGCATCGCAAGCTCGAACGCCGCGCGTGCAACGCGCTCGATCTCGCTTTCTGTGTAGCGCTGCGTGTTAATGCCAACACGCTCGTTGCCTTCCTCAAAGATCCCGCGCGGCTCACCGAAGTAGACGCCAGAGGTCAACTCTCGTACGATCATGATGTCGAGGCCAGCAACAAGATCTTTCTTAAGCGACGAAAAATCTGCCAAAGCGTCAAAACACTGCGCCGGGCGCAGGTTCGCAAAAAGGTCCATTTCCTTGCGGATGCGAAGCAGACCGCGCTCTGGTTTCACGGAAAAGTCGAGATCATCATATTGTGGACCACCAACAGCACCCAATAGCACGGCATCTACTTCTTGCGCTTTGGCCATCGTCTCATCTGACAAAGGCACGCCATATGCATCGTAGGCCGCGCCACCGATCAGGTCTTCGCTGACGTCAAAAGGCATGTCGCGCTTCTCGCCGAACCAGGCAACAACCTTACGCACCTCCGCCATAACTTCTTTGCCAATGCCGTCGCCGGGCAGGATCAAAAGGGATGGGGTAGACATAGTGGTGCGCTCCTAACAGGTATCGAGAGAAGCGCTTAGCCTTGGGTGGGCGCTGATGCAACCCAAGGCGCCAAGCCCTTTGCAAGCATGTCCCAGACAAGCCGAATTCGTGGCGTGTGTCGCATGCCTTGATGCGCCGCCAGCCAAACGGGCAAGACAGGCAAATCAAGCGGTAGCGGTATCTCAACCAAATCGCCTCGGCTGCGGGCAAGCCGCGCTTGCACAATGCCCAGACCCGCGCCAGAACAGAGCAGATTGAAATAGGTGGTGTTGTCGTCTGTGCGGGTCTTGAACCACTCGCGGGTTACGTCCATCCCGCGCTCTCTAAATCCCTCGACAAGCGCTGTGCCCTTGTCCAAGCCAATAAAATCCAACGACATCATTTCTGTTAAGTCCTGCGGCATGCCTTTGCGCTGGATATAACTTTGAGACGCAAAGAGCCCGAGCTCCAGACCACCAAGTTTGCGCGCGATCACGTCAAGCTGGGTTGTCTCTCCCATGCGCACGGCGATATCGGCCTCGTGAAAAAGCAGGTTATCGTAGCCATTGTTGGCATGGATCTCGATTGAGATGCTGGGTTCGGCCTCGCGTATATCAGCAACAATTTTGGGCAGAATATACTGCGCCGTCATTTCACTGGCCGAGATCCGAACACTGCCTTCCAGCGCATTCGAATGGGTTGCGGCTGTGAGTGTCAGGCTTTGCATGGCGTCCCGCATCGCGCGGGCAGCAGGCAGAATGGACGCACCCGCCGGGGTCAGTTCCAAACCCTTGGCGACACGCTGCACGACCTCTAAATCGAGGGCAGATTCCAAAGCTTTGATTTGCCGCCCAAGCGTCGGTTGGCTAACGCCTTCACGCCGGGCCGCGGCAGACAGCGAGCCTTCTTCAGCCACTGAAAGAAAAGCCTGAATGAGCGACCAGTCCAAATTTCGCAGCATGTTGTCCATACAAATTTGAATAGCCAATCTACATATTTTCGCAATTCCCAATCGAGCCTGAATGTTATTTTCCTTTACATGATTTTTTAAGAGGTCGTTTGTGATGCAAAAAACTGCTCTTATTCTCGGCGCATCTGGCCGTTTTGGCCGCAACGCCGCTTTGTCATTTGAAGAAGCCGGTTGGGAGGTCCGTCGTTTTGACCGCCAATCAGAGACCCTCTGGGATGCCGCTTGGGGGGCCAATGTCATTGTGAATGCGTGGAACCCGGCATATACCGATTGGGAAAGCACTTTGCCTGGCCTAACTCGCCAAGTCATTGAAGTGGCGCAAGCCTCTGGGGCACAGGTTGTCATTCCCGGCAATGTTTATGTGTACGGCGAAGACGCGCCGGATCATTTTACGAAAAGCACGCCCCACAAAGCTGAGAATTCCCTCGGCCGTTTGCGGCGCGACATGGAAGAAGCCTACCGAGCCTCTGGGATCAAAACTCTGATCCTGCGTGCCGGCGACTTCATCGACACCAATGCTTCCGGCAATTGGTTTGACAAAGTTATCACCGCCGAAATCGACAAAGGTGTGATCCGCGCACCGGGAGACTTTCATGTCAAACATGCCTGGGCCTATCTGCCCGATCTGACACGCGCCATGGTACAGCTCTGCGAACGCAGAGATCCTACGCCGCAATTCGAAGACATTCTCTTTGATGGCTACACACTCAGTTTGTCTGAGCTGAACATGGCGCTGGAAGATGTCTTTCGTCGCGAGTTCGCCCTGAAGCCCTTCGCTTGGTGGCAAGTTCAACTGGCGCGCCCGTTTTGGCCACTCGCTAAACACTTGCTGGAAATGCAATACCTTTGGAACAAGCCACACAGCCTGAGTGGTACGGATTTGCGCGCAACACTACCGAGCTTCCGCCACACCCCTGTTGAGCAAGCGCTGAGAGATATCTTCGAGATGAAGATCTACCCAGACGAGCCCGTGACGCGAAGTGGCTTTTGCAGCCGCGTCCGCATGCGGCCAGGTTATGCCCGCGTCTAAAACCTCAAATCGCGCATCGGGCAAAACATAGTCGACGCGCAAAGGCTCCAAATCCTCAAACAACACTGTCTTATTGGTTCCGTCCGGGGCTCGAGGGTTTGGATCGCTCACCCTTTGATGGGTGAGCAAAGACTTCAAAGCGGCCTTACGGCCCTCTCCAAGGTCTGGATCTACATTCAAAACTCCAGCAACGACCACGCGCTCATCCGCCGTTGTTTGTTCCATCGCATGGAGTAAAAGCCGCAGCTCATCATGATTACGCCAGCCGTTCTTGTCTTCTGGACCATCAAAGACCGGCGGCATTGCATGCAAGGCAAAGAGCGCAATCGGTGGGCTGCCGTTTGGCCAAATCTGCATTTGCCAAAACGCCACTCTTGGCAGACGCTGAACACTGAACGGAACATGGTCTTGCGCGTTTGGAAGCGTTGGGAAATGGGCTCCGGGACTGTCCCGCCACAAGGTTGAGCTCCAATCCATTGAAAGAGAAATTGGCCAGCGGCTCAAGACGGCCATACCGCTCCAGCCCCAAAACTTCCCAAACCCTTGCCGGTCTGGCGCCCCGCGCAGGCGATCATCCGCGTTGAGATCGAGCCCGGTTGGCCGTCCTGTGTTTGGCACCTTCGCAAAAATATGAGGAAATGGCTGCGCGAGAAGCGCATTAAAACTGGCAAGAGCAATCAAATCTTGGTCGTAGTCAAAGCCTTGCAAAACCAAGATATCGGGGGCTACCTCATCTATGCGGGCCAGGGCCTCATCGATATCATCAGACGTGCGGCGTAAAATGTCGCGCAGAAGGATCCCAGGACCGTCGCGCCGAAGTTCGGTGTGAAAGCTGGCAATGCGTAAAGTGTTCTGAGAAGCGTCCCTAGGCTCTGCATCGACGCTGGGTGCGACTACTATAAGCCGCGCTGTTAAAGCACAAAGATAAGCAAGTAACGTGAGGTTGACCCGATGAGGAGATGCCCCGTATCTCCAAAACCTTAGGCCAGTAGGAAACCGTCCTCGCCAGCCTTTTCGTAAGCTTGTTTGCGCTTCTCTTCGATCATTGAAGCGACACGCCCCATCGCAATCCCGCGCATAAACAAACTCGCTGGCAAAAAGGCCCATGCTGACATCGTCCAAATCATGGTTTGGGGATTGGCCATCGACACAGGATCGAAGACATCCGACGCCACTTTGACAAAGGCAGGGATAACAAAGGGTAAAAGAAACCCAAGAATAATGTTAAACCGTGCATCCCGATTGAGGCGTTCCACAACATCGCCGCCAGCGGTTGGATCAAAGGTTGGGAGGTTTACCCAAACGTTGAAGCTGCCAGATTTCGTGGGCCAGTCGTTAAATTTCAATGCCAACAGGAAAACCGCCAAGGACAACAGCGAGGTCAGGTAGCTGATCCCGGCCGCTGTACGAACGCTTTCAACCAACTCAGGCGCCGCATCAGAAGGCATCATCAACACAACCAAGCGCACGGGGCTGTAGGGGAAATCTATAGAATTCCCAATGAGCGCGCCAATTGCCGTGAAGAAGTCGGTCAAGATGGTTGGTTCCACTTTGCCGCGACAAATGATGGCCAACACACAAACGGTGATAAAGAGCGCAAAGAACCGAACACGATTGAAGGGTGGAGCATCCCGAAATTCTACGAGACCAGGATATTCCGACGCATATTCGAAAACAGTGAAGGCGGCTGCGAAAATAGCAACAAATGCAACGATTTGCGCACTGTCCGCGTTTACGCCAGGAAGGAGCATCGACGGTGTTGCCACCAAGACGATCACGAGTAATGCACGCACAAGCGCACCGGTCAGACGCGGAATCACTTATCTGTCCCCTTAATATGGTCGGGCCCGGTACACTGCCGAGTTCTCGTTTCCATATGATCCCGAGCAATTAAGATCGGGTGCCTCACATTTGCCATATTCATGCCCACATTCGGATTCCCAAGCAACAGTCTGGCCGACAAGACTTAATTTTTGGGGCAAAATCATGGTATTGGTGGTGCGAGAATGCATCAAATTCAGCACAAATCTGGGGCTTTGCGCGTACAAACACAACAAGTTGTGTGTGCGTAAATTTTAGGCACAAGTATCGTTCGCTTTTTGTGAACGCTCAATTGCCGCCACAGTCTCTTTATTTAAGTCAAGGTTGCACGGCCTTAGTTAATAAAACCTTAATGAGCATCTCGAAACTGTGCGCCAAGTCACAAAGGGGCAAAAAATCAGGACCTAACGGACCTGTGATATAATCAAGCGACCTACACCCAGGGCCGCTGGGCCGACATTTCCGTCTCATAGCTGGAGATTGACGACGCTTTTTCCATCGTCAGACCAATGTCATCGAGCCCGTTCAGCAAACAGTGCTTTTTAAAGGAGTCCACTTCAAAGGCAAAAACCTCGCCGTCCGAACCGGTAACGGTCTGTTCGACCAGGTCGATGGTCATGCGCGCGTTTGCGCCATTTTCGGCATCAGACATCAGCGCATCAACGGCCTCTTGCGGCAACACGATCGGTAAGATCCCGTTTTTGAAGCAGTTATTGAAAAAGATGTCTGCAAAAGAGGTTGAGACAACCGCTTTGATCCCAAAGTCCTTAAGTGCCCAAGGCGCGTGCTCGCGCGACGAACCACAACCGAAGTTATCACCAGCAATAATAATCTCAGCGTTGCGGTAAGCGGGTTTGTTCAGAACAAAGTCGGGCAATTCGTTGCCGTCGGTATCGTACCGCATTTCGTCGAATGCATGCACACCGAGACCAGAGCGCTTAATCGTTTTGAGAAATTGCTTAGGAATGATCATATCGGTGTCGATATTTATCAAGGGCATTGGCGCTGCGATGGCGGTGAGGGTCGTAAACTTGTCCATAAAACTCTCCTGGCTGGCAGCGTTTTATCTAGGGGCACAGCCTGGGGCAAGAGGCTCAAATTCAAGATTGCTGTGATGACGCGGAGTTCGAATCGTTTCGTTTGCGTCGGCTGCATTTGCGCGCGCATTCCGTTTAAATACGAGCAATGACCTTCATTTTTTTCAATAAAAACTCAATTTCTGTTGACAGAACTTAATCGTCTAGAGAGCTTTTAGGACGAGGGCAGATGTATTCTTGTCTGCCCGTGTAATACGAGGATTTGACATGTACTATAAACGACTATCGGCCGCAGCGGCCTTTGCCGCAATTACTTTAGCGGTCACAAGCACAGCTCAAGCTGCTGTTGTGCGGATCACAGATACTGACTTCAATGCAAACGCAGGCGTCATCACGTTCAGCGAATTTGGTGTGGGCACTGTGAACCCAACCTATACCCCCGCTGACTATGGCGGCGGCGCGGGCGCTCCAACGGTGACAACAGGTGGTTTCTTCTTGGGGCAATCTTTAAGCCTGGATGCAGCCAACGACTGTCCTGGCGCTGCAGCGACGGCTTGTGTGGTTGGCAGCCCAAGCGGGCCGCTTTCTATAGATCCGAATGCACCTGATGCCTTCATCACAACGGATAGTTCTTTTCCGACAAGCCCAACACTGAGCGGCTTCCCTAGGTTCAACGGCCCCATTGCGCTCCTCTTCTCCATGGATCAATTGGCCGTCGGTTTTGATGGTGGGTTTTTCAACGCACCCCAATCTACGGGCATTACGGCCTTTGCGCGTGATGGCTCGTTGCTTGGAACTGTGTCGAACGACAACAACGGAGTTGAATTCCTTGGTTTGATCAGCGCGACAGGACAGGCTGAGATTGCGGGCGTTTTCTTAGATCTTGTTGGTGCTGAGCCAGCAGGCTTCAACATCGACAACGTGCGTTTTGGTGGCGCTGGCCAAGTGGTGGTACCGCCAACGGTCGTGACGCCGCCTACAACACCCCCCTCGACCATTCCACTTCCAGCGGGTTTTCCCCTGCTCTTGGCGGGTTTAGCGGGCTTGGCCTTCGCGCGCCGCAAGACTTAAACCACGAACGAAACAAAACACTTTTTTGGGACGGCAATTCAGGTGCCGTCCCTTTTTTGACCCTGGCCCCGCAGGTGGCATCAAGGGAGACAAAAAAATAAGGGCCACCCAAATCGGGCGGCCCTGCACTCGCTAAGCTTTTTACTGATTAAGCTTTCTTACGACGGCTGGCAAAACCAAGACCGCCCAGACCCGCGATCATCAACCAAGCCGCAGCTGGAAGAGGAACTGGAGACACGCCTGGGGTGGTTGGCGTTGGGTCAAAAACAACTGCGCTTTGCGATTCAATCACCTTAGTGTTGGTGAACGCTGTCAAGAACGCCGCGGGATCCGCGTTGAAGGCCGCGAGATCGAACAAGGCCGCATCTTTCATGGTCGCAGGATCCGCCTCAGGACGCGCCGCGGGCTCGTACTCGTTAAAGAGGAAGGAGCTTGTAATGATGTTGTTGAGATAACCAGCATCATCCAAGTAGGCGCCCAAGCCAGCATAGCTGCTTTGACCGTTTACAGAATAGGTGCTTTCATCGTCGGCATCTTCGTCGGTGATCAAAACGATCGAGCGGACAGTGTTTGGACGATAGCTCACACCCAAAAAGGAGTTGCCGCCTGGGATTGCGGAATCGACGGCGATGAGGGCGTTTTCTGTACCACCACGCGTGGACACACCGTTAATAGCTGTCTTCAACTGGTTGACGTCTGTCGTGAGGTCTTGCACGAGGAGCTCGCTATCAGATTGAGAAGCGCCCCCTTCATAGACAATGAGACCCGCCGCAAGTGAGCCAATACCCGAAGCGTTGTTCAAACCGTTGAACACAATTTCGAGGTTGTCAGCGAGGTCAGTGAATTCGTTCGACATGGACCCGGAGCGGTCGATGACGAACATTAGATCGAAATCTACGGTGTTTGCTACTGCCGAAAGTGACGAAGAAGCAAAGATGGCCGCAGACGCGAGCAGCGCTTTGAGATGCATAAAAGGTTCTCCAAAAAAACAGGCGGACAGATTACACCCGCCCCACAATACGCATATTTTCGGCAGATTATTGCCAATATGCAAGCTTTTGGTCGCTCATTCGCCATCTAATCCATTGATTCGAAAGGCAATTAGCCTCGGCTGGGAAACAATGATCATGGCGAAAACTTGGCGTACTCAAAGCTTGTAAATTAAATTTACAATTATTAACAACGTATTAGTGTTTTCGTCGTTGAGCGTTTTTTGACCAGATGGTCAGCGCGAATCTCAAAAGTTTTGTTTTTATTTTCTTAACAATGCGCAAGGGGGAACTCTGGTGCAGGATTCCCCTGAAAGTCGGGAATACCAGAAATTTCACAACTAAAACGAGATTGCCCCAAAGCCACACACGGCAAGGTAAGCACTTTGATTCTCTCGCTCACGCGAAATAAAAACGCCCCCCGATGCTCTCGGGAGGCCTTGAAAAACAAGCATGAAAAGCTTGGGCTACATCATCTCACGCACATCCGTGAGACGACCCGTCACCGCAGCAGCCGCCGCCATGGCTGGGCTCATCAAATGGGTCCGGCCACCGCGACCTTGGCGCCCTTCAAAGTTCCGATTTGATGTCGCGGCGCAGCGCTCGCCAGGTTGCAACTGATCTGGGTTCATTGCCAAACACATCGAACATCCCGCCAAGCGCCATTCAAAGCCAGCTTCCTTAAAGATATCCGCCAGACCCTCTTCTTCGGCCTGCGCGCGCACAAGACCAGAGCCAGGGACAACCATCGCCCGCATACCATCTTTGACTTTCTTACCTTTCAAAATCTCAGCAGCAGCACGCAGATCCTCGATGCGACCGTTGGTACAAGAGCCGATAAAGACTGTATCAATCTCGATATCGCTCAACGGCGTTCCGGAGGTCAGCCCCATATAGTCGAGCGAGCGCGCGGCCGCCTCAACCTTACCACCCTCAAAACTCTCCGCCTCAGGAACAAGCGCTGTGATCGGCAAAACATCTTCAGGCGATGTGCCCCAAGTC
This sequence comes from Pseudomonadota bacterium, assembly GCA_039182515.1. GTDB lineage: Bacteria > Pseudomonadota > Alphaproteobacteria > Rhodobacterales > Rhodobacteraceae > JBCDCE01. The sequence continues at coordinate 58,202 of JBCDCE010000006.1, read as the reverse complement.
ACCACAGGCGCAATGTCCTCACCTTTGATGGTCACAACCGCGTCCCAATGCGCATCGTCATCAGAATAGAGGGTTTTCCACCAAGCAAGGGCGGCTTCCCACTGCGCGCCTTTTGGCGCATGCGGACGGCCCTGAACGTATTCATAAGTCTTCTCATCCGGCGCGATGAGACCAGCGCGTGCACCGCCTTCAATGGCCATGTTACACACGGTCATGCGGCCTTCCATCGACAGATCACGGATTGCCTCGCCGCAATACTCAATCACATATCCCGTACCGCCCGCAGTACCGGTCTTTCCAATCACCGAAAGCGTGATGTCCTTGGCGGTCACGCCGGCGCGCAATTTGCCAGTGATCTCCACCTTCATGTTCTTTGACTTCTTTTGAATGAGCGTCTGGGTGGCAAGCACGTGTTCAACCTCAGAGGTTCCAATGCCATGCGCCAACGCCCCAAAAGCGCCATGCGTTGCTGTATGACTGTCGCCGCACACAACGGTCATACCAGGCAGTGTCCACCCCTGCTCAGGCCCAACGATATGCACGATGCCCTGACGCACGTCAGTTACGGGATAATAGTGAATGCCAAACTCTTTGGCATTTCTATCCAGAGCGTCTACCTGAATCCGGCTGTCTTCGGGCATTTGATCAGGGTTGTCGCGCCCTTGAGTGGTCGGCACGTTATGATCTGGCACAGCGATGGTTTTATCAGGTGCATGCACGCCGCGCCCGGCCATGCGCAGGCCTTCAAAAGCTTGTGGCGAGGTCACCTCGTGCACAAGGTGGCGGTCGATATAAAGCAAGCAGGTGCCGTCGTCAGCCTCATGGGCAACATGGGCATCCCAAATTTTGTCATAGAGCGTTTTCGCGGACATCGGTGTCTCCGGATCAAAGCGAAAGAAAAAACGGGTTAGGACGCGATAAAGCGGCTTGGTCAGCCAAGCGCAAGCCCCCGGCGCTCGGCTCCGAAAAACCGCTCTGCCAGGCGAATCCGATCTGCGATATCACACAACATTTCCATCAGCTCTACATATTCAAACTGCACCGCAGGTTCAATCTGCATCGCACCAAGAGTGATCCATGAAGGAGCCTTTTTGCGTATCTCCCTAAAAACCGAGGTCTCATATGCAACGCAGACAGTTTCTCACACAGACCAGTTCAGCGATTTTGGGGAGTGCTCTAATTTTGCCTGCAATAGCCACCACGTCCGCTTCCGCCAATACTCAAAGCACGCACAACAGTTATGAAATCCCGCCCTATGAAGTTGAACGGCGCGACGGTGATTTCGAGATCCGACGTTACGCACCCCATGTGCTCGCAACCGTCACGCTTGAAGGCGGTCGCTCCGGTACAATCCAGCGCGGCTTTCGCGAATTGGCAGGCTACATTTTTGGGGGCAACGCGCGGTCTGAAAAAATCTCCATGACCGCGCCCGTCAGCCAGACCCCTACCCCGTCAAATGATGGGCAAAGCTGGCAAGTCGCCTTCATGATGCCAGGCCGATATGACCTTGCTGATTTGCCGAAAGCCAAATCAAACAACATCCGTTTTTCAAAAACCAAACCAGAGCGGCAAGCTGTGGTACAGTTTTCTGGTGGGTGGGGGCAAAACAAATTGCAAAAGCAAAACGACCGGCTTTCAAAATGGATGGCGACCCAAGGCCTCCGGGCCTCCAGCGCACCGCGCTACTACTTTTATGACGATCCGTTCACTCTGCCCTGGAAAAGACGCAACGAAGTTGCGCGCGTCTTAGCCAGTTAGGCAAAACCGGGGCGAAACCCTAGATCGTCAAGACCTCTTAAAACCGCGAGGTGTTGGGCTCGTAGAGAGTGGTGTGCAAATCATCGAGCACCGAGGGCTGCGACGTTGGCTTTTGAACTGGCTGGCTGATTGCGTCCTCGCACTCTAAAATATCGCCCGGCTGGCATTCAAGCGCTTCACAAATCCGCGCCAGGGTTTCAAAGCGAATGCCCTTAACTTTGCCAGACTTCAGAAGGCTAATGTTTTGCTCTGTGATCCCAACATGTTTGGCCAGTTCGCGCGATTTCATTTTGCGCTGTGCCAAGACAACATCCAATCGGACAGTAATTTCCATTTCAAAATCTCCTAAAGCCACCGGGCCAACGACGACTTGTGGTTAACAAAGAGGTGCTTCTCTCACCTGACTTGTTGCTGCGCGACAAAAACTGCATCAAAAAGAAGAAATTATGGCTATTCTGTGACGTATGCCGATCCTCCTGAACTTCAATATGCACCGCCCAAGACAGCAAGCCTATACACAACATTGAGATTTAAATGACCGAATGCTATATTTCGCCTATCCCAGCGTCGGGGCAAGGCGACGCGTTGATTGGAGGACAATGACCTGTCTTTATCATCTGCTGCGGGCTCAAATGCGCCCGCTGCGCCAAGTTCAAAACCTGGCGCTGACATGAGCGACCAAGCCCAAACCTCGTCAAACGAGGGCAAAAGCGAAGCCCTTCTGACAACCATTCTTTCCTCCCTGAGCGACGACAAAGCCGAAGACATCGTGCAGATCGATCTGCGCGGAAAGTCCGAGATGGGCGATTACATGGTGATCGCATCAGGGCGCTCCACGCGCCAGGTCACAGCGATTGCACAAAAGCTCGTTGCAAAGGTCAAAGAGACCTTCGGACGCACAGCAAAAGTCGAAGGCAAGTCGCAAGGCGATTGGGTGTTGATCGACACAGGTGACGTGATCGTGCATGTGTTCCGGCCCGAAGTGCGCGAGTTTTACCAGCTCGAGAAGATGTGGCTGTCCCCTGCCGAGCAATCTGTACGCTCATAATACAAGATATCAGCTGCTCTTATGCGCATCCAGATTTTAGCCGTTGGGCGCCTACGTAACGGACCAGAGAAGGCTTTGATCGACGACTATATCACCCGGTTTGATCGAACAGGCCGGGCCCTCGGCCTCGGTCCTTTAAACGTGATCGAGGTCGAAGACCGCAAAAATCAAGGCCAAAAAGCCGAGGCCGATTTGCTGGTTAAATCCACGCCAGCAGGCGCCTATCGCATCATCTTGGACGAACGCGGGAAGTCCCTAAGTTCACCGAAATTTGCCAAAGCCATCGCGCAGCGCCGGGATCAAGGTGTCGGTGATCTGAGCTTTTGGATCGGCGGCGCAGATGGCCATCTGCCTCATATGCGCGACCAAGCGGATGAAGCTTTGTCTTTCGGCCAAATGGTTTGGCCACATATGTTGGCCCGTGTCATGCTCACCGAGCAACTGTACCGCACCGCCAGCATCCTTGCCGGTAGTCCCTATCACAGGGATTGAGCCGCAAGCTTGCCATCCCCTTGACCCCGGCTAAGTCTCCGTTAGGAAAAACAAGAAGTCCTACGATTGGAGAATACCCCCATGTCATTTTACGCTGTTGACCAAGCGCCCGCGCGCTTGAACCGCTCGGAGCTTGCCGTTCCTGGCTCCCAACCCGATATGTTCCCAAAGGCCGCGGCGTCAGATGTGGATGTGATCTTCCTCGATCTCGAGGACGCCGTTGCCCCAGATGAAAAAGAACAGGCGCGCAAGAACATCATCAAAGCACTTAATGAGATTGACTGGGGCAACAAATCGATGTCGGTGCGCATCAACGGCCTGGACACCCACTACATGTACCGCGACGTGGTCGATGTGGTTGAGCAAGCTGGCGAACGTCTGGATCTGATCATGGTGCCAAAAGTGGGCACCGCCGCTGACGTTTATGCCGTCGATATGATGCTGACCCAGATCGAAGATGCCAAAGGTTACTCCAAGCGCATCGGCCTCGAACACATCATTGAAACAGCCCTCGGCATGCAAAATATCCACGAGATCGCAGCTGCGTCCAAGCGGAACGAAAGCCTGCACTTTGGCGTGGCGGACTATGCGGCCTCGACGCGCGCCAAAACCACCAACATCGGTGGCGTGAACCCGGGCTATTCGGTTCTGACCGACCCAGCCGACGACGGCAGCCGCGATATTCACTGGGGTGACATGTGGCACTACGCCATTGCCCGTATGGTGGTGGCCGCGCGCGCCAATGGCCTGCGCCCCATCGACGGACCTTTCGGAGACTTTAAAGACCCAGATGGCTACAAAGCCGCAGCCATGCGCGCCGCGATCTTGGGCTGTGAAGGCAAATGGGCCATCCACCCAAGCCAAATCGGCCTGGCCAACGAAGTAATGTCACCCTCCGAGGCGGACATCACCAAAGCCAAGCGCATATTGGAAGCCATGGCCCAAGCGGAAGCGGACGGCAAAGGCGCTGTATCTTTGGATGGTCGCTTGATCGACTACGCCTCAATCCGCCAAGCAGAAGTGCTGGTCCAGAAGGCCAAGCAAATCGCTGGTGCCTAACGCACGAGATCTCGCACGGCAGCTTTTCGATGCTGCCGTGCAAGCCGCCGACCCCGCCATGGCTTTGCGAGAGGCCTTGGCTCACTCTCCCTTCCCCGTGCCGAAATCCGGCCAAACCTATCTTTTAGCCATCGGCAAAGGCGCACCTGCGATGATGCGTGAAGCGTTGAACCAGGTCCAAGGCCCCCACCAAGCGCTTGCTGTCTGTCATCATGACAATCAAGAAACCGCAGGAGAGGCCAGGGTACTACGTGGTGGGCACCCTGTTCCTGATGAAGCCGGGCTTACAGCCGCCAAAGAGGTCATGGCTTTTGTTGCCCAAGCAACGGCTGAAGATCAGGTGATTGTACTCGTCTCTGGTGGAGCATCAGCAATCCTGCCAGCACCGGTTGCGGGCGTAACTCTCGAAGACAAGATGGTGCTCCACAAAGCCCTCCTCGGCGCAGGTCTCGACATCGTAAAAATGAACCTGGTGCGCCAGCAAGCCAGTGAAATCAAAGGCGGCGGGCTGTTGTGTGCTGCGGCTCCTGCGCCTGTGACCGGCTATATCTTATCAGACGTTGTAAACGACGATCTTCGCGTGGTCTCCAGCGGGCCAACCGTGGGGCCAATCGGTACGCGCTCCCAGGCACGAGACATTTTACAAACAGCCCAAATTTGGGACGATTTACCCGCCTCCTTGAAATCAACATTTGAGCAGCCAGACTTGGCGCTGGAAACACCTGATGCGAAAAACCACCTGATCGGATCAAACAGAAAAAGCGTCTTGGCGATGGCAGATGCAGTGCCTCAGGGCTGGTCGGTCGAAGTTGATGCCACGCCTTTAGAAGGGGACGTCTCGGACGCAGCTGCTTATGTTGTACGCCAGATGCAACAAGCGCTTCCGGGTTCAATCCTTTTGTTTGGCGGTGAAACAACGGTTGTTCTCAAGGGAACCGGACAAGGCGGACGCAATCAAGAACTGGCCGTGCGCGTCGCCGAAAGTTTGCAGTCCAAAGAACGGCTTGGGGAAAATGGTTGGGTCTTTTTAAGCGGAGGAACCGATGGGCGCGATGGCCCAACGGATGCTGCGGGAGGTCTTGTCGACGAAGCGAGCTTTGCTCGCATGAAAGCCGTCGGTTTGGACCTGCCAAAACACCTCGCCAACAACGACAGTTACGCGCTTTTGGAAGCCGCCGGAGATCTTCTTCTAACAGAAGCAACCGGCACCAATGTGGCTGATGTGCAAGTCGCCATTCTGCCCAAGCACTAGGGTACTACAACACCACATCGGAAAATTCCAAGCCCACGTCTTAAGCTCGCCAGCATTGTCCGGCTCCAGAGCAGTCCAGAGGTGTAGCACGCACAGGACCATTAACCTTAATCGGCGTTAAGGTTAATCGGCGTTAAGGTTAATCGGCGTTAAGGTTAATCGGCGTTAAGGTTAATCGGCGTTAAGGTTAATCTTTCAAGAAAAGGCTGAAAGCCTCGCAGGTTCCAACAAAAGCGCAAGCAAAACCTTCAAAATTATTGCAGAGTTATTCCCCTGGAAGGGTGAGCTTCGTGATTTCAGGTTCTTGATAGCCATCCACACGTCGCGACATGCAGTTGCGGAAAGCCTCTTCATCACCGCGCTCAATGGCTTCGGAAATCTCTTTGATCATGCCCGCCACCTCAATCTCACTCAAGCGGTTTTCACTCGCCCGCAGGATTTTTGGGTGCGGTGTGCCCACCAGGCTCTTGTCGTCGATAAGCAGCTCTTCATAGAGCTTTTCGCCAGGCCTCAGACCTGTAATTTCGATGGCAATACCGTCGTCTTCATCCGGGTGTTCTTTGACGCGGTGCCCCGTCATTTCGATCATCCGCTGTGCAATATCGACGATCTTCATAGGCTGACCCATGTCCAGGACAAAGACATCGCCGCCTTCGGCAAAAGCACCTGCCAACAAGACCAACCTCGCGGCTTCAGGAATTGTCATAAAAAAGCGGGTCACTTCTGGATGCGTAACGGTAACCGGTCCACCGGCTCTGATTTGCCGCTGAAAAAGGGGCAAAACTGACCCAGACGATCCCAAAACATTGCCAAAGCGCACCATCGCAAAGCGCGTCGAACTTGTGCGTGTTTGCAAATCTTGCACCACGAGTTCGGCCATACGTTTGGTTGCACCCATTACGTTCGTTGGTCGCACAGCTTTGTCCGTGGACACCAAGATGAACCGCTCAACCTTCGCTTGAGCACAGGCTTCTGCCAACCGTTGCGTGCCCAGCACGTTGTTGCGCGCACCTTCAAGCTCGTTGTCTTCCACCAAAGGCACATGCTTATAAGCTGCGGCATGCAGCACTGTGTCTACCTCTTGGTCTTTTAAAACAGAAGCCACACGCGACGCGTTGGTGACAGAGCCCAACCGAGTACACAACGTGATCCCATGCTCTGATGCCAAAGGGGCAAGCTCTTGCTCAATCGAGTAGAGAGCAAATTCGTTCTGTTCAAAAAGGATAAGCTTCGCTGGCTTGCAGCCAATCAATTGTCGACACAGCTCAGACCCAATAGAGCCGCCAGCCCCTGTCACCATGACCGATTTGTCTGCATAAGCCATCGCGATTGTTGGGATGTTGAGATCAACCTTATCTCGGCCCAAAAGCTCATCGGGACCAATTGTGCGCAACTTGTTTTCCGATCCCAGCCCAGCAATCAGATCCACATAGGACGGCAAGATCTGGACATTAATCCCAGCCTCTGTGAGCCGCGCTGCAATTTGTTTTTGCTCAGCTGCCCGGGCGCTTGGAATGGCGATGAAAACACGGTCAATCACGCCGTCAGAGACAAGTTTGGACAAGTTGCTTGGCGAGAGCACTTCAAGGCCCGAGATGATCAGCCCTTTTAAAGTTGGGTTATCATCTACAAAGAGCATCGGTTGGTATTCACCAGACTTGCGCAAAACGCTCAATAGCTGAATGCCTGTTGTGCCCGCGCCGTATATCGCAACAGGTTTCAAGGGCTGCTTTGGGCGCGCAAGGAATTCGAGCGCAGCCAAAAGGGTCAACCGAATAAGGATCAAAGCGAGCAAGAAAACGGCACCGAAGATCAGCGGAATAGACCGTGGTGCAGACAAGCCAAAAGCATAGCTCACGATCACTGAAAGCCCCACAAGACCAACGCTGACCGATGCAAACATCCTCAACGCCTGAATATCGAAGGCCATCAGCTTAATCTTGGGCAGCTTCTTGGCCCAAATCATCCAAGCGCCCGCCGCCATCAATACCGGAAACAAAATCCAGCTTGCTGCAATATGCTCAGCTGGAAAGACGCGGCCATGACGAAGCGCAAAAGCAAAATAGAGCGCGACCGGGATCAGCAACACGTCTAGCGTGAAAAACAAATAGCGTTTTTGCCGGCGAGAAAGCCGTTCCGGATCAACAGGAGGCACGTGGAGCATCATAAAATTGCAACATTTTGAATGAGACTAACGATTTGCACGCGGAAGTAAAACATCCACTTGCGAAAATCAGCCGAGGGTAAAAAAAAAGGCGAGCTTTGAACTCGCCTTTTTCGTGTCTTGTTCCGATCGACTTAGGTGTCGTCGTCGCTGTCGCTGTCTGCAAGCGCTGCAATCAGCGCGAGGCCGACAACACCACCAATGATCAAACCAGCGTTGCCGCCGAGCGAACCGCTCGAGCCTGCCGGCGCCGCGACCACTTCTTCGATCATCACTTCTTCCATTGGCTCAACAAGCGAGCCGGCTGAAGCGAGGGTTGGGCCGAGGGCCAGAACAGCTGCGGAAAGCAGCATTGCGAATTTGGACATGGTATACCTCATGTGTTGAATTCCACTTTTTTCCTCACACATGCGGCTCTCGCTGTCAAACCATAAGTGGGTCCTGTTCGCCGCACCGGAAGGATTTCGCCAATCGCGACATCCTTGCATCAATTATTTAAGTTTTCGATCACAACATAGCCAATTTCGGGGCTAATCCACTGCTTACTTTGCAAGATTTTGCCCGAATTGCTGCGAAAATATAGATTGGTATACTCGCTTGCTGCACTTTTGCAGGCCTCAATGATCTCAATATACTCAAGGCTTTGGCCCAAAATACGAGTTGTATCACGCGCGCCTAAGCTTCTAGTGCAGCGATATCGCACAGAAAACGGCTGGCTTTCTCCATCTAGATACACAAGATCGCGGGTAAATTGACCTATTTGAGACAGAACAGGCCCGGGATTTGCCCCCATCAGATCTTCGCCAAAGCCCCGCGTTGCAATGAGTTGATCGCGCTCAAACGTGAGTGAAATTTTGTCCGCGCTCAGCCAAGTGACCGAATTTCCATTTCGCCCTGCGATCGTAAGGAGGGCTCTACCCTGGCGCACAGGGATCTCCGCATAGAGCAAATCCAATCCAGATTTCGCAACAAAACTCGGCGTAAGACCTGCGCGCGGATCCGCTGGGCCCGCCGCACCTTCTGAGGATTTTTCCAAGGCACCGCGGCCAATTTTAGCAAATTGCACGATGGCAATCTGCAAGGGGCTGTCCTCGTTTGAGCTGCTACAACCGGCGAGAATAAGCGCCGCAATCAACGCAAGCGAAAGTGAGATGGTTCTTTTGGAGCGCAGTGTCATTTCCAAAAACGCCCCCAGCTCTTTTTCAAATCTGGCGCATGGCCATCGCGCACGGTGTCATAGAGCCGGTTGTCCAAGCGCAGTCTTGCGCCCCCATCGCGGCTTAATGAGCGCACCCGTGCTTCAACCGTAGATTTATTAGGCCGGCCTAAGATCCAGTCAAGCGGACCCGTGATTTGAATGCCTTTATCAAACGACCCTTCGCCGAAATCCTCCGCAGAGACGTCTGTGAAGGTCGCAAAAGCCCCCACGCGCCATCCATTGGCAAACTCACGGTCAAGCGACAGCGTGGTGCCGTAGTCTCCGGCCAAATAGCGACCCACATCAACCTGCGCATGGAAGTTTTCACCCAAAGGATAGTAGGCCGATACATGACCCGTGACGACGTTATAGTCTTGCAGACCAAACCCCCCGTCGAATGCCCTTTGGTACACGTAATTCAGCTCACCACCTAAGGCGAGTTTGCTGTCAACTGGCTTCCACAGCACTTCTGCAGACAGCCCGGCATAGGCCCGTTCGAGGTATCCAAGCGTCACGCGCCCGTAGGTTTCCTCCACGGGCCGAAACAAATAGTTGAGCGCAAGCGTCCGCACATAGGGATTGCCCTCTTTGTTATACACGTCCGCATTGCTGCGCACGCGGGGCAAGGGTGAGGGGCTTGTATCCACATCTCCTTCGGAGAAATTGCCAAAGAGAGAACCACGCGCTTCGCCACTAAAGGAAAGCCCCGGCGCAATAGACCAATCAAATTGTGCCGAAACGCCAAAATCAGCGCGAATGGGCGTGTCGGGATCAAAGAGCCCAAGGCTCAAGTACGGAGCGAGACCATAGCTCAGCTTGGGGTAAAGCTCCGGATCCCGCGACAGCTTCTCCGATAGGTCCGCTTCTTGAATGTCAGCCTTGGCATAGCTCAACGCAATCGCATCGGGCTTATTCTCCAGGCGCTCTAAGTCTTGGCGGGCAATAACAATCTGAGACAAAGGCTGCCCATTTTCAACAGGCACAATCTCAAAGACGCGCACGGTTCCAGGCATAGCATGGCTCATCGCGCGCGCTGTGCGGCCCACAGCTTGAGCTGTGGCACGATACTGAGTGTTGCGCACACGCACGCGCGCCGTGTCACCCGAGATCGCGAAGCTTTCTATGATCTGACCTTCAGTTTCTAAGAGCTTGGCAAGACGCGCTTTGCGCTTCTCGATGTTGGCCAAAGTGGGCGCCCAGGACTGTGCTGCGTTGCTTATTTTGACAGGCAAAGGCGCAGGATCACGGCCCGGCCCAGCCGCAGGGCGCTTTGGATCCGTAATAAAGCTCGCACTTACACCCAACCGGGACCCATGAAGTGCATAAGCCGCAAGTTCCACGCCCCGAAAACCCGAATAGACCAAGGCGGCATTAAACGGGCTGTTGCGCTCAAAACTGCCTTGTCCCGTTTCTTGGGTATAGGCATCGGAGGAATACTCAAGCTTGCCCGTCCATGTGTCGTTGAAGCGGTATTCCAATCCACCGAACAAAGCGGCGTTTCCACGGAAGAACTGGTCTGCTTCCACTTCTCCGCCCAACCCCACATCGCGTGTTGGCCTTGTGTCAAAACTGTCGCTGACAATACCCAAGGGATTATCGAACCCTTGATAGCTGCCCAAACGCCCCCAGCCCATGCCTGCACTCACAGTCAATTTGGGCGAGAGCGTTTTGCTTGCGACGATATACTCAGACGTCAAAAGCCCTGTGCCAATGAAATCGCGCAATCCCACGGCCAAAGAAGGCCAACGCAGGCCTTCTGTCAGGATTTGGTATTTGAGGTCAAAGCTGCGGTCATAGATACGGCTGCCATCATCAAAGAAGTTATCGACCGTCGTATAGCGGAAGCTGCCTGTCAGGCGTGGTGTGATCTGAAAATTCAAAGTGGTGCGGGCTGTGCTGTCGAAGGTGGCAATGCCTGTGGTCAGAAACCCATCTTCGGCCATGCGTGCGGTTGGCATGTCGATCAGACCAACATCGCCATAAAGCCCATAAGTCCCTTCCGCCTGTGCGAAAGAGAGCGCTGCAATATTGCCCGAAAGGCCCGCGATGCAGGCCTGTGCGACCCATCTTATCCACCGTCCCATGACCCTTGGAGTAAGCCAAGGGACAGCGAAGGTACATCGCTAACCGGTCTCACTCGGCAAAATTTCTCGCATTGAGCTGACAGGCACGTGATCAGCAAGGCCATCATCTTCCGCCAAATAGCCACCCGTTTGGATCTCAATCAGCACCAATGGCACTTTGCCAGGATTGCACAGCTGACGCTCTGACATTGCCTCTAGATGGATAGACTGGCCTTCGCTCACCAAAGAACGCGTTCCATTCACATGCACTTCAGCCGTACCAGACACAACAATCCAATGCTCGGACCGGTACAGAGGCTGGCACGCCTCCAGAGCTGCCCCTGGTGCCAAGGTCCGATGATGCACCGCATAGCGATGACCATCATCAAGGGGGCGCACATGGCCCCAAGGCATCTCTTGGACGGGCGCAGTCTTGCGCGCCAGATAGGCTTCCGGCAGGTCGAGAGGGACGTGTCGCTCAAAAGCCCCAAGGTCTGCTGCATGCGCTTTGTCAGTCACCAAAACAGCGTCAGGTGTGGCGACCGCCACAACGTCCCGGAGACCCAAGCCAACAAGAACCACGCCCTCGTCCTCAGAACGCAAGAGCGAGTTTGTACACGCCAAGGCTTTGGCTTGGCCATGTAGGGCGTTGCCGTCTGCATCCTTGGGCAGGGCCTCCCAAACGGAGGTCCAAGAGTCAAAACTCTGACAAGGCGCAGCCAAAGACATGGCTTTCAGCTCCGCTAGATTCTCGATGATGGCCTCTTCAAAGTCATGAGCCTCAGCACGCGCCCACACTTTGCCGTCCCAAAGTTGTCCATGTGGGCTGGGCCGCGCCAAAGTACGGGCCATACGCGCGGTTTTGAGAAGATCTGGCGCAAGCCGTTCAAAGGTCTCAACAAGAACCCCAGCTTTAATCAAGAAAATCCCCGTCGTTTGCAGAACAGTCTGCAAAACAGAAGGACCTTGCCTAATCTCTTCAGCCTCGCAATCCTCAACATGAGCTTTATACGCGCGCGTTAGCTGCGGGCTCATTTGGGGATCTTCGTCTCCCGTAATCCGAACATACCCATGTACCTTTTCACCTCTGAGAAGTTTCGTCCCAAAGGTGACAATTTCACCGGCCTGAGCACAACCACTCGCGGCCCTGAGGGCACCGTGAAAGTCCGCAACATTTTGAATGTTCCGATCGTCCGGCAGGATCAACAGCAAGCGGTCAGGATCAATATCCATCATCTCCAGAGACACCGCTGCGAGCGCCAAAGCTGACCCGTTTGGGGTTGGCTCAAACACTGCGGTGTAGTCCGTGATGTGCGCCGATTGGAGATGTCGCGCGAGATGCTGCCCAAATTTCTGCGGCAGACTTATCAGGGGCGGTGCAAATTGCGGAGTGTCCACAAGAGATAACACCGCGCGCAGGGGGCTTTGGTTTGAACGAATGTCTGCAAAAGCCTTTGGGCGTGTATCCCGAACCAAAGGCCAAAGCCCGGCAGAACCCGTTTCAACAAGCAGAATGGGATGGATGCGGCGTAAAGACCCGCGAAGGGAATGAAACATGAAGCTGCGCCTTTTGAAAGTTGGGCCCCTAATTGCGGGGGGCCAGCGATCTCATGGCTAGAGCGATTGGGTAAGCAGCTCGTTAATTTAGGAAATTTTATTTCAAAGGTTCACGATTCACACACGACGGAAGCTTGTTGCTTTAGCTTTTCACCACCTACCTAAGCCTCTGGCTTATGCCAAGCTGGCGTGCGCATGGCTTTATCAAACCATGCAGTAAACTCTGCAACTTCCTGGGCTGTCATATGCAGCCCAAGTTTTGAACGCCGCCACAAAATATCTTCTGCCTTAGTCGCGAACTCGTGGGTCACGAGCCAGCGCACTTCAAGCTCCGTGAGGGTTGCGCCAAATAGCTCGCCCATGTCTTCAATCCGCTCGCGGTCTTCAAGCATCTTGGCTGCATCCGTGCCGTAGGCTTTGACCAACCGCTTTGCCCAGCGCTCCGTCAAAAAAGGATGTGCTTTGCGCAACTCCGCAATCAGATCTTCAACGCCAGTGACAGGGAAATCGCCGCCGGGCAGCGGGTAGCGATCCGTCCAAAATCCTTTGGGATTGATCAACAAGTGACGCACTTTATCAATCGCGTGCTCTGCCAGGCTGCGATAGGTTGTGATCTTGCCACCAAAGATGCTGAGAAGAGGCGCTTGCCCCTCGGGCTCATCCAGCGACAAAACATATTCGCGGGTGGCAGCCGTGGCTGACTTGGCGCCATCGTCGTAAAGCGGACGCACGCCTGAATAGGTATGAACCACGTCTTCTTCGGCAATTTCCGTCTCGAAGTATTTCGCTGCGAAGGCTCTGAGATACGCGTTTTCTTCCGGCGTGCACACAGGCGGCGTGTCCGGATCCGTGTGTTCTTGGTCCGTGGTGCCAATCAGCGTGAAATCTGTCTCGTAGGGGATCGCAAATATGATCCGGCCATCTTCGCCTTGGAAGAAATAGCATTTGTCATGGTCATAGAGCCGCTTGGTGATGATGTGGCTCCCGCGCACAAGCCGCACAGACTCGGAGGTGTTGAGCCGAACAACGCCGCTCAGCACGTCCGCCACCCAAGGCCCCGCTGCATTGACCAACAGCCCCGCATATACCGTGCGCTCTTCACCCGTTTCCACATGGCGACAGGTGACCGCCCAACATTTTTCCAAGCGTTCAACACTCACCACTTGGGTTCTGGTCCAAATGGTAGCGCCACGTTCATAAGCATCCCGCGCATTGAGCGCCACGAGACGTGAGTCTTCGACCCAGCAATCTGAATACTCAAAAGCCTTGGCAAACTTGGGTCTAAGCGGCGCACCTTCTGGCGCAGTGGAGAGATCCACAGAGGTCGTGCCAGGCAAAATCCGTTTTTCGAACCGAAAAGCCAAACTGTCGTATAAAAAGAGCCCAAAGCGAATGAGCCAAGCCGGGCGTGCGCCCTTTTTCCACGGCATGATCCAGCCCAAAAGCCGTGAAGTTGGTGTTTCACTCTCAAAGCGCATGTCTTTGTGATACGGCAGCACAAACCGCATCGGCCAAGAGATATGCGGCATCATTTTCAAAAGCGTCTCGCGCTCTTTCAGAGACTCGCGCACGAGCTTGAACTCGAAAAACTCCAGATAGCGCAGTCCGCCATGAAAGAGCTTGGTAGAAGCCGAAGACGTGGCCCAACCAATGTCATTCATCTCCGCCAAAGTGACCGCAAGACCACGACCAGCAGCATCCCGCGCAAGGCCACAGCCATTGATACCACCGCCAATCACAAAGATGTCGATCGGGGTCTCAGGGTCATGGCCACGATGATCATACATGAAATCGATCCTTTGAACGCACTTCAGGGCCTTTCGCCCAGGAATTTGAGCGCCTCCTAGCCCTAAAGTTGTACCTTTATCAATGCGGCAGGCGCGCCCAGGCGGGCAAATGCGCGCAAATTTGAAGCGGGCCTCAAGCACCCCCTTTCACACCCTCGTAAAAATGGTCTAAATTGTCTTCATCAAGCAGACGCGTATTGCAGCTTTCGGTCTAAACGAATGCGCAATCGAGACGAGAGGCAATCCACAGCTGGAGGCTGTTGCAATGAAATTCGGCAAAATACTCGGCGCCACACTTTTATTGGCCGTGATGGGGACAAGCAGCACGGCGCAAGTGTCGAGCAATCAGGTTGCGACCAAAACAGCCTGGAGCGTTTTCGTAGAGAACAACCCAACGGAATGCTGGGCGGTTGCGGCCCCTTCTAAAACGGTCAACACACGCGGTGGCCGGGTGGTGACCGTATCGCGCTCGGACATTTTGCTCTTCACCATCTATCGGCCCAGCGCCAACGTAAAAGGCCAAGTGGCCTTCACCGGCGGCTACTCCTTCCGCAACAATTCGGAAGTGAGCCTCAAGGTTGGCACACAGACCTTCAGCTTGATGACCGATGGCGAATGGTCCTGGCCAAAAACCGCAGAAGACGACGCAAAAATTGTCAACGCAATGAAACGGGGCAACAACGCCACCCTTGTCGGCGTGTCGCAGCGATCAGGCACCACAACCACCGACACCTTTTCTCTGCAAGGCTATACAGCAGCCGTGAACGACGCAGCCAAACGCTGCTCAAGCTAAGCTTATTCACGGGCCTGTGCCCATCTTATCCTTGATTACGGCGCTCAGCGCTTCAAATGACGTGCGAGATCCCTTAAATGCAGGCTAGCCCCTGATTTGCCCTGATTTGATTGGAGCGGCGATGTCTGCCTCTGCACCCATCACTCAAGATCTTATCACCATCCCGCGCAAGCTGCCAGATGGGCCGATTAACCTTGTTGGCCTGACACGCGAAGGGCTGCGCGCAGCTCTGATCACCGCAGGCACGCCGGAAAAGCAAGCCAAGATGCGTGCAGGCCAAATCTGGCAATGGATCTATGGCTGGGGCGTGCGCGACTTTTCGCAGATGACCAATTTGGCCAAAGCTTACCGGGCAGAGCTTGCGGAACATTTTGTCATTCAGATCCCCGAAGTTGTCACCCGCCAAGTGAGCGAAGACGGCACGCGCAAATACCTTGTGCGCATCGCAGGTGGGCATGAGGTGGAAGTCGTCTACATCCCCGAAACAGACCGCGGCACGTTATGTATCTCAAGCCAAGTGGGCTGCACACTCACCTGCTCGTTTTGCCATACGGGCACGCAAAAGCTGGTGCGCAATCTGACACCTGGTGAAATTGTCGGTCAAATCATGGTGGCGCGCGATGATCTGGGTGAATGGCCTGTGCCAGGGGCTCCGAAAGACGAAACGCGGCTTCTATCTAACATCGTCCTGATGGGCATGGGCGAGCCACTTTATAATTTTGAAGGTGTGCGCGACGCGATGAAGATCGCCATGGATCCCGAAGGCATCTCCCTGTCGCGCCGTCGCATCACGCTCTCCACCTCTGGCGTTGTGCCCGAAATCGCCAAAACGGCTGAAGAGATCGGCTGTTTGCTGGCTGTGAGTTTTCACGCCACTACCGATGAGGTGCGCGACAAGCTTGTGCCCATCAACAAACGCTGGAACATTGAATCCCTGATTGAGGCGCTGCGGGCTTATCCGCGTCTGACCAATTCTGAGCGGATCACATTTGAATACGTGATGCTGAAAGACGTGAACGACACGGACGAGGATGCTCGGCGCTTGGTGAAGCTGATCAAAGGCATCCCCGCCAAGATCAACTTGATCCCGTTTAACGAATGGCCCGGCGCGCCTTATAAGCGCAGCGATCCGGATCGGATCAAAGCCTTTGCAAATATCATCTATCATGCGGGCTACGCCTCCCCCATCCGCAGACCGCGCGGTGAAGACATCATGGCGGCCTGCGGTCAGCTCAAATCAGAGACCGAGCGGGGCCGGAAATCGCGCAGAGACATCGCGGCTGAAACGGGCCACTGATGGCCACTTCGCGCCGAGATCTCCTGATCATTGGCGCTGCCGTTGCCGTGGTCATCGGCATACGCCAGGTTTGGTTGGCGGAGCCACAAGAGTTTGATTTTCGCCCGCTGAAATCGCCCGAAGGTTTTCGGCTTCTCAAAAGCGGCCCCTTGTCGGGTGGAGATGGGGTGTTGCTCGGCATCGATCTCCCAGATCAAGCCACGCAAGCTTTGAAGGAGGACCTCCGCCAAAATCTGCGCCAAACCCTCTTTGGCCAAGGCACGCAAAGCGCGGTTCTGCCGACAGCCGTGTTCTCGGATTACAACTGCCCCTATTGCCGCCAGATCAGCGCGCATATGCAAAAGGTGTCAGCCCAAGACCCCGAGATCAGCGTGGCCTGGCACGATTTGGCCTTCTTGGGCCCGAGCTCCACCCGTGCGGCTTTGGCCGCCTATGCCGCCCAAATCCAAGACTTGCATCTCGCCGCTCATGATGTGCTCATGCGCCAACTTTTGCGCCCAGGTCCGGCAGCTCTCCGCAAACTCGCTGGTGAGATCGGCGCAGACCCTCAGCAGTTGGCACAGGATACAAGGGGCCCAGAGGCCCAGCTTCGCCTCGACAAAGCCCATGCGCTGGCCAGCGTTATGGGTGTTGTGGGCACGCCTGTGACAGTTGTGGGCAAAACGATTGTTTACGGATCGATAGGTTTACCGGCGCTAGACCAGCTGATTGTTCTCGAAAAGTCCGAAATCTAGGGGTTTTTTGAGCAAAATCCCAGAAATCGCCCCGGGGACGCCGAGGTTTGTGTCAATATCAAGGCATAGTCTGATTCTTGCCGGTGTGGGCATAACCTTGAGTATGAGTGAGCTGTAGTATGACAATCATCCATTCAGATCCATTGATCCGCGCCCATGTGCGCAACCTTGTCATGTCGGAGCGCCAGCGCAGCCGAACAGACAAAGAATGGCAAAACCGCTTGGCGGGCTTTGGCTATGCCGTTGAGAGCACAGAAGTTGGCACGCGCGTTGTGACGCTGACCCACCGGGTCGAAGTCTGCACGCTTCCTATCTTCGAATAAAGCGTTTGACGAAATACCTGAGACACTGTGCATCAGCTAACGCGTTGAAACCAAGGGTTTCAGGCAGCGTTAGATGATACAGATTTTTCGCATAACGCTTTAAGCCTACCGGCCAGGGATGGCGCCACGGCGACCTTGCCCGCCTGGCCAGTTTTCAATCGCTTTGAGAGCCTCATCGGCTGTCTCAACAAACTTGAAGAGATCCAAGTCTTCAGCTGAGATCGTGCCCGCGTCGCTTAAGCTTTCCCAGTTGATGATCGAGCGCCAAAAGGCCTCCCCGAATAGCAGAAACGGCACACGTTCCATACGGCCCGTTTGAATAAGCGTAAGCGCTTCAAAAAGCTCATCGAGCGTGCCAAAGCCCCCTGGAAACACACAAATTGCTTTCGCGCGCATCAAAAAGTGCATTTTGCGGATCGCGAAGTAGTGAAAGTTAAAGCAGAGCTCCGGCGTGACGTATTCGTTGGGCGCTTGCTCATGGGGCAACACAATATTGAGGCCGATGGACTTACCGCCTGCGTCTTCAGCACCGCGATTGCCCGCCTCCATAACGCCAGGCCCGCCACCCGTAACGATCACGTTTTGCTTGCCGTCGCTGGCCTCTGTGACAATCCGCGAGAAGATACGCGCCTCTTCGTAATAGGCAGAGAGATCCGAGAGGGTCTGCGTCCGAGCGCTGGCTTTCTTCGCAGGCTCAGGGATCCGCGCGCCCCCAAAGAGCACAATTGTGCTCTCTACACCCTGTTCATCTAAAAGCATCTCGGGCTTTAAAAGCTCAAGCTGGAGGCGCACCGGGCGCAGTTCCGGACGGCAGAGGAAATCATCATCAGCAAAGGCCAGTGCATAAGCAGGCGAGCGCGTTTGGGGCGTATCTGGCACATCTTTTGCCTTGGCCCGATCTTCCTGACTGCCGCGAAGTGGGTGATGACGGTGGTCTTTCATAGCACTCTCCTAAACCTCAGGCCTCAGCCTAGCGAGGCTGGCTGGTGAGCGCCACGACAAAAACCAGTGCATTTCTTTGCAACCAAGCCCATTTAGCGCGCGGGTCAATTCAAGGTTCAATACCGTCATTGTCCACTGTGGGTTTGCATGCCCTTGGCTTGCCGCCTATAGGGGCGCAACATTGCTGCTAATTTCGAGGACTCGACCCCCATGTCTAATGCTCAGCTTGAAACTGCCATTGAAGCCGCGTGGGACGCACGTGATGGCATTACGCCCGCGACCACAGGTGAAACACGCGAGGCCATTGAGGACACTCTCAACGCGCTCGATAGCGGCCAATTGCGCGTCGCAGAACGCCAAGACGACGGATCCTGGCATGTGAACCAATGGGCCAAAAAGGCTGTGCTCTTGGGCTTTCGGATCAAAGACATGGAACAACAAGACGGCGGCCCGCAAGGCTCCAGCTGGTGGGACAAGGTCGACAGCAAATTCAAAGGCTGGGGCGACAACCAATGGAAAGCCGCGGGCTTTCGTGCGGTGCCAAATTGCGTTGTGCGCAAATCGGCCTTCATCGCGCCCGGTGTGGTCTTGATGCCCTCTTTTGTGAACCTCGGCGCTTATGTCGACAGCGGTACAATGGTGGATACCTGGGCCACAGTGGGATCTTGCGCGCAGATCGGCAAAAACGTGCACCTTTCTGGCGGCGTTGGCATTGGCGGTGTGCTCGAGCCCATGCAAGCGGGCCCAACCATCATTGAAGACAACTGCTTTATCGGCGCGCGTTCCGAAGTGGTGGAAGGTTGTATTGTGCGCGAAGGCTCTGTGCTGGGCATGGGTGTGTTTATCGGCCAATCGACAAAGATCGTAGATCGTGAAACCGGAGAGGTGATGTATGGCGAAGTGCCGCCCTATTCGGTTGTTGTTGCAGGCTCCATGCCGTCAAAAAACAACGTCTCGCTGTACTGCGCGGTGATTGTGAAGCGCGTGGATGAAAAGACCCGCTCCAAAACCGGGATCAACGAGCTCTTGCGCGACTAAACCTCCGCTTGAGGCCTTTGGCGGGCCGGGGGAGTGTGAGTATTTTTGCCAAGAAAAAAAGGGCATCTCTTTGGAGGCTTTAGACGTAGGAGTTCCCCTCGCCGCGCTGACGGCACTCTGAGCAAAGGACCAAAGCGCATGAAACGAAGCACACATCAAGTTTTCACGCTCCTGGTAGAAGTGGGGCGAAAATCGGGAGACGGCTTGCCAAAGGGTGCAACGGGTGCTGCTTTGATGCTCTATTCCAGCGGCGTTGATGAAGCGGAAGCTGTGCGCGAAGCTGTGGCCGTCTTAAAGCAAGCTGATCTGGCGCCTTTGGATGTGACGGGCTACGGCACCCGCGAGGAGCGCGTCGCCGAGGGGCATGACATCTCAGACGAAGAGCTGACTTTGATGGACCGGGCTTTGGCGGAAAACGCGGTGATCATTGCGCAAATGACGCCGTTTTTTGAAGACAAGAAAGACTAAGCGCGCAAAAGATCTGCTTCATGGGCTTTGAGCACGCGTTTGGCCGCGGGCCCGTATCCCGTGCCGCTTTGAGCATCAAACTCCGTGAAGATTTCGGCCAGTTCCTCCATGATCTCCGCTTCAAAGCTACCAACCGTTTGCGGGCCTGGCAGAAAACTCTCGGTGGCAAGACCCTCGGAATAGACCACTTGGTGATCCTCGAAAAGCAGGTGGACGTAGGCGACCTCCGCGCTTTCCACAGGCCGAATGCTGCAATCGTTGACCAAATGCTTGGCTGAGACCAAAACCTCCGGCTCCCCAAAGAGAATTTCGGCGCGCGCATCTTCGAGCAAAACCCGGTGGTTGGGCGAGACCATTAGTGTGCGGTGATTGCCCAGCGCACCGTCGAGCATCCGAATGGGCGCCAGTTTGCCCTGCCCCTGCACAACGCGCTGACCTGTCCAGCGGAGCGGCTGATAGCCGTTGTCGCGGGTGCGAATGCGATCCCCCGGTCTTAGGGTTTCGACCAAGCGCTCGCCTGTTTCGGTTTCGATCAACGTCCCGCTCACAAAACACGGGATCGTATCGAGGTTCACAATCCCCGTATCCGTCTGCCCGTTTGAGTTTTCGATGGTATAAGTGAAGTTCACATCATCAAAATCGGTATCTGTGCCCACCCGCAGCCAACCGTTGACTTGCAAGGTCACCGTTTCACCCGTGGGAAGCGTGATTGTTGTGCCCACAACAACAGGCTGGCCATTGATGTGTGTAATTGTCAAAGAGCCAGGCGCTGTGTTCGTGTCATTGGCGGTGACATCAATGTCTTTGAACTTGTTGGGCTGCATCTCGAGCGTGTCGTCATTGGCCACGATCTCGGTCTGCAAACTGCCCGCAGCGATCAAGAGGTTGGAGTCAAAGCTGCTGTCCCCAACATCCGCAATTCCAACCTTAAGCGTGTTCACCACATTGGGTGTCACGTTGATGGTCAGCGTCAGGGTAACGGTGAAACCATCCATCTCAGTGTTAAACTGATCGGCTGTGTTGTCGTTGTAGAGGTTTACGTTGTTGTTTTGGTTCACGTTGCCAATCGAGCTTTGCCCGGTGCCAACAGAGAGCGGCACGTTTGAGCCATTGATCCAAACACCCACCGCATCGTTGTAAATGGAGTTCGAATACTCCGGGTATTCGTCTGAGCCAAAGACGAACTGCATCGTCAGAGTGCCGCCAGTGGGAATGAAATCGATTGTCAAAAAAGAGGCGTCAAAGGTGGCGCGCCCAGCCAGCGCGTTGAAGTCGGCATCATTGTCGACGCCAGCTGTATTGCTCGATGTATTCGTGGCTTGGTTTGCTTCGCCGGTTGTATTGGTGAAATCTGTCGCGTTGCCGGTCGACAGGATAATCCCCGTATCTCCTGGCACCACGCCCGGCGAGACCGCATCACCATCCGAATAAATGCCCGACGAGCCAGCAGCGCCCGAATAACTCGCTGAGACAATAGCGACCCCGCCCCCGAAAATCTCGTTGGCCATATCCAGCGCGGTCGCGCCGGTGTTAATGGGGAGCTCAGTTGCGTTAACCAAGTGTCCTGCTCTGCCTCACGCTTCGAGGTCAGAGTTGGAAAACTGGCGAATGCCTGTTGTTTCCTTGTGCCCAGGGCCTGCGTTTGTCGCAGATCCTCATGCGCACTCTGCCGCCGAAGTCATTGTGTCCGAGCTAGGACCGAAATATGGCAGAAATGTGGCAATGCCTGCGCGCCGCATTGCGCATCCCCGCGCCGCGCCGTACCTGTCACCCAAAGGAGACAGCAATGACCCCCAAAGATCCCGTTGCCCTCACCCGCGCGCTGATCCAGTGCCCCTCGGTCACCCCCGATGAAGCGGGTGCGCTTCAGCTTTTGGAAGCCGAATTGAGCGATGCGGGTTTTACGTGTTGGCGTGCGGATCGCGGCGGCATTGCCAATCTTTTGGCGCGTTGGGGCGACAAAGCCCATCCCAAAACCTTAGGCTTTAATGGTCATACGGATGTTGTGCCTGTGGGCGACAAAGCGGCTTGGACCCATCCACCGTTTTCAGCCGAAATCGTAGGGGGCGAGATCTATGGGCGCGGGGCCACTGATATGAAATCAGGTGTGGCAGCCTTTGTTGCTGCGGCCATTGATCATGTGCAGAACGCACCGCCAGAAGGCGCGATCTTGATTGCCATTACGGGCGATGAGGAAGGCGATGCGCTTGATGGCACCACAGCACTTCTGGCCGACATGGAGGCCAAAGGCGAGGCTATGAGCCACTGCTTGGTGGGCGAGCCCACTTGCCCAGATACGCTTGGCGACATGATGAAAATTGGGCGGCGCGGCTCGATGTCAGCCTGGATTACAATGAAAGGCGTGCAGGGCCATTCCGCCTATCTGCACCGCGCGAAAAACCCGATCCCACCGCTGATGCGCTTGCTCGATCAGCTCTCTTCTGAACCGCTCGATCAAGGCACAGAGCATTTCGATCCTTCGACCCTTGCGGTCGTCACCGTAGATGTGGGCAACCCCACCACAAACGTGATCCCTGCCGAGGCCAAAGCCTGCCTCAACATCCGCTTTAACGATCTGCACTCTGGCGAAAGCCTCAGCCAAATGCTGCGCACACGGCTGGCAGACATCGCATCCAAATTTGATGTAACGGGAGAAATGACCATCAAGATCTCGGGCGAGGCGTTCCTCACACCTCCTGGGGACTTCTCCAAGCTTGTCGCCTCCGCTGTAACAGCTGAGACGGGCCTAACGCCGGAGCTCTCAACATCGGGGGGCACGTCGGACGCGCGCTTTATCAAAGATCATTGCCCCGTAGTGGAATTTGGCTTGGTGGGGAAAACCATGCACCAAGTGGACGAACGCGTAGAGATTGCTCAGATCAAACAGCTCAAAGCGATCTATGCGCGCATTATCGCAGCTTACTTCGCCTGAAAGCCCCATGAAGGGATGACGCCTCAGCCCTGTCATGTTAGCTGATCTGCATGAGCAAACTGCCCAGCCGATCCGAGATCCTAGCTTGGATCGACGAGAACCCGACCCTCACCTCCAAGCGCGACATCGCCAAGGCCTTTGGCATCAAAGGCGCTGCGCGCATTGATCTCAAAAAGATCCTGCGTGGTTTGGAAGCCGAAGGCCATTTGCAAAAGCAAAAGCGCAGCTACCGCGATCCTGACAAGCTGCCCCCTGTCTCCGTGCTGAAGGTTATTGGCCCCAATGCGGACGGCGATCTCTTTGCCAAACCGATGGAATGGCAAGGCGAAGGCGTGGAGCCAGGCGTGCTTGTGATTCCGCGCGCAACAGATCCAGCCTTAGGCGCAGGCGACCGGATTCTCGCGCGTCTCACAGAAGTCAAAGACGACGACCATCACTATGAAGCCCGCCTGATCCGCCGCATTGGGCAAACCTCGCAAAAGGTTGTTGGCATTTTCAAAAAATCCGCGGAAGGCGGGCGGATCGTGCCGGTCGACAAGAAGGCCGACCGCGAGTGGTTGGTGCCTCCGGGTGCCACGGGTGGCGCTTTGGAAGGCGAGTTGGTGGAAGGAGAAGCCAGCGGCCCGAAGGCCCGCATGGGGCTGCCGCGCGCTCGGGTTGTCGCGCGCCTAGGCGATCCCAGCGCTCCCAAAGCTGTGTCCTTAATCGCAATCCACCAGCACAACATCCCCGATGATTTCCCTGCCGATGTGCTCGCGGAAGCCGATGCACAATCGCCCGCTGAGCTCAACGGGCGCATTGATCTGCGCGACCTACCCTTGGTCACCATCGATCCCTATGACGCGCGCGATCACGACGATGCGGTCTATGCCAAAGCAGACCCAGATCCGAAGAACCCGGGCGGGCACATCTTATGGGTTGCGATTGCAGACGTGGCCCATCACGTGCGCCCTGGTTCCGCACTCGACGCCGAAGCCCGCAAGCGCGGCAACTCAAGTTATTTTCCGGACCGGGTGGTCCCAATGCTGCCCGATCGCCTGTCTGGCGATCTGTGTTCTTTGCACGAGGGCGTGCCGCGCGCAGTTTTGGCTGTTGAAATGGTGTTGGACGCAGAGGGCAATAAACTCCGCCACGCCTTTCACCGAGGCCTGATGAAAAGCCCAGCCTCATTGCATTACGAAGAGGTCCAGGCCGCAATGGACGGGCGTCCAACAGAGCGCACCGAGCCCTTCGTCAGCCCTGTCATTCGGCCGCTTTATGCGGCTTATGCAGCTCTCAAAAAAGCTCGCGAACGCCGCCAACCACTCGATCTTGATTTGCCCGAACGCCAGATCGTTCTGAAAGAGAGCGGTGATGTCGAAAGTGTACGGTTCAAAGAGCGCCTAGACGCGCACCGGCTCATTGAAGAATTTATGGTCCTGGCCAATGTCGCCGCTGCAGAAGAGTTGATCAAACGCAAATCCCCTCTTTTGTTCCGTGTGCATGAAGAACCCAGCCCCGAAAAACTCGATACCCTACGCGAGACGGCCCAAGCCTCTGGCTTGGTTCTGGCCAAAGGTCAGGTTTTGCAAACCAAGCACCTTAACCAATTGATGCAATCTGCGCGCGGAGAAGACTTTGACGAATTGATCGCAATCTCCACATTGCGATCCATGACCCAAGCCTACTACAGCCCTGAAAATCTTGGGCACTTTGGCCTCGCGCTTCGAAACTACGCTCACTTCACCTCTCCCATCCGCCGCTATTCCGACTTGATCGTGCACCGTGCGCTGGTCTCAGCGCATGGTTGGGGAGAAGACGGATTGAGCCCGTGGGATATCGAAAATCTTCAATCAACAGCTGAACATATTTCCGAAACCGAGCGAAGATCAATGGTCGCAGAACGCGATACCACCGATCGATATCTCGCCAGCTATCTCCAAGAGCGCGTGGGCAATGAATTTGAGGGCCGTATCTCAGGCGTGGTCAAATTTGGGCTCTTTGTCAGGCTCGAGGAAAGCGGTGCAGATGGTCTGGTTCCTGTGCGCAGCTTGGGTCGCGAGTACTTCCATTTTGATCGCGAAAGCCAAACATTGATGGGAAGCGACAGCGGCCGCGTCCTGAGCTTGGGTCAACGCGTGATCGTGCGTTTGGCAGAAGTCGCACCCTTATCGGGTGGAATTGAGCTAGAGCTTCTATCCATAGAAGGCCAGGTGCTTCCACGGGGCAAAAATACCTCGCGAAAGCCTATATCCCGCTCCAAGGAAACAAAAGCCAGACGCAAGGCTTCAAGAGATCGTAAAAAAGTCACGCGTCGCCGCCGCTGAGGTATTCTTATGTATCAAAAAAAGGGTTCGGTTTGGGTCCAGACAATCAGTCTGTAAACGTCGTGCCCGTTTTTTTCACCAGCATTAATCTTAACCGGCGTTAACCTTAACCGGCGTTAACCTTAACCGGCGTTAACCTTAACCGGCGTTAACCTTAACCGGCGTTAACCTTAACCGGCGTTAACCTTAACCGGCGTTAACCTTAACATGCAAAGAGAGCCTAAAAGGGTCGCACAAAATCCAATTCGCGCAACCCCATTTCTTCTCATTTATAGCGTTTGACGAAATACCTGAGATAACGTGCATCAGCTAACGCGTTGAAACCAATGGTTTCAGGCAGCGATAGCTGATGCACGTTTTTCGCATAACGCTTTAGACTTTTCAAAGAGCCAGCTTAAGCCTTAACCCGTTCTGATTTGGGATCATACATCGGCTTAAGGCTTGCTTCCGCCTTCACCCGCGTACCCATCACATCGATCTCGTAGCTAGAGGCCAAAACCTCAGCCGCGGTTTCGCCTTTGCAAGGCACATAACCCAGCCCCATAGCCCCTCCTAGGTGGTGGCCATAAGCACCGGAACTCAAATACCCGACAATTTCACCGTCCCGCAAAATCGGCTCATTGTGATAAAGGAGCGGTTCTGGATCCGTGAGTTTGAACTGCAGCATACGGTTTTCAGGTCCCGTTTCTTTGCGCTTCAAAACCGCATCACGCCCCAAGAAATCCGGCTTATCAACTTTCACTGCAAATCCGAGGCCTGCATCGATCACGTGATCTTCTGCCGTAATGTCATGCCCAAAATGGCGGAACCCTTTCTCGATCCGACAGGTATCCATCATATGCATTCCGCAGAGTTTCAGCCCCAAATCTTGGCCCGCCTCATGGAGAACTTCAAAGGCATGGCCTGCCATATCAGCCGAAACATACACCTCCCAACCAAGTTCACCTACATAAGTTACCCGGTGCACCCGAGCGCGGCCCATTCCAAGTTCAATCTCTTGCGCCGTCCCAAAGGGATTCACCTCATTAGAAAAGTCATTGGGTGAGACTTTCTGCAAAAGCGCGCGCGCGTCGGGGCCCATGACCGCGAGAACACCTTCGCCGGCCGTCACGTCCGTGATCACCACCAAGAAATCCCCACGATTGCGCCCCATCCAGGTCTGATCTGCAAGGCGCGTGGCTGCAGGGGTCACAACCAAAAAACAGGTTTCCGAGAGGCGCGTCACTGTCACATCTGCTTCAATGCCACCACGTGCATTGAGGAACTGCGTGTAAACGATCTTGCCCACCGGAACGTCATATTGCCCGCCGCCCACGTAGTTCATGAAGGCCACCGCATCAGGACCTTCCACACGGATTTTGCCGAAAGAGCTCATGTCATACATACCAACGCCGGAGCGTACCGCACGATGCTCTTCTGCGACGTTTTCAAAGAGGTTTTGCCGGTCCCAAGAGTAGCGATATTCTCGCTCTTGGCTCCCGCGCGCAAACCAGTTCGCCCGCTCCCATCCCGCAAGCTCGCCCATCACAGCGCCTTCATTCAAAAGGTGCTGATGGAAAGGCGTACGCCGTACGCCGCGTGCGGTCTCCTTTTGACGGTAGGGGAAGTGATCTGCATAAAGCAGCCCAAGCGTTTCTTTGGAGCGCTCATAGAGATACGTTTTGTTCGATTGGAACGGCTGCATCCGCGAGATGTCGACGTCACCCAAATCAAAAGGTTTCTCCCCATCATTCATCCATTGTGCCAAGGCCATACCAGCGCCACCCGCAGACTGGATACCAATGGAGTTAAACCCACAAGCCACCCAGAAATTATCGCATTCGGGCGCAAGTCCCAGGTGATAAGCGTCATCAGGCGTAAAGCTTTCGGGACCATTGAAGAAGGTGTGGATTCCGGCCTCTGCGAGCATCGGCAAGCGGTTCACGGCCTGTTCCAAGATGGGCTCAAAGTGATCGAAATCTTCAGGCAACTGATCAAATTCAAAATCTGCGGGAATGCCATCCATCGCCCAGGGTTTCGCATTGGGCTCAAAAGCTCCAAGCAGCATCTTGCCCGCGTCTTCTTTGTAATAAGCGCATTCGTCTGGCACCCGCAAAACGGGCTGTTGCGTGAGCCCTTCGATGGCCTCGGTCACAATGTAGAAATGCTCGCACGCATGAAGCGGGACAGAGACACCCGCCATCGCACCCACTTCACGACCCCACATGCCACCGCAGTTGATCACATAATCGGCTTCAATATGGCCGCTCTCGCCTGTCTCATCGACCCAGTCCACACCCGTACAGCGCCGCCTGTCCTTTGCAATCCCAGAGACACGCACCCGCTCAATGACCTTCGCGCCCATCTGCCGCGCACCTTTGGCAAGTGCCAGAGCAATGTTGGCCGGATCTCCTTGCCCATCAAGCGGCAGCCAAACCCCAGCCTTGACGCCTTCCAGGTTCAAGTGCTCGTATTTCGCGCCCACCTCCTCAGGTGAGATCTCCTCCACCTCAACACCAAAGGCCCGGGCCATGGCTGCTTGGCGAAAAATCTCTTCGCGCCTGGCTTCTGTGAGAGCAACAGTAATGGATCCACAGCGCTTGAACCCTGTGGCAACACCCGTCTCTTCCTCCAAAGACCCGTAGAGCTCCTGGGAATACTTCGCGAGCTTGGTCATATTGGCCGTTGCACGCAATTGCGCGATCAAGCCTGCAGCATGCCAAGTTGTGCCGGATGTCAGCTGTTTGCGCTCCAAAAGCACCACATCTGTCCACCCAAGCTTCGCCAAGTGATAAGCGACCGAACAGCCGATCACCCCGCCACCAATAATCACCGCCCGCGCTTTCGCTGGTACCGTCATCTCACGTCTCTCCTATCCCTTGTCCTATCGGGTGGCCCTTTTTCTTGGCCAAAATACTCAAAATCCTCACGGATAAATCTCCGCGTATTTCGCGCGATAAAGCGCAACCATCTCATCTTCCAAAGCCCCATCGTCATAGGGTGGCGTCGTGAACACCTGGTATTTGGTGACCTCTATCACCACCAAGGCTTGGATCCGCTCTGCAAGGCTCGGCCAGGTCTCTGCCCAAATCCCGACAAGCGCGTCAAAGCCAGCTGAACCCCGCACATGAACCTCTGACACACCCGCAACACGCACGCCTTTGCGCAAAAACGGATCGAGGAAATTCACCTCTACGCGCGGCTCATGGGCCAAGTTCGCTAAGGTCCCGGGCGACCGGATATGCGCAAATCCAATCCGCGTATCATCCAACACCAAAAACGTGCCCTTGGGAGAAACCATCGGTGCGCCGTTTGCATCCACAGTCGCTGTGAAGCCAGCTGGGAATCGGGCAATCACTTGGCGCGCAAACTCATCCAGCATCACCCAGCCCTTCACTCAAAACGCGGATGTGCTCAGGCCCAATCTCACAACAGCCGCCCACGACACTGGCCCCATCGGCCACCCAATGCCGGGCCTCCGCCAAGTAGGCCTGAGGCGAGAGATCCTTGCGGGTTTCCAACACATCCACCGTGGTATGGATCGAATTAAACGCCTCAGAAATATTCACAAACCCATTGGCGTAAGCTCCGACCGTGAGACCTGCTTGCGCCAAAATCGGCACCGCAGAACGCACGGCTTCAGGGGGTGAGCAGTTCACCAACACCACCTCAGGATCAAACTCCGCCACAAGCGGCAAGACCTCCCGTATGTCCTCGCCCGAGCGCAGTTTCGTACCATCCACATCGTCGACCGTGAGCCCCAGCCAAACCGGTTTGCCGCAGCCCAACAGCCCCATCAGCCCGCCACGCACCTGCTCAACAGAAGCCATGGTCTCCAAGATGTAGCCGTCCACCAGATCGCTCATAAAGCCCGCCACGCTCGCGTAAACAGCAGCCGCTTCAGGCGCAGGCGGCACATTGTGCGGCTGATAAGAAAACCCCTGAGGCCCCAACCCGCCAAACACGAGACCCGATCCATGCGCCTCCCGCGCCTCGCAGGCCAAGTCGCAGGCCTGACGCGTCAGGGCCTCCAACTGATCGCCATAGCCCTTAGGATCGAGCCGATCCGGCAAACAGCAATAGGTGTTTGTCGTGGCAATCTCAGCGCCCGCCGCAAAGAACTCGGCATGCACGTCGCGAACCATCTCAGGCGCTTCCATGAGCGCTTTCAAAGACCACAAATCCGTCGCCTTCCCCGCCCGCTTGATCAACTCCTGGCCCATACCGCCATCAAGAATGGTCACCATAGTCCGCCTCCCAAGACATAGGGGAGCACCCGACCGCGGGCGGAAGCGAAGCGCCCGCCCATGGGGGCGGTCGGGCGCTGCCCGGCGATGCCCACCGGGCGATACCTCGGATCAGTCTGCATCAATCTGCCCACCCGTTTTCTTGCTCACATAGTCCTGAGCTGACGCCCGGGCACTCTCCGCCAAAGCCACAAATCCATCGCCGTAAACCTGCGCCAACGCCTCGATCTGCGGAAAGTACTCCAGGCAAAAGCGATGCGTTGCCTCCAAAAGCTCGACGCCCACAGACCCCGTTGTTGGATGCGCCGAGACAGCCAAAGCAACAGCGAGGAAATTCCACATCGCACCCGAGCCAATGGCTTCTGTGCGCGCAGCTGGGATATCACGGACCGTGACAACCCCTTCGGACACAAGCTGCAGATATTGCCCAACAAGACCCGGATTGTCCGCCAAGGCCTGCGCCATGTCAGCGACACGCGCTTTCTCAAGCTCATCGCGACCGTCCATCTTGCGGCGGTCCGCTTCCAGCTCAGCAACCTGAGGATCATTGAGAGTTAGAACCGAGCCAAACTCTCCAATGGTGTGCAAGGCGGCGATTAAATCATCGTCAAGAGGCGCTTTGCGCTCTGATCGACGCCCATAGATGCCCCGCGCGGTTTCCACCTCCATGTGCAAAAGCGGCAGATGCGCTTCTGAGAGCTCTTGCCCCATCGCACTATCAAGCCCGCGCACGAGCATATCGATGTCAGAAAATTGATTGCTACCCTGGCGCAACCGCACTCGCGCCATGTCTAGCTTTTGGTAAGCGGCCTGTCGCATCGGATCGCGCAAAACCGCATCCGACACACGCGTGCCCGCAAGCTCATAATCGCGCTTGCGTGGCGTGATCTGGTAATACGATTTTTGTTTTGGTGTTCCGTCGTCTTTTGGTTTTGGCAGTGATCCATCAATCGGCAACGGATAGGGCGGTAAGGTCCGCAAATGCGCAAAAAGTGCTTCGATCCGCTCATTATTGTCTGCTATCACAGAAATTCCCTTGATCGGGTCTACATCAGCTACCGAGCTTCCTGAAAAATAGATAGCACAGGACTTTTCTTCGTCAGGTCGAGAAAAGCGGCCCAAACTTAACAAAGGTCGCAAATCGTAAAGTGCCCTGGTACCGGTCAAAGATAGCCATTGCAACAGCCCTAAATCACCTAACGCAGAGAGCCCTATCTCGCTGATATAAGTATCTCTTAGATTTAGCCATTCTAACAAAACCAAGCCGCTCAAAGACGCTAAACCTGTGTCGCTTAATTCGGTTTCGCTCATACCAAGGATGCGCAAAGACTGCAGACTACCCAGAGGTACAAGGCCAGCGTCTGTGATTTTCGTCCGACTCAAATGCAATTCTTGAAGTGACGCAAGCGGCTTAAGAAGTTCCAAGTCCGCATCACCTACGCTTGTCGCAGCAATATTCAGTGAACGGAGCTCACCGAAATTGGAGATTTCTGGTGGAAGGGCCCACAGCGCCCAATTCCTAAAATTTAGTCTAGTTCCATTCTCTAAACGAACCTTCGCGATCCGCCGCTCCGCCTCCATGTAAGCGACATCCGGATCGGTCAACCAAGGCTCTTTCTCCGCCATCACACACCCCCACCTATCTGACCGCCCAAGCGGTCAGATAGCGCCCGACCCTCCCCACACAGGGGAGGGCGTTTCTCGCCCTCCCTCGGGATAGGCGTTGGGATATGGGAGTGAGTGGCGCGCACGGATCTTAGGCTCGGATGCGCGCGTTTTCGGGGTCCCACATGGGTTGGTCTTCTTGCACCACGGCTTTACAGCGCTCACCGAAGATCTCGACCTCGAGCTCGGTCCCCGGCGCGGCCAGTTCCGCCCGCACCATGCCCAGCGCAATCGAGGCCTCCACGCGGTGACCGTAGGCGCCAGAAGTTGTCTCGCCAACAACCTCATCCCCGTGATAGACCGTGCTCATGTAAGGCGCGTCAAAGCCGTTGGCATCGACCTTCATGGTCACGAAGCCCTTCTTGCGGCCCTGCTGCTTCTCGCTCATGAGCGCTGCTTTGCCTGGGAAGTCCTGCGGCTTGTCGAGCTTCACGAAGCGCTCGAGCCCACCCTCAAAGAGCGTGTAGTCCGTAGAGAGATCGCCCTTCCACGCGCGATACCCTTTCTCGATGCGCATGGAGTTCAGCGCATACATGCCAAAGGGTGTCGCACCTGCGCCTAAGATCGCCTCATAAAGTGCTGCGATCCGGTCCATCGGTGCATGCACCTCCCAGCCCAATTCGCCCGCAAAGCTCACCCGCGCCAAAGCGCAGTCTTGGCCTGCCACTTGACCCGTTTGAATGGAGAGCCACGAGGCCTGCAGATCCGCCGTTGTGCCCAGCTTTTCAAAAAGCGTGCGCGCCTCAGGGCCGCAAACGATCAGAGTTGAGAACTCGGTTGTGCGATCTTCAAGCGTCAGACCCGCAGGCAAAGCATCGCGCAGCACTTCATAGTCGTGCCATTGCGCACCGGCGGCCGTGATCAGCGTGAAGTGATCGTCGCCATGCCGCATCACGGACATCTCTGTCAGGATCCGACCACGGCTATCTGGGAAATAAGCGAGGTTCATGCGGCCTACCTTTGGCAATGCGCCCGCGATCCGACCCCTAAGAAACTCCGCAGCCCCCTCGCCCGTAAGATTGAACCGCGAGAACCCTGGCAGATCGAGCACGCCCACGCCGTCTCGCACGGCGTGTACTTCATCGCGGATGCGCGCTTCCCACGGCCCGTGCCGGGACCAGGTTTGTGTGGAGTCCTCGCTTGTATCGTCACCGTCCTTCGCAAACCAATTCGCGCGCTCCCAGCCGTTGTAAGCGCCCATCTGGCCGCCCATTTCACGGATCTTTGCATCCACAGGAGAGAGCTTCTTATCGCGCCCTGCAGGCCATTCGTGCTGCGGGAAATGCATGGCGTATTCGTGCCCGTAGGTCTCGAGCGCTTTGGCCAAGCAGTAATCGTGATCACAGTAATCGGTGTAGCGGCGCGGATCGACCGACCACATGTCCTGCTCGGTCTCACCGTGCATGATCCACTCAGAGAGCACCTTACCGGCACCCCCACCTTGGGCGATCCCGAAGGTGAAGGAATGCCCTTCAAAAGCGTTCTTCACACCCGGCATCGGGCCAATCATCGGCAGACCATCGGGCGCATAGGGAATAGGCCCGTTGATATTGCGCTCTACACCGCCCTCGCCAAGCAAAGGCACACGCTCCATCGCGTCCTCAATGTAGAACTCAAGCCGCTCCAGATCGTCGGGGTACAGCTGGAAAGAGAAGTCTTCCGGCATCGGATCCTCGGGCGTCACCCAATGCGCCTTACAATTGCGCTCGTAAGGCCCGAGGTTCAGACCGTATTTGTCCTGGCGCAGATAATATGAGATATCCACGTCCCGGATCATAGGCATCTTGTGGCCTTTTTCCTTCGTCCAGGCTTCCAGCTCAGGCAATTGGCCGGTGAGGAAGTACTGGTGGCTCATCACAACCATCGGCACCGTTCGCCCGCCAAACGGCTTGAACATCTCGCCCACGCGCTGCGCATAGTAGCCTGCACAATTCACCACAAATTCACAGCGGATCTCACCCTTTTCAGTCTTCACGATCCACTCGTCGCCATCGCGGTCGATGCCGGTCACTGGGCAGAAGCGCTCGATGTGACCACCCGCATCGCGCGCACCTTTGGCCAAGGCCTGGGTCAGCTGCGCTGGGTCAATATCGCCATCGAGAGGATCCCAAAGACCGCCCGCCAGGTCGTGTGTTTCCATAAACGGGTTGAACTCTTTGAGCTCGTCTGGCGTGCAGATTTCCATGGTTAAGCCTTGGTAACGGCCCATGCCGGCAACGCGCTCGAATTCCTGCATCCGCTCTTTTGTGTGCGCCAAACGCAGAGCGCCGGTCACGTGATAGTTCATCGGATAGTCAACGTCGTCCGCCAGCGTGCGGTACATCGCGAGGCCGTAGCGTTGGATGTTCATCACAGCCCAGTTGGGCGCAAAGTTCGGACAGTTGCCCGCCGCGTGCCAAGTGGAGCCAGCCGTAAGCTCGTTTTTCTCCAGCAAGACGCAGTCTTTCCAGCCCGCTTTGGCCAGATGATAGAGCGTGGACGTGCCCACCACGCCGCCGCCAATAATCACGACTCGCGCCGTGCTTGGTAGGTTACTCATTGTTTCTCTCCCCGTATTTAATTAGGGCCCGCCCGCCGGTGGGATCATGAGCCAGAACGGCCCCCCACCACAGCTTGCGTGCAGCATCACTTTGTTCGTCGACTTGGATTTTTATGAGCAGATTGCGCACAGTTTGTGTCGTCTGAAGCTCGTAAACTTTCTTAGGATCTTGCAGACCCAATCGGTACGCTTCGCGAAACTGGAACGCCGCGGCATCCGGCAGGTCCGCACGGCTCAATTGCCGAGCTCGCGCCATATGCAGCGGGGCCAAACGGTGAACCGCGCTTGGCTGCAGCTGCAAAATAGGGGTTAGCGTAGTTGTAGCGATTTTACAGGCCCGCAAGCGGGTTTCGCCTGCATCCGCGCCGCCCACGCAGCGCTGCGCAGCGTATCCGAGCCCTAACGGCAAAGCAAAAGCCCCAAGGCAAAGGGCAACCAAACCCCACCGGAGGATTTTTGAGCGCCGCATGCCCTGCCCCTCAGCTTTCGAACTGCGGAAGATCATCCGCAATCTCGTAGTAGCTGCCCTTTTCATCCACAAAAATGTGTCGGGTGGCTTTGACGTTATGAGGCGCATCGAGCGAGGCGAGGCTCACAGCCCGGCTGTTCTCCGCATCCGCTTTCCAAAAAAGAAAGCTACCACAGGTTTTGCAAAAGCCCCGTTGTGCAAAATCGCTGGAGCGAAACCATGTTAGGCCCATATCTTTGAGGATCCGCAGATCTTGCTCCAAGACCTGTCCCGACGCCCAATAGTTACCCGACTGCCGTCGACACTGCCCACAATGGCAAAAGCTTGTTTGGGTGATCTCCGCGTCAATCTCGAAACGAACGTCTCCACACAGGCATTGACCACTCTGCATCGCGCGCGCCCTCAATAAACAGGGGGTGCGATCACCCAGATCGCGACGCAAGGTTCATCAAACGGATTGGCCCAGGTAAAGGCCTCGCCACGAATGCGAAAGCTATCGCCTTGCCGCACAGTGTAGGGCACACCCGCAATATCCAGATCCAACTTGCCGGACACAATATACCCCACTTCTTGAGTAGGTCGTTTAACTTCGGTGGTTATGCCGCTTTGAGGCGCAAAGGTGGAATGCACCACTTCAAAATCATCCGTCAGATCGGGCGACAGTAACTCTTCAAAAAGTCCCTCGCGCCTTGGTCGCAGCGCACGGCGCTGCCCTTTGCGTACGATCGGACTTGCCGCTGCGTCGGGGCTCGCAGAGGTTGGCGTCAGTGCGGAAGGCGCAACGCCCAGGGCGTTTGCAAACGCCAAAATATCATCGCTGGATGGAAGCGAAAGGCCACGCTCTACTTGGCTCAGCCAACCCACCGATTTACCCAAAGTGTCACCAAGATTATGCAGGGTTAAACCGCGCCGTTTGCGCAAAGCGCGCAGATCAGCTCCAAGCCGCTCAGCTGCGATGTTTGGTTCTGCCAACATGGTCTATCCACATCATCCATGGCCGTGATGAAAAATCACGACGTATTTTCACATCAACAGAGTTTCATGAAAAATCAAGAAAAAATTTCATGAAGATCGCAAAATTCGCTTCATAAGCCTGCATAGGCACAAAACAGGCATACGCGCTGCATACGTAAAACATACGTCCTTGCGCGCCCTAAAGTTTCTGAAAAATCTCATCCAGTATTTTAGACAACTCGTCAGCATCTTCCTGAGTGAAAGCCGCCGGTTGATTGCTGTCGATGTCAAACACAAAAATGACATGACCGGCCCCATTGCGGACTGGTAAAACGAGCTCCGATTGAGTTGAGGCTGCGCAAGCAATGTGGCCTTCGAAAGCATTCACATCCGCCACCAATTGCACCTCACCCGTGCGGGCCGCCGCACCACAGACCCCGCGGTCAAAAGGGATCACCAAGCATCCATGGCCACCCTGATAAGGTCCTATTTTCAATAAGTTAGGTTCCGTGACTCGATAAAATCCCGTCCAATCGAAACGGGCATCTGCATGGTGAACTTCGCAAACCACCGTTGCCATCAAAGCAACTTCATCTGTTTCGCCATCCGTCAGCGCCGCAAGGGTTTTCGCGAGGGTTGGATAATCGGCCATTAGGGGCGCTCAATCGCGATGGCCGTACCTTCGCCACCACCAATGCAGATCGCGGCTATGCCGCGCTTGAGGTCCCTTTTTTCCAATGCATTCAACAAGGTAACCATAATACGCGCACCAGAAGCCCCGATCGGATGACCCAGCGCACAAGCGCCGCCATTCACGTTCACGATCTCATCTGAAAGACCCATTTCATGCATAAAGGCCATAGGAACCACAGCAAAGGCTTCGTTCACCTCCCACAAATCAACATCCGCAACGTCCCAACCAATTGTTTTCAGGAGTTTTTTTGCGGCAGGTACAGGCGCGGTTGTAAAGAGTGCAGGCGCTTGTGCATGGCTCGCATGGCCCACAATGCGCGCTCTAATCGGCAATTCTTGCGCCATGGCCGCATCCTCAGAAGCCAAAATAAGCGCCGCAGCACCATCTGATATTGAGCTGGAATTGGCAGCGGTTACCGTGCCTTTTTCCCTAAAAGCGGGTTTGAGATGTGGGATCTTATCAGGTCGCGCGTTGCCAGGCTGTTCGTCTATCTCAACACGTGTCTCACCCTTCCGAGACTTCAACGTAACACCCTGAATTTCTTGATCAAACGCGCCTGATGTTTGGGCGTCAACCGCACGGCTAAGGGACCGTAAAGCATAGGCATCCTGCGCTTCGCGCGTGAACTGATAGGCCTCTGCACAGTCCTCAGCAAAGGTCCCCATCAAGCGACCTTTATCATAGGCATCTTCAAGCCCATCGAGAAACATCGAATCGACCACGTGCCCATGACCCAAGCGCGCGCCACCTCGCATCTTGGGCAACAAATAAGGCGCATTCGTCATGCTCTCCATGCCACCAACCGCCAAGGTTTCAGCATGTCCAAGCGCAATTTGATCGAAACCAATCATCGCGGCTTTCATGCCAGAGCCGCACATCTTGTTGAGCGTGGTACAAGGAACCCCTTCATCTAGTCCCGCCACAAAGCTTGCTTGGCGGGCCGGAGCTTGGCCTTGGCCCGCAGGCAGAACGCAGCCCATCAGAACTTCATCGACCTGCTGAACACCCGACTGGTCCAAGGCCGCTTTGATCGCAGCCCCGCCTAATTCCGCCGCGCTCGAGCCTGCTAATGCGCCTTGCATACCGCCCATGGGCGTACGCGATGCGCCAGCAATAACTACCTTTTTCATCGAAAACCTCTGTTTTCAGACCATGCTTACCAGTTCCTAACGATTGCGCGCTAAAGCCTAAAAGAAGTCAAGCAAGTGAGGTCAGTATGGACATTGAAACAGAACTCCGCGGCGCGAGCCGTTTGATCACAATTCAAGATGAACGGATCGACGCCGCAGTTGCAATCCAGTTCAAAGATAAAATGCGTGCCATATCTGATGAAGGCGAAGCCCATCTTGTGGTCGACCTCACGAAGGTCTCCTTCGTCGATTCAAGCGGTCTAGGAGCAATAGTCGCCTCTATGAAGCAGCTGAAGCCTGGTCAAAAGATCGAGCTCGCTGGCTTAACACCAACCGTACAAAAGGTTTTCCGGCTTACACGCATGGACAGCGTTTTTACAATTCATGAAGATGTCACCTCCGCTTTTGCAGCAACGGCCAACTAAGATCAAAAAGCCGCCATGGAGGTATTCATGCCAGAATTTTCAAAAACTTATCAGTTTCAAAGCGATTTGATGATCATAAGAGGTGCGCTCGCTCAGATCATGGCGGACGTCACTCCGGTATGTCCACAACCCGATGATGTTGGAACCGTCGAGATCGTCTTGGCTGAAGTGCTCAACAACATAAATGAGCACGCCTATGAAGGTGCGCCAAACGGCGAAATAACCGCGAAGGTAAAGCGATTGGACCAGTCTTTGGCCTTTGAAATTTGGGACAAGGGCAAGGCCATGCCAGAGGAAACTCCCCCACTCGGCAAAGAAGCCGACTTAGATGTTGACGTTATTGATTTGCCAGAAGGTGGGTTTGGATGGTTTATGATCCGAGAGATGACAGAAGACTTGGTTTACGCACGTGATGCGAACCAGAATCACCTGATGTTTAAACTCGCGGTGGCATAAAGCGCCGGCCAATATTCTCGAAATGGCGACAATCTCTTAGAATAAGGCGATTTGTTTCCTAAAAATTCGGTTTGCCCCAAAAACACCTCGCTTCTCCCCTAAGAACGC
Source organism: Pseudomonadota bacterium (assembly GCA_039182515.1). Lineage (GTDB taxonomy): Bacteria > Pseudomonadota > Alphaproteobacteria > Rhodobacterales > Rhodobacteraceae > JBCDCE01. The sequence goes on along the minus strand of JBCDCE010000006.1, from coordinate 20,325 downwards.
CTCGCACTCAAAGCATACCATTCCCTGTAGCTGCATATAGCTTCCCTCGGCGTCGCGTTTTTTTGCCCCCACCCAGTACGCGACGTCGAGGTTCTACTTCCCCCAAAAAACCAAAGATCCACTTGAAACTGCGTCTCGCCTGCGGGATCAGCGATGGAGATGGCCTGCGTCTTGTGTGGCCCTTTATTGGGAGTCCATTTGCACGCACTGGCCCCGCTAAATCCAAAGTCTGACTTGCCGCGAGAGCCGGATCAGCTAAACCCTGTTACAACAACAGGATGGTCCAAATGCGAAATTTTCATCTCCCCGGCCGCTCAGCTGTTTTTGCTGAAAACGGTTTGGCCGCCACATCGCATCCCCTTGCTTCAGCAACAGCGATCGAAATTCTCAAAAATGGCGGCAACGCAATGGACGCTGCGATCGGCGCCGCATTTTTGCTGGGTGTGTGCGAGCCCCATATGACCGGCATTGGCGGTGATTGCTTTGCCCTCTATTCCTTGCCAGGCACAGACGAAGTGCTTGGAATGAACGGCTCAGGCCGCGCACCCGCAGGAAGTGACGCCGAACACCTTCGCTCGGCAGGCCATTCGAAAATGCCCGAAGATCATCCGGCTTCTGTCACTATTCCTGGTGCTGTTGACGCGTTTTGCAAACTGAATGCGATGCACGGGTCTAAGCCCCTTGCTGAGATCATGGCACCTGCCATTCACTACGCCGAAGTCGGCGTGCCGGTTGCTCCGCGCGTCGCATCAGATTGGATCGGTGCGCTTAAAAACCTGCAAGGGTCCGCGAAATCGCTTTACAGCATAAACGGCCAAGCGCCCCAACCCGGCGACCGCTTCGCCATGCCAAAGCAAAAAGAAGCACTCGAACGTATTGCGCGCGACGGGCGCGCTGGCTTTTACGAAGGTCCAGTAGCCGAAGATATGATCACGTCTCTCCGTGCGTTGGGTGGCACCCATACACTCGAAGACTTTGCACAAAATACGCCAACGCCAACGACCCCTGTTTCCAGCAGCTATGGCCCCTATGAGTTGATGGAACATCCGCCCAATGGCCAAGGGATCATTGCGACGTTGATGCTTAACATGCTGAAAAATTTTGACCTTTCTAAGTTCGACCCCTTTGGCTCAGAGCGCACACACATTGAGATCGAGGCCGCTAAACTAGCCTACGACGCGCGGGATCGCTATTTGGCTGACGGCATGCAAAATGCAGACCATCTGTTGAGCCAAGACACCGCCGACGCCTTGGCAAATATGATCGATCCAAAGCGGGCACTTGATCTGTCCACAGGTCTTACAGGCTCAGTTCACAAAGACACCGTGTATCTTTGCGTGGTCGATAAAGACCGCTTTGCGGTTTCGCTGATCTATTCGGTTTTCAAATCCTTTGGCTCCGGCATTGCCTCGGATAAATACGGTATCTTGCTGCACAATCGTGGTGCTGGCTTCAGCTTAAGCCCAGACCATCCAAATGAAATCGCTCCTGGCAAACGCCCCATGCATACAATTATTCCCGCAGTGCTTCGCCACCAAGGCAAAGTCATCATGCCGTTTGGTGTCATGGGCGGGCAATACCAAGCAAATGGTCATGCTCGGTTTGTAACGAATTTGGTCGACTTCGACATGGGGCCGCAAGCCGCGATTGACGGTCCGAGGTCTTTCCCCGAGTTCGGAAAATTGCAACTCGAAGACGGCTATGGCGTGGGCGTCAAAACGACGCTCAGCGAGCTTGGGCACAGTATCGTCGAACCAGACACAGCAATCGGTGGCGCACAAGCGATACGCATTCACGACAATGGCATGCTGGAGGGCGCGTCAGATCCAAGAAAAGACGGCTGCGCGCTGGGGTACTAGCCAGGGTTAGTTCAGTTGGAAATGCAGCGGATACGAGCCGTCGTGGAAAGGTCCGAAGAGATCGGACAGATCAGGATGATCCACAGGTTCGCCAGAATAGTCCGCGATCAGGTTTTGCTCCGACACATAAGCTACATAGTAGCTTTGGTCGTTCTCTGCCAAAAGGTGGTAGAAAGGCTGTTCTTTCGAAGGCCTGCTATCTTCTGGAATAGCCTCATACCATTCTTGAGTATTCGAAAATTCGGGGTCTACATCGAAGACAACGCCCCGAAACGGGTGTTTACGATGGCGGACAACCTGTCCGAGATGATATTTGGCACGAGTTTTAAGCATAGAACACACCCTCACTGGAACGGGGGTAAACACCTCTTGTTGATAAGTCTACAGTTTGAGCTTTCTTTTCAAGGAAACAGTCTGTGAACCTCTTCCTTACAGTCCTGGAAATTACAGCCCCCGTTTTCCTTTTAGCGGCGCTTGGATTCGGCTGGGTACGGGCCGGATTGGCTTTCGATACGCGCTTTGTAACACAGCTCACCACCTACGTTTCGGTGCCCTGCCTCATTTTTGTGGCCTTGGTGGAAATGGACATCAATCGTGATACCGTCGCGCGCCTCGTGCTCGCAACCGTGCTTGGCTATGCGCTCTTAACCTTCGCCAGTTGGCTGATTGTGCGGCTAGGGCGCTTGGAGCCACGTACCTATTTGGCACCGATCATTATGGGCAACACCGGTAACATCGGCTTGCCAATCGCGCTGTTTGCCTTTGGCGACCAAGGCCTTGCCTTTGCGCTAGTCGTCTTTGCAATCATGGGCACTTACGCTTTCACCGGAGGCATCTGGATGGTCAGCGGACACTTTACGCTGAAACGCGCGCTTACAGATCCGCTCGTATTGTCGACATTGGCTGGCTTACTCTTTTGGTTTTTCAGCTGGGATCTTCCGAGTGTCATGTCCAATGCGGCAGGGCTCTTAGGGCAAATGGCGATTCCCTTGATGCTCTTGACTTTGGGTGTTGCGGTTTCGCGATTGAAAATCGCGCAGCTCTCAAAAGCTATGGTGATTTCAATCGTTCGGCTGGTGGTCTGTATCGTTTGCGGCATCATAGCGGCGAAGGCTCTGAACCTGCCACCTGTGCAAGCCGCTGTTTTGATTGTGCAAATCAGCACGCCTGTCGCTGTAACCTCTTATCTCATCGCCGATCAACATGGTGCGAACTCCGAGGATGTAGCGGGTTTGGTCGTGGTTTCGACTGCTTTGTCGGTGATCACACTCCCGCTAACGCTGGCGTTTTTGCTCTAATCAGCACAGTCCAGCGTTTCGCCAAACAAGATTTTATGGTATGCTCTTCGGCAAGCACGGAGAAACCGCGCAATCATGAGGCACGAGAAAATGTATGGCAAAATTGGCTTAATTCTTCTTTGTTCAGTTCTAATTGGCTGTGGCGGTGGTGGGAGCACAAAAGCGCCCCGCAATCTCGACAATGCATGTAGCATTCTCAAGCAGCGCCCGGCGTTCAAAAAGGCGTTCAATCGTACGGAGCGACGTTGGGGCGTCCCTGTTGCCGTACAAATGGCGACGATCTACCAAGAGAGCAAGTTCATCTCCAACGCCCGTACGCCCATGCAATATGCGCTGGGGGTCATCCCAATGGGGCGCCAAAGCTCGGCCTATGGTTACAGCCAAGCGCTCGATGGCACCTGGGACGACTACCGCAAAGATCGCGGTCGCTGGGGGGCCAAACGCAATGATATCGACGATGCAGCGGATTTCATGGGCTGGTACATGACTCAATCGGTGGCAAAGAACGGCATTCCGCTCAACGATGCGCGCAACCAGTATCTTGCTTATCACGAAGGCCACACAGGCTACGCACGCGGCAGCTACCGCAGCAAGGCCTGGCTCGGCCGTGTTGCCTCAGAAGTTGGCAATCGCGCGGTGATGTATAACGTACAACTGCAAGACTGCCGCTAAGCCTTGAGCTGGGACTGATAAAAGTCAGTCCCAGTTTTGCGTTTCTTGGACAATACTGAAGAGGCTCGCGGGCAACCTCAGCCCCGTCTCAAGCGCGCCCAACACAAGCGTTGTTTCGCTGCCAACTTCATCCGTGATCACCCATTGACGCAACTCAACAGGGTTGCCTGTGAACACCAGCTCAATTGTACCAAACTCCGGTGTGTCGGGGTCCTGGGCAATCACTTTTGTCGAAACACCCTCTTCGAAGTGCCGAACAACCAAATTGTTTGCTGCCAGATCGATGTTTCGTGCAAGGATCAAATTCAGCGGCGTACGCTTAAGCGGGTAAACATCCGGATTCCCAACGGCACGGCCATCGAACACAGCCACTTGGCTGCCACCGGCCATCACCAGGGTTTCTTCAGGCGGATTATACTCAAACCGAATGCGCCCAGGCCTGTGGATGTAGATCGTTCCCGTAGAGATCGTTCCATCCGCGTTTATTTGGGTGAATTCACCTTTGGCAGTTCGCAAATCATTGAGATAGCTCGAGATCGCGGACAGGGAGATTTTCTCTGCCAGCGCCGGGCTGCTCATTCCGAGGGCGAGCAAAGCCCCCAAGACAACTGACCGCATTTTACCAATCCTTTTGTCAATCCAGGTGCAACCACCTGCTCTTAAGCTGGGGGTCCGCACCCTGATAGGCAATAACCAAGAAGCGATCTTAGGCTTGTTCAGGCACCAAAATCTCGCGCTTACCCACATGGTTGGCCGCACTGACCAAGCCTTCATCTTCCATCTGCTCCACGAGCCGCGCGGCTTTGTTGTAGCCAATGGCCAGTTTGCGCTGAATGTAGGAGGTTGAACACTTGCGGTCTTTGATCACAATCTGCACGGCAGTGTCATAAAGCGCATCTTCGCCATCGGTGTTACCGCCAAGGCCGAGCACCAGATCGATATCGCTTTCCTTATCGTCCGCAGGGCCATCAACAACGCCGGACATATATTCAGGCGGCCCGAAGCTCTTAAGATGGTTGACGATTTCCTCAACCTCTTCATCCGAGCAGAACGGCCCATGCACACGGGTGATCTTGGAGCCACCCGCCATGTAAAGCATGTCGCCCATACCCAAGAGCTGCTCAGCACCCATCTCGCCAAGGATGGTGCGGCTGTCGATCTTAGAGGTCACTTGGAAACTGATCCGTGTGGGGAAGTTCGCTTTGATTGTCCCGGTGATTACATCCACCGAGGGGCGCTGCGTGGCCATAATGAGGTGGATCCCCGAGGCCCGCGCCATCTGCGCCAGACGCTGAATACAGGCTTCGATCTCCTTGCCAGCCACCATCATGAGGTCTGCCATTTCATCGACGATCACAACGATGTAGGGCAACACTTCAGGTGTAAACTCTTCCGTTTCAAACACCGGCTCGCCGGTATCGTCGTCAAACCCCGTTTGAACGGTGCGCGAGAAGAGCTCGCCTTTGGCCAGAGTTTCTTTCACACGCCCGTTGTAACCATCAATGTTGCGGACACCCATTTTGGACATCTTGCGATAGCGCTCTTCCATTTCGCCAACGACCCATTTGAGGGCCACAACAGCCTTCTTGGGATCGGTCACAACAGGACTGAGAAGATGAGGGATGCCATCATAGACGCTGAGTTCCAGCATCTTTGGATCGATCATAATCAGGCGGCATTCTTCAGGGCTCAGCTTGTAGAGCAAGCTTAGGATCATCGTGTTGATCGCTACCGACTTACCGGATCCTGTCGTCCCTGCAATCAACAGGTGTGGCATCTTCGCAAGGTTCGCCACTACCGGTGCACCGCCAATGTCTTTGCCCAAAGCCAAAGGAAGTTTGACCTTTTCGCTGTCAAAATCACGCCCCGACAGGATCTCACGTAAAACCACCATTTCGCGGCTCTCATTGGGCAATTCGATCCCAATCACAGAGCGGCCAGGCACGGTAGACACACGCGCAGAAAGCGCAGACATCGAGCGCGCGATATCATCGGCCAAGCCAATGACGCGCGAAGCTTTGAGACCTGGTGCAGGCTCAAGCTCGTACATTGTCACAACAGGCCCAGGGCGCACGGAGACGATATCGCCCTTCACGCCATAGTCATCGAGCACAGATTCCAGCATACGTGCATTTTCTTCCAAGGCCTCATCGGACAAGATATGGCGCTCAACCGTATCAGGCGCGCGCAAGAGACCCAATGCAGGCGCCTCATAGGCCATGCGGGTCTTTTCTTCGAATTGCAGACCTGGCTGAGCTTCGGCTTTGGCCCGTTTTGAAGGCGTTTGCTTCTTGGGTTTAGGATGCACCACCCGGTTGCTCACAGTGCGGTCCACTTTAGCTGGTGGCACAAACGATGGCATCTCGATCTCAGCCTCAACAGCCTCTGCAACGTCTGGATCGGTGCTTGCTTGGAATTCCGTAAGCGGCAAAGCTTCGGCGTTTTCAATCATACCATCCGCCAGTGTTTGAGGCTGCCGCACCAATAATGGCTCAGGCCCACGGCGTGTGAGTTTTGGCTCAGACCGGGGAATAATCTGCCCAGGCGATCCACGCATGCGCGATCTGATCGCATCAGAGATTTTTGCTTGAACACGCTCGTTTTCGGGTGCTTCCAAATCAGGGACCAGTTCCGCATCGATAAGCTCAGGCTCTGGCATTGGGGCTGGTTTTGGCATGAGACGACCAAGAAGCCCGCTGCGCGCAGGTTCTGCAACCGTATTGACCTCTGTTTCCATCGAAACAGGTGCGCTGGGAACATAAGCTGGCTCTGCGCGAACAACCGCTGCGACGCGCGCACGCTCGTCTTTTTCGGCATAGCCTTGATCTTCTTCCAGCATCTGCGCTGCAACAGCCTGAGCTTCTTCACGCGCTGCGCGATCGTTCGCGCGTTTTTCACGCCATGCTGCGAGTTGCTGGACACTCAAAACGCCCGCTTTGCCAAGCCAGGTCAAAATCTGCGCGTAGATCATCACCAGACAAAGAACGGCGAACTTACCAATTTGTGTAAGCTCCAAACGCGTAAAGCCCATGACAAAGAGCCCCAGCGCAACCATCGCAAGCGCCGCCAAAAGCCCAACAATTTTGACCGTGACCGCAGCAGATACAGGCAACAGAGATAGAATTACTGCAAGCGCCGTTTCCCCAAAAAGCCCGCCCATATCAAAGCGGAAGGCCCATGACGCAGGCGGCACAACAGAGGCTGCATAAACAGCAACCAAGGCGATCCAAATTGGCAAAAAGACGGCTCTGGCCAAAGCGCGCTCCTGGCCTCTGTGAAACGCAAAGCGCAGCCCCCAAGCCACAAAGGCCGCCGGAATGCCCCAGGCTGCCACGCCCATAATCATCAAAAGTGGGGCAGCCAGCGAAGCTCCAAAACGTCCCAACCAATTTTGCACAGGCGCATCTGTTGCGACCAGAAAGCTTGGATCGTCCGGATTAAAGCTCCAAAACATGGCAGCAAAAAGCATCGCAGCCAAGATCAGCCCAATACCGATCAGCTCCTTGGAGCGTTTCTCGATAGCTTCTTGCATATTTGCGTCGAAAAGCGGCTCGCGGCCGCGGGTCTGATACGCCATGTCATTTCACCTCAAATAAGCAGTCACGCAGGGTCTCAAGGCCCCGCTTTGTTTGGTCTAGATCCGCAACCATTGCGACGCGGATGTAATCTTGTCCTGGATTTCCTGTGGGCCCGTCTTGGCTCAGGTAGCCACCTGGCAAAACCTTCACGCCGGTTTCACGCCACAGCCGAAGCGTCGCGGCCTCACCATCTTTAATAGGCAGCCACAAAAAGAACCCCGCCTCAGGCGGCAAGTACCCTGGCACATCTGCCATGATCGCATCTGCAGCGGCATATTTCTCGCGATAAAGCCTGCGGTTCTCGACCACATGGCTTTCCTCGTTCCATAGCTTTGCCGCAACAGCCTGCAAGGGCATAGGGCTGGGAGCGCCTGCATAGGAGCGCAGTTGTTTCATACGCACGATGTTTTCTGGTCCACTTGCTGCAAAGCCTGAGCGCAATCCAGGAACGTTTGAACGCTTGGACAGCGAATGAAACGCCACAACCCGCTCTGGATCCACACCCATTTCATGGGCCACTTCCAAGATGCCCGGTGGTGGCGCATCGCGGTAAATCTCGCTGTAGCACTCATCAGCAAGCACTTTGAAATCATACGTTTCGGCCAAGTTCAGCAAGGCTTTCCAGTAGTCTTTGCTGGCCACAGCACCTTGTGGATTTGCGGGCGAACAGATGTAGCAAAGTGTGGTGCGATTGAGCACCTCTTCAGACAAGCTTTGGTAATCCGGTAGATGTCCGGTTTCAGCTGTGGCGGGCACAAACACACTTTGCGCCCCGTGGCTGATCGCAGAGATCATATAGACCGGGTAAAACGGGTTGGGCATCAAAACGACTGGTTGGCCGTTCTTCTCTTCTGGCCCCAAGGCCATCCCGACGTTGTAGAGCCCTTCACGCGTTCCATTCAGCGCCAAAAAATTGCGATCTGCGTCGAGCGCGACCCCATATCGGCGTTTCACCCAAGCTGCGCAGGCCTCTAAGAGCTCTGGCCGTCCTTCGTTGGTTGGGTAGTTGCCAAAGCCGCTGAGATTTTCGGCAAGCACGTCTGCGATCCAAGCCGGAAACGCATGTTTCGGCTCGCCAATGGTCATCAACAACGGATCACCGCCCGCAGGCACACCCTCAAGGAGCGCGCGCAGACGCGGGAATGCATACGCCGGGAGGGTGGAGAACCGCTCGGGATACATAAATACTGCCTCATGTGTCAGGGTCATTGCGCCCTGTTACGCGCAGGATAGACCAAGCGAACCCTCTGCGTCTAGGAAAAGGCGCGCAAATCCAGAGGTTTGTGGCTTTTGGGGCCCAGCGGCCAAAATGCACGCAAGTGAGGCGACTGCATTGCCACTGTCTTGTCTTTCGCCCAACGCTCGGTTCAGGCGCGGAGGACTGTTTCGGCCGCAGCGCCTAGGCGAAGCAACGCAGCCTCTTGGCCAGCCGGGACCATGAAGCTGATCCCCGTGCTTGGGAGTTCGCAAGGCAAGGTCAGAGCCGCCAAACCCAACAGATTGCCTATCCGAGTGTTGCGCAGAGCCAGCAAATTGGCGCGGACATAGTAGTCTTCATCTTCCATAAGCCGTTTTTGGTTGGGCGGCAGGGTTGGGGCAGAGGGAAGGATTACAGCGTCATAGCCGGCCGTCTTCTCCAGATACCCCCGGCGTGCACAGTTCACCGCGCGCCAGCCATTGACGTAGTCCGTTGCAAGGACGTCTTTGCCGCCGCGAAACCGCTCTCGGATCGGCGCGTACATTTTGTCAGCGTTCGCTTCGATTGTATCGCCCCAAATCGCGTAGGCTTCCGAGGCAAAGAGCACGCCGGATTGGTCCAACGCATAGGCCACGTCCTCAACTGGTGACTCGACCACATGTGCACCAGCTTTCTTAAGCCGCGCCACCGACCCCTCGAAAGAGCGCTTCGGCGCATCTTCAAGATCATCCAAAGCAACCGTGGTCAAAAGCAAAAACCGGGTTCCCTCAAGACTGGCCTGAGACAAATCAATCTCGTCGGCACCCTCCATCATGGTGTAAAGATGCGCTGCGTCCTCTACTGAACGGACCAGCGGGCCGACCGTATCAAAGCTGGGGCATAACGGCACAACGCCTTCAAGTGACAGCGCGCCATGGCTCGGCTTAAACCCAACCAAATCGTTCCACGCAGACGGAATGCGCACGGATCCACCTGTATCAGACCCAATGGCCGCAGCCGCGAGCCCAAAGGCAACCGATGCAGCCGCACCCGACGACGACCCACCTGACACAGCATCCGGATCGTTTACACAAGGCGGCGTTGCCATAACAGGATTGAGACCAAGGCCCGAAAAAGCCAGCTCAGACATATGCGTCTTACCCAAACAAACGAGCCCCAAGGCCGTCGCGCGCTCCAGAACAACCGCGTCTTTGTCTGGGACACGCCCTTCCAAAAGGGCACTTCCCGCTTCAGTCGGCGAGCCCGCGGAATCGAAGAGATCTTTCCACGAGACCGGAACACCGTCGAGCGCACTTAACCGGCGCCCGCTTTGCGCCCGTGCCTGGGCGGCTTTCGCCTCGATGCGCGCTCTGTCCGCTGTGACGTCGGCGTAAATGCGCGGGGTCAAAGGATGGGCCGCAATGGTTTCCAAGAAGAAGTTTGTCAGATCAACCGGATCTATCTCTCCTGCGCCGATTGCGGCCCCAAGCTGGGTCGCCGATAGTTTACGCCACTGCTCCACGTCGCTCTCCTAACCGATTGATCTGCGGCACCGTAGCGCCCGTACCTGCCATGGACAATGCAGCGCGCTCCACCATATGTGAGATATGACCCAAGACACCGACATTTTGATTGTGGGCGGCAGCCTAACAGGCACCACCTTAGCTCAATCTGCAACGCGCGCCGGTTTTCGGGTGGTTCTCGCGGATCAATCAGATGCCACGCTTGGAACCGACCCAACCTTCGATGGGAGAAGCTATGCGGTTGCATTGGCTTCCCAAAGACTATTGGCGCGGATTGGAATGTGGGACGCCTTGGCACAAAACGCAGAACCCATTTTGGGCATAAAGGTCAGCGACGGACGGGTGGGACAAGCCCCTTCGCGTTTTCATTTAGACTTTGACCACAGCGCCTTGGGAGATGATCCCATGGGCTACATGGTCGAGGATCGACACCTGCGCCAAATTTTAGGCGCGACACTGAAAGCCAACCCTGAAATCGACTATCGCCCCGGCACCAAAGTGGTGGCACAGCGTACTGAAGGGCAGTCGATCATCGCTGAATTGGCAGATGGCTCGGAGCTGAAGGCGGCGCTCCTGATTGGCGCAGATGGCCGACAAGGTGCAACAGCAGAGCGCGCCAAACTCAAAAAGCTGGGCTGGAAATACGCCCAAACGGCTCTTGTTTGCGCCATTGAGCATGCGCGTTCACTGAATGGGGTCGCGCACCAACTTTTCTTGCCAGCCGGACCGCTTGCGATCCTGCCCTTGCGAGACAACCGCGCGTCGATTGTTTGGTCAGAAGACGTGAGCTTTGCACAAGACATCCAAAACCTCGACGATGAGGCCTATCTCGACGCCTTGCGCCTGCGCCTTGGGAACTTTCTAGGCGAGATCAAACTCGACGGAAAACGCTATACCTATCCCCTAAGCCTTAGCCTTGCGCAGGATCTGATTGGGCCGCGCTGTGCGCTTGTGGGCGACAGCGCGCACGGTGTGCATCCCATCGCGGGACAAGGCCTAAATGCAGGCTTCCGCGATATCGCTGCCTTGACAGAAGTGCTCAGCGAAGCCCGCCAAAGAGGTGAAGACATTGGAACGGAATTGGTACTCGAGCGCTACCAAGCCTGGCGGCGCTTCGACACCACAACGCTTGCCATGGCAACAGATGGCTTCAACCGGCTCTTTTCAAATGACAACGGATTCCTGCGCGCCCTGCGTGGCGCAGGCATGGGCTTTGTAAACAGTATGCCGAGACTAAAAACGTCGTTCATAAAGGAGGCCGCCGGGCTTACAGGCACATTACCCAAGCTGATGCGGGCGAACCCGGCCCCTTATTAAGCCCCGATATTTTAGTCGATAAGACGCGCTTCATCGATCAAAAGGATCGGAATACCATCGCGAATAGGGAAAGCTCGGTTGGCTGTACGTGAAATCAGCTCCTGTGCTTTGGCATCAAATTCCAGACGCTCGCCTGTCAAAGGACACACAAGCGCCTCCAACATATGCCGATCATAAAGGGTCTCAGTCACTGCATGATCTCTTCCGCTTGCCCACCACGCAGCGCGAACTCCAAAAGTGTAACGATTGTCTCACGACGTGTCGCCAAGGACGGTGCTTCTAAAAGAGCTTGTTTGTCCTCGGGCTCAAATGGACAAAGCATCGAGAGTGAATTGATGAGCAATTCATCGTCGGCATCTTTCAAAGAGTCCCAATCCGTCGAGAGGCCTTGCGCTTCAAAATAACGCTCCAGAAGTTCAAAGAACTCCGCGCGCGCGAACTGTGTGTCTTTCTCAACAAGACCCAAATCGCGCTCAAATCCCGACCATTGCACATCGCAGCGGCGATAAGGTGTGAAGCCATCAATCTCATTGTGCACCCGAAACCGCGAGACGCCGGCCAAAGTGATCATATACCGCCCATCTTCCGTTTCGGAGAAAGACGTGATCCGGCCCGCGCAACCAATGCCGTGTAAGCCCGTTTCACCGCGCCCCTCATAGGGCTGAATCATCCCAATCAAACGCTGTGGCGTTTTGAGACAATCCTCAACCATCGCGAGATAGCGCGGCTCAAAGATATGAAGCGGCAGACGTGCCCGGGGCAAAAGCAATGCGCCGGGCAAAGGGAAGACGGGTATCACATCTGGAAGATCGGATGTTTTGATCATAACGATCTAACTAAGCCGATCCGCCGATCAGGCAAATATCAACGACGACAATTTCCGACGCCCGTTCAACGCAACAGGATCTTCGGGTTTGAGCGCGTCAAAGATCGTGAAAAGCTGGGTTTTGGCAGCCCCATCGTTCCACTCCCGATCGCGACGAAAGAGCTCTAAGAGCTGATCTACAGCCCCCTGAGCGTCACCACTTGCATGCAACGCCGTGGCAAGATCGAACCGCGCTTCATGATTGTTTTCATCAGCTTCCAAAGCAGCTTTAAGATCCCCGATCGGGCCTGCGTCAGCAGCCTGCTTTGCCAAAGCGATCTGCGCAAAAACCGCCTCAATCACAGGATCCTGCGAGATCTCTGCAGGCACTCCGTTAAGCACGGCTTCGGCCTGGTCCAAATCCTCCAAAGCGATATGCGCTTGTGCCAAACCAGCATAAGCCCTCGGATTATTAGGGTCCTCGCCCAAAATCGCAGCAAAGGTTTGCGCCGCATCAACGGCCGCCCCTTCCGCGAGCATTGCATCAGCGGCATCGAGCGCTTCTTCGAGCCCGCCAGCAGCGTCGCCGCCACCTCCTAGAGCCGCAACACGGTTTACGAAATCCTCAACCTCAGACCCTGGCACTGCGCCTTGGAAGCCATCTACGGGTTGTCCTTGAAAGAAGGCGTAAACCGTAGGGATCGATTGGATGCGCAATTGCCCGGCGATACCTTGGTTTTGATCCACGTCGATCTTCACCATCTTGACCGCCCCACCGGCCTTCGTGACAGCCGCTTCAAGCTGAGGACCGAGCGTTTTACAGGGTCCGCACCAAGGCGCCCAGAAATCTACGATCACAGGTACGGTTTGAGATTGCTCAACAACATCCACCATAAATGTGGCTTCTGAGCTGTCTTTTATCAAATCACCCGCTGGCGCGGTGGGTGTGTCGCCCAATCCAAGCATGGGACATCCTTCCTAGAGTGTGTTGCGCTCTATATGGCCCGCAGAGCTGCGCTTGCAAAGGGGTCAAGCCGAAACAAGGGATAAAGCAGAGATCAAAGATCAAATGTTGCAAAGACCGGCGCGTGATCACTGGGTTTTTCCCATCCACGCACCGCGCGTAAGATCCGCGAGCCTGAAGCAGTGCCTGCGATATCGCTTGTGGCCCAAATATGATCGAGCCTGCGGCCTTTGTCTGCTGCATCCCAATCTTTCGCGCGGTACGACCACCAAGAGTACAAGAGCCCCTCTGGGATATCTTGTCGGGTCACATCCACATATCCGCCCGCTTCGCGAAGCACTTCCAAATGCTCCACCTCGATCGGCGTGTGGCTCACAATTTTTAGCATCTTTTTATGGTCCCAAACGTCGTCTTCACGCGGCGCGATGTTGAGATCGCCAACGAGAATAGACCGCTTGGGGGGCGCTGCTTTAAGTTCTGCTGTAAGCTCCGTCAAATAGTCGAGCTTTTGCCCAAACTTGACGTTTTTCTCTCGATCCGGAACGTCGCCGCCCGCTGGGATGTAGTGGTTGTGGATTTCCACACCATTTTCGAGCCGCGCAACCACATGCCGTGCATGTCCCAAACTGGCATAGTCGCCTCCGCCCGCGTCTTCCAAAGGCTGCTTTGAAAGAATGGCAACGCCATTGTACCCTTTTTGGCCCCGCGCAACGATGTGGCGGTATCCAAGCTCTTCAAAGACCTCCATCGGGATTTTCTCAACCGGGCTTTTGCACTCTTGTAAGCAGAGCACATCCGGAGCCTCTTCGCGCAGAAGCTTTGCAACCAAGTCCGCGCGTAGGCGCACCGAGTTAATGTTCCAAGTCGCCAAAGTAAAAGGCATGAACCGCGCTCCCAATAAATCCGACGCGACCCTAGATCACGGAATGAAAAACGTGAATTCCAAAAGCAGCAAAAAAAAGCCGGGCTCAAAGAGCCCGGCAGTTCAACAGGGAGGATGATACCATAACCCCGGTATCAAGGGATCTCGTTTACAATACGCGGTTCCGAAGAAATTGGATCACGCAACCAATCTATAGCCACCAGATTCGGTAACAAGAAGGCGAGCATTTGACGGATCTGGTTCAATTTTTTGCCTAAGACGATAAATATGTGTCTCCAATGTGTGCGTCGTAACACCCGCATTGTAGCCCCAGACCTCATGCAAGAGGATATCGCGGGCCACCACACCTTCGGTGGCGCGGTAGAGAAATTTCAGAATGTTCGTCTCTTTTTCGGTTAAGCGAATTTTGCGATCTTCGTCCGTCACAAGCATCTTTTGAGCAGGTTTGAACGTGTATGGCCCAAGCTGGAACACAGCATCTTCCGATTGCTCATGAGTACGCAACTGCGCACGGATCCGCGCGAGAAGCACTGGGAACTTGAAAGGCTTTGTAACGTAGTCGTTGGCACCAGCGTCCAAGCCGAGGATCGTATCGGCATCGCTATCGTGACCTGTAAGCATCAATACAGGGCATTTCACACCCTGTTTGCGCATCAAACGGCACAATTCACGGCCATCTGTATCTGGCAAACCAACGTCGAGGATCACAAGCTCATAGAGGCCTTCTTTCACCCGGTCCATGGCCTGGGCGCCATTGGCGGCTTCAAAAACGTCAAAGTCTTCGGTCATCACCAATTGCTCGGAAAGAGCTTCGCGAAGATCGTCGTCATCATCAACGAGTAGAATTTTTTTCAGCTGCGCCATCGGTGGCCACTCCTTTTGCTTGCCCTAGAGATGCGCTCAAGACGCCGCCTCGGCAATATTTGCGACAGCGCTCTCACGTGGACGTGTCAAAAGGGTTGCAAATGTTTCAATTTGTGGCGCATGCCTGGCGCATGGCTCCGATTGATCAGCTCTTTCCGAAACAATCCGAGCGCCTTGCCAGGGCGCGTGCAGACCTGCGCGTTGGCTTGGCCGTGCGGATCGACGGACCGATTCCGGTTTTGGTGTCGGCGATAGAAACACTCACACCAGAGCGTTTTGACGCGCTGAGGAGCCTTGGACCCACACCTCATATCGCAATCACCCATTGGCGTGCCGAGGTTCTCAAAGCGCGCGCTTATGATGGAGACCTTGCCCGCATAGTCCTCCCTCGGGATGCAAATCTCGCTTGGGCCCGCGCCCTTGCGGATCCAGCCCTTGATCTCGACCACCCGATGAAGGGGCCCTTCAATAGTCTGCGCGGAGGAACCGCGGATGCGGAACGCGCCGGATTAAATTTGGCAAAGGCAGCCCATCTATTGCCTGCTGTGATTGTCGTGGAACAGACGGAGGCCACCGAAGCACTGGTTCCTTACCTTACATCCCTCAGTCAGGAAGACGCTGGAACCGCCCACAGCGCGCTTTTGCAAGACGTTGTGAGCGCACGGCTCCCAATCGCCGTATCTCCGCAAGCGAGATTGCACGTGTTTCGGCCCAACGACGGATCTGAAGAACACTACGCGATTGAAGTTGGAACAATTGACCGCTCAAAACCCGTTCTCACAAGGCTGCATTCGGCATGTTTCACCGGAGATGTCATTGGCTCACTGAAATGCGACTGCGGGCCGCAGCTCAACGGGGCGCTCGAGCAAATGGGCGCCGAAGGTTCTGGTGTACTGCTCTATCTCAACCAAGAAGGGCGCGGCATTGGCCTGAGCAACAAAATGCGCGCGTACAGTTTGCAAAATCAGGGGTTCGACACTGTGGAAGCTAACCACAGGCTTGGCTTTGAAGATGATGAGCGCGATTTCCGCCTTGGAGCAGCCCTCCTTAAAGCCCTCAAAGTCCCTCAGGTAAGATTGTTAACCAACAACCCTGCAAAAGTTGCCAAACTCATTGATCAAGGCATTGAAGTCACAGATCGCGTTGCGCTGAAACCTGGCAAAAACCCATTTAATGAGGCATATCTCGCCACCAAAGCTGCTAAATCTGGGCATCTATTGTGAGCCCTGAAGACCTTGTCGTCACACCGACCGGCCTGCGCTTTTGGAACAGATTTTTTCCCATGACGCTTGGTCGCTCCGGCATTTCTTCCCATAAACGCGAAGGGGATGGCGCAACGCCCGCGGGACGACATGGGATTGTCGGCATGCTTTACAGACCCGATCGCATGGCCAAGCCCGCTGACTGGGCGGTCCCGATCCTCCCACGCGATCTCTGGTGCGATGATCCAAAACACGAAGACTACAACCTCATGGTGAAAGCCCCGTTTCAAGGCTCTGCAGAGCAGCTCAGACGCGCTGATCCGCTTTATGACCTAGTGATTTTGACCAATTGGAACTGGCCATTTGCCCGCAAAGACGAGGGTGGGCATGGATCTGCGATCTTCATTCACCGCTGGCGGAGGCCTGGCGCAGCCACCGAAGGCTGTATCGCTCTAGATCCTGTGCATCTGCTTTGGATTGCAGAGCGCATCAGCTATCAAACCAAACTGGTCGTGCCCGGCGCGAGCTAGTTGTAGGTGCGATCCCCGAATATCGCGGAGCCCACGCGCACATGCGTCGCACCAAACTGCACTGCCGTTTCAAAGTCACCACTCATGCCCATGGATAAGCCAGACAATCCGTTGCGTTCCGCAAGCTTTGCCAAGAGTGCAAAATGAAGGGCTGGCTCTTCCGCCTGTGGTGGCAAACACATGAGCCCAACGACCGGCAAATCGGACGCTCTGCAATCGGCCACAAAGCCGTCTAATTCTTCTAAGGCGACACCTGCCTTTTGCGCCTCGTCGCCTGTGTTCACTTGAATAAAGAGGTCTGGGCAGGACCCCATTTCTTGGGCAAGGCGTGTGAGTGTATTGGCAAGTTTTGGTCGATCAAGGCTGTGAATAGCTGAAAAGAGCGACATAGCCTGGCGTGCTTTGTTTGTTTGGAGCGGCCCTAAAAGATGCACCTGCGCATCTGGATACTGCTCTTGAAAACTTGGCCATTTACCAGCCGCCTCTTGGACTTTGTTCTCGCCAAAAAGCCTATGCCCGGCCTCCAATACCGCAGCCACGCGCTCGTTAGGCTGAACCTTGGAGACAGCAATTAAATCCACGTCTTTGGGATCACGACCTTCAGACTTGGCGGCGTTACCGATCCGCTGGGTGATGTCGGATAAGCTCAAATCTGACCATCCTTTTGCAAAGCTTCAAGAAGCGGATGTACATCATCGCCGTAGCGTTCCCAAGCGGCCGTAGAGCTTTGATAAATCGGCTTGCGTACTTGGGCGACACTGAGGCTGGTCACGGTCTGTGCCGTTTTGTAGAAGCTCAAGCACCGATCATCCCAGCTCAATCCCGCTCCTGCCACCAGGGCGCGAGATTGCTGTTCGGGATCCGCAACCAAGTCATCGTAACTTAGGGTAATCATCTGTTTTCCAAGCTGCTCTTTCCAGAAAGCCACGACATTCAGCATGGTACGCCGGTAAAATACGAGATCATCAAAGTCATAGGCATAGCGATGCGTGCCAGGTGCAAAGAGATTTCTGTAAATGCTTAAAAGATTGTCTCTTGGGTCCCGCTCAACGATCACAAACCGAGCCTGAGGCAACGCTTGCGCCATAGCCCCCAAAACCATGTAAGTTTGGATAGACTTATCAATTGGAACTTTCGTGGTCTTGAAGCGCGCTTTGACGTCTTCAAGGTAACCTCGCCCGACCTCATCGGGCAGGTGCGCATTTACATCTTTGAGCGCTGCAAACTCGCCGTCAGAGGCCTGCAAGAGCCGGTACACGCGGCGCATCGCAAAGCCAGGCTCGCCTATGGAAACGGTCTGCGGGTGGGCGGCCAAGATCTGCTCGAAAAGTGTCGTTCCAGACCGCGGCAAACCTGTAACGAAAACGGCTTTTTCCTCAGGTGAATTGGGCAAAGTTTGAGAAAATTCCGTTCCTTCCCAGGCCGCTAGAAGGGCATCGATCTCGCTTTGCCGCATGCTGCGGTCAAAGGGATAGGCCTGCCGGACGGCTTCATTGGCCGGTTGTAAATAGGAAAACACACGGTCATACGCTTTAAGATCTTCCATCGCTTTGGATAAAGCAAAGCCCAACGCCCACTGACCTTCCTTGGTGGCACAACCTTTGGTATAAAGCGCGGTCATTTGATCAAGCAGTGGCCCGTCTTTAAAGCGGTGCGAAACGGAAAGCACCCTATAGAGATCCCCATCATCAGGTGCCAAGGCAATAGCCTCAAGCAAAACAGCCTCTGCGCCCGCCATGTCTCCATTGAGCTGAAGTGCATGACCAAGCTTCGCGAGAACGATCACGGCTTTTGGCGCACTTTGTTTTGTTTTGCGAAGATGGGTGATTGCATCTTGTACACGCCCCGCAGCCAAAAGCGCATCGCTCAAAAAGAGCGCGTATTTCAGAACCTCTGGAGCAAACCTATGGGCCTTTGAAAAAGCGCGCACCGCATCTGAGGGGCGATCTTGCTTCTGAGCAATAAGTCCGAGCTGAACATGCACCATAGGTTCCTTGGGCAGAACCTTAGCGACCGCTTCAAGCCGCTGCCGTGCGGGCGCGAGCGCTCCTTTTTTCAGGAGGCCCAAAGCTTCTTGATAAACCTGTTTTGGTGACTGAGCAGACATCGACCCGTTCCTTTGCCCCGGTATTCCAGCCTTACCCCAAAAAGAAAAGGGCGGGTCCGAGGACCCGCCCTTCAAATCCTAAATCCAGATCGGATTAGAAGGACATGGACAGACCGAGCGAGTAGTCGCTTGTAGAGTCAGCACCGTCAACATCCGACATACCGTAGCCAAAGTGCACAGCTGCGCCGCCACCAAGGTCATACTTGGCTGCCAGGCCGAAACCGGATGAGTCAGCTGCACCACCAGTTTCACGATCAAACTGACCGTAGTTCAAGTGAACTGAGAAGGCGTCCGCTGCATAGCCAAAGCCGATGCCAATGTGTGTAAGATCACCACCAGCTGCGTCAGCGTTACGCTGAAGGTAAACAACGCCAGCTTTGAGGCCATTGTCAAAAGACGTTGTTACGCTGAGTGCCGTTGCATCACCACCGTCGATGGACTGGTAACCACCGCCAAGTGCCAGGTCGAGGCCTGCGAGCTCTACGTTGTATTTAAGACCGACCGCAAAGCCCATGTCATCGATAGTTGCATCGTTGCCACCAGCACCATCTTGATCATCGTCCATTTCAACAGAAACAGCTACGCCGAAATCGCCAAAGGTATTGTCGTAGCGAAGGATTTGGCCGTCGTATGCGCCGTCAGCGTAAGAACCTTGGTAGCCCGCGTGAGCTGTTTCGTTGTCCGCGATAGAACCAGGGTTACCGACGTTGCCAGCTTCTGTAGCTGCCCAATCGAGCGCGCCATCTGTGTCACCCAATGTGAGTGTACCGAAGTCGCCGGAGATGAAGATCGCTACGCCACCGTCTTGATCTGTGTCATCAAGTGCGTCGTTGGTGGAGTCGTTGATGGTTGGGATGTTGGTAAGCGCGTCCACATCAACGCCAACGTTATCTTGAGCTTCGTCAAGATCAACAGCTGCACCAAAGGACAAGCCGCCGTCTGTTTCGCCGGACATTTTGAACGTTACGTCGATGTCCTGGTGAAAGCGTGTTTCTTGATCGTCACCACCGACAAGGCCCATCTCCGCAGAACCAGAGATTGAGACGTCAGCAGCCGCGAAGCTCGCTGTTGCAACCAGTGCAGTGGTTGCGAGAAGAATCTTTTTCATGTTTTTCCCTCGTTTGGTAAAGGTGCACCCCCACACGGTGGGGCCGCGCAAGGTATGCAGGGTTTTTTGCGCTAACGACGGATCATTGCAAGCGGCCAAAGGGCGACTTTTCGCTTCACATCGCCATTTGGTGCATCTTTGTCACAAAACGAGAAGTGCTGCAGTGCCGCGAAAACACTGCAAAAAATGCCATCGCCCTTAATTCTCAGGGTGGTTCCCCGTCCAAGGCCTTGTCGGTCATTGAGGGCTTGTCTAGTAAGGGGCGCAACACGCTGGAGGATATCCTCCGCACCAGGGAGTGAGCGCCGACCTTATGACTGTCACAAAACTGAGAACTTTGAGCGTCTTAGCGTTTATCGCGCTTGTTGCCTGCGGCTCGGACCAGAGCAACAATTCCGACTTAGCTCCCGAAGAAACACGTCAGAGCACCCTATGGGA
>JBCDCE010000005.1:0-85653 GCA_039182515.1 Pseudomonadota bacterium | reverse complement strand
TCTTATTTGGAAGGAAACGCGACAAAGCGCTGTCGATCGAGGCAAGGGCTCGACGCAAACGCCGAGCGGTGGAGGGGTTAAAATCTAGGATCGAAAGAGATTGTCCTTTGGACGCGGCAGCCTCCGCAAGGACCAAAGCGGGCGCTAGTGTGGATACGTCTTTTTTCTGTGCGAAAAATACAGTCGCTCGCAAAGACTTATCATCCATTAAGCTCTGTACGGGAATTTGGAACTCTTGGATATCACGCTCTGGCCAACGTGATAGAAATTTCTTTCCCAGTTGCCGATCTAATGCACGAATCCTTTTGCCGCGCGTGCGCACTGCAAAAGACATGATATCGTTCTTTTGGCTATAGGTAGCTAGATCCCAAAGTCTTTGATCAAAAACTCCCGAAACCAAACTGTATCCAATACCCGCAATAAAGCCGAGCATCGTAAACCCAACTAGCGTAAGAGCTTTCCGGGGTGCACTGGGTTCAAGTGGCGGAATAGCGCGTTCAATAACTTGGCCAAGAGCGTCTTGATAACCCTGTAAAACGGATTGCTGTTTGAACTGCTCCACAAAAACTTCGAACGTTGTCGCCTCAATTTGCGCGTTTTGTCTCAACCGCCGAAGCTCAGCAGCATCAAGCGCAGTATCGCGTGCATCGCTGGACGCACGGTCTATTGTTTCGCGAAACTGATCCAAAACGCGCGCAGACTGTGATATGCGTTCAGCCAACCTGAGCTTTAAAACTTGTAGCTCCTGCGCTTGAACAGGTACCCGCGGAACAAAAAAACCAAGCGCCAATCCAGGATCACGCAGATCGTTTAACACAGAGTCAGGCGCATCTGTTTCCATTTCCAGACGCTGTTGAATATTCTTGAGACGCGAAAGCAAGTTTGCTTCGGATCGAGCTTTTTCTCTCAAATCTTCCAATAGAATGGAGTCAGACAGAAGTTGGCCTTCAGACAATATATTCGCTTCTATTGCAAAGCGCTCAACCTCCGCTTCAGCAGCCTCCATGCTTCTTTGCACTTTAGCCAATTCTTGCGCTAAGTACCGCAACTCTTCTTGAGATTTCTCTGCTTGCTGCTCAAGCCGCAGCTCCAAAAAACGCGCAACTATTAAATTTGTGATCTCAGCGGACAGATTTGGATCGTGAGAGGTTACGGAAATTGAAAAACTGCCATCGCGTTCTTGTACGGCCGCAAAGCTCTCTTCTTTAAAATGGTCGATTGTAGCTTCAACAATCTCATCTTCAGAGAAATCAGAGGGATCAGACAAACCCAATTTCTGCAAAACGTCTCCCGCCGAGAACTCCCCTTCGCGTTTTATCGTGGGATTAAACTCTTCATATTCTGTCAGTTTAAGAGACAAAACGATGTCGCGTAGAAAATCTCTCGATTCCAATTGTGCGAGCACATAGTCATTGCTTGCGCCACCCAAAGACGCCAAGCTTGCAAGTGCTCCGAACTGCGATCCACCCAGGGATTGGGCAAAGGAACTATCAAGCGAAAAAGCGAATTTTGCCTTTGCACGGTACTCAGGCTCCGCAAGGAACAACAAGTACAAGATTCCAGATATCACCCCCAAAGCAATCGCTGTTGCAATGATAAGCCAGCGCCGCCGGATCATTCCCCATAGCTGACGCAAATCTAAATCAGCCGCGTCACGTTCGTTTGAGGCAACGGGATTTTGAAGCGCGCTTTTCTTCACTGGACCTGCGATGCCAATGTGATGGTTGGAAGGAGCTGTGACACGACGGTGTTCCAATTCGAAACAGGCTGGGCGGCGACAAAGACGATATCGTTAGGGCGAAGCTCCAAACGTGTCGCAAGGACAAGGTTGCTGACGTTTCTGGCGTCCAATTGAAAAGCCGTGACCCTTTCAAAACGCTCGTCAGCGCGCAAAAGGTAAATCCGACGTGGATCACTTCGCAATTTAACTGGTCCGGAGCTTTGATAAAGAGCATCCGCAAGGCTTGCGGTTCGCCCGAAGGGTAATGGAAATCGAGCGTTTTGCTCAACTTCGCCAGCCAGGTAGACAAAGTGACGCTCGACTGACTCCAAGGCCAGCATCGATTCAAAATTTTGTCGTGCTTGCTGAGATTGATCACGTCGAATGTTGAAGCGCAGCTGGATTTCGTCAAGCTGTGCTTGGCGTGTTTCACGATTGGCTCGTCCTACGGCGATTTTTTGATCTAAAACGGATTGCGCCAAGGCGACATCAAACGTGTTAGAAACCAGAACCACATCACCGTCCTGCAACAAAACGCGTTCAGAACCAGAGCGCGCTAATATGTCTTTATAGGCTGCTGAGAAAATCTTATCGTCCCGCAAGAGTTGAACAACCAAGTTCTCGCGAGCCGTATCGGCCGTACCAACCTGAGGATCGATCCCACCTGCCGCCTGGATTGCGCTGGAAATAAACAGCGGTTTGCGCGAGATCGGAAGCGACGAAGGGTTTGCGACTACCCCGCCAACAATCACAGATTGAGATCCAAAGTCAGTAATTTCAATCGCAAATTCTGGGTTCAACTGCTGATCAAGGAAAGCGTCTAACACTTGGTTTTCTGCTTGTTGAAGTGTCAAGCCCCCAACTGGAACACGCCCTAACCTAGGGAAATTCACCGAGCCAGATTCTTGTACGACCCTCTGCGTTGCGAAAGCTCTTGGAGCCGTGTCTGATCCATTGTTTTGTTGCGACCCAGAAAAGAGAGATGGACCGGTTCTTGGAAAAAGACCCTCCGCAAAAATCGCAAGCGTGTCGCCTGGACCGATCCGATACGGTGTCGGGGTCATGCCGCGCGGTAAAGTGTCTGGTACATTTCGCGGGAGAGATTGATCGCCAATCGGCTCGTCTAAACGTGGTGCACTTGCACGAACGGCGGGCACGCCAGGTAGATCTTTCAAAAAGTCAGGAACAGGTACGGGCACGTAAGCAGATTTGTTTAGGGAGGCAACAAGGGCCGGTGTGAGCTGTTCGACTACGGTTTCGACTTGAGTGTCCGAGCTACCGACCTGATCTTTCACTCCGGGAGGAAAGTACACCACGCCGCAACCCGCCAATACACCTAAGGCAAGAAGTAGTGTTTTTCTCAACATCCTTGTTTTCCTGCCTGCCCGTGACGCACCCTGGGTAGTTCTTAACGCTACTTAACCTTTAACCGCAAGGCGAGCTGCTGCGGTTTCAAAATTTGCAGTTCGGCGAGCACAGTATTTTGCAGCATCACGATATTGTTAAAGTGGGTGGAAGCAATATCGGAAGTGCAACTTCGGCAATCAGGCCAACTTTGCCAGATTTGAGCTTAAGGGTGCCATTATGTCCCTGTGCAATCGCTTCAACGATGGGGACGCCCAAACCTGTTCCTGAGGAAGACCCGACAGTTCGAAACCTCTCGCGTGCAGAAGATAAGTCTTCGTGCCGCAGACCAACACCATCGTCGGCAATTCGGATTTTCACATGATCTTTGTCGTGGAGCGCAGTGACATTTATCGTTGTTAGATGCTGTCCACCATGTTGAAGCGCATTACCTACCAAATTTCGCACCAATTCATGGATCATCGTTTCATCACCCACAACGTCGCCAATCTGATTTTCCAAGTCGAAATCGATCTTTATGTTATTATGATTAAGATCTTTGGTCGCCGCGGCCCACGCAGAGAAGGCTCGGTCAAAGTTGAACGGCTTCATTGCGGAGATAGGACTGATTGAGGTGGCGCGCTCAAGCAATAGTAGTTTTTCACTCAATTGGGCTGTCTCGCGTGCCGCTTTTAAAAGATCGAGCGATCGGTTTCTTGCCGCTTCTTTGTCAGGTGCAGTTGCGACCGCTTCCGCGAGGGACAACACTCCAGAAATCGGATTTTTCAATTGGTGGGCTGCGTTTGATATAAACTGTGACTGAGCCTGCATACTATGAGTGACTTGCGCAAAGAGGCGGTTTAGCACATTGACGATCCCCGCGACTTCTATGGGGACGGAGCGCTGAATTGGGCCCAGATCTCTACTGTTTCGGCTTGCGATTGCGCTTTGCAATTCTGTGAGCGGATGCAGCCCTAACCGGACGCCGAACCAAACGATTAACATCAAAGCCACAATCAACCCCGCAATCGCCAAAAGCGAACGGATCAAAAGAAAATTTACGAAGGATTGCCTCACAGCCATGTCTTGCCAAACCGTTGTGGTAAACACGCCCGAAAATTCTTCAATCTGGGTCCGGCTCTGAAGTCGGACACCCGACACAGGGTTGCCTAAGTAGGTTGCCTCAAAGAAAGTAGGCCCTGCCGCCTCACGACTTGGTCTTGGGATACCAACGGGAGGCGTAGCGTAGCCCGCAACGATAACACCGTCAGGCGCATAAACATGATAGTAAACGATGCCACCAGACGTATCCGCCAAAATATCGCGTGTCGGCGTTGAAAGGGCATCGCCTCCCGAAATCGCAACATCGTTAGCTACCGCCATAGCCGCAAGGAGCAATCGTCTTTCAAACACATCAGTAGCAGTTTGCCGTGCAGTGTTGAGCTGCCACAACCCAACCAAAATCGCGACGCCGATCAAGGGAATTAGAATGATCGCGACTAGTCGACTTCGAAGGGAGAAGGTTCTGCTTTTCAAATGGTTTCAACCAAGGAGTAGCCAATTCCGCGCGCAACTTGAATGGTTACTTTGTGAAGCGCCAAACGCTTACGTAAACGAGACACATAAACCTCCACAACCTTTTCATCTGTTTCAGTACCAATTCCATAAATCTTGTTAAGCAAAGCATCCTTGGAAACTGGTGCACCATTGGTTTCCATGAGCGCTTTCAATAAAGCTAACTCACGCCTGGGTAAATTAAGCACGTTCCCCGAAAGCAATGCTTGCGAGGTTTCAAGATCTACAACCAAAGGACCAAAGCTTATCTCTGTCCTAAGCTTGTCAGTCTTTCGGCGAGCGAGTGCCCGCACTCTGGCGGCCAATTCTTCCATTTCGAAAGGCTTTACCAAATAATCGTCCGCACCCGCATCCAAGCCAAGAACACGATCTTCTAGTGTTGAGCGAGCGGTCAATAAAATAACGGGCCTTGGGTCCTTGCGCCGTCGTAATTCCGTAAGAATCTCCAAACCGTCTTTTCCAGGCAGATTGATATCTAAGATCACAATATCGCTGTCTTCTTGTTGGAGAAACAAGAGTGCTTCTTGTCCATCCGACAAGGCATCCACAACATGACCGTCGTCGGAGAGCCTGTAGACAAGGCCTTTTCGTAAACTCTCGTTATCTTCCACAAGTACCACATGCATGAGCTGAGTTTTTCTCCAATGAAGGGTTTGTGCAAGCTTCGTATGTCAAGCTTTTCGAGTGCGGCCGCGATTCTTGGCCGAAAGTCAGTGCGAAAACGCACCTATAAAAATGGCACATCGGGAGGATACGAATGTCATTCATGCAAACCACGCGCCGCGCGGCGCTGGGCCTTGTTGCTGCGGCAGCAGCCACATTTTCCACACAAGCCGTTGCAGGCGGTCACGGGATCAATCTTGAGGGAAAGACCGTTGAATGGGTAATCCCGTTTTCGGAAACTGGCGGTTCCGCCAAATGGGCAAACTTCTACGCGCCGCTTTTGAGCGAAGCGCTTCCTGGCCAGCCAACTGTTGTTGTTAAATTTATGCCAGGCGCAGGCTCCACAAAGGGCGCCAACTGGTTCCAAAAGCAAAAATACAAAGACGGCACTGTGATCTTTGGCTCGTCTGGTTCGACACAGTTCCCTTATCTCTTGGGCGATCCTCGCGTTCGCTATGACTACAACGATTGGAATGTTGTTTTGGCCTCCGGCACGGGCGGCGTGGCCTATCTGCCTCCAGATCTCGCCAGCATGATGGACGGAATGGACGCAACTGCGCTTCAAAAAACCGATTTCATCTATGGCTCGCAGGGCGCCACACGCCTGGATCTCGTGCCACTTTTGGCTTGGGAAATGCTTGGGCTGAATGTTGAGCCTGTGTTTGGCATCAAGGGTCGCGGTGATGGTCGTTTGATGTTTGAGCGTGGCGAAGCCAATATCGATTATCAAACGTCCTCGTCTTTCCTCAAGGGCGTGACACCTCTTGTTGAGGAAGGCACAGCCGTTCCCATGATGAGCTGGGGCGCTTTGGACGCAGATGGCAACATCGTGCGGGATCCAACTTTCCCAGACATGCCGACCTTCAAAGAGGTTTGCGACGCAACACCATCCTGTGAGACCTCAGGCGATCAATGGGAAGCCTGGAAAGCCTTCTTCATCGCAGGCTTCCCTGCGCAAAAGATGGTCTTTTTGCCAGCAGGTGCCTCCAACGATGCAATGGTCACGTACACAGCTGCTTTCGAAGCCATCAAAGCCCGCGCTGATTTTTCTGAGATCTCTTCAGCGCGTTTGGGCGTTTACCCACAAATGACCGGCGATGAAGCCACGGGCGCGCTTTCCAGCGCAACAAACGTGCCAGACAGCGCCAAGTCCTTTGTCACAGGCTGGCTCAAAGATCGCTACGGCGTTTCGCTAAAGTAAGCGGTGCTTCTTCGCAGGACGGGCCAAGCGCTCGTCCTGCCTCTCCACATTCGAAAGATCTGACCCATGGATATTTTGTCCGTCGCCATGCCTGCGCTCTCGGAAGCGGCGGGCCTGATTTTCCAACCTATCGTGCTTGGCTATTTGGTGCTTGGCGTTGTGATGGGGCTCTGTATCGGGGTCTTCCCGGGGCTCGGCGGCATCGCCGGCCTCTCTCTTCTGCTTCCTTTTATGTTCGGCATGGATCCGATCTTGGGCCTCGCGCTGATGATCGGCATGGTGGCGGTGGTTCCAACCTCCGATACCTTTGCCTCCGTTTTGATGGGCATACCGGGATCATCGGCCAGCCAAGCTACCGTGCTTGACGGGTTTCCAATGGCCAAGCGCGGAGAAGCCGCACGCGCGCTGTCTGCCGCTTTTGCGTCCTCTCTTTTTGGCGGGCTCGTAGGAGCTGCTTTCCTAACCATTTTTATCCTCGTCGCTCGCCCAATTGTGCTCGAGTTCCGCACACCAGAGCTTTTGATGATCACGATCTTTGGCCTGTCGATGGTTGGTATCCTTGCGGGCCGTGTTGCGATCAAAGGGATCGCTGCGGCGGGTCTTGGCATGATGATCGGCACCATCGGCGAAGGCGACGCATCAGGCGAGCTGCGCATGGCCACGTACGACATGCCCTACCTTGTAGACGGGTTGAAGCTCGTCATCGTGGGTCTCGGTATCTTTGCTATCCCAGAAATCGTTGCCCTACTGCGCCAAGACCGCGCCATTGCTGACCGCAAGCCTTTGGGCGGCGGCTGGATGCTGGGCGTTAAAGACTGGTTTGCGAACATTTGGCTTTCCGTGCGCTGCTCGATCATCGGGGTGATTGTTGGCGTGATCCCTGGGCTTGGAGGCTCTGTTGTTGACTGGATTGCTTACGGTCACTCGGTGCAAACCACAAAAGACAAATCCAAGTTTGGCTCGGGAGAAGTGCGCGGCGTTGTGGGGCCGGAAAGCTCCAACAACGCCAAAGAAGGCGGTGGACTTGTTCCGACGCTCCTCTTCGGAATTCCAGGCTCAGGATCCATGGCGATCTTTATTGGGGCAATTGCGCTCTTGGGATCTGGCCAGATCGAGGTTGGGCCGTCGATGCTCAAAAACAACCTCGACATCACCTATGCCATTGTCTGGCTTCTCGCGATGGCCAACGTGGTGGGGACGCTGATTTGCATCGCGGCCTCTGGCGGCATCGCCCGCCTAACGACAATACCCTTCGCGCTCTTAGCACCTTTCCTTTTTATGATCATCAGCTTTGCCGCCTTCCAATCGGGCCAAAACTTGATGGATCTTGTGGCACTCTTCGCTATCGGCTTCTTGGGCATCATGATGCGCCGGTTCGATTGGTCACGTCCTGCGTTTCTCATTGGATTTGTTCTGTCGAACCCAGCCGAGACATATGCCAACCAAGCCGTTCAGATCGCGCAATCGCGCTTCCGTCGCGGCTTTGAAGATGGGATGGATTACATATTCTCGCCTATCGTGATTGTCCTGCTGATCATCACGGTTGTGTCGGTTGTGCTAGGCCTGCGCCAAGCCAAAACGATCATGGCAGAAGGTGCAGTTGAGTCCGGCAAGAAGCGTGCGCCTCTGATCTTCCTGCTGGTCGTTCTGGCGTACTTACTGGTGAGCTTTATCAATGCTGCCATGATCCCAGATTATGCCGCCGCTGACCGCGTGTTCCCGCGCTTTGTCTCGGGCGTTGCGATCATCGGTGTACTCGTCTTGCTCGTGCAGATGATGATGAACGACGAAACCCATCCGCTCTTTGCGGACAGGGAAGCGGGTAACTCCGAGAACAATGCCCATGGGCTATGGTCCACCCTGGCGTGGTTCGCAGGCCTTTTGATCCTGACAAGCCTTGTGGGCTTCATCATTGCCTTGGCCGTCTTCCTCTTTGCCTTCATCCACTTCAGAGCCGGACGGAGCCTTGGCTTTTCCGCGCTCTATGCAGCGGCCGGCATCGCGTTTATGCTTGGAATGGCAGGGCTGTTGAACCGGGATTTCCCACCAGGGCTCTTGCAGTCCTACGTAGATCTTCCTTGGCCCTTCACATGACTCAAACAGCAATTCCTTACGTCTTCATGCGCGGTGGTACATCACGCGGACCTTACATGCACCGATCAGATTTGCCAGAGGATCTTGAGTGCCTGGCAAAGGTTTTGATCTCGATTGTTGGGTCGGGCCATGCGCTTAATATTGATGGCATTGGCGGCGGCGCGGCTGTGACGACAAAGGTCGCGATGCTGTCAGCCTCCGATGACGATTGGGCAGACGTGGATTACTTCTTCGCGCAGGTCAGCGTTGAGGATCAGTTGGTCGATTTCAAACCCACCTGTGGCAACATTCTTGTGGGTGTTGGGCCCGCCGCGATTGAGATGGGGCTTGTCCCAGCAACGGGGGCTGAAACCGAGGTCAAGATACGCGCTGTGAACACGGGCGCGCGGGTGCTCTCAAAGGTCCAAACCGATGGAACAGCCGTAATCTATGATGGCGAGGCCAAAATCGATGGCGTACCCGGCACGGCAGCCCCAGTTTCCTTACAATTCATGGACGTTGTGGGCGGCATCACCGGTGCCTTGTTCCCAACAGGCAATAAGATTGACGAGTTCGACGGTATCCAAGTGAGCTGCATGGACGTGGCCATGCCCATGGTCATCGCGCGTGCGGAGAGCTTTGGCTTAACAGGGCATGAAAGTGCCGCAGAGCTCGACGACAATCGCGCATTTTACGACCGCATGGAAGCGATCCGCATTCAAGCCGGCGCGAAAATGGGGATGGGTGATGTTTCGAAATCGGTTGCGCCTAAGTTTGGCCTTGTGGCGCGGGCAACCAAAAGTGGATCAGCGGCTGTAAGGTATTTTATGCCCTGGAGCTGTCATCCAAGCCTCGCAGTCACAGGCTCGCAGTGCTTAAGCGCTTGCTTGTTGTGTCCGGGCACGGTGGCAGAAGGCCTGTTGGCACCCAACACCACGTCGCCTTGCACCTTGCACCTCGAACACCCCATGGGCGTTTTGGAAGTGGTGGTGAACTTCACTTCTGAGGATGGCTCCTTTGATGTAGTTTCAGCAGGCCTCATTCGCACGGCCCGAAAGCTGGCGGCTGGCGAAGTTTATATTCCAAAGAGCGTGTGGCTGGGGCATTAAAGCCCTATGAAAGTTCACATTCTCGATGACTGGTTCGACACGCTCAGAACCCTGCCCTGTTTTGATCTTCTCAAAGACCATGATGTCACGGTCTGGACGGATCATATGCCAGACCCAGAGAAACTGGCCGAGCGTGTGAAAGAGGCCGAAGCCCTCGTTCTGTTTCGGGAACGCACGCCCATTTCAGCGAACTTGTTGGCCCGTCTGCCAAACCTCAAACTGATCTCACAGCGCAACGTTTACCCGCATATCGATGTGCCTGCCTGTAGCGAAAACGGTGTGTTGCTGTGCTCCAATATGCACAGCGGAACACCCTCTTATGCAGCTGCGGAACACACGCTTGCGCTTATCTTGGCGAGCTACCGCCAGATCCCCCAACAGATGGCGTCTTTGCGCACGGGGCAGTGGCAAATGGGCGTGGGTCGCACCTTGAGAGGTCGGACCTTGGGCCTTTATGGCTATGGCCGGATTGCAAAAACGGTTGCGGAATACGCTCAAGCCATAGGGTTGTCGGTACAGTGGTGGGCTTCTGAGGACGGGCGCGCGCGCGCTCAAGAAGACGGGTGTGTGGTGGCCCCAAGCCGGGAGGCATTTTTTGCCACGTCAGACATTGTCAGCCTGCATGTTCGGCTCAAACCTGCCACACAGGGTCTGATTACGGCTCAAGACCTGGCGCATATGGCGCCTCGCAGCTTGCTTGTAAACACCTCGCGCTCTGGGCTGATCTCACCAGGGGTTTTGGAATCGGAGATTGAACGTGGCCGCATTTTTGCTGCTGTGGATGTCTTTGACACCGAGCCTTTTACAGACACAAATCATGTGCTTTTGACCCATGATCATGTCGTCGCCACGCCGCATGTCGGCTACGTCACGGAAGACGAATTTGATTTGCAGTTCACCGATATCTTTGAGCAGATAAACGCTTACGCCGCAGGGGCTCCGATCCACATGATCAACCCCGAGGTTTGGTCTTGAACATGCGTGCGGCCAGCGGCGCACCCATGATCACGATGAATATGCGCAAGACATGATGCGCCACGACAAAAGCTACATCCGCCCCTACGATCAGTGCCAAAACTGTGAGCTCTGCCTGCCCTCCCGGGGCAAAGGCCAGCAGAGTTTCCATGCCGGTTGCCAAGCCTAAGCCGTAGATCACCTCAACGAATATGATTGTGAGCAGCATCAACAGCGCACAGAGCCCAAGTGCTGCTGTGAGATCGCGGCGCACTTCTGCGAGCGTTACGCCGCTGTATTTTGTCCCAATCGTTATGCCGATGAAAAACTGCGCTGCCCAAATTGCTTCTGCGGGCGGGCGGTTGTGCAAAAACCCCGCCAAGGTCACAGCTGCGGTCAAAAAGAGCGGGCCTAAGATAGAAGCGCCAAAGAGCCCAAGTTTCTTGGCGACCTGCCAACCAACAATCGCGCAGACCACCATCAAAGCAAGCTCGTGCAAGGGCACCGTCACCAAAGGCACGCCAGGTGGATTGGCCAGATCTGCCTCCCAAATCTCTTTGAGCAAGAAGGGCAGCACAAAGACGATCACAGCAACGCGTGTGGCATGCACAAGAGAAAGCGTTCGCACATTGGCACCCGCTTCTTCGCCAAACACGATCATGTCCTGCAGCCCGCCAGGCATCGAGGCATAGTAGGCTGTTGGAAAATCGTATTTCCACAAACGCATGAAATAGGGCACGCCCGTAAATCCAATGGCCAACACCATCAGTGGCACCAAGATCAGCGTTGTCCACATATCCGGGAAGGTGGCGAGAACCGCCGGAGTGAGCGTTGCGCCAACAGCAACGCCCAAGATACTGCGCATCCCATCGTTGATGAGCTTCACGCCTTTCAAAGGCACGCCGATTAAGGCCGCCACCAAGCAAGCGAAGATCGGCCCGAGGAGCCAAGGCAGCGGCAGGTCTAGAAAAGAGAACAGTCCAACACCCAGCAACCCAATCGCCCAGGTTGAGATCAGTGTGATCATAGGCTCAATGACTTTAAGCGGGATCGCAAAGACGTTTGCAAATGCGCTTCTGCGGTGGCGCCAGCTTCTGTGACGTCTCGGCTGCGGAGCGCGTCGATGATGCTGTTGTGTTGGCAGACGACAATTTCTATCCTGTCTTGGCTCGTGAACGTCGTGGGACCCAATAGTAAAAGCGAATTGTTGAGCGCGCGGGCTGATTGCATCAAAAAGCGGTTGCGGCAGGCCAGGTAGATGCCGCGATGAAAAGCTTGATTGATCGATGCAGCGCGCGCTGGATTTTGAACCTCTGCCTCAATGGAGAGATTGAGGTCTTCGAGCGCGTCAAATTCTGCATCCGTGCCATGCTTGGCCGCCATCTCAGCGGCCGTTCGTTCAAGGACAACGCGCATCTCATAAAGCTCAACGACTTCTCCGTGGGTCAGCGCGCGAATAACCGCACCTTGGCGCGGCCGATGCTCCACGATCCCATCCGCTTCTAGGCGGCGCAAAGCTTCGCGAACAGGCGTACGAGACAGAGAGAGTCGGTCTCCCACATCTTCCTCACGCAAGCGATCACCGGGGCGAAAAGTACCATTTCGGATGGCCTCCATAAGAGCCTGATAGGCGGATTCGCCACTTGATTTGGAGGAGTCTGACATCAGCAGAAAAAACAGGCCTTGAATTTTGTATCCGATTGGATACAAGAACGCTAGTCCGAGGAGCGAATGATGTCAAAGAGAATAATTGTTGTTGGAACTGGAAACGCGGCTATGAGTGCAGCTCTCGCGGCGTTGGAAAAAGGCGCGCAGGTCACCCTTTTGGAAAAGGCTGATCAAAATATGTCGGGAGGCAATACCAAGTATACGGCCGGCGCCATGCGCTTTGCCTATGACACCTCAGAAGCGCTCTTGCCGCTGTTGGCGCACCCTGAAGATCCACGAATTCCCAACACGGATTTTGGGCAATACACGCAAGAAAAATTCGCTTCAGATTTGCTTGGTTTCAACGAGGGTCGGCCGCTCTCCATTGAGCAAGAGCGCTTGGTGGGTGAGTCTTATGAAGCCGTGCGCTGGCTTGCAGATCACAAGGTTACCTATGAGCCAATCTATGCCCGTCAGAGCTTTGAGAAGGACGGCAAGTACATTTTCTGGGGCGGGCTAACACTCGCAGCTGAGAACGAAGGTGTTGGCCTATTCGACATGGAACTCGCAGCAGTTGAGGCGCTTGGCGGCGAAGTTCGCTACAATGCAGCTGTCACAGACCTAAAGGTCGTGGACGGCAAAGTGACAGGTGTTTTTGTTGGTCACGAGCTGATCGAAGCCGACGCCGTTATTCTCGCTTGTGGTGGTTTTGAAGCCAGCGATGAAATGCGCCAAACGCATATCGGTCCGCATTGGTCTGCCGCCAAAGTCCGCGGAACGCCGCACAACACGGGCGATGGTTTGCGCATGGCTTGGGACTTGGGCGCCGCCAAATACGGCAGCTATGAAGGATGCCACGCAACGCCGATGGATCTTCACATGAAGAACTACGGCAACCTCGACATCCCTCATGGCGAGCGTAAAAACTACCGAAAAATCTGCTACTTCTTGGGCGTGATGCTCAATGCAAACGGCGAGCGGTTTGTGGATGAAGGCATCAACTTTAGAAACTACACCTATGCTCAATTTGGGCGTGCGGTGCTGGAACAACCAGATCACTTTGCTTGGCAAATCTTCGATGCCAAAGTCTATGATCTGCTTTACGGCGAATACACCTTCCACGATGCTCATTTTGTTGAGGCCGACACTTTGGAAGAGCTTGTGACCAAGCTTGAGGGTGTGGATCAGGACGCAGCGCTCAAAACGCTTCAAGACTACAACGCCGCTGTCGACACGGAGACTCCGTTTGACCCGACAACACTCGACGGCAAGGGCACCAAAGGACTGAGCCTTGCCAAATCCAACTGGGCTCAACGCTTTGATCAAGGCCCCTACCGCGCTTATCCAGTCACTGGTGGGATCACCTTTACTTACGGTGGGCTCAAGGTAGATGGCGATGGCAACGTGCTGAAAGAAGACGGCGTGGGCATTCCCGGACTATACGCCTGCGGCGAGCTTATCGGTGGCGTGTTCTACGGTGGATACCCCGGCGGATCAGGTCTGACATCTGGCGCTGTTTTTGGCCGCCGCGCCGGATATGGCGCAAGCTCTAAGGCCTAAACCCGCACTTAAAGCGGAGATCCCATCAAAGGGATCTTAGCCGCGCCAACGGCGGCTTCTGTTTCATCTGCCTGGCTACAGGTCAGTCCCAAATGGCGCTCCCGGATTTGCGTGAATACCTGATTTCGCGCCGCACCGCCTGCTGTCGTCAAGCTAGCGGGTTTGGGCCCACCCTCCCGCTCTATCAAGGCATAAGCTTGAGCTTCAATCCGGGCGATCCCTTCGAAAAGCCCCTGCAAAAATTCCGCATTCGAATTTGGGCGCGGTTCAAGCACGGGGGCCTTATGGGGATCATTTATGGGAAAGCGTTCACCCGGCTGCAGCAGGGGGTAATAGCCCAAGTCCATGGGCATCATAGGATCAATTTGCGCACTGAGGGCTTCTAGCTCATCACCTGAGAAGAACTTCGCGAGTACAGCCCCGCCTGTGTTGGACGCGCCTCCCACCAACCAATACTCACCAACTTTGTGTGAATAGAGCCCCTGCGCTGGCACATCGATCCGGGTATCGCTCAGAACCTTAACAGCCAAAGTCGATCCGATCGAGGTCACAGCCGCACCCAGGCTCATTGGAGCCGCGGCTAGGAAGGCAGCGATACTGTCGGTCGTTCCGGCATACACCTTTGCATTTGGGTTGAGGCCAAAGGCCTGCGCGATCTGAGGCGAAAGAGTCCCAAGCTCGGTCCCAACAGGGACCACATCGGGCAGAAGTGTAGGATCAATCACGGAGGCAATCCAGGACGGCCAATCTGCCATCTCAGGGTCAAATCCGGTCTTTAGAGCATTGTTATGGTCACAAACCCCCGCGACACCTTGCAGTTTCGCTAAGATGTAATCGGCCTGATGGAGCAAAAACTTTGGCTGCGATGTTGCGAGCTTCGTTAATCGCATAGCTCGGCCCAAAGCGGAGTTAGACCCCAGAGTGATGTGATCCGCGCTTGGGCACGCCCGCGCAATCAGTTCCGCCTCAGCATCAAAGCCTTTTGAATTGTACATAAGCGCAGGGCTTACAGGCGTGAGGGCCTCATCACACAAGACCATACTGCCCGATGTACCATCGACGGAGATCCCGGAAATATCTTGGCCAGAGAAACCTAGGTCTTTGAGATGCGCCATTTGCGCGTGCAAGCAGGCCTGCACTGCGCCCCACCATTTGGTTGCATCGATTTTTTCCGGATCCTGGGGTAGATGTGCCGCCCGGGCCATCGAAAGCACAGCGCGGCTTGGCTCCAAAATAGCCGTACGGACACCGCTTGTCCCGATATCGATCCCCAGGGTGAAGTTCATGCGCGCGCGGCCAAAGCTTGGCGGTATTTTTCCGCGTCCCAATCGAGCAATTCCGCTTCCGCGGCTTCACCAATGGGCTCCGCGCTCCATTCGGCAGGCAAGCGTGACAGGACGTCACTCAAGCATTTGAGCATCGCTTGCTGTGAGGAGGTTGCACCATCACGCAAGAGGATACCCTCATCCCTTAGGATAGCCGGGGGGTTGGCTGCATTGTCCTGCGAAGGAAGGCCTGGACCAAGGAACACAACATGATCTGGATAATAAGACCCTTGTTTCACGAGTGAGGCAGTTCTGGGCTCCATCGCCATCCAAGAATATGGCGCCCAGGCGAAACCTTCGAGGGGCGGCTCTTCTGGGTGCGCTCTAGTGTTGGACAGGACCGGCATGGCAAGCCGCGCCTCGACTTCCGCGATATGATCGGCGGTCTCTTCAACACTTGCTCCACAAGCAATCAAGCCATGGTTTTGCAGCAAAATGATGCGAGTTTCAGGCGTAACACGGGCCAGTATTTCGCCGGTAAGGGGAAGCCCGGGTTTGGCATAAGGCACCATTACGAACGGCAGACCTTCGAGTTTCGACTTCGCAATCTCACGGCCCTCAGGGCTGATCACATGCGTGAGCGTCGCCACGGAATGCGTATGGGCAACAACAGCATGGTCGAGCGCTGCATGAAAAGTTGTCTCGATGGAGGGTCGTAGGGAAACGGATGGGTCAAGACCCGTGGTTTTGCACGATCCATCTCCGGCCCCGTGAGCTTCAGCTTTTGCAGCAGCGTGATCCACTTCGACAAAGATGTCGTCTGTTTCAGCATTGGCGAGTTCAGTGCCGGAGGCTTTGATCCACATAACACCGTCGTCTTTGATCGAAGTGTTGCCACCAGGACCTTGAACCTGCAAAGGATCTTGGCCGAGGCGCGCAGAAAGAGCACGAAAAGCAGGACTGAGAAGATCGGGGCGCGTGTCGGGCATCATGCTAACTCTTTGATGAAGTATGTTGGAGTGGCATAGCCAGGCGTTAGGCTTGCCAGGGTGTCTTGCCAGGAGCCGTTAGAGAAGGCCTCGGTATAAAGGCCTCCCCCTACGAGGACTGAGTCCCAGTTGGCTTGGGCGGCTCCCGTGATGTCGTGCTCCAAACTATCGCCGATCATCAGTATTTTTTGGCACTGAAGAGCAGTTTGAAGACTTTTGAAAATCGGTAAATGCGGCTTACCGTAGTAGATCACCTCACCGCCAAGCTCAGCGTATCGTGCCGCGAGCGCACCCGGAGAGATCACCAAGCTTCCAGCACGCGGAGACTTGCGATCGGGGTTAGAGCAATAAATGGGCAAAGTTCTTTGCAAAGCGCCTTGTAACGTTTCTTCCCAGTCAGCCAATTCAGCACCATCTGGCAATCCCATCAAGAGAACTGCCTCTGCAAGTTCGAGTGATGTAAGCGAAAGATCTAAGCCTTGCGCCCAACTTGCAGCGTCACCTTCGGCGCGCTCGATTGGATAGAAATTTCGCGCAGTAATTTCGCCGCTGGCAATGTCGCGCCAAAGCGCTTCACCACTGGTCATTACGTAAGAGAACTGATCTGCGTCAAAACCCATTTGGGCGATGCGCGCAGCGTTAGGATCCGCGCGTTTGCCAGAGTTCGATAGAACAGCCAAAGTCGTGCCGGCCGCGGCCAAACCGGCCAAACACCCTAAAGCCTTTGGATAGGGTGATGAGCCGTTATGGAGCACGCCCCACTGATCGAAGACCACTGCATCATAGCGAGAAGCAATCTCGGAAATCGTCTCTATGAGTTGTGTCATATCAGTCTCTAATCTGTAGGTTAGAAACTAGTATTCAGCCATATCCTTGGGATCGGTCAGCCCGTTTATATAGTCTTCAACCTCGTCTTTCTTCATCGCGGGAGCTGCCTTCTCAACGGTGCCATCCGGCATATCTCCAAAGTAGAACTGGAAGCCTGGAATATGCTGGCGACGTTTCCGGATCGGCATGCCTTCGTAAGGGAAAACATCCGAACGCGCATTGGCTGCTTCATCATGGCAAGGCAATACATAGTCTGCACGTTTGTCGATCTCTTCAACAGATTTCCAGCCTTCGTAGGAATTCACAAAACGCGCCGGAACCCAATGACGCCACTTCTCGGCAGGATTAGGTTCCAAATTCCGTTCGACAAAGATGGCATCGCCAACCACACAAATATCTCCCGCACTTGTCGCGACGGACACCGCCATGTGGCCAACGGAATGGCCAGGCGTATGGAACATGGTGATGCCGGGCAGCACTTCACATTCATCTTCAACAGCCTCGAACACACAACCTGCATAGGCCTGCTCAACACCAATGTTGGCTTCATAAGTGCGGTAGTAAAGCGGGAGCGGATTGTAAGCCATTTCGATTTCACCCTTAGGGGCAATGTAGCGGGCGTTTTTGAATTCTTTCATGTTCTGCACGTGGTCCCAGTGCAGATGCGTGAAGACAATTGCATCAATCTCATCCGGGTGCACGCCGAGCTTTTGCTGGAGATGTTCATGGACCTGCAAACACCCGCGCTTCTCACATTTGTGGTGGTACTTCGTGGCGCGCGCCTCGTCGGGTAGCCCTGTATCGATGAGAATCTTGTGCTCACCGGTATCGACGTAGTGGCAATAAACAGGATTCCAGTATTTCTTTCCCGCGGGACCCTTCCAAAAGATATAGGTGCCCAAGTCTGCTTCGAGCCAGCCTGTGTTGATGGGATAAATTTTGGTTTCGTTGATGCCCATTGGATGCTCCGTAGCAATGATTCACTTTTGTATACAAAAAGATCAAATCGGACACGGCTACAAGTAAAATCTTCTATTTTTCTGGCTTAATTTACTTTTAGCGCCTGCATAAAGCTCGCAGTCATATGGTCTCGCATGCCTTTGGACGCAGTTGAAGAATCCTCTGAGAAAATATCAGCGATTAACTCTTCGTGACTCTTAGCGGACGCCAGGAGATCTTCTCGAGAGGCAAACTTCTTGGCACGAAAGGGTCCAGTGCGATTGCGGAACTCGGTCGCAATCTCGGCCATATAGGGATTTCCCGTGGCTTTATAGATCGCCAAGTGAAACGCTTCGTTAGCCCGCAAATAAGCGGCGCGATCGCCATCTTTTGCAGCATTCACACAAGTGGTTTGAGCGAGCTCTATCTCCGATCGGGACAATAAAGTAAGGCGTTGAGACGCAATTCTAGCGCAAGCGGCCTCAATTTCATGCATTGCCTCAAAGATTTGCGCCAATTCAGCGCGACTGTATTCGGCAACAAAAACTCCGCGCTTTTCTCCATGCACCAAAACGCCCTGTGCCGTTAGCCGAGACAGAGCTTCACGCACCGGTGTGCGAGACACCCCAAATCTCTGAGCAAGGCCCGTTTCGTCGAGACGTTGACCCGGCACTAAGCCCCCAACGCTTATTTCTTTCAGCAGCTCACTTTCTATGCGCTGGGCAGAAGAGGCTTTAGGGGTGTTAGACAGGTCGTTTGCCATTGCAGTTCCTATTGAGTTCTGCCGCTTGCTAGCAGATTTTCATCAGAAATGCAAATTTGGATATTTACTTTCAGTTTTGTATACAAAATAGTGTCGAGAGAGCTGAATGAGGAATCAATGCCCGAAATACGCCTAGACAATCTTGTAAAACGCTACGGTGACGTTGAGGTTTTGCATGGCATCGAGCTGGACATGGCTGAACACGAGTTCACGGTGCTTGTCGGCCCTTCTGGATGCGGGAAATCGACAACCCTGCGCATGATTGCAGGCTTAGAGAGCGTATCGGAAGGCGAGATCTACGCAGATGGGAAGCCCATTAGCCACCTCGATCCTAAGGATCGCGGTCTCGCAATGGTATTTCAAGACTACGCACTCTACCCTCACATGGACGTTGCGCGAAATATCTCCTTTGCCCTGCGGTTACAAAAGCGCCCCAAGGCAGAGATTGATGCAAAGGTAAGGGAAGTGGCCGATATCGTCGGCCTCACAGAGTTTTTGCACCGCAAACCCGGCGCTCTGTCAGGCGGCCAACGCCAAAGGGTCGCGATGGCACGCGCTTTGGCCAAAGATAGTGATATCTTCCTTTTTGATGAGCCGCTTTCGAACCTCGACGCGAAACTTCGCGGCCAAATGCGGGCCGAGCTAGCAGTGATGCGCCAACGCGTTCAAAAGAACATGATCTACGTGACCCATGATCAGATCGAAGCCATGACATTGGCGGATCGCATTGTGGTGATGCACGGCGGATATATTCAGCAACAAGGCTCTCCTGAGGAGCTGTTCAAACATCCAGCAAACAAGTTTGTCGCAGGGTTTTTGGGCTCGCCGCCGATGAACTTCTTGGACGCATCTTTAATAGACGAAGCGGGAACACTTTTTGCGCAGGGCGACGGTTTCAAAATCGCGCTTCCAAAAGATCGCGCCGCAAGCTTGGGACGCACAGACGGCCCCATAACGCTCGGCATTCGCCCAAGTGATCTCAATTTTGACGCGGCCGCACCCGAAGGGCAGGGGCTCGATCTAAAGGTCCGTGTTTCCGAATATATTGGCGCACAATCAGTGCTTTTGTGTGCTTGTGGGCCAGCCCAAGTGACGGTGGAGCTGAAGTCAGAAACGCCCATCGCCCTTGGAGAAACACTCAGGTTTGCGGTCAGATCTGAGGGACTTCACATCTTTGACCGGACGACAGAAAGGGCGCTGTAGCGCCGACGCATTGAGCCCAGGGAGGATACTTATGCTCAAGACACTCAAAACAACAGCGCTCGCAACAGCGCTCATGGCGACCACGGCGCTCGCGGGTGGCCATGGTGGCCCATACGACGAATATGCGGGTGAAACACTCATTGTGAACTTCCCTGCGCACCCACATTTCGATGCGGTGATGCGGATTTTGCCTGAATTCACCAAAGAAACGGGCATCGAAGTTGAGGTTGACCAACTGCCTTACCTCAAAATGCGCGAGCGTCAAACACTCGAGCTGGCGCAAGAAGAAGGTGAGTACGATCTCATCGCCTACGTTGTTTTCTCAAAAGCTGACTACGTTTACGCCGATCAGCTTGAGAACCTCGCCAAGTACTTCATGAACCCAAAACTCGCAGATCCAAGCTATGATGCGGATGATCTTATTGACGGGTATGTTTACAATATCGGCTTCGCTGGTGGTGGAAAAGGGTATCTAGAGGGCAAAACAGGCTCTCTTTTCGGCATCCCCTACGGTTCTGAGACATCCATCTTGGGCTACCGCAAGGACATCTTTGAAAAGCACGGTCTTGAAGTGCCAACAACCTACGACGAGATGCTCGAGATCGCCTGTAAGATACCTGAGCTCGAGCCAGGCATGGGCGGTCTTTCGTCCCGCGCGGCTTCTGGTCACCACGCAAGCCACGCATTCCTTTTGCACCTCGCACCTCTTGGTGGTCGTGTGTTTGACGACTCGTGGAACCCAATTGTGAACAACGCTGAAGGCGTCCAGGCGGCAGAAGCGCTCAAGCAGATCGTGGATTGCGGTCCTGAGGGTGCAGCCAGCTTTGGTTTTGGCGAAGCACTTGGTTCATTCCTCAACGGGGACACCGCTATGTTCCTCGACACAACCGTTGTTGCGGGTCAGATCAACGATCCAGCCAAAAGCCAAGTTGTGGGTAAAGTGGGCTGGGCGATGCACCCAATGGGCGTGCGTCGTGGGTCACAAACCGGCGGCTTCGGCATTGGTATTCCTGCAAATGCCGAGAAAAAAGAAGCTGCGTTCCTCTTGATGCAGTGGCTGACATCCAAAACTGGCGACAAGCTTGTTGCCATGGCTGGTGGCAACCCATCCCGTTTCTCCACCCACGCAGATGCCGAGGTAAACGCGAAGTTCCCACACATGGCCACCTTCGGTGAAGCTCTGCAGCACGCGGATCCAGACTGGCGCCCGATCATCCCAGTATGGGGTAAGATCAACGCGGATCTCGGTACAACATTGTCGAAGGTGCTTGTCGAAGATCTCGACATCCAAGAAGCGCTTGATGGTGTCGCTGAGCGGACCAAAGCTGTGATGGAAGAAGCCGGCTACTACACCTGGCAGTAACCTCCCTGATGCGGCGGGGGACGTCCCTGGCAGATGCCTAAGACACGAGCCGCCGCACCGTAGCAGCATGCCCCGAGTTGGATCTCTTCGGCTCGGGGCCTGTTGACCCAAATCTCCTTTACTCCCCAAAATCGGCCTTAACACCAGACGGATCCCATGACCTCAGCTAACCGCCTCACGCCTTACCTGTTTATGGCCCCTGCCGTGGTCATCATGGTTATCGCCCTGCTTTACCCTTTGGGTTATATGATCTGGGGAAGCTTTCGGGATTGGAACCCGAGCCAAACAATCGGTGAAGCCGAGTTTGTTGGGCTGAAGAATTATGTCACGCTGTTTTATGATCCCGCCTTTCGCGAGAGTTTGAGCGTCACGCTCACCTTCGCATTTTGGGTTGTTTTAGCTGAAATGGTGATCGGCGTTGGTCTTGCCCTTTTGCTCGATCGCAATATCCGCGGTATGTCGGTGCTGCGTACTCTGTTCATTTTGCCGATGATGATCGCCCCGGTGGTGGTGGGCCTGATGTGGCGCTACATGTACCATCCAACCGTTGGTACGTTTAACCGGACACTTGAGAGCCTTGGGTTGCCGAAAGTGGATTGGCTTGGCCAGAACGCGCTCACTTCGGTAATCATCGCAGATATCTGGCAATGGACCCCGTTTATTTTCATCCTTGCCTTGGCTGCTTTGCAATCTCTGCCCCGCTCCGCTCTGGAAGCCGCGCGCATTGATGGCGCAACCCAATGGCAGCAGATTATTCACATTAAACTGCCTCTAATGATGCCTGTTTTGATCGTGACAGGGCTCTTGCGTTTGATTGATGCCTTCAAGGTGCTCGAAGTGATCCTCGTGATGACGGAAGGTGGGCCTGGCCTCTCAACAGAAATCGTAGCCCTGCGGATTTCGCGGACAGCTACAGAGTTCCGTGAGCTTGGCGTTGCAGCGGCCATGTCAAACTACCTGTTGATGCTGCTCTTACTGCTCACAGTCACGATGTTCGCCATAACGCGGATCCAAGAGGCGCGCGCCGCGCGGCAAGCCCGTCAGATCCAGGAAGAGGGTTAAGCCATGACCTATGAACGCCAAAACCCCGCTTTCTACGCGCTCCTCGTCGCTTTGATCTTTATGGCTGTGGGCCCGATTGTGCTCATGTTCATCAACTCGTTTAAGCTCGACGTGGACATCATCAGTGGCTCAACGGGTTTGATTTTTTTGCCAACGATCCAAAACTATGAAACTGCGCTTTGTGATATCCTGTGGTACGAGCCAGATCATATCGAGTTTTGCTCGCTCAAGTTCGGCGGTGCCTTTATCAACTCATTGATCATTGCGCTTATCTCTACGGTCTTAACCTTGGTGATCGGCTGTATGGCAGCCTATGCCTTGGTTCGCTTCCGCTTTATGGGCCGCGATGCCGCCTCGCTGACCACGCTTATGGTGCGCATGGTGCCTCCCGCGGTTCTTCTCGTGCCGGTTTTTGGTCTTTGGAACAATGAGTTCTGCATCGACAAAGACACGCTCTATGGGGAGTGGCATAGGGATTTCTTTGGAGGGCGTGGCGATATCTGCTTGGCGGGAACCCACTCCGGTATCATCCTCATCTATGTCGCGATGAATCTCCCGTTCGTGATCTGGATCCTGCAGAGTTTTATCGTACAGGTGCCGCGATCGCTTGAGGAAAGCGCACGGGTGGATGGCGCAGGCCCGTTCCAAGTTTTCTTTAAGATTGTGCTCCCTTTGATCCAGCCAGGGATTGCGGCAGCCGCGATCTTTACTTTCCGCATTGCTTGGAATGAATACCTCTTGGCCTCAGCGCTATCAGACCGAGACACCAAAACCGTGCCCATCCTGATCGTGAACAACATGAGCGAGTTCAACGTGGAGTGGGGTGTGATCATGGCAACTGGCATGCTCCTTGCGATCCCGCCGCTCATCTTCACACTCTTTGCGTCGCGCCAGATTATCTCAGGCATGACCGCCGGTGCGGTGAAAGGCTAAGCTGATGTCTTCGCAGGTCTTGGTACTGGCGACTTTGGAGACGAAGGCGGAAGAGACCCAGTTTTTGATGTCGCATTTGCAAAGCTTGGGGCTTACCGCCGAAGTGGTCGACATTTCTCTGGATACCAAAGGCAAGGTTCTGAGTGGCAGAGATAAGTCTGATGCGATGAACCACGTCGCCACTAGCGTCTTTGAGTGCGTGTCTTTCGCCGCGCAAGACAGGACGGAAGTGATCATTGGGGTTGGTGGCGGAACAGGTGGTCAAATCATCATGGATGTGATGCGCCAACTGCCCATCACCTTTCCGAAGATCCTCGTGACCACCCTGCCCTTTGATCCGCGTTTCGCCCTGGCGGACAATTCGATCATGCTCGTGCCCACACTCGCCGATCTCAGCGGGCTCAACACCATCCTGCGTGACGTGTTGGAGAACACAGCGCATATGGCGGCCGGTCTCTGCGGTAAAAAACGCAAAGGCGAATTGAAGGAGGTTGCGGCCTCGATTGGGATCACCGCGCTTGGCGCTACAGACGGCGCTGTTGGGCCGCTGGCCAAAACACTACAGGCCCAAGGGCATGAGACAACGATTTTCCACGCCAATGGATTTGGTGGCGCTGCCTTTGCGCGTTTTGCGGCGGCAGGCGTCTTTGAAGCGATTGTGGATCTTACACCGCATGAGATGTCGCGCATTCATATTGCTGGAGCACATGTGGAGATGCCTGGCCGATTTTCGGCCGCCAGTGACATTCCGCGCGTCTTGCTACCTGGTGCGCTGAATTTCATTGGCTTAGGGCAACGGG
Organism: Pseudomonadota bacterium; assembly: GCA_039182515.1. Lineage (GTDB taxonomy): Bacteria > Pseudomonadota > Alphaproteobacteria > Rhodobacterales > Rhodobacteraceae > JBCDCE01. The sequence continues at coordinate 61,662 of JBCDCE010000005.1, read as the reverse complement.
ATCTCATTCCAAATCGGTACTTAGATAGACCCAACTATGCCCATTCGGCTCTCTTTACGCATGTTAAGGTGCTGCCCGAAGAGATGGCAAAGCTTGCCGAGCTTTTGGCGCATAGCCTTAACAAGCTCACAGGCCCCCGCGCCTTGATCGTGCCGATGGGCGGCTTTTCGCATCAAGATCGGCCGGGTGGTGAAATCGAAGACCCTCACCTGCGGCAGGTGTTCTTGACCACCATGCAAGACAACCTGCACAGCGATGTGCCCATCACGGTATCTCAGGCGCACCTGTTCGATCCCAGCATCACAGACACAATCTCCAAGACACTTGATGCGCTCACTGCGCAAAGGATCCATGCATGACCAACTCAACCGACATCACTGAAAAAAAAGATGCTCTGATAGCCACAGCCAAGCGCTGTTTCGATCTGCGCTTGCAAACCAATGCGGGGGGCAATCTGTCGGTGCTTTTGGCCTCGGGCGATGCCATTGTGATCAAGCCTTCGGGCGTTGGGTTCAACGAATGCACACGCGAAAATCTACAGGTGGTCCATCTCGACGGCACCATCGAGCCTTCCGATCACAAGCCGTCCAAAGACCTCGAGTTCCACCTCGACCTTTACCGCATTCGTTCTGACATTAAGGCCGTGGTACATTGTCATTCACCTTGGGCCACGGGCTATGCGAGCGCGGGGCTCGAGATTCCTTGCTTGACCGTGCAAACGATTGAGAAGATCGGGCGGATGCCACTCATTCCTCTGTCACCCCGGGGTGGGCCGCAAACCGACGCGGAGATCAGCCCGGTTTTCCAAGATCCCAAAATCGTCGCAGCGGTTTTGGCCAACCATGGAACGATTGGTGTGGGCGGCAGCTTGATGAAGGCGCAATATCTGGCCGAGATCATCGAAGAAACGGCCCATGTCGCCTATGTCCGCGATACGCTCATGAGCGCACATGGCAAAACCCAAGCTGATCTCCCAAGATATGGAACTGACAAGGATGCCAAGACATCGGTGTAACTAAGGGCTAGGTCGGCCTGGAATTCACATTTTTTGCTATAAATTTGGCGCGGCCCTCTGGCTCATCGCTTAAAGTTATGATTTACTAAACTAAACAGTTCATTTCTTGGGTGATTGGCATGAAAAAGACTTTGTGGGCCGTAATTGCACTGGCCGCTTGGGGATTACCTTATGGCTTGAGTGCGCAAGAGAGTATTATTCGGCCTGCCCATTTGATCACCATCGGCGACGGTGCTTCAGGCGTAACGCGTCAGTTCTTTGGTCAGGTCGTAGCGCGGCAAACTGTCGATCTCGCATTTCAGGTTGGAGGTCAGATTACGGACTTTCCGGCAGCAGAGGGTGAGCCCATAGAAGAAGGCGCTCTCATCGCGCAGCTCGATTTAGAACCCTTTGAGCTCAATTTTGAGCAAGCACAGCTTCAATTTGACCAAGCTGAGCGCGCGCTAGATCGCCTTAACCGGCTTACAAGCTCGGTGTCTGAGGTTGCGCGGCAAGATGCAGAAACGGCTCTTGGTCTCGCCCGTGTGGCTTTGCGGGATGCAACTGTTTCACTCGAGAACGCCACGCTACACGCCCCATTCGATGGCCTTGTGGCAGCGCGCAATATCGCGAACTTTAGCACGGTGGGCGCAGGCTCTCCAGTTGTCCGACTTCACGATATGTCCGAACTGCGCGTTGAAATCGATGTGCCCGAGGTGCTCTTTCAGCAAGCTGGTGAAGACCCTAACGTCACACTTTTGGCCCGCTTTCCCGCGCGCGACACGACCTATCCCTTAGAGGTACGCGAGTTTAACGCGGAAGCGTCTTCTGTGGGCCAAACCTTTCGACTTACTCTGGCTTTGACCGAGCAAGACAGGCCCACTGTTTTGCCAGGCAGTTCGGTAACAGTGCTTGCGACGATCTCAACGGATAACCCCGTGATCACAGTGCCTGCGACGGCCATACAAATTACCAATGATGACAAAACACAGGTTCTGCGCTTTGAAGCCGATGGCGATGACACGGGCGTTTTGGTTGCGACCCCCATTGAGATCGACGCAAGCCGCAACGGCGATGTGGTTGTGGTGTCAGGCCTTGAAGCTGGCGATGTGATTGTACGAAACGGCGTTCAAGCCTTGGAAGATGGCCAACGTGTGCGCCGGTTCTCCGGTTTCCCGAACTGAGGGTAAGCCCATGTCCATTGCACGCTTTTCCATTGATCGCCCAATCCTCACATGGATCTTGATGTTAATCTGTCTGCTTGGGGGAATTTGGGGCTTTTTGACTCTCGGTCGCCTGGAAGACCCAGCCTTCACCATCAAACAGGCCGTAGTCATCACGCAGTACCCAGGTGCCTCAGCCCAGCAGATTGCGACGGAAGTCAGTGAGCCCTTGGAATCCGCCATTCAGCGCATGGGTGAGATTTCCAAAATCACTTCCACCAACCGACCAGGCATTTCGCGCATAGATGTGGAAGTGGTCGACACGATCCCAGGTAGCGAGTTGCCCGCTATTTGGACAAAACTGCGCCAAGAGTTGCAAAACGTCAGTGGCCTGCCCGCAGATGCAACCAGACCCTTCGTCGATGATGGGTTTGGAGATGTTTACGGGATCTTCTTTGCGGTAACCGCAGATGGATCTACGGATGCGGAGAAGCACGCCCTTTCGACCTTTTTACGACGCGAACTTCTTACAGTTGAAGGGGTGGCAGACGTACAAACCTCTGGCCTGCCCGAAGAGGTTATTTTTGTAGAGCCAAATCTCACCATCATGGCCAACCTTGGAATTGATCCGCAGATCTTGCTGCAATCCATTGCCAATTCGAACTCGATTGTGGATGCGGGCAGCCACGATGGCAGTGATAGTCGTTTGCTCATTCAATCCCCAGAAGGCTCTGACAGCGTCACTGAAATTGCGAGCCTCACGATTGGGGTTGGCGGCGAGTTGGTTAATCTGGTCGACGTCGCAGACGTCTCACGCGGACCGGTTGATGATCCCGCTACCTTGATCCGCTTTAACGGACAAAGCGCCTTTACCCTGGGCATCTCTGGCCTCGATAACGAAAACATCGTTGAGGTTGGCGCGCGTGTGGATGCGCATTTGGCCTCGCTTGAACGCCACATCCCCTACGGTGTTGAGCTGCACCCAATCTACCAGCAACACGTGGTGGTGGATGAAGCCTCAAACGGATTTTTGGTCAATCTTGCGATGTCGGTTGGGATTGTGGTCCTTGTGCTTGGCATCTTCATGGGCCCGCGTGCAGCCATTGTGGTGGGGGTCACGCTTTTGCTCACAGTTGTGGGCACCGTGCTCTTCATGGCACTATTCTCAATTGAGCTTGAACGGATTTCCTTAGGCGCGCTGATCATTGCGATGGGCATGCTTGTGGACAACGCAATTGTGGTTGCCGAAGGCATGCAGATTGCGATGGCGCGGGGTAAATCTTCGCGCGACGCGGCAGATGAAGCCACCGGCAAAGCGCAGATCCCTCTTTTGGGCGCCACGGTCATTGGCATCATGGCCTTTGCGGGCATTGGCCTCAGCCCAGATAGTACGGGCGAGTTTATGTTCTCGCTCTTTGCCGTGATTGGCATTTCGCTTTTGCTTTCCTGGGTCTTGGGCGTGACCGCAACACCGCTCTTGGGCCACTATTTCTTCAAGCAAGGTGATGGCTCGGATACCGATGCCTATGGCGGATTTATCTACCGTGGCTATGCAGCAATCCTGCGTGGGGCCCTCAGGATCCGTCTTTTGGTGGTACTCGCGCTCATTGGGATCACAGCCGCCTGTTACGTCGGCTTTGGACAGGTTAAGCAGCAGTTCTTCCCAAACAGCAACACGCCGCTTTTCTTCGTACATTACACCATGCGCCAAGGCACCCCCATTGAGACGACCTCTGAGCGGATGAAGGTGCTAGAAGCCTTCTTGGCCAAGCGCGATGATGTGGTGTCTGTCTCCACCCACGTGGGCGAAGGCGCCACGCGGTTCTTGCTTACCTATAGCTCGGAGCCACCCAACCCAGCCTATGGTCATATGATCATCCGCACAGAAGGCCTTGAGCAGATCCCGCCTTTACAGGAGGCGCTAGAAGCCTTCGCGGCCCAAGAGCTTGTTGATGGTGAGTTTCGCACCGAACGTTTGGTCTTTGGGCCAGGTGGCGGCAGTCCGATTGAGGTCCGCTACTCCGGACGAGATCCAAGCGTTTTACGTGATTTGGCGGATCAAGCTATAGCGACGATGACAGAAACCTCTCCAAACATCCTCGCCCCGCGCATCGATTGGCGCGAGCGTGAATTGGTGCTGCGCCCCAACTACGCAACAGACCGCGCGCAAGCTGCCGGCGTCACGCGAGACGATGTGTCTGACATGCTTCGCTTTGCAACAGATGGGATTAGCGCGGGGACCTACCGCGAAGGCGATCGGTCCATTCCGATTTTGATCAAAGCCCCTCAATCCGCAGGCTTAAGCTTGCTTGACTACGCTGTCGCGTCGCAAGACGGCAGTAGTCTGTTGCCGCTCGAACAAGTGGTTGATGGCTTTTCGCTAGAACCTCAGGACACTGTGATCAAGCGCATCGACCGCGTCCCAACGCTCACAGTTGGTGCAAGTATTCCAAGCGATATGACAGCCGCTGAAGTTCATGCGGAAATCCGCGCAGCGGTTGAGGCTTTGCCCGTTCCCTTGGGCTATAAAATGGAGTGGGGCGGCGAGTTTGAGTCCTCAGGCGATGCCAACGCAAGCCTTGGCGCACAATTGCCAGTTACCATTCTGATCATGGTATTGATCTCGGTTTTGCTTTTCAACGCGTTGCGCCAGCCCCTCATTATTTGGCTCTTGGTGCCTATGTCCGTAAATGGTGCCGCCATTGGGCTATTGGGCACTGGGCTGCCGTTTACCTTTACAGCCTTGTTGGGCCTTTTGAGCCTCTCGGGGATGCTGATCAAAAACGGGATTGTTTTGGTGGAAGAGATCGACATTGTCCGCAAAACGGAGCCGGATCTTAGCAAAGCAATTGTCGATGCATCGACAGCCCGCCTGCGGCCCGTTCTCTTGGCGGCGGCGACGACGATCCTCGGCATGATCCCGCTGTTGTCAGATGCGTTCTTTGTCTCAATGGCTGTGACAATCATGGGCGGTTTGGCCTTTGCTTCAATCCTGACCTTGCTGGCAGCCCCTGTGCTCTACGATCTCTTCTTCCGCCGCTCGGCCCGCAAAGCGTCTGAGCGCGCGGCAGTCGTGGCGGCCTGACATTCTTGTAAGGAAAACCAACATAAATTAGCCTCTCGCTTGAGATTGTGAAAGTTTCTCTGAAGCACGGGGCACGCCAAAAATGTCTATTCGCCAGCTTCGCACCTTGGTTGCCATCGCGGATACCAAGACGTTCAGCGCCGCCGCGCGCGCAACACACGTCACCCATGCGGCTGTAAGCCAACAGATGCAAAGCTTAGAAGCGGAGCTTGGCGTGACGCTCTTTAATCGTGCCAAACGCACACCTGAGCTCACGCCATTGGGCCACCAGATTGTGATCAAAGCCCGTGAGTTGATCGAAGCTTACGACACACTTGTGCCTTCCGTTCTGGCGGATGGCGGGCTCAGTGGCACAATTAAACTTGGCGCCATCGGAACGACGCTCACGGGGCTGATGCCAAATGCCCTGGCGGTCTTAAAAGCCCAGTATCCTCAGATTGGCCTGCATATCCGCCCTGGGCTGACCGGGCCGATGTTGGCTGATATCGAGCGTGGTCTTTTAGACGCTGCCATCATCACGAAGCCTCAGGTTTTGCCCTCTTGGATAGTGTTTCAACGTTTAACGACTGAGCAGATGCATGTGATCGCCAGCGTTGAAGAAAGCGAGACTGATCCGGTCCGGCTTTTGCGAGAACGCCCCTTCATTCGATTCAACCGAACGGCCGTATTAGGCGCCTTAATCGATGCTTGGATCATGTCCAAAGATTTAATGGTACACGAGGCGATGGAGCTTGATAGCGCTGAGGCCATCGCAAGTATGGTTGCCGCAAACTTAGGGGTTTCGATTGTCCCTGACACAGCCGTTCCGGCCCCTCAGGTTGCAGCACTTAAACACCTCAGCTTGGGTACGTCGGCGCCCACGCGGGTGTTGGGCTTGGTGCACCACAAAGATGGGATCAAAACCCGCGCTCTAGACGGGCTTTATTCCGCGCTGCGCACGACATTAGAAAATGCGGCCCCCAAAAAGGGACGCGAAAGCACATGAGCTGGGAAACGATCGTCTATTTGGGCCTGGGAGCCGCAGCGGGTGGCTTTATCAACGGCCTTTCTGGCACGGGCACCGCGCTCTTTGCACTTGGCTTCTTTCTCTTAGTTCTCGATCCGCAAACCTCCGTCGCCATCGTAGCTTTGATGTCTGTCTTGGTCGGCTTGCAAGGCCTCTGGATCGTACGCGGGACGATCTTTGCACATCCTCGCCGCCTATTGCGCTTTATGTTGCCAGGGCTCGTTGGCGTACCGCTTGGCGTAACTTTGCTTGACGTTATAAATGCCAGCACATTGCGGATCGCAATTGCCGGGTTCTTAATTGTCTATGGCGGCTATTTTGGGCTGCGGTCTGCCCTGCCCGCCATTGCCCAGCGCACACCCCTGATTGACGCATCCGTTGGCCTGTTAGGCGGCATCTTAGGCGGGGCCGCCGCAGTTTCAGGCGCGCTTCCGGCGATGTGGTGTTCTGTGAGAGCCTGGACCAAGGCTGAGACACGTGCCGTTTTGCAACCCTATAACGTGGCCATTTTGGGCACGACCGTAGGGCTTTTAGCCCTTAAAGGCGCCTACAACCAGACCACGCTAAATGCCTTGCTCGTGACACTGCCCATTGGGTTTTTGGCCGCTCAGGTGGGGATTTTCGTCTTTGGCAAGCTCACCGACACACAATTTCGCCGCCTTTTGATCTTGCTCATTTTCGCGATGGGACTGGGGATCTTGATCAGCGAACTCACGTAAAGGCTGCGGCGCTAAATCACCTCGTCGGTGCGATCATCGCTTTCACCGTAGCGCTTTAGTACAGCAGGCTTCGTGCCTTCATAAACGCGCGCGACATTCTCAGCGATCTTGGCGTTTTCGCGCTCAAAAAGGCAATCGCCATTGAGATCAGACGCCACGATAAAGGGCCCCATCTTGTTGCACCTGATCACCCACATGGCTTGAGCAAGTCCCAGCTCTTCGTTCCAATGCACGGCTTCCACCGTTTCAACCCCGCGCCCCAAGAGTGCGCCGGTGCCATAGCCCACAGTTGAAAGGTAAACCGCGCCGTTGGGCACAAAGTACTCTTTGTAATCATTGGAGCTCATACCGCCTTTGCCAACGATGAGCTTGGCCCCCGTTTTGGCCATCCATTCGGGCAACCATTTGGCAAAGCGAAAGGAGGCCGTGGCCGTCACGGCCCCCATATCAAACGACCCATCGAGATTGATCCGCGCCGCCGGCGAGCAATGGAAATTGGCCGCAGATTGGCTGGGCAATTCCATTGGGATGTTGGCTTGGTCTTCAAGGGCGCGCATATAGACGCCTTCACGCGCCGTATACATCAGACCATCAAGGTAGACGACGTCACCAAGCCGTAGCTCCGCAATCGCCTCCGCTGAGGGTGTGGTGGAAAGCCTGATCTCGCGCGGCCCACTCATTCCGCTGCCTCCTGCGCAGGTGCCCAATCAACCGTTTCACGCCGCTGATAGGGCGTGAACCAATCGGGATCTGTGCGGTGCTCCACCCGGCCATCCGCATGAATGCGCGCCACGGCGCGTCGGGACGACAGGCAAAAGGCATGTACAGACATCGGCATGCCGCCCGTGTGGCAATAGCCCACTTCGATATTGCAATCGATCACCATGTTTTTGCCGACAAAGCCCATCGCGCCCATGCCAATGGAGTTTCCAAGCTCCTTGAACTCGTCTTCCATATCAGCAATGCGCGGGTCTGAATTGCGTGATCCAACCACACGCAGTGTCGAGGCGCGTTTACCCAGGCTCATGCAGGTGTCCTTCGAGCCACCGAGGCCAATCCCGATGATCGCTGGCTGACAGGCGAGGCCACGTTTGCCAAAGGCCATCAGGCTGTCGAGGTAAAACCGTTTGATGCCTTGGATCCCATCAGAGGGGAAGAGCATCCTGTAATCCGTCCCAAAGAGCCCGCCCTTGTGCACAGTGATCAGGTCGATCCATGCGCCCTCAGGCTCAAAGCCGTATTCGATCTCAGGCGCACCGATGCCGACGTTGTTGTCGTGATCCGTGCGCCAAAGGGGATGCACCCGGTTGGGCCGGAGCGGCACGCTGTTGGTGGCGGTTGCCGTGGCCTGGCGCAGGGCCGTTTCCAGAGCAACCATTCCACCTTCCACCTGCGCCTCATTGCCCAGCTTCACAAACCAACGCGGCACGCCCGTGTCGCCGCACATGGCGCGCCGGTCTTCTTTGGCAACCGCATAGTTCTCAAGCATGGCTTTGAGCACAAAGGACGACAGATCCCCATCTTCCGTGCGCGCCGCCTCTTTGAGACCGTCGAGATAATCCTGAGGGATCTCAATAGCGGCTTTGTCCATCAACGCCTCAGCAGTGGACCTTATGAGGGAAAGAGGGATCATTGCGCAGCCACCAGTGTTTCGGGTTCGCCTTCCGGCAGGATCGTTTCACCGGGCCGTACAATGGTGAACTCGACAGGTTTCGTAGACACGTCCAAAGCACCGTCTTTCATTTGCGCCACGGTATACGTGCTGTCTTCCATGGCCCCCGCTTCAGGGAAGTCATCGCGGAAATGGGCGCCGCGTGAGTTTTCTCGGGCGAGGCCTGCCTTGGCGATCACCTCGGAGATATCGCACAAAGAACGCAGGTTTAGCCAATCGTGCCAGGTCAAATTGAAGGCTAGGTTGGTGTCGTCCACGCCCACATCCATCAGCGCCTCTCGCACTTGGGAAATGCAAACTAGCCCCTGCTCCATGCCGCTTTTGGTGCGTGTGACACCCACATCGTCCCACATCCTGTTTTCGAGCTCTTTGCGCAGAGCAATCACAGGGGCAGGCTTGCGGCCTAGCGGGTGGATCGCCCGAGCAAGCTCTGCGGCCAGAGCCGTCTCATCGGGGTCGCGCAAGCTCGGCATAGAACGAATGTCTTTGCCCATGGTATCGCCCGCGATACCACCAAAGACCGTGGAATTCGCCACGCCATTGCCGCCCAACCTGTTGGACCCATGGGCTCCGCCCGCGTCCTCACCTGCCACATAGAGCCCTTCGAGAGCCGTGCGTGTGTCCACATCCACAACAACGCCGCCCATGAAATAATGCGCTGTGGGCACCACCTCCACTTTGCCGCCGGCGAGATCAAAGCCGCTGTCTGCACATCGCTTGACCATACCCTTAAAGGTCTTGGCGACCCACTCAGGCCCCAAGTGCGCCATGGACAAAAACACGCCTTCTTGCTCTGGGTCATTGGCTTTGCGCATCTCGGAATAGATACCGCGGCTGACCACATCCCGCGTGGCGCGTTCCCCTTTGTCGTCATAGTCGAACATGAAGCGCTGGCCGGAATGGCTGATGAGCTGCCCGCCTGCGCCGCGCAGGCCTTCTTCCAAGACCGTTCCGGTCATTCGCGTGTGATCGCCCGCCAAAAGCCCCGTGGGGTGAAACTGCACCATTTCCATGTCGCGCAAAGGGAGCCCAGCGCGGAAAGCCATCGCAAGCCCGTCCATGCTCTTGTCGCCACTGGGCGTGTGATACTTATACATGGTCGGGCCGCCGCCCGTGCCCATCATCACGGTTTTAGCCCGCACCAAGCGAAACTTACCGCTGCGCATGTCGATCATCAGAACGCCTGCGAGGCTCGCGCCATCCTTGGTGGGGATCAGGCCAATCGCCCTGTGCTCTTGGAGTTTTTCAACGCCGCTCGCGAGGACCTTCTCCATGAGACGGTTGATAATTTCGATGCCTGTTAGATCGCCTTTGTGGACCGTGCGATCTGCCGTTTGTCCGGCAAAGGCTTTTTGGTGCAACGTACCGTCTGGGTTGCGATCAAAGAAACACCCCAGCTCGTTTTCGAGCTCGCGGATGCGCACAACGGCTTGCTCGCAAAGCCGCCAGGCCATGTCTTGATTGGGCAGCCACTTGCCGCCCTCGATGGTGTCCATGAAGTGCCGCTCAACAGTGTCGCCGCCGCCCAAGGCTACGTTATACCCGCCTTGAACCATGCGCGTACAGCCGCATTTGCCGATGAGGCCTTTGACGGCCAGTGTGATCTTAGTGCCCTCGGGGGCGCTTTGCTTGGCATGCAACGCCGCGAAGAGCCCCGCGCCTCCGCTGCCCAGGATCAAGATATCCGTATCGTGCCGTTCAATATCCGAAACACGCATCTCTACACCGCCTTTAGAAAGAAAAGAGCTGCAATCAAAAATGAAGTTGCGGTCGCGCCCGCAGCCAGGGTTTTTTGGCGGCCTGACCAAGGCAGCCATTCAAGCGCCATCAATCGCAAGCCGCCAAACATATGCACCGCCAGTAAGAACACGAGGCCAAATTCCGCGATTTTGACGAGTGTCCGGTCCGTGAAGGACAGAAACCCATCAAGCTGCGCGGGATCTGTTAAAGCCAATGCCAGCACCCAAAAATGAAGGGGCAGAAACAGAGCGAGGGCCAAGCCTGATATGCGGTGAAGGATGTAGGCCAACCAAAGGGGATGCGCGCGGGAAGTGATGCCTTTTGCAGCTTTCACAGCGCGACCCCTATGCCTGTTACGGCAGCTACAGCGCGCACGCCCATACCGAGAAGCAAAAGCCCTATGGCCCACATTGAGGCTTCCAGCACTGGTCCTTTGAGGCCCAACCACTCATGTATGATGGCGCGGAGGCCTATCGCGCCATGGATTGAAACCGCCACAACAAAGAGCCCATAAAATGTGAACCAAAGTACTGAGCCCTGCGTGCGCCCCAAAATCTCTGCTGCGCTCAAACCGCCCTGGACCGCGTAGATCATCACGGCCAAATGCCCCAGCACCAAAGGTGCCATCAAAAGCGCTGTGATGCGTTGCAACATGTAAAGGCGTAAAGTCAGCATCAGCCACGCCTCTTAAATCGCGAAAGGACCGTTTCGCGCTTGAGCCCTGCAATTGCAGACATCGGATCGAGCTCATTTGGGCAGTAGGTGCTGCAGGACCCCATAGAGTGGCAGTTGTGGCAGCCACCTGTGCCAGACACCGCATCCAAAATGGCCTGTCGGCCGTCATCCTTGGCATCGTTAAGAAGGGTCCAAGCGCGTTGAAGCGCAGCGGGCCCGAGATAATCAGGCTGGGCCGCAACCGTGTCACATGCCGCATAGCACACCGCGCAATTGATGCACTCTATCCCAGCATTCGCAGAGATGCGCTCTGGGCTCTCTTGCGCAATCGGTTGGATTTCATCCTCGCGGGTATGACTGGCATGATGGACCGCCTCTGCCGCAACCCATTTGTCAAAGAATGGGTCCATATCGACCACCAGATCTTTGACCACAGGCAAATTGCGCAGCGGTCCGATGTGAACGCTATTGTCTTTGAGAACTTTGGAAATATGCGTTCGGCACGTCCAACGCGGCACGCCATTCACCATCATCGCACAGCTACCGCACATCCCAACACGGCAGGCAAACCTGTAGCTTAAGGTTGGATCCGCGTTTTGCTGAACCCAAGAGACAACATCGAGAACCGTTTGGTTCTCGTAGGCAGGCACCTCAAATGTGGTTTGTGCTCCGGAGGCGCGATCCAGCGTGACGCTAAGCATATTCTGGGTCATGGCGGCTGGCCCTTCCAAAGCTGGCACCGAGTGTGCCAAACTATACCCGCTAGAAAAACTTAATAAATGCGATATTTACTTTTCATAGTTGTAAGTTTTTCTTTCAGTTCAGATAACCAGTTGAGAGGCGCTCTATGGATCAACCCACACCTAAAGCCCTGACAGACATCCTGGCTCAACGATTTGCTGACGCACCAAACTGCGAAGGCTTGCAGGACATTGCAGGCCTGCCAATCTCAATGGTTGCCAGAGGGGCCTGCCGGGCTTTCTCACCCAAACCCGTGCCTGAGCTTTTAATCGAAGCGCTCTGTGCAGTGGCCATGGCCTCCCCTACCAAAAGCGATCTTCAGCAGCGCGACATCATTGTTCTTAAATCTCCTGACATGAGACAAGCGCTCGCAGCCCTTGTGCCCGATCAAGCTTGGGTCGCAGAGGCTCCGATGTTGTTGGTCTTTTGCGGCAACAACAGGCGTCAACGCCAAATGCATGACTGGCAAGATCTGCCTTTTGCAAATGACCATACCGACGCGCTGTTTAACGCAACTGCAGACGCGGCCATCGCCTTGGGCGCGTTTATCACTGCCGCCGAAGTACTGGGGCTTGGAGCTTGCCCGATTAGCGCGGTTCGCAATGAGGCCCAGGCCGTCTCAAATTTGCTGGCTTTGCCGGATCACGTTTTTCCTTTTGCAGGTTTGGCGTTGGGACATCCCAAAGATCCTCCCAAGATCTCAAAGCGCTTGCCGCTTAGTGTCACCTCCCATGTGGACCGCTTTTCAGAAGCTGGGCTTGAAGAGGCGGTTGCCTCCTATGACGCAGAGCGGGCTTCGGCGCAGCCTTATAAAAGCCAGCGCTTTGAAGCGCTCTACGGCCAAACAGATCCCTATACCTGGTCCCAAGACAAAGCTCGGCAATACAGTCAGCCTGAGCGTGCAGACTTCGGCGCGTTTTTGCGCGCCAAGGGCTTTCGCTTCGCGTAGCACTAACGCTCAGCAAACCTGCAGATCTTAAACCTTACATTTCCATCATTTCAGCGACTTCGACAGACCCGGAGCCATCCAGAACCAGGGGGTTTTTGGCTGCATGCGCGCAGGCTTCCGCGTAATCAGAGGCCGTAATTATCGTATATCCCGAAGCCGGGTTGGCCCCGCCGTTCTCAACATGACCAGAGGCGGACACGGTATGAGATTGACCAACAGGCGCGCCCGGATCAACCGTCGCAGCCCCCAAGCCTTCATACCAGGCCCCCCAGGCTGCCATGGCCTTTTCACCCTCTTCTTGCGTCTCTGGCTTGCCGCCACCGTGATAGATAAAGAGATATTTTGGCATAAGATATTCCTCCCTAATGGACGTAGTCTGCGCTTGAAGCCTGGCTTGCGTCAAATAGAGCGCGAATTCGCAGCGTCACAGCCACGAGAACTTGCGGTGAGACGCTGCTTGTCCCATAGACGTTGGCTTAGAAAACCTCGTCGAGACCTCACAGAAGGGACTGCCTTTGACCTATTGCGTCGCGATCAAACTCAATTCAGGTCTGGTTTTTCTGTCTGACAGCCGCACAAACGCGGGCCTCGACAACATTGCCAAGTTCAAAAAGATGTTCACTTGGGAAGTCCCGGGCGAGCGCTGCATCACCATGATGACCGCTGGGAACCTGGCAATCACCCAAGCTGTCATCTCCCTTTTGCAAGAAAACATCGACCATCCTGAAAATGGCGTTGAGACAATTCTTTCGGCTCCATCAATGTTTCGGATTGTGGAGCTCGTGGGCAATGCCATGACCGACGTTCAGGCACGTTATGGTCCTGGGATGGCGCAATCTGGCGAAAGCACAATGAGCTCCATCCTTGTGGGCGGACAGCGCGCAGGTGGGGCACAGCGTCTTTTTCATGTCTATTCTGCTGGCAACTTCATAGAAGCCACAGCTGAGACCCCTTATTTTCAGATTGGCGAGCACAAATACGGCAAACCCATTCTGGATCGTGTTCTGACGCCCGAAACACCGCTCGATGTCTCGGTCACGGCGGCTTTGTTATCGATGGATTCAACGCTGCGCTCTAACCTGTCGGTGGGCATGCCACTCAATTTGTCCATTCTGGAAACCGACAAGCTCACCTTTTCCCAAAATCGTGTGATCGAAGAACATGATCCTGATTTCCAAAAGCTGTCGCAGGGCTGGTCTGCTGCATTACGCAGCGCCTTTGATGATATGGTTCATCTTTCCGTCTATCTCTAAGCTCGAAGACGGCCTTTTTGGCCGAAATCCGATTGTCCCTCTTCGCCCGCGCAGTATAAGCTGAAGACCCATAAGGGAGTTGTTTTTGGCACCGGGTTGTCAGACGCCAATCTGACACCATTTTGGGGTTTAAGCCAAAATTAAACTGGGTCGATAGGGTTACGCTTTGTCTCTGTTTTTCATTGTCGCATTGCCGTTTCTAGGCGCACTCTTGCCTGGATTGATGAATGCTGCAGGCCGGGCGGCTTGCGCGGGCGTGACCTTCACTGTTTCTTTAGCGGCCTTCATCGGGCTTTTCACAAACCTGCCAACGATTTTGCAAGGTGGCGTGGTGACAGCGCGGGTCGATTGGCTCCCTGAGCTTGGCCTTAACTTCACGCTGATGCTGGATGGTTTGGGCTTTTTCTTTGCCTTTTTGATCCTGGGCATTGGTCTTTTGATCATCACCTATGGCCGCCATTATCTGTCGCGCGATGATAATATGGGCGAGTTTTTCACTTATTTGCTCCTGTTCCAAGGCGCGATGGTGGGGATTGTACTGAGCGACAACATACTGCTTTTGCTGGTTTTTTGGGAACTTACGTCGCTTTCTTCGTTCTTATTAATCGGCTATTGGAAGCACCTGCCTGCAGGGCGACAAGGCGCGCGGATGGCGCTGACCGTCACGGGTATGGGCGGGCTTGCGATGATCGGTGGTATGCTGATCTTGGGCCAGATCGTTGGCAGTTACGATCTCAGCGTGATCTTGCAAAACCGTGATCTGATCCAGGCCGATCCGCTTTACCTGCCCGCTCTGATCTTGATCCTTTTGGGCTGTTTCACGAAGTCTGCTCAATTCCCGTTTCACTTCTGGCTGCCACATGCAATGGCCGCGCCGACTCCTGTCTCAGCTTACCTCCACTCCGCGACGATGGTTAAAGCGGGTATCTTCTTGATGGCTCGCATGTGGCCTGTGCTTTCTGGCACACCGGAATGGTTTGTGATTGTCACCACGGCTGGCTTGATAACGATGGTTCTCGGCGCGGTGATAGGACTCTTTAAGCACGATCTCAAAGCGCTTTTGGCCTTCTCAACCGTGAGCCATTTGGGCCTCATTACAATGCTTTTGGGCACCGGCACGGCCTTTGGAGCTTTTGCCGCTGTATTTCACATCTTGAACCACGCGACTTTCAAAGCGGCGCTCTTTATGTCCGCAGGCATTGTGGATCATGAAACGCACACGCGTGACATTCCAAGCTTAGGTGGCCTGCGCACATTGATGCCGATCACCTTCACCATCGTGACAATCGCAGCGCTTTCCATGGCTGGCATCCCATTCCTAAACGGCTTCCTGTCTAAGGAAATGATGCTCGAAGAAGCCACGAAAACCGTGCTTTTCAACAGCCCTTGGCTGGTACCAGGATTGGCAACCTTGGGCTCTGTGTTCTCCGCAGCCTATTGCTTCAGGCTCATTGGGCATACCTTCTTGGGCCCTGTGCGCGACGACTATCCCTCTAAGCCACATGACCCAAATCCGGGCATGTGGCTTCCTCCGGCAATCCTGGCTGTGTTGGTTGTGGTGATTGGCGTTGCGCCCTTCTTGGTGGAGCCATTTGTGAAGCTTGTCACAGGCGCTGTGCAAGGGGATGTGACTGAGGTCACAAGCAAGCATATCAAGATTTGGCATGGCTGGGTGCCTGCGCTTTACATGTCGATCATCGCGGTTGTGGGCGGCTTGGTGCTTGTAGCGCTCTTTAAACCGCTTTTGCGGATCTGGGACGCCCTGCCCCGCCCTGAAGCCAAGACCATTTTTGAGGCTTTGATTAAGGCCGTTGTGAGCCTGTCGCGGGGCTTTATTCATGGTCTGCACAATGGGGCCTTCACGCGCTATGCGATGATCGGTGTCGTTGCGATTGTGGCCGTTGGATACCATGCCTGGGTCACCGGTACGGTTGGCGCGCAGACCCGCACGCTTCAGCCCGCCGGTCCTGTGCCGATCGCAGGCTGGGCGATGTTGGTTGCTGCAACAGCAGCGCTTGTTGTGATGCACCGCAACCGCTTTCTTGCCCTCATTCTCATCGGGATCGTTGGGCTCATGGTCTCGGTTGGCTTTGTATATTTCAGCGCGCCTGACCTCGCGATGACCCAGTTCACAGTTGAGGTTGTGACAATTATTCTGCTGCTGTTGGCGCTGAATTTCCTGCCTAACAGAACCCCTATCGAAAGCACAGTATTGCGCCGTGTACGGGACGGTAGTGTTGCGATTGTTGGAGGCTTGGCGAGCTTTGCTTTGGCGTATCACTATCTGCTGCGTGATGCTGTTTCGACCCCAATATCAGAGTTCCACCTGGCCAATTCTTACAAAGGCGGCGGCGGAACCAATGTGGTGAACGTGATCCTCGTGGATTTCCGGGGTTTTGACACATACGGCGAGATCATCGTTTTGGGCATCGCAGCGCTTTTGATCTACGCCCTCACAGAGACGCTCCTAAACGGCCCTGTGCGCCGACGTTTGCTCAACCGTGTGCCGGATCAACCACGTGCAGGCGATATGCATCCAATGATGATGGTCGTGCTCACTCGGGTGATTATGCCGATTGTATTGATTGTTGGCTTCTACATCTTCTTGCGCGGGCATAATGAGCCGGGCGGCGGCTTTATCGCAGGGCTCATCGTGTCGATTGCCGTGGTGATGCAATATATGGCCAGCGGCTTCTCTTGGGCCTCAGCGCGCTTGCGTTACCCCTATCACGGTGTAATTGGCGCAGGTGTTTTGATTGCGGGCTTCACGGGCATTGGCTCTTGGTTCGTCGCCAAGCCTTTCCTCACGTCTGATTTCACATATGTGCGCATCCCGCCTTTCAATGAGTTTGAATTGGCCACAGCAGCGCTCTTTGATCTGGGCGTGTTCCTGGCTGTTGTGGGCGCTGTGATGCTTTCGCTGGAAAGCTTCTCACGCTTGGCACGCCGCGCTGATAGTGAAGAAAGCGATCATCCAATGGATATCGATCCGTCCCGTGACGACACAGACACCCCAAAGGTGTCTTCATGAGGAGGGCTGGCTGATATGGAACTCCTTGTTGCTTCTGCAATTGGTGTGATGACAGCTGCCGGGATTTATCTCGTGCTGCGGTTGCGGACCTTCCCAGTGATCTTGGGCATGTCCCTTTTGACCTATGCGGTGAACGTGTTCCTCTTTGCCTCGGGGCGTCTCACTGTGGGTGCGCCGCCGATATTGAGCGATGATGTCACCGTTTATACCGATCCCTTGCCACAGGCTCTCGTGCTCACAGCGATTGTGATCTCCTTTGGCATGACGGCTGTTGTGGTGATGATCGGCCTTGGCGCGTACCTCGGCACGAGTGACGATCATATCGACGATCCAACAGCTGAGCCGCCGATGGAAGATATGTCCGACGAAGTGCCGGATCCGGCTGCGGAGCAAACGCCATGACCCATTGGATTGTTGCCCCAATTATTCTGCCTGCCTTGCTGGCCCCCTTCATCGTGCTGGCCGCGCGGTACCACATCGGCATTCAGCGGGTGTTTTCTGTGGCCGGCGTTATGGCACTTGTGGCTTTGTCAGCCAGCTTGGCCTGGCAGGTTTCTGATGGCTCAGTGCTTTACTATCGCATGGGCGATTGGGCGGCCCCCTTTGGCATCGTTGTGGTGGCCGACAGCCTTTCCACGATCATGGTCTTGCTGACCTCTTTGCTGGCGCTGTTTGTTTTGCTCTACGCCATAGGCTCTGGCTGGGACGACCGCGGGCGACACTTCCATGCGCTTTTTCAGTTCCAGTTAATGGGGATCATCGGGGCCTTTCTCACGGGGGACTTGTTCAACCTCTTTGTGTTCTTCGAAGTGCTGTTGATCGCCTCTTACGGTTTGATGATCCATGCAGGCGGCACGGCACGGCTGCGCGCAGGCGTGCAATACGTGCTCTTTAACCTCATCGGGTCCACGCTGTTCCTCTTCGCGCTTGGTGCGATCTATGCCGAAACAGGCACGCTCAACATGGCGGATCTGGCAGAGCGCGTTGAGCTGATTTCCGCGGAAGAAACGGTTGGAATTCGCGTTGCGGCTGTTTTGCTTCTGTTGGTCTTTGCGATCAAAGCAGCACTTGTGCCGCTGCATTTCTGGCTGCCATCGAGCTATTCAGAGGCGCCTGCGCCTGTGGCGGCTCTCTTCGCGATCATGACGAAAGTTGGCGCCTATGCCATCATCCGGGTCTATACGATGATCTTCCCGCCTGAGCTGGAAGTCACAAGCGGGTTGCATGATTTGTGGCTTTTGCCAGCCGCTCTCATCTCACTCGCGATTGGGATGATCGGCGTGCTGGCGGCACGGCGTCTGGACCGCCTGGTGGCCTATTCGGTTGTGGGCTCCATGGGCATGGTGATGATCTCCATCGCGCTCTTCACGCCCATCGGCATTGCAGCAGCGCTCTACTACATCATCCATTCCACCCTCGCAGGGGCAGCGCTCTTTTTGATCTCTGATTTGGTGCGCACAGGCCGCGGATCCTTGGCCCTTGCGCCGCGTGCCCCGATGATGGGCACATCGCTCACCTCAGGGCTCTTTTTTGCTGCGGCCATTGCCATGGCTGGCTTGCCACCGCTCTCGGGCTTTTTGGGCAAACTGATGGTTTTGCAAGCGGGCTTTGAAAGCTCCTTGATGGTGTGGATTTGGGTGGTTGTTTTGTCTTCCAGCTTGATCAGCATCTTGGGCTTTGCGCGCGCGGGCAGCGTGTTGTTCTGGAAAGCCCATAGCGTTCCGGCGGAACCTGAGGAAACCAATCTAACGCAGTCCCAACCAGCTGTCTTGTCTTACGTTGCAGTTGGTGGCCTCTTGGGGCTCTTGGTGCTTCACACGGTGTTCGCTGGCCAAGTGCATGGCTATACCACCAAGGTTTCGGCCCAGCTCTTTGCGCCAGACACTTACATGCGTACGGTGCTCGATACCCCCGGCAAGCTCAGCAAACCAAAGGAGGCACACTAACATGACACGCGCGTTCCGTTGGTTGATGCCCCATCCGTTCTTAACCCTGATTTTGGCGGTCGTTTGGATCTTGCTGCAAAACGAGATCACGGCCGGTATGGCGGTGTTTGGGGTCATCTTAGGCATCTTGATCCCTTGGGCGACGTCCATTTGGTGGCCCGATACACCTCGTGGCTTCCACATGGGCAAAATGATTGTCTATGCGCTGATCGTGATGTGGGACATCATCGTGGCCAATATCCAAGTGGCTTGGATTGTGCTCTCAGTTCCAAATTCAAAATTGAAACCCGCCTGGATCGTGGTTCCGCTCAAGCTCAAACAGCCTGAAGCAATTACGATGTTGGCGGGCACGATTACGCTTACACCGGGCACAGTGACGTCGGATCTATCAGACGAGGGCCACAGCTTGCTCGTGCATGTGCTGCACACCGACGACCCAGACGCAGTGCGCGACGACATCCTCAACCGCTACGAACGCCGTCTTTTGGAGATATTCGGATGATTGCTGCTTCAGAGCTACTCAACATCGCCCTTGTGATCACCTTGGTGGCGCTCGCGTTTGGCCAAGTGATGTCCATGGTGCGCTTGGTGCTTGGGCCCACGTCTGGGGATCGGATCCTGGCGCTTGATACCATGGTCATCAACGCCATCGGGATCGTGATCGTTCTGGGCATGTACCAAGGCGTGAAGGTCTATTTTGAGGTCACGCTCTTGATCGCCATGCTCGGCTTTGTCTCCACAGTTGCTTTGGCGCGCTTCATTTTGAGAGGAGACATCATCGAATGACCCTCGTTGAAATGATCCTCACCTATGCGGCCGCCCTGTCTCTTTTGATCGGATCAGGCTTTATCATTGTGGGTGTAATTGGGCTCTTGAAGTTCAACGATCCCATGACACGGCTTCACGCACCAACGAAGGTTGGGACCATTGGGATTGGCATGTTGCTTTTGGCCTCAATGCTGAATGCCTTTGCAGTTGGAACGCCTTCAATCCATGAATTGCTGATCATGGCGTTTTTGTTTGTCACAGCGCCGATCTCAGCAAATTTCATTGCGAAGGTCAGTATCCATCGGCGCGATTGCGTGACACCGCCTGAGCCATTGGCGGATGAGACCTGGTCTACGCTCAATTCACCCGATGCCAGCCCGGCAGAGGCGTCGCCTAACAGCTGAGCGGTCTTGGTCATGGGGCAAGTTGCCCTGCCCAATGCGAAAGCTTGACTTAGAAAGGCGCGAAGCCATCGCTCGGTGCAGCGGGCACGCTCCAGCGCTCGCGAGGATCAATGTCGCGTAGCGGTGCTCCCGGCCCGGGAACTTGGCCATGATCCCCATAGAGCCAGAGCACGAAGTTCGACCGCTCGCCGCTCGTAATCGGCATAGATTCATGCGGCACGCTGCCATGGTGAATGAGCGCAGTTCCTGGCGCGAAAGTCAGCTCGCTGATCTGGCGCGTTTTAGGATCAAAGAACCGCACGCCTGAACCGGAGAATTCTTCGCCGGGCAAGTTCAAGTTGAGGTTCAACGTGACCGACGATGCGTCCGTGTGGGCCCTGAGCGATGTGTCCTTGTCGGCTTGCCACTGGATGGAAAAGCCAAAGGTTTGGGTGTCGTAGCCATAGATGTCTGGGAACAACAAACGCGAGATGGGGCGCATGTAGGCGTTCATCAGATTTTGGTAGAAGTCCTGAAAGTTCGGTGCTGCCAGGTATCCCTGCGAGCGCGGGTCCAGCATCGCGCCGCCACGGTTCAAAGAAATACCATAGGGAGGGCGCACTGGAATATCGGCATCTGCTGCCGCCGCCATGTAGTCGCGCAAAACAGACAATTGGTCTAGATCAAAGAACTGCGCTTCATAGACCCCAGGAAATACTTCCTTCCAAAGGTCTTTGACAGCCGCTTCTTTTGTAGGATCTTCCCAGGCTTGCTCCACAGCAGCACGCAGTTTGGGGTCAAAAAGGCTGCTGCCCAAGACCGATGCGCGGCCTGTTTCCGCTTCCCATTCCGCCCAAGCTTCTTTGAAAAGCGAGGTGTTTTGATCCCAAAAGTACTGAACGGAAGGCGCTCGGGCCAGCATGGCGTCTCGGGTTGGCCGCTCAACATTGCGAGCGCGTTCAAGAGATTGAACTGACATTTTCTTGTTTCCTTATGCATGAAGAAGTTGGCACGTGAATCACGCGTTCTTAGAATTTTCGAATGGATTGTGGGCTCTAGCTGAGCTTGGCGCAGACCTCGTTGATCGCCTGCATAACCCCAGCACTATGCCCTGCATCGAGCGCCGCACCGTTTGGTTGCGCAAATTGCCCGCTGTCGTTGTCAAAATACTTGCCACTGGCCGTTGCGAAGCTCTCGCCGAGCGCTGCTTTACGCAAAACGGACGCCCCGATCTGTAGGTCGTTTCCTGCGATACCAAAGCCTTCTTTGACCATTTTCGAGGCCAGCAGCGAGCCGGGGTTTACAGCAACCACCACCGGGCCACCGACAAGTTCTTTCGCCATTTCTTGCGACCAGATTGTGATCGCAAGCTTGCTTTGTGCATAGGCGCTCATGTCATCAAGCTGACGACGCCCGTGCAGGGCATCGAGGTCAACGGGCGCCTGCGCTGCAGAGGACAGATTGACGATACGCCCCTCAGCCGGAACGATGGGCAAAAGATCACGGGTTAGGACGTAAGGCGCAAAGGTGTTCACCATAAACCGCGCGTCATACCCATCTGGGGTTTTGGGGTTCCCAAGTTTGAGAACACCAGCGTTGTTGATGATCACGTCAAGCTGGCTATGTGCCTTTGAGATATCCGCGGCCATCGCCCGCACGTCGGACATACGCAAAAGGTCCGCCCTGTAGATTTCACTGCCTCCGCCAACTTGAGCCTGGGCTTTTTCAAGCTTTGCAGCGCTGCGTCCATGCAGCAGAACCTTGTGGCCTTCAGCCGCGAGGTTCGTGGCCGTAAGCAAACCGATCCCGTCTGTGGCGCCTGTTATGAGGATTGTCTTGGTCATCTTGAATTTCTTTCCTTCGGGAGAACCGCAGACGCCTGGTCAGACGGCAAATTTGAGCGGGTCACTTTGAATTAGTAACGAACGAGGGTTCGACTTTCGATGCTCTTTCGCATCGTTGTGATGCTGGGATCTTCCACCATATCAAGCGCACTGTGGCCGATCGAGGGCCGTCCATGGCTATCATAGATGTTGAAATAAGCGACCTCACTCGGTGTCATTTTTGAACGGTAGATCCATTTGTGCTCCGGGTTTGCGGCAAGACCCAAAATCTGGCCTTTGCGATCAGGATAGATCAAATCCAGCAAGATCCAATCGTCTTCCGACACACTCTGCGGCAAAATAAAGCCCAAAGGGGCTGAATTAATAACATCGCCGATAGGACGCCAAACATTGATAAACGCATAGTGCTCAGTGCTCCATTCAGCCGCTTTGTCAGTGCCTAAAATATCAATAAGCCGCTGTTTGGCACCATCGGTGCTGTAGTCGCTGTGCACGTTGCGCGCTGGTTTGCGGTCGGCGTCAGGGTCATCAATGCGCACGGTGTGATCGAAGATAATAACCTCTTTGGCAGCGACCTCATTTTGCAAAAGCGTCGTCAGTTCAGCGTCGTAAGTTTCACGCCAATCCTCGCCTTCGTCGAAGGTCTTCACCTCAGTTGCGAACCGCGCAAAGCTTACGGAAGCTTCTTGAAATATTGGTGCCACGTCTTCAGCACGTTCGTCGAAAATCTGCACTTCGGTCGGTGCGAGCTCCGGAGAAACCAAGTTCCCAATGATGCCGCCGGCATCAAGCTCGAAAGCCTGCCGTTCGGCTTTGTGGACGTGGTAATTCACTGTGGCTGTTTGGGTCATGGACCTATCCTGTGACTGTGTTGATCCGAGATTTAGCACCTTGAAAAAATATAAAAAGACGCTTGATTGGATAAGAGTATTCCGAAAAAGTATATAATATGGACACACAGAGTCTGCGCCTCTTCGTACTTGCCAGCGAGATGCTCAACATAAGCGCTGCGGGCCGCAGCCTCGGCATGGCGCCAGCGGTGGCCAGTACCCGGATCGCAAAGCTTGAGCGTTTGGTCGGCACAGAACTTTTGCATCGCTCGACGCGCAAAGTCTCGCTCTCCTTAGAAGGCCAAGACTTTTTGCCCTATGCGCGCGAGATGATCGCCCAGGAAGAAGCGGCGCTGGCCGCTATGGGTGCGGGCCGAGCGCAGATCAAAGGCATATTGCGCTTTGCAGCCCCAAGTACCTTTGCCCAGCTCTATATCGCGCCACTCCTACCGCGCTTTATGGAGGCCAATCCCTCCCTAACGCTCGATCTGCATCTGTCGGATGCTCAATTTGATCTCATCGAAGGCAGCTATGATTTGGCTCTGCGCAATTCGGTGTTGGAAGACAGCAGCCTCACAGCCAGGAAGCTCGCAGATGACACACGTATCCTTTGTGCATCCTCTGCCTATCTCGAGCGCCATGGCGCGCCTGAAACACCCGCAGATCTTACCGAGCATCGGTTTATCTCTTTTCGCGATCTGGATCCGAAAAAACTGAAGTCGGCGGACGGGACGACTTTTTCGTTTGACCCCAAACAAGCAGCGCACAGTCTCGTGCTGAATGACGGGCACACGCAACGCGAGATCACCAAAGGCGGTGCCGGGGTCTCGATCAACTCGATTTGGCTTGTCCATGAAGATCTGGCCGACGGCTCTTTGGTCCGCGTGATGCCTGACTTTGAAATTGCCGAAAAGCCCGCCCTTTGGCTCATCTACCCCAAGAGCAATGTCGTTTCAGCGAAGGTTCGGGTCTTTATGGATTTTCTGATTGAGAACATTGGGCGCGCCAAACCTTGGGAAGCCGCGACCGCTTAGCCTAAAAGAAGCGGCCCTTGGGATGCCTAAACCCAAAGGCCACTTTCAGGCTAGATATGAGATCGCATGTAGCTGACGATCTTTTGGGTCAATTCCATATGGATGTCCGATCGCGCTCGGCCACCTGCGTCTTCGCATAATGGGTCCAACTCACCTTCCCGTTCCAAAATGCGCGGACCGTTTGGTTTGCATTGCGCCAAGAAGCTGAAGTGCGTGGCGTCTCGAACCACCTCATAAGACGCAGCTTGGATTTGCTCCGCGGCAGGTCTTGCATAGACCCCTGCCGGCACCGTCTCCTCGTCACCGAGGTTCACGATCAACATGGGGATGTCGATATCCGCGAGGCTCTCGGAAGTGAGCGTGCTTACGATGCCGGGATCAATGATCACCGCCGTCTGTATCCTTGGGTCCCGCAAATCTTGGGCAGCAGGAGACAAATCGAATTCATGAAGATCGATCCCGAAATGCGCCAAGAAGGCACAGTCTGACATGCCATGATCGGTGTGGTCACAAAACTGCTGCAAGCGCTCTGGATCGACGCGCGCACCAGCGACTGCCATAGCCGTGTATCCACCTGCCGAGAACCCCAAAACAGAAATCCGATCCGTATCGATGTAGGGATAGCTTTCTG
Source organism: Pseudomonadota bacterium (assembly GCA_039182515.1). GTDB lineage: Bacteria > Pseudomonadota > Alphaproteobacteria > Rhodobacterales > Rhodobacteraceae > JBCDCE01. The sequence goes on along the minus strand of JBCDCE010000005.1, from coordinate 37,198 downwards.
GATTCTCCATAATCTCATCGAGAACCGCGGAAACATCCGCAGGCCGTTCCCATACGCGGACCGCCGCTTTGGCGGAGGCATTGCCGGTTGTGGTGCCTGGGTGGTTGGGCAAAACAACAACAAACCCGGCCTGTGCAAGCGCAGAAGCGATCCAGCCAAACTGCCCCGAATTGCCGCCCGCACCATGGGAGATAAGAACCACCGGAAACTGCCCCTTTTGATGCGGGGCACGACGCCCAGCTTGTGTGCCGTGAAACACCCCGTTGCCGCCAACTTTGATGGCCTTGCCACCGTCCTTCGCGGGGTACCAAATGTCGAAATCGATCTCTTCGCCCCGGATCGGCGCATAAGCTTCTCCGGTTGTGATCCCAGCGCTGCCTTCGTAGGCTGGCCGCAAAACCTCATAGTCGCTCCAACCTGCGATCCCGAGGAGGACGGCAAAGGTTGTGCCTTTGGCAAATGTCTTGAAACGTCGCATCCCGTTATCTCCTTTGTTGAGGGTCGCTATGCTGAGATCTGTGACGCTTGATGGGGCAGATTTCGTCCTAAAACGCGATTGAGGTCGTCCTAAAACGGGTTCCAGTCTACAACTCCAAGCACTGCAACCGACTTACGATTTAAAGATGCTCTTTGTTCCCCTGCCTTTGTTGGCAACCTTCGTATTGGTCTTCTTACTGGGCCGGTTTGTGCACCTGCGAGATATGAGCCTCCGTGCGCATCAGTTTTTTGCACTGCTCTTGGCGCTCTATGCTGTGCAATCGCTCTTGGTGTCGTTGAGGTGGGGATACGAGATTGGATGGGCGGCTTTTTACATTGCCCTTTTGGCCCCGGTTTTGCCGGTTTGTGCCTATTTGGCCTATGGCGCTTTGAGCGGCCAAGGATCGAAATGGCACCTCTGGCCGCTTGGGGTGGTTGCGCTCAACTGGATCGCGTTTCTCACTGTGCCTGCCTTGGCCGATCCGCTAATCCTTCTGACCTACTTGGGGTTTGGCGGTCTCATGGTGAAGGAGAGTTTAAATGGCTCCGACCAATTGCCCCTGTCTCCGATTAGTGCTGCACCAGAGATCATTGGCGCTATGAGGCTCACGGGCGTTGCCTTGATCGCATCTGCGCTGACAGACATTTACCTTATAGTGGATTTCATCCGCAACGAAGGTCAGAGCTCCGGCCTTGTGGTGACCTTTATGCAAACCGGCTTCATCCTTGCGATTGGCGCTTGTGCAATCCTCGGGCAGTCGGACGCTCAAAGCGAAGCGAGTTCACCCCAAGAGCCAAACCTTCCTGTGCCTCCATCCGAGGCGGATGAAGACATCGTGGCGCGGCTCGAACAGCTTTTTCAAACAGAAGCTTTGCACAAAAAGGACGACATCAGCCTGCGCCGATTGGCCCGCCGCTTGGGGTTGTCTGACAGGCAGGTTTCTAATGCGATCAACAGGGTTAGACAGCTGAGCGTGTCGCAATTTGTAAATGCTTATCGGATCAAGGAAGCCTGCGCCTTATTGCGCACGACAGATCTGTCGGTACTTGAGGTGTCCTTGTCTTCAGGATTCGCCACCAAATCCAATTTCAATCGAGAATTCTCACGCATCACTGGGAAAACCCCAACCAATTGGCGGCGTGAAAACGTGACGCATACGTGAAGATCTCCAGTGTTTTTGCACAAGTTATGATTGGTCCACACCACTACGATTCAAACCCAGCGCGTGCATAAAAACCAAAATTATTTTGGTCGATGTCCTTTGGCCGTGTCATCATTCGTCATGTCATTGAAAGCACCAACGCTTTTGATAACTGGAGACGTACTATGCGCTATACATTTTTAACCTATTCCCGCCCCGAAGACTTTGCCAACGTCCCACCCGAAGAGCTTGGCCAACTCAAAGGTCTTTTTGGAGCCTACATCGGCTCTCTCAAGGAGGCCGGTATTTTGGTTGGGGTCGACTGGCTACAGCCCGTCAGCAATGCCACAACCGTGTCGGACGGTGGCAATCGTATCCAAGACGGACCGTTCGCAGAAACCAAAGAGATGCTCGGTGGCTATATGACGATCGAAGTGCCTGATCTGGATACGGCTATCGCTTGGGCCAAAAAATGCCCGATGGCCAAATACGGTGCCGTAGAGATCCGCCCAACCGCTATGGACGCTTAGTGGCACCTCAAGAGCGCATGGCGGAGGTTATGCGCTCGTCTTACGGTCGTCTTTTGGCAATCCTTGCTAGCAAGGCAGGCGATATCCTCATCGCGGAAGATGCGCTGTCTGATGCCTTTGCGAAGGCTCTGATCCATTGGCCAAAAGACATGCCCAAGAACCCCGAGGCTTGGCTGCTAACCGTTGCGCGCAATAGGCTGACCGATATGCAACGCCGCGATGCGCGTATCGACTTTCGCAACGCGCTCCCAGAGCCGCAGGCGCTTGAATTACAGCATGACGACATCCCTGATGATCGCTTGAAGCTCATGTTCGTTTGCGCGCATCCAGCAATCGATCCGCGCATGCACACTCCATTGATGCTGCAAACGGTTCTTGGACTGGAAGCAGAGGTGATTGCGCGCGCTTTTCTGCTACCGCACACCACAATGGCAAAGCGGTTGGTCAGAACGAAACGCAAAATTCGGGATACGGCCGTCGCGTTTAAGATCCCTCACAGCGAGGATCTGCCAAACCGGCTAAACGCTGTTCTAGAAGCCATCTACGGGGCCTTCTCTCAAGACTGGATGGTCGACGGCTTGCTTGCGGAAGAGGCGCTCTTTCTTGCCACTCTTCTCGTTGACCTTATGCCGGACAATGCAGAGGTCCTTGGGCTTGCATCAGTCATTGCTTTTAGCCTGTCACGGCAAGAGGCCCGTGTTGAAGACGGTCAATTTGTTCCGCTCGAAGAGCAAGATCCATCACGATGGACAACAGCCTTAATCCTGCAAGCAACCTATTATCTCCAAAGGGCGCAAACTCTTGGTCAACTTGGTCGCTTTCAATTAGAAGCTGCGATCCACTCTGTGCATGCAGACCGATTGAACACAGGCGAGACCAACTGGCCTGCTTTGGTGCAGCTCCATCTTGGCCTTTCGCATATCGCGCCGACCATCGGTGCAACCGTCAGCTATGCAGCTGCACTCGGCAAAGCGGGAAACCCAGAAGACGGACTAAAAGTCTTACTCGATATCGAAGAAAAGATCCGCGCAGGGTATGCCCCTGCCCAAGCAACGCGAGCTTTTCTCTTGTCAGAACTAGGGCGGACACAGGAGGCACTCGGTGCTTATCAGCAGGCAATCGCCCTGACGCCAGAACCGCCTTTGCGCCGCTACCTTGAAAGCAAGCACGCAGCGTTGTGCGATCAGCTCAAGTAGTCGCTAAAGCGTTATGCGAAAAACCTGAATCACCTAACGCTGCCTGAAGCCTTTGGTTTCAACGCGTTGGCTGATGCGCGATTTCTCAGGTATTTCGTCAAACGCTGCAATCACATCTTTGGTACAATGCGCGTATCTTGGAGATGTTCGTAAAGGGCGGCAGGATCCATGTTCTGCCACCCAACTCATGCCGCGAAGGCCATATGATGCTTTAGAATTCCGCCTGCATGTAAAGACCGACCGTCCGCGGCTCGCCCGTGCGGATGATCGTCGGTGAAATACCGTTTGGATCACGGAAGCGCGCGGTTGCGTAGTCCTCATCGAAAAGGTTGCGGACATATAGACCAGCCGTGACATTCTCGGAAATATCATAGGTTCCGTGGAGGTTGACCAGCCAACGGTCGTCATCAGTGTAGGTGTTGGCATTGTCTTGGAAGGATGCGGATTTATAGGAAGCATCTACAGCCAAGGCGAACCCATTGTCCCATGTATACTTTCCGCCAAGCGTCGCTGTCCAATCCGGTGAGAAGGGAAATTCGTTTCCGTTGAAATCTCCCGGTGTTGCAGGATCTGGATCAAATTCGATGAACTTCGTTTTGGTGTATCCTACGCTGCCAAAGAGCGCCAAATTGTCACTCGGTTCGCTTTCGAATGCCAATTCAAACCCATAAAGCTCGGACTCCGCCGCGTTAACGGTGTCGAAGTTAAACAAAGGATCTAGTGCAGGGATCGTGGGCACCCCGGGCACAGAGATCTGCATATCATCCCATTTTGTGTAAAAGATGTTGCCGGAGACCCGCAGGCGATCATCGTTGAAAGATCCACGGTACGCGAGTTCGTAGTTCGTAGAGTATTCCGGATCATAATTCGACAAGGACTCAACAAACGGATTGAAAACCGTGATGAAGTTGTTGGAGGTACCACCCGCACGGTAGCCGCGCTGAATGGTGAAACTCAAAGACTGCGCGTCGTCAAATTCATAGGTCGCACCCAACTTGGGAAGAAACGCCGTAAAGTCACGGGACGCCGAATTTTCTGCCACATCTGGAAGGCCTGCACCAAAGGGTGGCGTCCCATTCAAGATCGCGCCGAAGTCCACACTTTGCGTATAGGTGTATTCTTCACTGTCGTAGCGGGCACCCGCTGTAATGCTCAGCCCGGGAACCCAATCGCCCATATCAAAGTCGGCTTCAGCATAAATGGCTGTGTTTTTGACTTCTGTGTCGAATTGCTGATCGACCGTATCCACAACGCCGGGAAAGCCAGCAACGGCCAGATCGGTTGTGGTGAAGAGCGGGCGACTGTCGCTTGTATCGGTATAAAAGAGGCCAGCCACGCCTTTGACGCGATCGGTCTCGAAGGTCAGTTTCACATCTTGCTCGAAGGTTTGGCTGCCCCCGTCGATGCTCAACCGACTTTCAGCCACACCGAGTGGATCCGCCAAGCCTTCTAGGCGCGTGTAATCTTGCTCGTAGTAGTTGGTCTCTGTTTCCAGAACGAGGCCAGAGTCGAACTCGTAGCGCGTTGAGAATGCAAAGCTTTCGTGCACAGAGCCTTCCACGGCATCTGCGTCTTGATCTGTGACGCGACTGGCGGGGAATTCACTGTCGAGCACGTAATCTTCGCCACCTGTGGAGTCGGTGTAGCTGTATTCAAGGACAGCATCAAAAGCATTGGATGGGGCCCATCTTAGCTTGGCACGATAGCTGTCATATTCGCGCTGGTCATAGGCGTCATCATCCAGTGTGCGGCTTGTAACATAGCCGTCGGTCGAGCTGCTTTCAGCAGAGAACCGCAGCGCCACCGTTTCGCCAACAGGCTGGTTCAAGGACATTGCATATCTCTGGGTATTGCGTGAGCCACCTTCAACGCGGAAACGGTATTCTGGGAAAAATTCTGGATCCCGCGAGTTGATTATCAAAGCACCCGCCAAAGCGTTTCTGCCTTGTTGAGTTGACTGAGGCCCGCGCAAAATTTCTACCTGCTCTAGATCCCAACTCGAGTAGGGACCAAAGAAGGTGGATTGATAATTATTGAGCGCCACACCATCGACCTGCACAGAGACTAAGGTTCCGTTAAGCTGCACATTGCTCACGGCGCCATTGGCCTGAATGCCGCGCAACACGAAACCTTTATTGCCAAATGTCGTGCTGACGTTGGGCGCGCGTTCAACAACATCGTAGATGTCTACATCCCCACGCTCTTCAAGCTCTTGACCCGTTTCCACAACAGCCGAGGTCACGCTCTCTTGCAGGGTGCGTGTGCGCAATTCACCGAAGATGAGTGTGCCCAAATCGATGGCCCCGCCTGTATCAACGTTGCTGGCTTCAACCTCGGTGGTCTCAGAAAGATCAGCTGCCAAATCAGGCGCATTTTGTGCAGCGAGGCTGGTGGTAAAGCAGCTTAGGGCAAAAACAGAAGTTGCGCACATAAGACGATTACGCATTGCAATCATGACAAAGCTCCAAGGATGATTTCGATGTATGGAAACGCTTGGAAGACTCTGCCTGCCTGGCGAGGGATTGCGTATCATTCCGATCCAAAGACTTGAATGCGTAACCGCTGGAAGTGGCCTATGTGTTGCGCAAAATGCACATGCACTGCAGCGCTCTAAGCGACAAAATCAATGAGCTCAGCCAGAGCCCTTTTGGGCCCAATAGGCAGCGATGTGCTTTTGTGTTTTTGGTAAGGCTTTGACCATTTCGATCTGGCGAATAGTGGTAACGATCGGAGCGCCCGCGGCCAGCCAAAGAAAACTCTGCGGTGATTGATCCAGGCTGTCTCTCACCGAAGCCACAAAGCCCTTTGGGTCTGTCCAAATAACGCGCGTTCCGCTGTCTATCGGCAAGGGATAGTCTCGCGCGCGTGTGTGACTGAGCATTACAACCGTTGCCTTGGTGTGCTGCGCTTGATTTTCCAGAATGCGCGAAATGGCGGGAAAGGCGGTTTCGTCGCCCGCCAACACGAGATGTTTATGCGTCACAACTCCGCCACCGCCCGGTCCGATCATGGCAACGCGCGCACCCTTTTGGACCCTTTCGGCCCAAGCCGTTGTTTGCCCGCCGACATGCAAGAAGATATCAACGTCGATCTCATCACCCCCTTGCCTGCGCACCGTGTAAACGGGCCGGTGAAGCGCTTTATCCCCTTCGGGCCAACGCGTACTGCCATTTGCAGCTAGAACCGGCCATTTTGGTTCGGGATCATTGGGATGTGGTAAGACAAACCGAAAATGGATGGCGTGATTGTCAAATCCCTCTGTCTTGGAAAGCTTGAGGGTCAAACGCAGAAAATCCCTGCTGATCTTTTGGCTCGCCAGAACTTCAGCAAACTGGAAATTGGGTGGTGTTTGCCCTGCGTCAATCTGATCAGACCATGCAATCTGATCTGCAAGATCGGGGAGGTAATGGACGATATGCGCCACAAGGCTCTCTCGCAGAACATGCAGGTTGCCAAGTGTGTCGGCCTCCACCTCAAGGCGTAATCCCAACGCACCGCGATCTTGGATACCAAAAGCGCCGTAGTCGCTCTTGATCTTTAGAAGGTCAGGGGCTTGTTTCAAAACCGCTAGATCATGCTCTTTGGCCTCGTGCAGCATGACGCCCTGCATGGCCACATAGGAGAGCCCTGTGATGTCGGCATGGGCTTTCATCGTCTTTTCCTCTGGCTCAGGGCTTAAAGCGCAATGACATATGGGGCCTGGGTGACAGGGCTCGCCACAACCTTGGCGCTTAGGTCATAAATCGCTTTGATATTGGCCTCTGTCACAACGGTTTCCGGCGCGCCTTGAACAACAATGCCGCCTTCTCTGAGCGCGATGATGTTTGCCGCAAATCGGGCTGCCAAATTTATGTCATGCAGCACCATCACGACAGTGAGGTGCTTTTGTTCCTGCAGGTCTTGCACAAGCTTTAAGGTTTCAATCTGATAGTTCAGATCCAAGAAAGTTGTTGGCTCGTCCAAAAGTAAAATCTCGGTATCTTGGGCCAGTACCATCGCAATCCATGCGCGTTGCCGCTGCCCACCCGAAATTTCACTCAACAGGGCATTAGCTTGATCTGACAAACCAACACGGGTCAGAGCGCTATCAACGCTTTCTTGATCGGCCTTTGACCACTGTTGTAGCGGGGATTGATGCGGCGTCCGGCCCCGCGCCACAAGATCCACAACCCGCATACCCGGTGGCGTCTCAGCGCTTTGAGGGAGAAGCGAGATTGTCTGTGCCACCGCCTTTGTGTTGACGCGATGGATCGGTTTTCCATCTAAAAGCACTTTGCCTTTTTTTGGTTTCATCAAGCGGGCCAAACAGCGCAAGAGCGTCGATTTCCCACAGGCGTTTGGGCCAACGATTGCCGTGATTTGAGCATCCGGAATTTCAAGTGTGATGCCATCGAGCACAGTCTTTCGACCGTAGCTCAAGGTTAGATCCTTGGTGCACAAGCGCGATGTCATAGGCGTTGCCTCTTTGACTGTTGAACCAAAACCCAAATCAACACTGGGGCCCCTATCAATGCTGTGAAGATGCCAGCTGGAAGAACATAAAAACCGGGCAACATCTGTGCTGCTTGGTCCGCCAAAAGTGTCACCAAGCCACCAACAAGTGTGGCGCTCAAAAGTGTTGGGCGCGGTGCGCCGGTGAGCCCATGCGCAATAGGCCCCGCAACAAAGGCCACAAAGGGAAGTGGCCCTGCTGCCGCAACACCGAGCGCCACAAGTGCTACAGCCAGCAAAACCGTAACGACCCGCCCAAGCCCTAAGCGTTGGCCGAGCGATATTGCCACATCATCTGCTAAATTCAGGCGCGCCAGGTCAAACTGATGCCAAAAGGCAAGGGGTGCAACGAGGGTAAGGCCAATCCAAATAAGTCCGGTGTCCATCCAACTGCGCGCGCTGAGAGATCCCACGATCCATTTCACCAACTCGCCGACATTGTTGGCGTCTAGCCGGATCATCAACAAATCGGTTATCACGCCGAGGGTCATAGTTAGCCCAATGCCCGTCAGAACGAGCGCACCAGGGCGAAACCCACCGCGCCAACTCAGCGCGAGAAGCAAAAAGGCTGCCATAGCTCCGCCCACAACCGCGCCGGGGAGCACAAAAAAGGTGCCGCCGGTTATGGCAACCGTTGTGACGGCTCCCAGTCCCGCGCCTGCCGAGAAGCCGATCACATCGGGAGAGGCCAAGGGATTGCGCAAAAGCGTCTGGATCATTTCTCCAGCCATCCCAAATGCCATGCCGACACCAACAGCGGTGAGCAACCGCGGCATGCGGTTGTCCAAAACCACCATGCGAAGCACCTCGTCTCCACCCCCCGACAGAACAGTGACGATATCCCCCGGGCTCACAGGATAGGTTCCGCCAAAGAGCCCCAAGCAAAAGACAGCGAAAAGCACGCAGGCAAGGAGGAAATTTATGCGGACAAGCCTCCGGGGAATTTTGCCAGACATTCCGCCGATGCGTAGGACCATGGCTGTCATAGCGATACCGCCTGCCTGCGTTGCACCATCGCGATCAAGAACGGCCCGCCAATGAGTGCCATGATCACTCCGGCCTCAAGCTCCTGACCCGGTAATATCATGCGGCCTAAGAGATCGGCCAAAATCGCAAGGATTGCGCCTAGAGCTGCCGACCCCATTGCCAAACGCCGGACGTCCCCCCGTGCAAAGGGCCGAACAAGATGGGGAACCAAAAGCCCCAGAAAAGCAATGGGCCCAGCAAGCGAAACCGTGGTGGCGCATAAAAGAACAATTGCGCAGAGTGTTAGCGCGCGTACAAAGCCAACCCTGGCTCCAAGCGCACGTGCCGTATCGTCGCCCAAGGCCAGCGGGTTGAGCAAAAACGCAGCAAGGCCAGCCAAAACAAATCCAGCGACAAACAAGGGTAGGACGGCCTGCATGCTCGCAGGATCAACTTGTTGAAAACCGCCCAAAACCCAATAGCGATAAATATCCAAGGTTTGCCGAGCGAGGATCAATAAGCCCCAGGTCAGTGACAGAAAGAGGGCGCTCAGAGCCGCACCGACTAAGACCATTCGAACAGGGTCTGGGCCAGTTTTGGATCCACCGCTTCCTAAGATCAAAACGAGCAATGACGTAACAGTCGCGCCGACCAAAGCTGGGATCACAAGCCCACCTGGCGCGGTGATCTGCAGCCCCCAAATGCCCAGTACCACACCAAAGGCACCCCCAGCATTGATCCCCAACAGTCCGGGATCGGCTAACGGATTGCGGGTCATGGACTGCATCAATGCGCCCGACACACCAAGGGCAGCTCCTGCCAAGATGGCGGCAAAGCCACGGGTAAGACGGAGCTCTCGAACGACGATGTGATCGGCGTTTGTTTCATCAAAAGCGGTGAAGGCTTCAAGCACAGTCGCGAGGGTCATTTCTCGCACACCCAATGCTAAAGAGGTCAGTGCCAAAAGCAGGGCCAATCCGAAAGCACTTAACGCCATACGCGTGCTCATTGCGATGCCTCTTGTTGGGTTACAGGTGTTTCTGGGTCTCCATCCATCGCAGCTTGTATCATGGGTACAAGGCGATCGAGAGCGTAGGTGATGGCAAGGGGGCTAGAATGGCTCAGGGCCGCTGTTAGATCCGGGTCCGCAATAATCTCACGCCCTTCTTTGACTGCGTTCATCGTTGGGCGCAGGGTAATTCTAGCAAGGGCATCTTGAGCATCGCTCACAGTGAGCCATAGCAGCAAATCCGTATCAATCGGGTCCAGATCTTCGCGCGAGATGCGCACGTTGTAAGTGTTTGAGTTTACCAAAGCCTGCACATCTGGCGCATTTACAAAGCCAAGTTCCTCAAGAAATTGTCCTCTGATATCCGCGCGCGTGTAAGCGCCCACTTGATCAGGCCAAACAGAAACTGCCGTACGGCCTTGCCACTCTGGATGCGCGTCTCGGAGGGTCTGAAAACGCGTGTTGATCTCCGCAATCTGCGTTTCAGCCTTTTCTTCTTTGTTCAAAGCGAGACCCATTTGGCGCAGCATTTGTGGCCAGCTCGCGCTATAGTCCGTAGCGCCTGCGGGCGGCGGTAAAGTCGGAGCAACTTGGGACAAAAGCCGATATTCAGTTTCTGTAATGCCGGACCACTGCGCCAAAATCAGATCTGGTTTTATAAGGGCCACGGCTTCTACGTCGATTGCCCCATAGATGACGTCTGGCTTTGCATCGCCAAGATAGCCTGCTGCCCAGGGCCAAACACCAAAAGGGCCGTCGCCATACCAATACCTGAGCGCAATCGGCGTGACCCCTAAACCAAGTAGATAGTCGTGGCCAATGAAGGAAAGCGAAACAACGCGTTCAGGGGTACCAGTCACCGTGGTGGTTCCAAAGCGGTGCGTGAGAACACGCTCGTCTGCCACAGTGGCCTTGACCAGTGCAAACCAGATGAAAAGGCATCGAATGAACACGTTTGAGCCCATAGCAAATTGCAATCAAATTGCTGGCCGGAGCACTTTGCGAAAGCTTTTGTTCGATCATTTGATCCAAGAGGTTGAAGATTTTGATCTTCTTTTTGGATCAAGCGCCTTCGCAAATCGCCCCATGCGGGCTGGCCCCTGATATGACGAATTTCAGATGGCTTGACCAGAGGCTCCGCTGGGTCATTCGCATCTTCTAAATCAGAGTTTTGGAGCTGACCCCTCCATCACTTCATAGCGCTGCCACGTTCGACTGCGCCACAGAGTAAACATTGCTGCCGCCTTTAAGCCTTCCTCGACAATGTAGACATACCAAAGTCCCACCACACCCAGCTCCCACACGGCAACGGCAACATAAGCCAAGGGCAATGCGATGCCGAAGGTCAGACCGAGGTTGATGAGGACTGGCCGGTTCACGTCCCCACAGGCCTTAAGCGAGTTGAAGATCAAAAGATTAACTGTGTTGAGCGGTGTTACAAAAATCTGAAGAAACAGAATTGCGCTGATAGCACCGATCACAGCTTGGTCTTCGGTCAAAAGCTTGATCAGAAAATCGGCGTTTAGATAAAGACACCAAGACGCCAGCATCGCCAAAGCCCCCGTGATCACCGCGGTATGCTGCGCGCGCCGAAAGGCCGCTTCATAGTCTTCCGCGCCACGATCATAGCCAACCAGCACCTGGTTGCCGTGCGTGATCACCAAAGTGATGATCATAATGAGCTGCGTGATTGTGAGAGCATAGGATCTGGTTAACACCGAGCTGACACCCAGCACTGCAATCAAAGACACAACCGTGAGCTGGTAAAGATTGTAAGCCAGGTTTTCGGCAACGCTCGGGTAAGAAATATTGAGGATCCTCCGCGTCTTGGCCCAAAAGGCCTCAGGCTTAGTTCGAAAGCTTAGTCCCAAGCGGCGGCGCAAAAAGTAGATCAAAAGCACAATTGTGCCGCCTCGTACGATCACGGTGGACCAGGCCGCTCCGTAAACCCCAAGTTCGGGAAACCCAAAGGCCCCATAGATCAGGGTGTATTCGAGACCCAGGTAAACAACATTGGCAACCACCCCCACGATCAAAATCACGAGCGTCATTCCGAAACCCGTAAGCGCCGCTTGCGCAGACATGATGACGCCATGAAACACCATCGCGAGCGCGATGATGTAGATATAGGCAAGGACGTCTCTATAGACTTCCGCGGGAACGTTGACCCAATTTGCGAAGAAGGGCGCGCCCAGGATCAAAACAGAGGCAATCGCCAAGCCCAAAAGCATGCCAGCCGCCATTCCGATCAGCGCGATGCTGCGAGCCGCCTCAATTTCGTTGCGGCCCAAATGCTGAGAAATGAGAACCAAGGCCCCGACGGAGAGCAAAGCCGACAAATCGTAGGCCACACCCAAAATTTGGTTGGCCAAACTTACGGACGCAGCAAGATTATCTGAATAGTTCGCGAGCAAAGCAGTATCTGCAAATGTCACCGCCACCGACAAAATTGCATAAACAAACAGCGGAAAAGTGATTTTGAATAGACTTTTACGCTGGAATGTCTCTGACATGAGGAAGCCTCCTAAGGCCTAGACACGGCCTTCAGCTATTAAAGCGTTATGCGAAAAACCTGAATCACCTAACACTGCCTGAAACCCTTGGTTTCAACGCGTTAGCTGATGCACGATATCTCAGGTATTTCGTCAAACGCTGTAGACCGGGCTTTTCACGTACTGAGCTTTGGCAGAGCGAGAAGCATATCGGTAAAGATCGCGGGGTTTTGGTATGGATCTCGACCTATAATCGCCAAGCCTTGTCCAAGATCATCGTAAAGTTCGAGCTGCGAAAGACAGCGCGAAACTGTCACCCAGGCTGATCCCACTTTCGAAAAATCAATCGCGAAGCTTCGCTCGCGCGACGTGGCCAAAATAACGCTGTCATAGGTTTCAGCTTGCGAGAGCGCTCCCACATCCATTTGCAATAGCCCGTCCCCCACAACGACCCTCACCGTTTGAACGGCTTTTTCGCACAGAAACGTCACAAAACTCGGCAATACACCGAGCCCAACCTCCCAAGCCTTGGACTGACCAACATGGCCTAAAGCTGCGTGACGCTCCTGGCCGCGATCGCAGAGAAATTGGTTGAGATGCTGACCCACGTCGAAAGACTGCCAATTTTGGCGCGCGGATCGGATGGTTGTCAGCGAAACCACATTGGGTGGCTTTGAGGATGCCGCGGGGCATATGCAATGTGCGTTTCGCTCCAAAGCACGCGCTGCCAGGCCATCTCCCGGGGCCGTAAGTTGAACTCTATGCTGCACGGTGTTGTTGCGGTTCAAAGCGATCAGGGAGGTGCGCTCACCTTCTGTCACACGCGTGAGGTTAATCGATTGATCCGCCGCAAAGCGCATATCAGCTCGGCTGATGGCCCGCGTCAGGCGCAAAGGCATGTCAGAGCGTTGGAGCGCGGCGTATCCGCCATAGCACGACATTAAGGCGCCAGAATTTTGCGTGGTCACCAAGGCGTCGTCAAAGAGCGTTCCGACCATCGCGAGCGGCTCAAAGGCCGCGCCAAGCGAACTCAATTGAGCTGACGCGTCGTATTCCGCCAGGGCGTGCGGCAGCGGGTTTTGGGTCAAACAGGGTGGAAAAGCGGAAGTTGCGGCCTGGGGCACGAGGCATGGCTTTCGTTAGTATACGTCCCGCACATAACGCTTATCGCGCTTGAGGAGGTTCACGTATTCGGTTGCCGCCTCGGGGGTCATGCCACCCTGGGTTTCGATGATTTTATGGAGCGCTGCGTCAACGTCTTTGGCCATGCGTGTCGCATCCCCACACACGTAAAAATGCCCACCTTCTTCGAGGTAGCCAAAGAGGTCTTTGCCGTTCTCAGCCATCCGGTGTTGAACATAGATTTTGTCTGCCTGATCCCGGGAGAAAGCGAGATCGAGCCGGGTCAAAAGGCCACTTTCGCTAAACGCCCCGATTTCATCTTCATAGATAAAATCATCGCCGCGATGTTGATCTCCAAAGAAGAGCCAATTTGCCCCTGACGCGCTGCGCGCTTGCCGTTCTTCTAGGAAGGCGCGAAATGGTGCTACACCTGTGCCCGGACCAACCATAATCATTGGGACGTGATCGTCCTCGGGCACCCGGAAGCTCTTGTTTGGAGACATAAAAATACCCGCGCTCGCACCCTCTGGCACATGATCTGCCAAGAAGGTGGAACAGACGCCACGGTGGGGACGCGCCTCGTACATCCAACGCACCGCTGCAACGGTGAGGTGAACTTCTCCCTCATGCGCCTTGGGGCTTGAAGAAATTGAATAGGCGCGATGCTGCAGCGGCTTGAGCCAGCTGACCACTTCTTTGGCGTCAAACTTGAGATCTGGGTTTAGGTTTAAAAGATCCAGGGCGTCTTTTCCCCAAAGGAAATGCTCGAGGGCTTCTTTGTCCCCATGTCCAACAACATGAGACAATTCATCATGCCCAGCGACCTTTTCAATTGCGCGGATCAATTCGCGGCTTGGGGTCATTATCTCGAGCCCAGTGGTCAGTTGTTCGCCAAGGGAAATACCGCCAAGGTCAAAATCAGCCCGCGCCCCAAGCCGGTCCAACCAGTTTTGGACGAGGTCAGGCGCGTTCACCGGCATGACGCCCAGCGCATCCCCCGCGTCATAAGTCAGCCCGCTTTCACCCAAATCAAATGCGATGTGGCGAATTTCTTTGGCTGACTTTGCGCCCGAGAGATTTCGGTTCTCTAGCACGGTGGAGACAAATGGGTTCTTCCGGCCGTAGCCAGACTTTTTCTGAGCCGTCATGGCTGCCGCGGCGGGTGCAGAAGCGGTGGCTCCGGTCGCAACATCGCTTGGCTCGGGCAAAACCGCGCCAATCCAAGCTTCCGCCAATTCCTCATAGTCAATATCGCAATCAACCCGGTCACCCAGACGCTTTGCACCAAGCTGCTCCAAGCGTGTATCCACCAATTTTCCAGCTTGGCAGAAGTGTTCGTAGCTTGTGTCCCCTAAGGCCAGCACCCCGTAATTTAGGTGCTCTAACCTCGGTGCCGTGCTGGCAGCGAGCGCGTCCCAGAATTGATGCGCGTTGTCAGGCATTTCGCCTTCGCCGTAGGTCGACACAACCACGAGCAAGTTTTGCATGCTCGCAAGCTGATCCATCTCAATCTCGTCCATCTCGGCCACGCGAGGCGCAAACCCTTTGGCACGGGCTTGTTCAGCGGCATCGTTTGCAACGATCTCTGCGGTTCCGGTTTGGGTGCCATAGATGATATCGATTGGTTTTGTTTCAACGGGCGTTGCGTTTGGCGCAGCCTGTCCGCCGCCTACAATCAGCCTTGAATGCAGACCGGCAAGAAACCCGCCAAGCCACGTCTTTTGCTCATCAGAAAACGGGGCATCCTGGGGGATATAGGGGACTTTGGTGAGTTCGTTCATGTTCACTCCGCAGCGGTGCGGGCCACCACATCGGGCAGCGCATTTTGGGCAAAGAGTTGGTCAAAGCTTGGCACTTCGCCAAGCGCAGTACGGTTTTTGCGGTCTTGATGAAGGATCCAGGCATAGGTGCCGGGACTGTCCATGCTGAGGATGTTTCTCAAGGACAAAGCGCGTTTGAAGTCGTTCAGACGCTTGTTGGCAACGAGAACAGCAAGTTCGAGATCATCGTAGCCATCCACAGCCTTGCGGGCGTGCTTGGCCAAGGCCGCCATCAGGCTGAAGTCTTCTGTCAAAACGAGGTTGCGCGCGGCCTTATCGCGGGCGCGAAGGTCCTGACTTCCAACGCGCTTGGCTGCCAAAACCTGTGCCTGTTCCAAAACGGTGTAACTGTTGAGCAAGCGATACATCTCGCCTGTATCCATCGTCCCGTAATCGGGGACAGATCCTTTGTGAACTGGTTGACCGGACTTCCAAGCGGCTTTGAGAGTGGTGATCTGGTGGGTCGACAAGGCTGTGGAGAGCTCTTCCAACAGTTCTTTTCGGCTCCGCGCTGCGAGGATCGCGTCAGCATCTTGGTATTGGAGCAGCGCTTTTGGCATGATCCAGGACATATGCTTTTGGGTTTCATCCCAATCGTCAAGCAGGGCCTGACCGAGCGACGAGCCCGTTGCCTCAATATGCCAAGCAAGCATCTGTTTTACCGCGTCTGAATGAATGTCGGCATGTGCCGATCCATCCGTCAGAGTGCCCATCAATACAGAATCTGCGCTCAGCATTTCTGGAAGGCGGCCTTCGGGGTCGTATTGATAGGCAAAACCACCGGACATGCCGTTTCCGAACCCTTTTGAAAAACCTCCGAGGTTCAAGATCGCGCCATTGGTCATGTATTCCGCGCAGAAATCGCCAACCCCTTCAACAACAGCCGTCGCGCCTGAGTTTCGCACAGCAAAACGGTCACCTGCTTGACCTTCAACAAAGGTGCGACCACCGGTTGCACCGAACAAAGCAAAGTTTCCAATCAGGACATTTTCCCGACCTTTGGCTCCGCCGGGGCTTCTTACGATGATCTCTCCACCGCTGGCGCCTTTGCCCACGCCATCGTTGCAGGTGCCTGTGTGCTGCATAACCATGCCGTCGTTGCAAAAGGCACCAAAACTCTGACCTGCAGAGCCCTGCGTGACCACGCGGATGGCGCGTTGATCAAGATACCGTCTCCCGCGCGCGTCCTCAAAAGCCGCGGATGGCAAGGCCTCTGTCTCGTGATTAAGCAATCGTTCGATATCGATCCCGAGCTGTCCGCCAACCGTCTTGTTGCGATTGTTCAAGGGCGTGTTCGGGCGCAGTTCGATTGCGCGTTCATCCCCAGCAAATATGCGCGCCTTGACCTGTTCGAGCAGGGCGTCATCCACACCAAAGTCTTTTTCTAAATAGACCGGGTCCGATACCTTAACTTCAGGGACATTCTGGAGCATCGCGCGCAGGTCAAGGTGGCCTACGGAGGAGGGATGATCCAAAAGGTGCAGAAGATCGGCACGACCCCGCGCTTCGTCGAGACTCTTGAGACCTAATTTTGCGAGTATCTCGCGAACCTCATGGGCGATGTTCAGCAAATACTGCGCCAGTGCTCTTGGATCACCGTCAAATACCTCTGGGTTCGTCGTTAATCCTGCCGGGCATTTCACGTTACAGTTTTTCGCCATAACGCATTTCAACATCATCAATGCAGTTGTGCCGAACTCAAAACTATCGCCGCCCAAGAGCGAGGCTTTTACAACGTCTGATCCCGTTTGCATGGCACCAGAACACCGAAGCAATACCTTCTGACGAATTCCATTGGCGCACAGGGCTTGATGTACCTCAGCGATCCCGATCTCAGCTGCGCGACCGGTGTACTTGAGCGAAGTTACCGCTGCCGCTCCAGTGCCACCGGTGTTGCCCGCCACGTTGATAACATCGGCCCCCGCTTTGGCCACACCCACCGCAATTGTGCCGATGCCCTCTGATGAAACGAGTTTCACAATCACGCGCACACGTGCTGCTTTGGCATCGTGGATCAATTGGCCGAGGTCTTCGATGGACTAGGTATCATGGTGCGGAGGCGGGCTAATCAACTCGACCCCAGGTGTCCCACCTCGCGCGGCTGCAATCTCGACTGTGACCTTAGGAGCGGGCAGCTGACCACCCTCACCGGGCTTCGCGCCTTGGCCAATCTTGATCTCAATTTCTTCTAGGTTTGGATCTGCCAAATAGCCGGCCCAAACCCCAAAGCGCCCAGAGGCGAATTGCTTGATACGGCTGGCCCGAATGGTGCCATAGCGCGTAATATGTTCGCCCCCTTCGCCAGAGTTCGACATACCACCTGCCATATTGGTGCCGTGGGCGACCGCCTCATGGGCCGACGCAACAAGCGCGCCATGAGACATCGCCCCTGATGCGAGACGGCCCGTGATCTCCGAAGCAGGTTGCACCTCCGACAGTTCAATTTGCTCGGGTGCAGGTCGCAGACGCGAAATGTAGTCGAGCGCCTGCCCGGTGGTCGCCACTTTCAGAGCGCCTTTGGTAATGAAGTGGCCTTCAATGTCGCGACCAAACCGCTCCACCAGAGTTTCCGCAAGAACGTCCAAACGTCCCATGTCTCGGCGTTTTGGCCCGGTAAGATGCAGCAAAAACTCCCCACCCCCAAGATCTTCAACGGATAGGCCACGGATCACAAAATCCCGGTTGCCTGCGCGATTAAAGAGCATCATCTCGCGCTTCATCTCGGTGACGGTATCCAAAAAGGTGATATCCGCTGGAAAAGCCAGAACATCGCGCAAAGCCGCTGGGCGACGATGACGCTCGTCCGTCATCATCTGGCTAAACTGCCGGTAGCCCGGTGTGATCTCAAAATTGTCGATCTGCGCCTTCGAAAGCTTGTCAAAGGATGAATTTACGTAGCCTGTTTCGTTTATTCCAAATGCATCGTCCATCTGGCGAAGGGTCAACAAACGGAAAGGGTCCGTCTCCCCTTCTGCTTCTGCAAAACTGATCTTTTCTTCGGTCAGATCCACAAAGCCACGGACGGCTGTTGTTCCGTAGGAATGCCCCGCTCCTTCGGAGCGCTCCTTAAACAAGCCCAGTATCGGGATATCTTTGTCGCTTTGCACGGTCAAAGCGCGTTCATGCCAATCCGCAATGGACTTCGCCACCACGTTGAAGCGCACCCCGCCGACGGGCGTCTTCATGTTTGGGAAATACTTCGCAAAAACAGGATCGTTGGTATCGAGAAAATTCGGCTCAAAAAACTCGCCGCCCGAATAGCTCTCAACTGTGCAAAGCCCAACCTTCCCCATTGTCTTCATAAGAGCCTTTTCCGAGGCCTTCTTGAACTTCACGAAAGCCTCAGTCGCATTATCGCCAAATTGCTCTTCTGCGCGGAGGCGAACAGCCAGCGGGTAGACTGCGGCTGCACCAAAACCCAAGGCACAAGCAATGTGATGCGACGAGCATATTTGGCCACTTTCGACAACCAAGCTGACTTTGAAACGCATACCTTCTTCGATCAAACGTTGGTTGATTGCAGAGATTGCCAACGTCATCGGAATAGGCGCACGTGCTTTGCAAACATGACGATCTGTCAAAATCGCGATGCCGCCTTTTTCACGCGCAAAAGCGACAACGGCATTGGCGATGCTGTCTGTTGCTTTTGTAAGGGCCGCTTCGTTTGCTTCTGGGTTGCCGAAGACTGGCGCGTAAAGTGTATCAAACCTGTCCCAGGGTGTGTCGCTTTGCGTTTTGATTTTCAAAACTTCGCTCATCCGCAACACAGGCGAATTCACAACGATCTGGCGCGAGCGGCTGTGCCCCAGATGCGGTTTTTCACCCAAAGCGACACGCAAGGTCATCCCATCCGCTTCACGGATTGAATCCAGTGGCGGGTTGGTCACCTGTGCAAAACGCTGACTGAAATACTTCGCGACACCGCCTTCATTGTCTGAGAGCGCATTGATTGCGTTGCCATACCCCATGGCAGACACTTTCTCGACGCCTGTCTGAAGCATAGGGTCCATAAGGAACTTAAAGCTCTCTTGGTTCAGAGTATAAGCCACATATCGCGCCGCTGTTTGCAAATCGCCTTCGTAGCGTGTCGCTGCGCTTTTAGGGTCCTGCTCGGCTTCGGGAAGATCGTCTATGTTGACCTGGGCCTCTGCCAGAAGCGCTGGATAGTCTTGCGCATCAGCCAACGCCTCGAGCGCTTCGCGCGTTTCAAACGACCTGCCTTTGGATTGATCAAAATAGATCATCCCTCCGGCCTCAACCCGCCCGCGCCGCAAAACGTCTTCGGGCGGAAAGTTGATCTGACCCGCCTCAGACATGACTGCAAGGTAGTCTTCTGTTTCCACTGAGCGCAGAGGCCGCAAGCCCAAGCGATCCAATCGCGCCCCAATGACATTCCCATCCCCGAAAATCAGAGCTGCTGGGCCATCGTTTTTCTCTTCGGAAAGCGAGAAGTACTCCAGCATCGCGCGGACTTTTGGCGAAATGCGCGCGTCGTTTTCCCAGGCCGGCGGCATCATTGCGACAACAGCGGTCACAAGATCCAGTCCCTCCTCATAGACCCTGCTATTGAGGGTTTGGTCCAATCGGCACGAGTCAGATTGTCCTTTGGGCCGCACAATGGATTTGTTCCGAGCCAGGGCAATCGCCGCTTCAGAGAGCCGGTTTTTCTTATCTGTGTTCAGCTCTCCGTTGTGCGCCATTAGTCGAAACGGCTGAGCCATGGATGGATGCGGGTCGGTGTTTGTGGAGAACCGCGTATGAAAGTACATTGTATGAATGGCATGGTCGGGATCGGACAGATCCGCGAAATAGGGAATGATTTCCCATGAATTCAGCCGACCTTTGAACACCTGCATCCGAGCCGAAAGCGAAACTGGATAGAGGCCATCGAGCTCTGGCTGGGTGTAGGCCTGGGCTTCAATGGCCAAAAGCGTCTCGTGAATGCGGCGGTCAAACTCCCGGCCCACGGTCCCGTCTTCGGCTTGAAACACCCACTGTGCCATCGGCAATTGATCGGCCAAAGAGCGCTCTGGAATGGCGCTGGCATTAACAGGGATCTCTCTGATCAAGAGCGTTTTAAACCCAGCCTCGACAAGAGCAGTTTCAATAACCACCGCCGCAGCGCTCGCATTATTGGAGTCCTGAGGCAGAAAGAAATTACCCACGCCAAAAGAACCCGCACTTAGGTCAAGGTTCGTCAATTTGGAAAAGAACGGAATCGACAGATCAACCGAAACACCAGCGCCATCACCCACACCTTTTGATGACATGCCACCTCGGTGCGGCACGGCGCAGAGTGCTTCGTGACCTTTGAGCAAGACGTCGTGCGACTGCACACCATCTTTGCGGGTCAAAAAGCCAACGCCACACGAACTGTGTTCCAGCGTCGGATCATACAAAACTGGCTCTGGCGGCATCGCAGGCAAGGCGTTGCTCCTCAGCTGGCCAAGCACGCGACGCGTGTCGCGGGTGTGGCGGTTAATACGGGATGGAGACTGGCTATCGCGCAGAAGCGACCTTGCTAGTTGCGCTGGAATATCTCATGCGAGCAGCGCATGCAACAAATTGCTCTTTCGAGCCCCAGTGCTGAAAAATGTAAGCCGTTCATTGCCGATACGACCAATTTTGCAAGCTTCTGGCCGCAAATGAGATCGTCCTGTCTATGCGAACGTCAGGCTATTCCCCGAATCTTGTTTCCATGCCAAAGTGTCGGTCTGCCAGCCGTTAATTTTGACTCGCCAGCTTTTGGCGGTTCCATCGCATGGGACCGGTTATTTGATTAATGGGAGGAAGAAATGAACGTTCATTCAAGTCCAAATGGCCCAAGCACAGCGCTTGATACAAGCCATCTTGATGTCAGTTTTCCGTTTAAACCGCGGTATGGGAATTTCATTAACGGTAAGTTTGTTGATCCAAAATCTGGTCAGTGGTTTGAGAATGTCACACCGATCACCGGAGAAGGTATTTGCGAAGTCGCGCGGTCTAATGCTGCCGATATAGAAGCGGCGTTGGATGCCGCACACGCGGCTGCGCCCGCATTCGGAAAGACCTCTTTGACAGAGCGGTCCACGATGCTGTTCCGCATCGCGGATTGCATCGAGCAAAATCTAATGACGCTTGCGGTGGCCGAAACCTTAGACAACGGCAAGCCAATTCGGGAATCGGTTAATGCTGATCTGGCGCTCGCGGTTGATCATTTTCGGTATTTTGGTGGTGTGATCCGCGCCGATGAAGGCTCGATTGCAGAGATTGATGCCAATACATATGCCTATCACTTCCATGAGCCTTTGGGCGTCGTTGGCCAAATTATCCCTTGGAACTTTCCGATCCTGATGGCCGTATGGAAATTGGCACCAGCGCTTGCTGCCGGGAATGCAGTGGTCTTAAAGCCTGCGGAGCAAACACCTGCCTCGATCATGGTTTTGATGGAACTCCTGGGTGATTTGATCCCGCCCGGTGTTGTGAATGTCGTCAATGGATATGGCGAAGAGGCAGGGGCCGCGCTGTCTACGTCTGATCGGATTGCAAAGCTTGCCTTCACCGGTGAGACCTCAACCGGCAAGATCATCATGAAGGCGGCTTCTGAAAACCTAATCCCGGTTACGCTGGAACTGGGGGGTAAGTCGCCCAACATCTTCTTTGGTGATATCATGGATGCGGACGATGCATTCTTCGACAAATGCTTAGAAGGTTTTGCGATGTTCGCGCTCAATCAAGGCGAGGTTTGCACATGCCCGTCGCGCGCACTTGTGCACGAAAGCATCGCAGATGCCTTCCTTGAGCGCGCTGTTGCGCGCGTGCAAAACATCCAACAAGGCAACCCACTGCGCATGGAAACGATGATCGGTGGTCAGGCCTCCAGTGAGCAGATGGAGAAAATCACAGGGTATCTGAAACTTGGAAAAGAAGAAGGCGCCAAGGTGCTGGTTGGCGGCGACACCGCGTCCCTGGGCGATGGTTTGAACGACGGTTACTATGTTCAGCCAACGGTGTTCAGAGGCGATAACTCCATGCGGATTTTCCAAGAGGAAATTTTCGGCCCGGTGCTTTCGGTGACCACCTTTAAAGATGAAGCCGAGGCGATCGCGATTGCGAATGACACCACCTACGGCCTTGGCGCAGGGGTTTGGACCCGCAACGGCAACACAGCGTTCCGTGTCGGCCGTGCGATAGAAGCTGGTCGGGTTTGGACAAATTGCTATCACCACTACCCGGCGCATGCGGCCTTTGGTGGCTACAAGAAATCTGGTATCGGTCGCGAAAATCATAAGATGATGCTTGATCACTACCGCAACACCAAAAATCTGCTTGTGAGCTATGACGAAAACCCGATGGGTTTCTTCTAAGACCAAATAACGCAGATGGGCCAGTTTTTCCCTGGCCCATCTTGCTGCCGCGAGCGGAGTGCATAAAATACCTCTGCCAGCCTTCAAAGCCAGGACACACACTGTTGCCAAGAGGTTTGCCATGCCCCACTCGACTTATCCATTTGAAGCCACTGCTGACCTGCCCGGGGTGAGCTTTGCCTCAATGCGTCAGATGATCCTGGTGCAAGCAAAATCTGCCAATCTTAAAGTTTTGGAAGACAAAGAGCAGAACCTCACCGTTGAAACGGCGCATGGTCTGATCGGATTGAGACCAGGTACCAAAAGCGAAACTGCAGGGATGGTCGGGGCTGCAGACGAACACTGGCTCTTTGTGATGAAAAACGCAGTGGTCTCTCAGATGCAGCACGTGATGCCGAGTGTCGCGGAACAAATGAAGTGGTCCACCGGCCCGAAGGAAGGCACTCTTCCGCCCAATTTCACCTTTGTTAAAGTTGAAGATGTTGTGGAGTTGGGGCCAAATTTCTTACGCGTTACTTTTTCAGGAGAAGACCTGTCAAAGCACGGCGACACGGCAATTCACTTTCGTCTTGTGATCCCACCGAAAGGAGATGTGCCAGCATGGCCTACTGTGGCGGCCAATGGCTCGGTTGTTTGGCCTGAGGGAGACAACGCGCCCCACCGTCCGGTCTACACAACTCGGTTTGTAGATCATACAGCGAATAGGCTTGTTATGGACGTGTTCATACACGAAGGAGGCCGTGTCACAGACTGGGCACGCGGGCACCTAAACACGTCGCGCGACCGCCAGGTCGTTGGTCTTTTAGGGCCCTCGGGCGGTGGCATTTTAGAGGCCGAAAAAGTGCTCATGGCCACTGATGAAACCGGTTTTCCAGCGGCTGCCAGACTTCTTGAAAACCTACCCAACACTGTAACCGGCGAAGTGATCCTGGAGGCCGAACATGGGGCAGCCTGTGACTACCCAATTGAAATCCCACCAGGGATCCAAGTGACCTGGTTGTCGCGTGCAAACGGGGATGTTTTGGCCAATGCCGTGCTCGCTAAGCTTCCAAACCATCCCGATGCAAAGGTTTGGTTTGCTGGAGAACGCTCCCAAGCCAAAATGGTTCGTGAAACTGCAAAAGCTCAAGGATGGGACAGCACAAATTTACGCGTTTCAGGATTCTGGACAAGCTGACAGCACCTGTGGACCGATACAGGTCGTCAAAAACAACAAAGGGCCACCCATTGGTGACCCCTTGGAGCCAACTGAACCGTTGGCCAAAACTGGTGCCGCTGATAGGACTCGAACCTACGACCCCATCATTACGAATGACGTGCTCTACCAGCTGAGCTACAGCGGCCCAAATCATCAGGCTAAACGGCCAATGGCTGGGCATTTAGCAAAGGTTCCCGCTGGGCGGAAGGCCCTATTTCTGGGTCTCTTCTGCTAGTTCCGCCTCTACAGCCTCTTTCATGTCTTCTTCTGTGACGACGGGGATCGGCACCTCGGCCGCGCTTTCTTCGGGCTTAGATACCAGAAGAGGAAGCATATCGTTTGCGTTTGGCATGCTGGCTTCGTCATGAGGTACATCGCGCCATTTCAGCGTGTCAAACGCACCACAAACGTCGCAAGTGGCACTCCACACAGCATGCACCGAATTACAGACATCGCAGACCCATTGCGGGCCGCGCGGCGCGGTGAGCGCTCTGGTCAACCAACCGCGCACAACGCTGTCGTCAGAGCCTTCGCCGCGCTCGACCGCGGCCATCAAAGCCAACGAACGGGTTGTGGGCGTGGTCTCTGCCAGATCCCCCAAAGCCCGACGCGCGGCAGGGAAGTCTTCGGCTGCAATATTGAGCTCCGCCAGAAGCATTTTTGTTTCTGGATGATCAGGGTGGATCTTGGTCAGTGCGCCAAAACGCTTGATGCGCGCGGCATGCTCTTCATTGGGTTCAATCGCTGCATAGGCGGCGGCAAGATCAGGATGGGGCTGCGCAGTCCATGCGCGTTTGATCACCCGAGCAGCATAGCGCGGTTTGGATTGTTCCACATAGCTCACGGCTGCCAAAACGGCTGCAGGGATAAGCTCTGGCGACAACCGATTGGCCTCAATCGCAACTTCTGCGGCTTTTTCCGTCTCCCCGTTTTCCTTAAGCGCTGTGGCACGAGCGACCGCCAAAACAGCGTCTCGGCGTTTGTGTACGTCGCGCGGCAAGGAGCCATATTTGAGCTTGGCACCCAGTGTTTCACGCGCACCAGACCAGTCTTCCTTTTGGGCTTGCAAACGCAACAGAACGTCTTGGGTTTCTTCATGTTTGGGCTTGAGACCAAAAGCCTTCTCAGCCAGCGCCAGGGCTGTATCTGTGTCACCCTCCGCGAGCTTTTGTTTCATGATACCGCGCACACCAACAAAGCGTGTCGCGTCGTTTTTCAACAGCCGCTTGTAGACCTCTTGCGCTTTGCGCGTATCACCCGACATTTCAGCCGCTTGAGCTGAGATGAGGTTGGTCAGCTCAGGTTTGTTAAGATAGCGCTCAGCCTTATTGGCCTTCGACATTGCAACGCTGCCTTCGCCAGATGCCAAAGCCATCATGCCTTCCGACAAGGCTTGGTACCCTTTGCGCTCCCGGTTGCGGTTGAAGTAACGCGAAATGGCTGTTTCGTCGCCATTGATGAACTTGAGCGTCGCAATGAGAAAACCCAAGAGCTTGATCACAAGCCAGCCGAGCAGACCCAGCACGACAATCAGAATGATCGTTTCAAGCGCGCCAAGCGTGTATTCCGTACCAGCGGCGGTGATCTGAACGCCGCCGTCCATGCTCAAAAGCTGAACCGCACCAAAGGCCACAGCCGCAATCGCGGCCACGAAAATGAGAACTTTTACCAGGGACCAAAGCATAAGGGTGGCCTCACATATTATTAAGTTGAGAATTAAGCGCTTGTGCTGCAGTCGCCGCATCAAGGCGCAATTGAGCGGCCGTCGTCCAACTTGCGAGGGCCTCTGCTGCGCCACCGTCAAGCGCTTGGATTTCCGTTAAAGCTGCACTTAGATCACCAGATTTCACCGCAGCTTCTGCACGAGACAAAACCGCATCCGCGTCGTCACCGTCGCGGGGCGCCACCGAGCGTGCACCAGTTTGTTTGGCAAAAAACGCCGCCAGTCGCCCTGTGCCTTCTGGCATGCCTCCATCTGCTCTGGCTGATGCTAACGCCGCACGGGCTGCATCTGGGAAGTCAGCTTGCAAACTCGCCAGGCTCGCGACGCCTGCAGCGGCCGCATCAAACACCGCCGGCACCTCAACTGGGCTTACAGATTTCAGATCGCTCAGGGCCTGGGAAAAGTCAGCGCCTGTTTCCACAGACGAATTGATCTTGCCCATGGCCGCTTTTGCTGCAGCTAATTGTTCGAGCCGTTCGGCTTCAGAGGCGCGTTCTGCAGCATCTGCTTTTGCCGTTTCGATCTCTTGAGCAGCAGCGGCTGCTGTGTTGCGCAGCTCTTCGCTGCGCGCCGTGAGCTCTGATTTCAGCCCGTCGAGCTCGCGCTCGTAAGCAGCGATGGCTTCTTCTGAGGCCACGGCGGCAAGCGGGCGCTTTTCAAGATCTAAGATCCGCGCGTTTGCGGCATCAAGTGTGCTTGTCACTTCGCCCAGCGCTGTTTCAAGTGTGCCGGTGAGCTTGGTCTCCAGACCGCTCATTTGGTCCCCCATAGAGGCGACGGTATCTGTTACCGTGCCGATCTGACCTTCCAAAGCAGCGGGATCGAAGGGCTCAATGCTTGCCATCTCTCCGAGACGCGCTTCCAGAGCCGCAATCTGACCGGCTTGGGCATCAAGCATGGCTTGCATGTCGCCCTCCGCAGAGAGCATCGAGGCTGGCAGAAGGCTCTGAACAGGGCTTGGAAGGCGCTCGGGGTCTGCAACAAAATACCCTAAAGCCGCTGCCACACCACCGCCCAGCAAAAGCGGCAAGAACCCGCCTTTTCGCACAACGGTTTGGTTTACAACTGCGGGTGCTGGCTCTGGCTCAGCGGGTGCCTCAGGCTCAGGGGCCGGGTCTACCTCGGTTTCAGCTTCCGCTTCGTGCTCAAGATCAGCATCGAGATCATCACTTGATGGCGCGTCAACGTCAGGTGCATCGACAGGCGCGTCTTCAGGCCCATCTTTAGAGATCGCATCTTCTGCTGCATCCTGAACCGCATCAACAGCGTCATCTACAGCATCTTTGGAGGTTTCAACCGCATCGGAAACAGCGTCCTCAGCCACTTCCACCGCGTCTTCAATCTCTTTGGATTTCTTCTTCGATCTAGCCACACCACACCCTTTTCGCGAATCTTAACGCATTCTACGTCTTAAACGAGTCTTCACGGACCCTATATTGGCGCTCCGGTTCCCTCAAGCGCTGCAAGCGCGTAAGCGGTCCGTCACACCCTTTAACATCGCCGCCCCTGTGGGTTGCGCTACGATTTCGGGCTGATAGCCCGATTTTTCCAGAACATCTCCGACTGCGGCGCTCATGGCCACCAAATCTATGCGCCCCAAGGCACTTTCTGGCAGCATTTCGAGGGCTTTCAGCAATGCACTCGCAGACTTCGGTGAAAAAACAGGCGCAATCACATGCGTATGTGCTTTGAGCCAGACCGCGTGCTCGTCCTGAAACGCCTGAGCGACCTGCTGGTAAACCACTGCATCGCGCGCGGGAATGCCTGCAGATCTGAGCTGATGCGAGACATCTCCAACCGTATCTTGGCCGCGAATGTGGAGCACGTCGCCCGTTATGGGGTCTTCGGTGCGCAAATCCGGAAGCTCATCAAAGAGCATTTGTAGCAGATCCTGCACCGCGCCACCGGCTGAGCGCGCCTTATAGCCTTTGGTTTTGGCCGCAGCTGCAGTCCGATCCCCCACACAAAACGCCAGGAGACCCTCGCCATTGGGTGCAAATCGCACACCGTTCTCTGACGTGAAAACAACCGCGCTCACATCTGTCAGGTCATAAGAGTTCTGGGTCGCAGCAATACGCAACAGCGGCGCGATACAAATCTCAATGGGGTCTTCGAAAGAAGTCCTCAACTCCTTTGCAAAGCGGTCCGCTGCCTCCAACGGGCGGGTCAGCAACACGCCCGTCGTCTTTATGATCGCCGTTGATTGCATGGTCTTATCGGTGCTAACGCCCAATTAGCGCTGCGACAATGGGGAAGAATTGCGTAAAAACGTCTATATACTGGGAATGGAAAGCAGTTGCGATGATACCGCAGCAGCTGTTTTACGCGTGAAAGACGGTGTCCCTGAGATCTTATCTTCGGTTGTCGAAGGTCAAATGCAACTTCATGCCGCCTACGGTGGGGTTGTGCCCGAATTGGCCGCGAGAGCCCATACAGAGCGATTTCCTAAGGTGGTCGAGCAGGCGTTGCAGGGCGCTGAGCTCGACCTGAACAAGATAGATGCCATCGCTGTCACAGCCGGGCCTGGACTTATTGGCGGCGTGCTGGCGGGAGTCATGCATGCCAAGGGGCTGAGTGCCACAACCGGTTTGCCGCTGATTGGTGTTAATCACCTTGCCGGGCATGCGCTCACACCCGTTCTTAGTGACCAGATCGAATATCCCTATTTGATGCTTTTGGTCTCTGGGGGGCATTGCCAATTCATTACTGTTGAAAGCCCCGTGGCGTTCACCCGGCTCGGCGGCACAATTGACGACGCCCCTGGCGAAGCCTTTGACAAGACGGCCCGTCTCCTGGGCTTGCCACAACCCGGTGGACCCAGCGTTGAAAAAGCGGCCCGCGATGGCGATCCAAAGGCCTTTGCTCTGCCGCGCCCCTTGTTGGATCGTCCTGGGCTAGAGCTTTCGTTTTCTGGCTTGAAAACCGCCGTGTTGCGCGCCCGGGATGCGAGCTTAGAGGCAGACGGGACCCTGCAAGCTCAAACACGCAACGATCTTTGCGCCAGTTTTCAAGCGGCCGTGGCAGATGTTTTGGCCCAAAAGAGCGCGCGCGCGATTGATTTCGCGCAGGAAACCGCGCCACTCAAAGGCTTTTGCGTGGCGGGTGGTGTTGCCGCTAATCAGTCTCTGCGTGGCGCATTAGAGACGATAGCAGCGGATCAGAATCTCGCATTTATTGCGCCGCCCCTTAGCCTTTGCACAGATAATGCTGCGATGATCGCCTATGCGGGATACTGCCGGTTTGAGTTAGGTCTTGTAGACGGTTTCTCGTTGAAAGCCCGTCCTCGCTGGCCCTTGGATCCCAATGCGACACCACTTCTAGGTTCTGGCAAAAAAGGAGCCAAGGCATGAGCCGGATCGTTGTGGTGGGAGCAGGTGCTTTTGGCACAGCCTTAGCTTGCCACTACGCACTCGCGGGCCGCCAAACGGCCCTTTGGGGGCGTAATACGCTCGCCTTGCGAGAAACCCGAACGAGCTCCCATTTACAGGGCTTTGCCTTGCCGAGGTCTTTGGAGATTTTGGAACGCTTAGACCTGCGCCGAAGCGATACCCTGCTTTTGGCCGTGCCAATGCAGGCTTTGGATCCTTGGCTTAAGGATTTTAAACCACGGGTCCGCACCATGATCGCGTGCTGTAAGGGGCTAGATCTTAAACGTCTGGCTGGTCCGTCTCAGCTCATCGCGCCTTATGCGACCGAGTGTTATGGAGTCCTGACCGGTCCAAGCTTTGCAATAGATTTGGCCCAGGGATTACCAACCGCGCTGACCTTGGCGGTTAATGATCTGAACAATGGTATGGAGGCGCAAGAGCACTTGAGCACTTGCACTATGAGGCTGTATTTGACCCAAGACATGATCGGTGCTGAAATCGGCGGTGCTTTGAAAAACGTGGTCGCGATTGCCTGCGGTGCTGCTATTGCTGCGGGCTTTGGCGAAAGTGCGCGGGCGGCACTGGTGGCACGCGGACTTTCAGAAATGTCGCGGTTTTCACAAGCGCTTGGCGGCCGGTTTGAAACGCTTCAAGGACTATCAGGCTTGGGAGATCTGACGCTAACATGCACTTCAGAGAAGTCGCGAAATTATCGGGCTGGTTTGGCTTTGGCCTCTGGCGAAGCGATGCCGCAAACCACCATAGAGGGGATCGCCACCACCCAAGCCGTTCTGGCAAAGGCGCAGAGCTTGGGACTTGAGATGCCGATTGCAAAGGCCGTTTGGATGGTTGCCGACCGCCAAAAATCTGTTTCTGAGGCTTTGGCGGACCTGCTAGAGCGACCTTTGATACAAGAATAAACGCGTCACCAAGTTACACACGGGGATAACAGCATGCAGTATTGGCTCTTCAAATCTGAACCTTCAAACTGGTCCTGGGAGCAACAGGTTGCAAAGGGTGCGCTGGGAGAAGAGTGGGACGGTGTGCGCAACTACCAAGCGCGGAACTTTATGTCTGAAATGAAGGCGGGGGATCTTGGTTTTTTCTATCACAGCCAAAAGGAGAAGGCTGTGGTGGGACTGGTTAAGGTCATCGCAGAAGCCCATCCAGACAGCACAACCGACGATCCACGTTGGACCTGCGTGGATATTGCAGCGGTGCAAGCCATGGGAAACCCGGTGACGCTAGACGAGATCAAGGCTGAGCCAGACTTGGCGGACATGGTTCTTGTGAAGAACTCAAGACTATCTGTTCAGCCGGTTACTGAGGCGCAATGGAACCGGATCTGCACCATGGGCAATGTGGCTCTTTGAGTATTTTTACCAAGCAAAAGGGTTAAAGCGTTATGCAAAAAACCAGAATCGCCTAACGCTGCCTGAAACCTTTGGTTTCAACACGTTAGCTGATGCTCAAATTCTCTGGTATTTCGTCAAACGCTATAGGCACCGCGCATCCTCTGACGCATAGTTAGACGCATCTAGCTTGAGAGGTGCGAAATGTTGGAATTTATCAATGTGATTATTGCCGGTGTGGCGTCATTTGCTTTTGGGGCTGTTTGGTACATGAGCCTGGCAGAGCCTTGGAAAGCGGCGTCTGGCATTGCGGTGGATGAAAACGGTGATCCACTCAATCAATCTGATCCTGTTCCTTATATCACAAGCTTTGTGGCGTCCCTTCTCGTGGCCGGGATGATGCGACACGCCTTTGTGACGGGCGGTGTGGAGACATTCTGGGCTGGGCTTGTTTCTGGCTTTGGTGTTGGCGCGTTCTTGGTCTCGCCTTGGATCGCCACGTTCTATGCTTTTAACAGCAAGCCCCTTTTGCTCGTCGCCATAGATTGTGGATATGCCATCATCGGGTGCACAATCATCGGTGCGGTCTTGATGCTCTTTTAACGCAAAAGGCCCGCGCGATGTGCACGGGCCCTTTCAAAAATCAGCAGTATTAATCAGCCGTATACACTCTCTTTTTTGAAGTGCTTGGTCAGCATGTAGTAGACCACAGCGCGATATTTGTTGCGCTCAGATTTACCGTAAACTTCAATCACGGAATTGATCGCATCCATCAACTCAGGCCCGTCTGCAAGACCCAGCTTTTTCATCAAGAAGTTCGTTTTTACAGTTTCGAGCTCTGAAGCTTGAGAGCCAGCAACGGTGGAAGCATCCGCATTATAAATCGCGGGTCCGCATCCGATTGTAACTTTTGTCAGCAGATCCATATCCGGCGTCATGCCGCATTTATTTTTAAGATCGTCTGCATATTGGGCGATGAGTTCGTCCCGTTTTCCCATAGTGTCCTCCACCTGTAGATAGGCGCTATATTTCGTAGCCTGCAGGCGAAGCATAGCGATATGGAGTGGGACCGCAAAGCGAAAAGTACAAATGGAGCCTAAGGGGATGTAGAACGGGCCTTAAAGACACGCTCGGTTTATCTCTCTCTACTGGTCAAAAAACGCCTATCTATGCCGCCAATTGGGTTTGATACCCTGCGCTACGCTTCGTAAGCTCGACATCTACGCGCCCTGTTGGGGCACGCGACCTGTGGAGCAAAACATGTCTGAAACCGTCAGCTTTACCGAAATGAAACATGGCACGCGCAAAGACTATGAGCTCTTGGAAAAGCTAGAAAAACCCTATTTGGCCCTGACCGTTGATCGTATTTTTGATGAGCTGGAACGGCAGGGTCAGGCCACGTTGGAAGGCTATAAGATCACGCGACTCCAACATGGGCTTCAATCCGCAACGCGGGGTTGAGGCAGATGGAGCGGACATTGATTGGATCGTGGGCGCCCTCTTACATGACATCGGCGACGGCCTCGCTCCGCAGAACCATGATCGGTTTTCCGCCGAAGTGATCCGGCCCTTTGTGCGCTGGGATGTTGCTTGGGTGGTCGAGCATCATGGAATTTTCCAAATGCTCTATTACGGGCACCACTATGGATGGGATCGGAATGCGCGTGAGAAGTTCAAAGATCATCCTTGCTACGATAGCTGCGCCGAGTTTTGTGAACGTTGGGATCAATCCAGCTTTGATCCCGAACATGCAAACAAGCCGCTCACTCATTTTGAACCGATGGTCCGCGAGGTTTTTGCGCGCAAAGCCTACGATCCTAAAGTGGTTCAAGAAGGTCTGGTCTCACCACTCACCAGCTAAACTTAGGCTTTAGCTACTCAGCCGCACGCAGGCTTTGCGGCTCAGTATCTAAGTACTGGCTCAACACAGAAAGAAGGGCGTCCTTGCGCACTGGCTTTGGCAAATGCGCGGTCATGCCAGCCTTAAAGCAGGCGTCTTTGTCTTCTCCAGTCACATGCGCGGTGAGCGCAATGATTGGGCAATGGGGTCTACCAGACTTGGCTTCTTGCGCGCGGATTAAACCGGTGGCCGTTAATCCGTCCATGACAGGCATCGAGACATCCATAAAAATAAGGTCAAAGGCCCGCGAACATACTTGCTCGAAGGCTAATTTTCCGTTCTCTGCGACAACAATCTCCATCTGCGTTTGTGCGAGCATCTTGCTGACAACTAGGCGGTTGGTCTTATTGTCATCCACGATCAAAACGCGTTGATCGGCAAAAAGCGGATCTTGCTTGGTTTCGCTCATGCGCGGAAGTTGATCAGTGTGCTCTCCAAAATTTGCCATCTTGGAACTGGGTTGAACACGCCAAGTCCGATCTCCTTCAGCGCTGCGATCTTCGTCTTCTACCTCTGGCAATGGAAGCGAGAGAATGAATGTGCTGCCTTGATCAACAGTGGAAATGAGCCGGATGACGCCGCCCATGAGTTCGGTCAAGTTTTGCGTGATCGCCAAGCCTAAACCGTTGCCGTCAAACGCTAGGGTTTTGCCACTTTCTCCTTGCACAAAAGCAGAGAAAATTTTGCTTTGATCCTCTTTGCGAATACCAACTCCGGTATCCTCTACAGCGATCTCAATCCAATCTGGATTGGGTTGGGTTACTTTTACTTTAACCGAGCCGCTGGGTGTAAATTTGATCGCATTGCCGAGCAGAATGTCGATCATTTGCTTTAAGCGCTCACCATCCCCCGAAACCCAAATTGGTTTATTTGTTGGGAAATCAACGGCAAGATCTAGCTGCTTTTCTGTAGACCCATCCGCCACTTTAGCAAGGGAACTTTCGACTGCAGACCTCAGATCAAAGGGGGCTTTCGAAAGTTTTACAGCTCCCGCGTCCAAGCTCGAAAACTCAAGAATGTCATTTAAAGCCACAACCAAAGACTGGCCAGAACGGGCAATCGTCTCCACATAATCACGTTGGTCGCGCGTGAGGCTCGTCTCTTTAAGCAAATCACTCATGCCGATGATGCCATTCATCGGTGTTCGGATCTCATGGCTCATATTCGCGAGGAACTGAGATTTGGCGTTGGACGCACGTTGGGCTTCCTGACCGCTGATCCAGGCCGTTTCTCGTGCTTTCTCTAGGCTATCGTTCTGTTGGTTCAAGTCCGACAAAAGGCGGCGCGTGTTGCGATGGACCGGCACAAAAATGAAGAGCACTTCGAGCGCCAAAACAAGCAATGCAATGGCATAGCTCAGGTTTGCCAAAAATTGGCTTTGATCAATGGCATCAACCAGCCGCGCCTCAAAGAGGCCCACAGCCGCGTTGAGATTTATAAGCAGGGTTTCGGTGTCGAACGCGTTTAAACTGGCCAGGGCCTTAAGCTTTTCTTCGGGGGCTGCGATCAAAACGCCAGCGGCCAAATCAGAAAACGTCTTGGAAGCTTGATTGAGCTGCACTGCCCCAGGTTCCAAATAATGCAAATGTAGGGCTGTACCTGGCTCAATCTGTGCGACGAGCATTTGGTGCGACCTGTCAAAAAGAGTGATGGATGCCGACAAGATAGCACGGGCCTCCGGCGCTGCTTCATCGTGCGCGTAACGCTCTGCCGCCAATTGTATCCTTTGGCTGAGCATGCGCTGGCGACCACTCACATTGATCGCCTCAGAGTTCCCTTCTCCGCTCGACATCATCCGTGTTGCTGTAAAATGGGAAATCGTAACAGTGCTGAAAATCAGCGCAACAGCGCAGACATAGCGCAGCAGGATGGCGCGCAATGCCTTGTCTACGTTCATTTTTGGCTGTTGAAAGTCCATCAAACCAACCACTCTGCCATCACGAGGGTGTGATGTCAGAAGAGGCTTAAAGAAGCCTTAGGAGCGCCAGGTATGGTTAATAGCTTCAACAGCTTCGTTGATGCGTCGCCCTGCTCGCGCTACGCTTTTGCCAAGCATTATATGGTTTGGTCACATCAGACCTTTTGGGGAGGACGGTTTTATGAAACTCATTTGGCTCGGGCATGCTAGCCTGCGGATTGAGACGGGCAATGATGTTATCTTGGTCGATCCTTGGCTCACTGCAAATCCCATGTTGGAGGAGAACCAATACGCGGCGGCCACTTCGGGTGCGACGCATATCCTTGTAACCCATGGTCACTTTGATCACACGGCAGACGTTGTCCAAATTTCGAAAGACACAGGCGCACCTGTGCACGGAATGATCGAACTTGCGGGTTTTCTTCATGACATCGGCGCAGTGGAGGGCAATGCCTATAACATGGGTGGTACGATCGCTTTGGGTGAGGCGAAGGCAACCCTTGTGCCAGCCTCACATTCGTCGTCGATCAGGGACGGCGATACGTCCCGCTACATGGGCAGCCCCGCTGGCTACATCTTCGAAGCAGAGGGCAAAACGGTCTACATCTCTGGAGACACAACGATCATGGCCGACATGGAGTGGATCGCGGACTTCTATAAACCGACGGTCGGGATCTTATCGGCGGGCGGCTACTACACCATGCCCATGTCAGGGGCGGCGTATGCAGCCAAAAGGTACTTCAACTTTGAAACTGTGATCCCTTATCATTACCGCACTTTCCCCGCTTTGGAGCAAACAGCGGACAAACTAAAAGAGGCCCTACCCGGCATTGCCGTGATAGAGCCTCAGATCTTGGAAGTGATTGAGCTTTAGTAGCGGTAGTGCTCAGGCTTGAATGGCCCTTCAGGCGCAACACCAATGTAGGACGCTTGATCCGCATCTAGCTTGGAGAGCTTTGCACCGATTTTGGCAAGGTGGAGTGCCGCGACCTTCTCATCCAAATGCTTGGGCAGGATATACACGTCGTTGCTGTAGTTATCCGTGTTTTTCCACAGCTCGATCTGCGCCAACACTTGGTTGGTGAAGGACGCTGACATCACATAAGAGGGGTGCCCAGTTGCGTTGCCGAGGTTGAGCAAGCGCCCCTCAGATAGCAAAATGATCCGGTTGCCAGAGGGCATTTCGATCATGTCGACCTGCTCTTTGATGTTGGTCCATTTGTGGTTTTTGAGAGCGGCTACTTGGATCTCGTTGTCGAAGTGGCCAATGTTGCCTACGATCGCCATGTCTTTCATGCCGCGCATATGGTCGATGCGGATAACGTCTTTGTTGCCCGTGGTGGTGATGAAGATGTCTGCGTCGAGGTTCTCTTCCAAAAGGACAACCTCAAAACCATCCATTGCAGCTTGCAGCGCACAGATCGGATCCACTTCTGTGACCTTCACGCGCGCACCTGCGCCCCGCAAAGAAGCTGCAGAACCTTTGCCCACGTCGCCATAGCCGCAAACAACAGCAACTTTGCCCGCCATCATCGTATCTGTGGCGCGGCGAATGCCGTCTACGAGGCTCTCTTTACAACCATATTTGTTATCGAACTTCGATTTGGTGACAGAGTCGTTCACGTTGATCGCAGGGAATGGCAGCTGGCCTTGCTTCACGAGCTCATACAAGCGGTGAACGCCGGTTGTGGTCTCTTCGGATACGCCTTTGATCTGATCACGCACTTTGGTGAACCAGCCTGGGCTCTCTTTCATGCGCTTGGCGATCTGTGCTTTGATCGCTTCTTCTTCTTCGGAGGTTGGCACAGGGATGATCTCTTCGCCCGCTTCGGCACGTGCGCCAAGAAGCACATAGAGCGTCGCGTCACCGCCATCGTCGAGGATCATGTTGGGTCCGTCTTCGAACAAGAAGGACTTATCAAGGTAATCCCAATGCTCTTCCAAGCTTTGACCTTTGATCGCAAACACAGGTACGCCCGCTTTGGCAATGGCAGCAGCAGCATGGTCTTGCGTGGAGAAGATGTTGCAAGAGGCCCAGCGTACGTCTGCGCCCAGCGCGACGAGAGTCTCGATCAAAACGGCCGTTTGGATCGTCATATGGAGTGAGCCAACAATGCGCGCACCGCTCAGCGGTTTTGATGCCCCAAACTCCTCGCGCAGCGCCATCAGGCCCGGCATTTCTGTTTCAGCAATGTCCAGCTCTTTGCGGCCAAAATCGGCCAGCGAAATATCTTTTACGATGTAGTCGTTTTCAGCCATGACAGGCATCCTTATTGCAATTTATTCAACGATACAGGGAAACATGCCCGCACGCATGCGGGATCTATTCGGACGCGGTTTAGCAGCCGAAACGACGGGATGCAAGGGCATATAAAGAATTGTTTATGTGATGCGCAGGATAGTTAAAACCCGGGTCAACTGGACTCGGGTTTTTTCTTGCCGAACATCGCCTTGAGGTTATCGATCAATTCGATCTTCGCCCCCTGGCGCTTCATGATCGCACCTTGTTGAAGGATCGACAGGAAGTTGTTCCAAGCCCAGTAGATCACCAGACCCGCAGGGAAGGTCGCCAGCATGAAGGTGAAGACGACCGGCATCCACTTGAAGATCATCTGCTGGGTTGGGTCCGGCGGTGCCGGGTTCATCTGCATCTGAATGAACATGGTGATGCCCATAATCAATGGCCAGATGCCGACGGCAACGATGGCCAAGAAGGCAGGTGAATCGTAGGGCAGCAGGCCAAACAGGTTCAGGAATGAAGTTGGATCCGGCGCTGAAAGGTCGTGGATCCAGCCAAAGAACGGCGCATGGCGCATTTCGATGGTGACGTAGATCACCTTATAGAGCGAGAAAAACACGGGGATCTGGATCAGAACGGGCCAACAGCCGGCCGCTGGATTGATCTTCTCTTTCTTATACAGTGCCATCAGTTCCTTTTGCTGGGCCTGTTTGTCGTCGGCAAAGCGCTCGCGAATGGCGGTCATTTCAGGCTGCATCTTCTTCATATTGGCCATTGACGCATAGGACTTGTTGGCCAGCGGGAAGAAGAAAATCTTGATCAGAACGGTAACGCCCAAAATGGCGACGCCAAAGTTGCCGACCAACTGGAAGATCCAGTTCATGACGTGGACCAACGGCTAGGTCAGCC
>JBCDCE010000004.1:0-86967 GCA_039182515.1 Pseudomonadota bacterium | reverse complement strand
GGGAAATCTTTTGTCAAGTTATTAACACTAAAGCATTAAGCCAAGTCATTCCTTCCATAACTTCTGGGAATCAGGCGTAAAAGGGCGCTATGCCCAACTCTGCGGCTTGGTCACCGTCTGATAACGGAATTACTGAGGAGACTCAAGATTTAACCGAGTGTTTTAGTCAACTTTATGCGTTGAAGAGTGAGTGTCCCCCAAAGGGCTCCGCACATAACGCATTGAGCGGACGAGAAATACGCCCACCCTTTTGGCTGTATTTTGCCCAG
This sequence comes from Pseudomonadota bacterium, assembly GCA_039182515.1. Taxonomy (GTDB): domain Bacteria; phylum Pseudomonadota; class Alphaproteobacteria; order Rhodobacterales; family Rhodobacteraceae; genus JBCDCE01. The sequence goes on along the minus strand of JBCDCE010000004.1, from coordinate 86,698 downwards.
CCCGATAAATCTCAGCAAAGGGCCGCAGGTACATGACGCGTAAGCTTGTCGCAGAATGCGCTTCGCTCGCACGCAAACCAAATTCCATATCGTGCTGGCCTTCCGACAGATGCAGCGATCCAAAAAGCCAATCCCAAATTGCCAAAGCTGCACCATAATTCTTGTCATAATGCGCCTCAGCAATGGAGTGATGAAGCTGATGTTGTGCCGGAGAAATCAGAAGATGCTCCATCCATTTCGGATATCTGATATCGACGTGGGAATGGCGCAGGTTTGAGCCGGTTACATGAAAAATAAACACCAACACGTTGACACCAAGAACCGTGTAAAGGTTCACACCTTCTCCGAAGAAATAATAGAATATAGAGATGGTTGGACCCTGCGCCATGACGCTTCGGGTCGCATAGAGAACGCCCTCCAACGGATGCACACGATATACAGTCATAGGCGTCATCGTTTCCGCAGAATGATGTACTTTATGGATTGCCCAAAGCGCAGGCCATTTGTGCATCCAGCGATGCATCAGATATTTGGTGAAATCATCGGCCACAAACATGGCGGTAGAAAACAGGGCTATGACCAAAGTAGCAGGAGCGCCCTCATAAACGCCCCAAAGGTCCAGATCGCTGCGCACCAAAGCCATATAAATGGCCGTCGCAATCGCCACCTGAGTTAATAACAATGGCGAGATAAAGCCCGTAAAAATACGATTGATCAGGAAGATTTTGTAGTCTGCTTGGGCCGAGTCAGAGAACCAAATTTTGCGATCAAAGAGTCTCTGCACTGCAGAGCGCAAATTGCTTCCACGAAAAAAGACCAACCACGCGAAGCCAAGCAAGAAGGACAGAAACAAATACCCCACAAAGACACGCTTCTTTGGGTTTATGAAGTCGGAGAAAAGGCTAAATATCTGGTCCAGTAGGTCCATGCTTCGCTCCGGATAGCAGGGCGGCACCTCGAAAGGTGCCGCCACGTTGGATTAGTCAGTCTCGGCTCCGCCAGAGTCTGTATCAAGGGTCTTGATCAGCGCGGCAAGATTTTCCGTCCCGTCGTTCTTGCGGGCCTCAACGCCAAAGGATTTGATCAAGATGTCCTGCACTTTCAGCATGTTGAGCTGGTAAGCGTTCCAAGACATTTTGCCTTCTTTGAGGAAGTTGCCGTCCGCATCGATGCCCGTCACAACGGACTCGTCTCTGGTGGGTGGGCCGTAACCGATCAAACGGTTCAACCGTACGGCTGTGCCGCCCAGGTTCTCTTTGCCGGTTTGCAGCGCCATAGCGAAGCCTTTGAGCTCGCCCCAGTGCTTCATGTAGTCAGCATAGAGATCGTCGCTGATGTTGTTTTTGTCAGCGCGGATTTTCTCGATGTCTTTGTAAACCGAACCGGCGTACTTGAATGTCGCTTCCGCGAGAACCTTGGTCATCTCGTCTGCGATGGTCGCCGCATAAGCTTGAACCTGATCGAGCTCAGCCTCAGAAAGCGCTTCACCGTCTGCTGCAGTGATCACCTTGCGGCCTTCGATGAAGGCGGAGGTGATGGTTGCAAGGTAGTCGGTACCGGATTTGTCAGCGTCAGCCGCGTAGTAGGCATTGCCGAAGGTCATCTCGGTTTTCAGGTCGATCGTGCCGTCGCCGTTCGCGTCGCCCGCAGCAAGGTCTTTTTTCTTGCTGATGTTGTAAGCTTGGTTTGCGTCCAAGGTGAGAGCGTTTGCAGGCGCGCCGAAGTAGCCGAAGCCTTCGTCCCAGCTGTGCTCTTTACCAGTGTAGGCGGCACCGTTGCTGTAAGGTTTGTTGTTTGGCTTGTTGCCAGCGGTCATTTTCTCGTCGAGGTAGTTGTCCACAACCTGGTTGTAGCTCACCGCGCCGATCAGGAACTTTTGGATCAATTGACCCCAGTTGTAGCCGAGCTCTGGGCTGTCACCACCGTCAGACATGGCCGCGTGGTGGATCATGTGTTCGATGACTTCTGCACCGGTTTTGTTGCCGGGCCATCCTGGAACGAGACCGCCATAGGTTTTACCCACGAGGTTCGAGCCGGACGAGATTTCGTTAACCATGGTCTGAGTGATCGGGAAGCCGTCTTTGCCCTTGTGGGACACGATCGCCAGGTCTTCTTTGTTGGCGCGGGCGAAGTAGAGCATCATGGTTGCTTTGAGCTCTTCGGCGTTTGCGCCACCGTTGGCTTGACCGGCCAGCGACTTGAGGCTGTCGATCATGATGTTACGCGCGACCTGACCGGTGTAAGCGACAGAGTTGGTTTTATCCCCAGTGTAGGATTTTTCAGTGATCGGATACGGGCCATAGCTTTCTGCAAATGCTGCAGACGACAGCAAAGCTGCTGTTGCCGCGACGGTACCCATTTTCAAGGCGAATTTCATACGAGTTCCTCTCTGACTAAACCCGAGTTTTAAAGTCGGGATTACGGGCCTTGTGATTTTTCTGACTGTTAGAGTCAAGGATGTTTCACAAGTTCAGTTGCATGGTTTCTTTGGGGGGCACGACACTCAGTACCAACCGACTTCGTTAAAGATCTCAATGGCAGCTGGCACGTTCTTGGCGACCGCGCTTAGGTCAACTTCATCAGCCTCAAAGGTCCCTAAAGCCGCCACTGACGCGCTCAAGGGCACGCCCGGAACCGTTGGAAACTCATCGTTGCCACCGCTGAAATACTGCTGGGCCGAAGTGCTGCTAAGATATTCTAAAAACTTGATTGCGTTTTCACGGTTCGGCGCATTCGCCGCAACGCCAGCACCTGATAGGTTCATATGCGCACCCTCAGCTCCTTGAGCTGGGAAGATCCAACCAATATTTGGCAGCGCCTCTTCCGGGATACCGGTTACGCCTTTGCGCAAGACGCGGGCAAAGTAATAGCTGTTGGCGACCACAATTGCACACTCTCCCGAAACCAAGGCACGCAATTGGTCCGTGTCGCCGCCCTGTGGTTCGCGCGCAAAGTTAACGACCATGCCATCGGCCCACTGTTTGGCCACGTCCTCTCCATGATTCTCGATAATGCTTGCCAACAATGTTTGCGAATATGCATTTGAAGAGGAGCGGTGGCACACCAAACCTTGATATCTTGGGTCTGCAAGGCTCAGGTAATCCAACGGCGGGTCAGTGACCTCCGTCTTGTTGTAAAAGATAATACGCGCCCGTTGCGAGAAGCCGAACCATTGATTCTCGCTATCTTGAAGATTGGACGGAATGCGTTCTTCAAGGATTTCGCTCTCGATGGATTGCAATATGCCTGCATTCTTAGCCCGCTCAAGCCGCGATGTGTCGACGGTGATAAACACGTCAGCTGGAGAATTTTTGCCTTCGGCAGTCAGACGAACAATCAACTCATCGCCTTTACCCTCAATCCGGTTGATGACGATGCCTGTTTGTTCTGTAAACTCGTCGTACAGCTGATCGTCTGTATCGTAGTGCCGCGATGAATAGAGGTTAACCTCACCTTCGGCAAAAACAGGAGCTGTCAAAGCGAATAGCAGAACAGCACTGACGTTGAGTTTCGATAACATAGGTCGTCTCCGGTCAATTGAGTTGATGGGCAGATGCCACCAACAAGGATCTCGAACGCATCGGCAACAGCGTTGATCCACTCACGTAGCACTGTTTTCCGATAAAAAAAGTCGGCTTTTACTGAAGCAACTTTCTTTGATTTGCAAGGCATCTCCTTGGCCTTGCGTGCTTGGCTCTTCGCTGGTCTGCGCACGGAGCAAGGGCACTGCAAAAAAAAGACACCTAGCAGGCTCAGACTAGGGATTTCCGCGACGCTCCAAGCTCTCGCCGAAATTAAGCTTATACCCGCCGTTCGCACGATCCATCTGAGAGTTGTCCTCGGTGGGATCACATGGAAATTTCGACATTTGTAGTTCTGACTATTTTTGTTGGGATTGACTATTCCGAGTATTTCACTCAACATTAAATCAGCGAGTCTGACCTACCGAAGCTGCGTCGCTGCTTTGAAGAGAATGGCTCTACATAATGGGGGAAACCGGATGGGTGACAACCGAACTGAAAGGTCTTCCAAAACGGAAGATCATGAGGAACGCAGCTGCCCACGCGAAGTGCTTTTCGGTGCTTTGTCCGGATTTTATCCAACGGATCAACAATTGGAACAGATGCTTGACCATCTGGAGCGGACGCCATGATTATGACAGACATCCCGAAGCCTACTGCGGCTCAACCTATGCAAAGCATTGATACATACGATGCCCGTGAACTTGTGAGAGACGGCAGTCAGGTTTGCATCGTTCTAGATGATCAAACTTACTATTTGCGTATTACCCGCGCGGGCAAATTGATCCTAACAAAATGACGCCAGCACAACACGCCAGAGGTGGCGCGCCTGTGGGCGTTTTGGATCGTTTGGATGAATGGGAGGCGTCGCTTGTGCGCCGCCTTCGTCTTTGGTGCGAAGGGCCGCGAGGACAAGAGCAGATCTTGCACGAATACCTTCAGGCTTTGCCAGCCGAGACGGCTCAGACCGCCTATAAAGCCTTTGACAGTCTTCTGCGCGTGATCATCTCAAACGCCCGCCGCCCGCTTGTACGGCATGACGTTGAGTGCTCGTGCCTTGGCGCTGACGAAAGCGCCTTTCTTCATCTCGTCGGATTTGCGGCGGATCGCCATCACAGTAATGCAGCGCTTATGGCAGCGTTGATTGCCGGACCTGGTAACGCCGAGAAAATTGCCTTGCTTGCTCATCAAGTTGGGGTTTCCGCGCGCGAGGTTCGGTCTAGCTTGCCCGACTACGCATCGGGGACCGAACAAAATGTCGTACGACTGCACTAGGTCAGCCAAAAAAAGGAAATAACCATAATGAAACTTTCTATCACAACAGCTTTGGGCACGGCGCTGCTTGCCGCAACACCTGCTTTTGCGGATAAATCCGCCGTCCTAGACAACTACGCCAACATCGCGCTTGCGAAATATGAAGACAGCTTGACCACAGCGCAAACCCTGTTGGCCGCGGTCAACGCTCTGGTGGAAGCGCCATCCGCACAAAATCTTCAAGCGGCAAAAACGGCTTGGCTGGCCTCGCGTGTGCCCTACCAACAAACCGAGGTCTACCGCTTCGGCAATGCCATCGTGGATGACTGGGAGGGCAAAGTGAATGCTTGGCCCCTCGATGAAGGTTTGATTGACTATGTTGACGCCAGCTATGGCGGCGCGACAGATGAAAACGAATATGCAGTGCTCAATGTCATCGCCAACCCAAGCTTTACGTTGTCTGGCGAAACGATCGATGCAGCGGAGATTACACCAGCATTGCTCGAAGGCGCGCTGCATGAGGCCGACGAGGTCGAAAGCAATGTAGCCACTGGCTATCATGCCATCGAATTTCTTCTTTGGGGCCAAGATCTGAACGGTCATGGCCCTGGTGCCGGCAATCGCCCTTGGACAGACTATGCCATGGGAGATGTTTGCACAGGCGGGAACTGCGACCGCCGCGGTGACTATCTAAAAGCGGCAACGGAGCTGCTGGTGTCCGATTTGGAATGGATGGTTGCGCAATGGCAGGCTGGCGGGGACGCTCGCGGCCAACTCAACGCAGACGAAAACGCCGGCATCAGCACGATCCTCACGGGCATGGGCTCGCTGTCTTATGGTGAGCAAGCTGGTGAGCGGATGAAGCTTGGTGTCATGCTCAACGATCCTGAAGAAGAGCACGATTGTTTTGCCGACAACACCCACAACAGCCATTTCTACGATGCCTTGGGCATCCGGAACGTTTACCTCGGTGGTTACACGCGCGTAGACGGCACAGTTGTATCGGGCCCGTCGCTTTCGTCGCTTGTGGCAGCCGCCGATGCGGGTGTTGATGCTGAGCTAACAGCCAAACTCAACGCAACCATGTTTGAAATGTCGGAAATGAAAACAGCTGCGGAAGCTGGTTTCGCCTACGACATGATGCTTGAGCGCGGCAACGCGAAGGGCGAAGCGTTGATCATGGGCGCGGTTAATGCGCTTGTTGACCAAACGCGTTCGATTGAGCGCGCCGTGGCAGCGCTTGGCGTTGACGAAATCGAGTTTGAAGGATCAGACAGCCTCGACAATCCAAACGCAGTCTTCCAATAAAGGGAAAACACCCAGCTCGGCTGCGCCCTGGCGCAGCCACCTTGCAAGGTACTCCATGGCCAAGTCAGACAAAGAAAAAACCCCAAGCCCCTGCATCGATGTTTGTAAGTTCAAACGCGAAGGTCATTGCTTGGGATGTTCAATGACAAAAGCCCAGAAGTCTTTGTTCAAAGAGCTGAAGAAAAACAAACATCGCGACGCTTTTGTTGAGATGCTAATCGGTCAGCAATCCCGACTAGGAAAATACCGCCATTGGGCGCCCCAATATTTGCGGAAGTGTCTTAAGAAAAAGGTCAAGCCAATCCCGGCTGTACGAGACGTGGCTTGACCCCCCGCCGTTTTCGGTGAAGCCGAAAACAGCACTTAAGGTGGCTACCTCGCTGCCTGGCGCCCGGTGGGTGGCTGGGTGGCATGGGTAGCTGCCTCAAAGAAGCAGTGCTTTATTTTCCCGCGGGCTACGCGAGATGCGAGCGTAGGAACCAAGCGAATTTTTCGTGTTCCTGACCGCGTGCAATACACAGGTCTTCGGTCAAGGTGTCCCCGTGCTCTGCCGCCATTGCACCCGCACCAGCCAGAGTTGCCGCAAGTGTTTCCTGCGCCTCTTGCATAATTTTGATCATTTCACGATCGTTCGCACGGCCATTGTGTTCAGAGATCTTGGACCGCTTGAGCATTCCGGCCAGCGTGCCTTCCGCGTGCGCATCAAGCGCCTTGATGCGTTCAGCCAAGTCGTCTTGCGCCACAAAGTGGTCTTCGTAGATTTTTTGAAACAGGTCATGCAGCGGACCAAACGCCATGCCTGTTACGTTCCAATGGAAGTTCTGGGCAAGCATCGTAGTCACAGCGGTTTCTGCGACGGATTGGTTCAACGCTTCCACAATGGCGACGCGCGCATCTGTAGAAAGCGCAACAGCTGTCTGGGTCATTTCGACTCCCCGGATATTGAAATTTGTAGAGCTGGCTCGCAACACTGCTGGCTGGCGCTGCTCTATAACTAGGCAACTCTACAGCAGAGGCAAGAAGTTTTTAGAATAATTCTAAATCAGAGAAAAACACTCGGAAATCCGAGTAATCAAAAAGCGCACCAAACGCCTATTTTCATAGGCTATTCGAGAGTTCAAAAGGAAACGCTGGGTGCCCTCGTCGCGCTCCGCACAGGCCTTTCCAAGGCGCATCAGCCACTGCTCGTCAAAGGTCGTCTCATGAGTTCCTGGAGACAGCAGCCGAGCAGGTTTGCCGAAGGCTTCGCCCAGGCACCGCATAAGAGCCTCGGCGTGCGCGTCGCGCGTTGCGGAATTATCGATTTGAAGAAGCGCACAGGCTTGAAATAGATCGGTCCGTGGCTTGACGCGACAGCTCATCGCAACAAATCGAAGATGGTTAAGAAAAGCTATAACCTCAGGGCCAAACATGACCTCTTTCTGCGCAACCTCAGGCCAAGGCAACGCAGAGTTAGGTTGTGCGGCTCTTTCCGCTGTTTGCTCTAAGGGCACCATGTCGCACCAACTTTCAAGTTTGCATCACAATAGGCGCTCGCCTCGACGCATTCCCGAGTATATTTATAAGAGATGAAGATTATCTCAAGCGTATCTCTTATGGTTTTTGTAAGCTTTTTGTCACAAAACGCTTACGCGGAGGGTGCTCTTGAGGACTTACACCTCAATGTCACGCCCAGAACGTCTGAAGAAGCGTCACGGATCGCAGGTGTCGTGCAACCCACAAGCGATTTTTCGCGCCCTGAGCGATTTGAGGCGAATCAAGCCGGCAGCGCGACAGTTCGGCCGCGTGATACCTCCAATGCCTTTAGCCAAGCCTCTGGCAACATCAGTTTCGAACGCGAGTTGGATTTCAAAGTGGGCAACGGGCTTTTCAAAAAGCTCTGGGTGTCTTCACCCTCTTCCACTCTCGCCTCTGATGGGCTCGGCCCGCTGTATAACGCGCGCTCCTGTCAAAGGTGCCACCTGAAGGATGGACGTGGCCATCCGCCCAGCGGTCCGGACGATACGCTGGTTTCCATGCTGATGCGGGTCTCCATCCCCGGCGGCCCAGACATCCCAGAGATCCAAGATTACCTCGCCTCGCTCCCAGAACCGACCTATGGACACCAAATTCAAGACTTTGGCATTGCAGGACATGCCACGGAGGCGCGCGTCGAGATTAGCTATGAAGAGACCGAGATTGCGCTTTCAGGCGGCGAAACAGCACATTTGCGCAAGCCGACTTACAGGCTCACTGATCTGGGTTACGGGCCAACTCACTCAGAGATGATGATATCGCCACGCATCGCTCCGCAAATGATTGGTCTTGGTCTCCTCGACGCCATCCCTACCGCCGATATTTTGGCCCTCACGGATCCCGAAGATCTTGATGGCGATGGCATATCTGGGCGCGCTCAGATCGTTATGTCACGCGAGTATGGTGTCCCCATGTTAGGTCGCTTCGGCCTTAAAGCTGGCCAACCTTCGGTTTGGGAGCAATCGGCTGACGCCTTCAGGGGCGACATTGGGATTTCCACGCCTTTGCATCCCGCAGGCTATGGGGAATGCTCGGCAGCGCAGCGGCTTTGTCGCGATGCACCTGATGGCAATACGCCCATACATGACGATGCAGAAATTGGGATCGCAGGACTTGAGCTTGTCACCTTCTATTCGTCAAACCTCGCTGTACCGGCGCGGCGCGATGTTGACGATCCTGACGTTCTCAAGGGCAAACAAGTGTTCTATGAAACAGGCTGCACCGCGTGCCATACCCCAAAATTTGTGACGCATCGTTTGCCAGATCAACCCGAGCAGAGCTTTCAGCTCATATGGCCCTACACGGACATGCTGCTCCACGATATGGGCCCAGGCCTGGCAGACAATCGTCCGGAAGGTCGCGCGAACGGCCAAGAATGGCGTACCCCCCCGCTCTGGGGCATCGGTCTTACCGAAACGGTCTCTGGGCATACCTTTTTCTTACACGATGGCCGCGCCCGGTCCTTGTTGGAAGCCGTGTTATGGCATGGCGGAGAAGCCGAACCCGCCAAGCAACGCGTTATCGATATGCCGTCAGAAGATCGCGCTGCGCTCATTCGTTTTCTGGAGAGCCTTTAATGCTGAAACGCTTTGTTGTTTTGCTCACTTGCGTCGCCACACCAGGGCTCGCGGATATTGATGACGTCCTTACCGATCATATTGCACCAGGATACAGCACCTTGGTGGAGGCAACCGCACATCTCTCGAACGTTGCCGAGGAAACCTGCGCGCCTGAGGCCATCACACCCGCTTTTCACACGGCCTATGACGCTTGGATCCGCATTTCGCATATCCAGTTTGGCCCTTTGGAGGATCAAGGTCTCGCCCTCGCGATGTCGTTTTGGCCAGATCCAAAAGACAGCACAGGCAAAGCCATTGCTCGGCTGACGCGCTTTGCTGATCCGATCGTGAATGCGCCGGATCAGTTCGGAGAAGTCTCTGCTGCGGCGCAAGGTTTTACGGCTCTTGAAAGACTGCTGTACGATCCACAGCCCGATGCTGAATACGCTTGTAAATTTGTGCGTGCTGTTGCTGAGGGATTGTCGCGCAAAGCTATGGCCCTTGAAAGCGCTTGGCCGGCCTTCGCGGACCGTATGACCACAGCCGGCGCGTCAGGAAATGCGCGTTTCCAATCCGACGAAGAGGTAAATCGTGCGCTTTATACAGCTTTGTCGACTGGCTTGGAGTTTCTGCATGATCAAAGACTTGGCCGTCCTTTGGGCAGTTTCGAACGGCCCCGCCCAAGACGGGCAGAAGCCCGCAGATCAGAAAGATCGCTTAGGCATATTGTACTCACGCTTAATGCTCTCGAGGATCTTACGACCACCTTTTTCGATGGAGATCTGAGCGAAACCAAAGCCGCATTCGCCGCAGCAAAAGAGCGGGCTGCAAGCTTAGACGACCCAGCTCTCGCGGGCGTTGCCAACCCGGTTGAGCGCATCCGCGTCGAAGCCCTCCAGCGCACCGTGAACGACATTCGAAACGCGGTGAACGAAGAAATCGGCAAGCCGCTTGGCATTACGGCTGGGTTTAATTCCCTCGACGGAGACTGACATGCCCAAGCGCAGAGATGTTTTGGCAGGGCTCGCAGCGACTGCCTTCCTGCCATCAAAAGGATGGGCTTCTGTAGGCAAGCCTGTTGCGATCAGCGCAGCTAAGAGGTCCGACGGGCAGCATATACTTGTTGGTCTGAGCGCACGTGGAAGCCTCGTTTTTCAGGTCCCGCTGCCAGACCGCGGCCATGCCGCTGCGGCGCATCCTAGTGACGCAGAAGTTGTTGCCATTTCGCGAAGACCAGGGACTTTTGCGCTTGTGATCAACTGCTTGGAAGGCAAAGCTAAACAGAGACTGGACGCGCCGAAAGGGCATCATTTCTACGGTCATGCCACCTTCTCGCGAGACGGGAGATATCTGTTCACCACGGAAAACCTGTATGAAACCGGCGAAGGGCGGATCGGGGTTTGGGAAAGACAGCAAGGGTTCTCGCGCGTCGGGGATTTTTCTTCAGGCGGCATTGGACCGCATGAAATTATTCTGCTGCCCAACGGAGATCTCGCCGTTGCCAACGGTGGGATCCGCACGCACCCAAACTCGGGCCGCGACAAACTGAATCTGTTGTCCATGCGGTCAAATCTATCGATCATGAGCATTTCTGGCACCTTGAAGGATCAAACCGAACTTCCCCCATCCATGCGCCTCAATTCTCTCAGGCATATCGCTGCATTGCCGGACGGTACCATTGGGTTTGGTTGCCAATGGCAAGGCGATGTTTTTGAAACGCCCGCTCTGTTTGGGACCTATTCAGGCAAGGGAGGTCTTCACTTCGAAGACGTGGATGAAACACAACTTCGGTCTTTGAAAGGATACATTGGCAGCGTCGCAGCCGTTGGTGCTGACGCTTTTGTTGCGACGTCACCGCGTGGCCACGCGGCGCTTTTGTTTGGATTGAAAGATCACGCGGCGCAAAACTACCGGGCGCATGACGTATGTGGTGTGACGACATCTGCTCAAGGAGTGACCCTGCTCACGAACGGTTTGGGACAAGTTTTCTCCACGAACACGCGCGCTTTGTCACAACTTGCGGCGCATAACCTCGCCTTTGACAATCATCTGATTGCGGTGCCCTAAAGCGTTATGCGAAAAAACTGAATCACCTCATGCTGCCTGAAACCTTTGGTTTCAACGCGTTCGCTGATGCACGATATCTCAGGAATTTCGTCAAACGCTGTAACCAAGAGCCGACGGCTTCGTGCTTGGCCCAGCCGCGAAAAAACGCCCGTGCTCTAGGCGCCTGGTAGCGCATCGATCGCCTCAAGAAGGCGTTCGCACTGCGCGTTTACACTGAACCCATCTTTTGCATATCGGGCCGCTGTTGGACCTTTTTGCGTCTTCCAATCCTGACGCACGGCGGCGAGGATCAATTCTGCAAGCCGGAGTGCCAGGGCGTCCTTATCAACACTTTCTTCGAAGAGAGCGCCAACGCTGTCTGTCACAAAGTCCTTCGGACCACCGGAATTGGCCCCGATAACAGGGGTTCCACAGGCCATACATTCGATAAAGACCAACCCAAACGGCTCGTTCTTTGACGGGAAACAGCCGATATCAGCAGCGCTAAAAATATGGGCGAGCTCATCCTGTCCTCGCGGCCCCAGAAAGAGTGTATTCTCGAGTGACAAATCCTCCAAAGCCAAGTCTTGCATTTTGACCTGGTCTTCATGCGGGCCAGACCCCACGATCACCGTTGCTACATTCGGCAGCAGGGGTTCGTAAATAGCCGCAGCTTTCAATAACACATCCAGCCGCTTCCAATCCGCGAACTTACCGCAGAAGGCTACGATATGATCATAATCCGCACCGATTTTGCGAGGCGCTTGGCGACTGCCTTCATAAGGCTTGGTCTCATAATCCGCGATAGGCTTTAAGCGCTCGGCGATTGAGCGCGTCGGCTCAGTGCGCGGATAAAATACTGCGTGGTTGAACCCGTTTGGAGACAAATGCAGACGCTCTTTTGGATACTGAGGGAAGACATCTAGGAAGGCGTCAACTTGGTCGGTTGAAATGGCCGCCACCATATCAACACTTCCTTTCGGGTTCCCAAAATCAAAGACTCCTTCATCTTGGATCATGGGAAGAAACCGATAGGGAAACTCGTCTGGATTGTCCCGGCGCTTCTCAGCTGCGTACATTTTCAGCGCTGTGCCATGCGCAAAGCAGATCAATGGAATCGGATTGCGCCCCGCCTGAACGCGCGCTCGAATTACATCTCTCATGACAAGTGGATTGAGGAACGTATGATGCGCGATTGCAAGTTGGAATTCCTCGCCCGTGCGGTGCTCTATTTCCGCCATCCAGTCTCCGACTTCGCGCGTAAGCCTGTCGCGATAAGCGGCAACCTCCGGTTCACTCATTCCATGCCAGCGGTAGCTGCTGACCGGAGAAATCGACTCACAAATTGGAATGTCGTGATCCAAAGCAAAGACGCGCACGCGCTCTTCTTCAAACCGTTGGGTCTTTGATGGATAGATGGAATAGCTTTCAGTTTCAGGAAGCAGGTTGAAAGCATTGTGGTGCGCTTCATGCAATATTCCTGAGCCGGGCGCAAACTCGCCATTTCGTTGCCAATTGTTGGTGCCCAATTGAAAAATAAGCCGCTTGCCTGCCATACGCCCTCGATTTTGATTTTTTTGCCTCTGGCACAAGGCTAACACTGCTAAGAACCGTCACCTCAAGCAAAAAGTAACTTGAGGCTCAGCTCGTTCCTACTTTTGGAGCAAAGCGCGCGGATAAATGTGCTAGTACGGCAAGCGATCAAGAAGGAGCATCCCATGCGCGCCATCACTTATTCTCGTTTCGGCTCAGCGTCCGAAGTGCTGATGCTGCAGGACCTGCCAACCCCAACACCCAGCGCAGGAGACGTGTTGGTCCGGCTCGCAACCTCCGGCGTGAACCCCTCTGATGTGAAAGCTCGCGCAGGGGGGCGCCCCGGTGTGACGGAGCCGCCCTTCTCCAATATTATTCCACACAGCGATGGTGCAGGTGTCATCGAGGCCGTAGGCGAAGGCGTGGACATGAGCCGCATTGGCGAGCGGGTTTGGATTTGGAACGGACAGTGGCAACGGGCCTTTGGCACAGCCGCAGAGTATATCGCGCTTCCCTCAGCGCAGGCCGTCACACTTCCAGACGACACTTCTTTTATTGAGGGTGCGGTACTGGGCATTCCAGGCCTGACCGCAACGCATGCGGTCCTAGGCGGCGGATCTGTAGACGGGCAAACCGTTTTGATCAGCGGCGGCGCAGGCACAGTGGGCAGGTTGGCCGTTCAAGTGGCCAAAGCGTCCGGGGCTCAAACTCTGGCGACAGCACGTGGCGAAGAGGGAATGCAGTTCGCCAGATCCGCAGGCGCAGACCATGTTTTTGACTATTCTGACCCAGATCTCGAAGCGCAAATCCTGGATGCAACAGATGGTTTATTGCTCGACCGTATCGTCGAGGTCGAATTCGGCAAAAATATAGAAACGAATACAGCTATCATCGCAGAAGGCGGGACAATCGCCTCATTTGGATCGGCCAAGGACATGACCCCGACGCTGCCGTTCTATCCGCTGATGTTCAAAGCGGTGACCATAGATTTGGTCCTGGTCTATTTGTTAAAAGAGGCACAGCGGGACCAAGCTGTGGCGCAACTAACAGATCTTTTGAAACGCAAAGCACTCGACCTTCGCGTCTCCGAGGTCCTCAAGCTCCAAGACTGTGCAAAAGCACATGACATGGTTGCATCAGGCAATCGCTCTGGCTCAGTTTTGTTGAAAATGTAAGGTGACGACTGCGTCTTGTCCCACATCCAGGCCACCAGCCGCGATACCCGGAAGCTCTACGCGAAGGCAAAGCTTAATGTCTCGCCTTCTTAATTACGTCATGCGCCAAGGCTGAAAAGGCGCGCGCCGCAGGGGATACATGATCGCGCAAAAAGTAAACGGCGAAGAGCCCCACCGGCTGTTGATTAGGCGCATCTGGAAAAAGTTCAATCAGTCGGCCAGCGCGGATATCTTCAGCCACTACAAAGTCTGGTAAGAAAGCGATACCCTGACTGTCCACTGCGAGGCTTTGGATCGCTTCGCCGTCTTGGATCATGGCACGGCTTTCAATTTTGCGACCCGGGATCACAAGCCAGCGGTTGCCAAATCGGGGTACGCTGTCCACCAGGCAGTCAAAGTCTGGAACCTGCTCAAGCGTTTGTGGCGTCCCGTTCCGCTCGACATAGCTTGGCGCGACAACCAACAGAGTTCGGGTCTCTGTGAGCTTCTGCGCGATCAAACTGCTGCTTTTCAGAACACCGATCCGACGGGCTACAGCACTTTGCGTTTTAAGTGCGGCAGTCTGGTCGAAAGGCGCGTTCGACCGAAGGGAGAGACTGCGTCTTTCGATTCAAATAAAGCGCAAAGTCTTTAGATCGTACTTGTTCTGGGTAAGGTCGACGTGATCATCGCCCGCATCAATGGCGATCGACACTTCGGGGTGCTCGTCCAGAAACTCTTCCAGGACGGGCTGCTGGAAGTACCTTAGAACAGACGTTGAGGCCGCAACGCGTAAGGTACCGCGGACCTTGTCTGCGTCTTTGTCGGAACTTCTACGAAGGTCGTCCGCAGACCCAATGATCCTTTGGCATTCCGCAAGATACCGCCGGCCTGCTGCGGTCATGGTCACGTTGCGCGTCGTACGGACCAAAAGCGGCTCGCCCAGCCATTCCTCTAGATCGCTGATGGTGCGTGAGGCAGTCGACGGTGTCAGCCCAAGCGCCTTGCTGTCAGCCGTAAGTTTGCCACTTGTGGCAACTTCGGTGAACACCCGCATGGCGCGCAAGATGTCCAAATAAAGCGTCCTTCTCAATTGAGCAAAGCCAGCCTAGCGCTCCGCTTGGCGGATATCAAATGCCGTAAATATCTGTGATATTGTAAATTTTACCTTTTGCATATTTTGCAAAACGCTCTGCCAAACACGTCTACACCCCGCAGAGCGGCCCTCGCCTAGCTCGTTGCCACAACATCAACCGCCCCTGAATGACGAAATATCAGGGACGCCCGCACCAGCCTAATGGTCGAACCCTACAACGACCCCTCGGCCCATGGTCGCGGGCCCGACTGGAAAGGCGAGCCGTTTGTCAGCGCGGAAGCACTCGGCGATGTGATGGCCAAGCTCAACCAAAACGGCATGTTTCTGAAAGTCCACGTCTCGGCTGATGGCGCGCACCGGCTGGTGCTGGACGCAGCCGAGATTGCTCGTAGTCAGACGGGCGGCCAAGGCCCACGCAATGAGGCGGCTCATTCCATCCTTGTCCACCGAGAAGATCGGGAGCGTTATGCGCGCCTCAACTTGGCAGCTAAACTGTCGCCCTCGATGTGGTATCCATCGGAAATGCACATGGGCGGCATTCGCGACACCGGGATGGAGCGTACACATCAGCAGTTCCCGACCCGCGCTTTGATCGACGCAGGTGCTATGGTCACCGCTGGATCCGATTGGCCCGTGGGCGAGCCAAACCCCTGGTCCAGCATCGAAGCCCTGATCACGCGCCAGGATCCGTATCGTTCGACCGATCACCTGGGCATGCCTTATCTAGGCAAACAAATGCGCGGCCTTTATGCCGAGGACGTCAAGATAGTGACGGCTGGCACTCCCCCAGTAGAGGGCGTTGAGGCCGCCATGGGCTTCTTTGCGGACATCTTCGCCTCGCCTGCAGATCAACTGCCTATGAACATCCAAAAGGTCGAGGTTGAAGGGAACATGGCGGTTGAGACGGGTGACTATATCCTGGCCTTGCGGGACCGCAGCCCGATGGACATGGGCAACTATCTGGTCAACTGGCGCAAAGACACGGACGGAACCTGGCGTATCACCAACGACGTGATCGTCAACACCGTTCCATCCAGCTGACCATCTTGGGCGCGCCGCTTCCTTCCCCGGCGCGCCCGAATTGCAACCAGAAGTCTTAAGAACGCACCCTCGTGATCCCCGCCCCCTACTTTGGCTATGTCTTCCCATTCTGCCTTGCCGGCATAATGTCTTTCCTGATGTCCGGCGTCGGCACTCGCCGCAATATCGGTTTTGTCGACTGTTTCGCCGGACTTTGGCTGCAGTCTTGGCCTATTTCCTGGGCTATCGCATTCCCGATTGCTTTAACCGTCGCGCCGATTGCGCGACGCTTGGCAAACAGTCTGTGCGCGCCCCACTCTGATGTGATCGACGAAGCCGAAAACATCGCGTCTACCAGCGAAATCCAACGGGAGCGCTCGGCTTAGGTTGCCTTTTAGAAACCACTTCTTTTTCTTTTAGCGCTTGCCAAGTGAGGTCGTGCGGATGTCAAAGTTCGATCAAAAGCGGACATCAGCCCCCAACTCGGTCAGGCTGAATTATCCGCGAACTTGCCTCTAAGAACTGCCGGAGCCCGGATGCTCCACCCTCAGTTGAATGTTTGTAGCGCTGTCAACACAACAAAGCAGAATATGCGGCTAAAACATGCCACAGCTTTGCTGTTTGATCCGCGGTGTGCTGCCCTCGGACGACTAAGCCAGGTTGAGGTCTTCATTAAAAGATCAACCCAGCTACAAGGATGGAAGATGCGCGACGTCTCGCAGATCATCGACGACCTCTATGCTGCAGAGTATCGTGACCCTTTCGAGGCCACCCTGCGTCTGGTCGGTTCCACCATCGGTGGGCTTCTGCTCTACCTACATACTGGATGGCTCATTTCCGCGATTTGGCCCCTGGCCTACTGTATAGCACACGGTGTGCAATGGTCATTCTTGCGTAGGAAGCGGAACAGCAACAACCCTAAAGACGCCTACATCGGAGAGGCGCTTTTGGTCAGTGTCCATGTCTCCTTTCTTTGGCTGCCCACCTATTTGGCCGCCACGCCAGACCTTCATCTGAGTCTCGTTGGGACGACCGTTTTTATTGCCACCGCAATGTTTCATACAAAACGGCTCGATACCTCGCGATGGCTCGTGGGCGCGCAAATCGTCGTTTTTGGCCTCGCACTTGCGTTCATCGGCATCTCACAAATCATCCGCGCGCCCGATTTACTGGTTAAGTTGGGGCTGGCCTTGGTCTTTGTTCTCGCCATTTTCTATGTCGCGATTGCAATCTGGAGTGCCTATGAACAACGGCTCAAATTGATAGAGGCCGAGAGGCACAGGGCTCAAGAGGAAAAACTGGCGGCCATTGGGCGGGTCGCAGGCGGCATCGCGCATGATTTCAACAACACCCTGGCCATCATCAAAGGCAATTTAGAACTGCATGCAGACATGCAGGCCACGCAAGACAGAAACGAGGTTGTCGATGACGCGTATCGTGCTGCGGAACGCGCCCAAAGTGTTGTTAGTCAATTGCTTGTCTATGCGCGCAAATCCCCGGTTGCGATAAAGCCCGTAGATTTGGCGCAGACACTTACCGAAGTCCGTGCCCTGAGCAAAACGCTCGTCCCGAAAACCATCACGTTGACGACCCATGTTTTAGGCAACTCGATCATGGCAAACGTGGACGAACAACATCTCGTAACTGCGCTTTTGAACCTGATCCGAAACGCGATAGACGCAATCGAAGGCCAGGGTCATATCACTCTTCGCTTGCTCGATAATAGCGTGTCAGCACCGCAAGATCTGCTCGGAGACCAGCCTCTGCTGCGGTCCGACATGATCTATTTGGAGATTGAAGATGACGGCCAAGGGATCCCCAAGGATTTGGTGCAGAGTGTTACAGAGCCCTTCTTTACCACGAAGGATATCGGGAAAGGTACAGGCTTGGGGCTCTCAATGGTCAAGGGGTTTGTCGACGCCCATGAAGGCACACTCGTGATCGAAAGCGATCCCGGCGGAACGCGTATCAAACTCGGCCTGCCCAAGGCGCAAACCGCAAACGTGCCGTAGCGCGTTTACAGGCCTTCAAGGATGCCGTCTCCGAAGAACCACCGCGCCAAAATCAGGGGTCCTGGATACTGTTTGTCTTGGAGTTTGTGGCGGACAGGAAGGGATTCGAACCCTCGAGACGGTCTCCCGCCTACGCACTTTCCAGGCGCGCGCCTTCGACCACTCGGCCACCTGTCCGAGGCTGGGTCTATTCTAAAACATGACGTGAGTGCAAGGCCTCTTGCGGCTTAACAGCTCCGCAAAATGTCTGCGGCGCACGCAACGTTACGCACCTTAGGACTCTGGTAACGGCACCGTACGGTGCTTTGGCACCAAACCCACCCCCAAATCAGGACTTTTGCAAACAATACCAATATCTTAAGCATGATCACTCACGTATGCACCAACGTATGCACCATGTATGCCAAAGGTATGTCAAAAACAATCATAGGTTGTTTTGCGCGACCCAAGCGTGATGACTCTCACCACTCTGAAACAAGGAAGGTTAAAATTTCGCAACCCAAGCTCTACGCTTCCCTCGACAGCCTATTGTCTGATTTTTCAGCGTTGCAAATGCCAGCCAATCTTTGAGAGGGTCCCAATAGATCCATGAGGCCCTCTTGATGACAATCGCTCAAACACCCCAACCCTTTTCATGCCACTTGCCAACGCTCGCCGAGGCCCTCGCAGGCACGGAAAGCGCATTGGGTGAGCTCAAAACCCAAATAGACAAATTCCTCGCCCGCGAGAGCGTTTTGTTGCTTGACCTTTCAACCCAGTGTGAATCTCTCTCGTCGTTTCGGTCAGCCACCCATCGCATTTGCGCCCAGCTCGGGCCACTGATGGCGCAAAACGAAGCAGGTGACGTGGTTATTGAGGTTTATGATCGTCACAAGGGATCTATTGCAGATGGCGCGCGCTACCATCAAACGCGGGATGGCGGTGACATACACACCGACAGTGTAAACCGCGCAGAGGCTATGAAATACATCGCACTGGGTTGTGCGTGCCCTGCCCAGATCGGTGGCGAAACCATCTTGGTCCGCGCCAAGACGATCTATGACGCTCTAAAGCCCTATCCCGATATTCTGGAAACACTGCGTCAACCCTTTTGGTTCGAAGGGCGCGGAATGCAAGAAACCCCGGGGCTCTTTCAACTCAGCGTGCTTCAAGGGGACGATGACAACCCAAGGTTTAGGTATTTGCGTGGCTATATAGAAAGCGCTCACGACCGCGCAGGCGCTCCTCTCACGATGGAACAGCAACGCGCCTTTGATGTGCTTGATGCGCTGCTAGATATGGCCCGGCATCAGCACCGCTTTGTTTTGGATCGCTTTCAACTCTTGCTGACTGTCGACACAGCCGTTTTTCACGGGCGCACGCGATTTGTAGATGGGGTGACAAATGGCGCTGAAGGCCATGGACGCCATATGCTGCGGTACTGGATTGAAGAGAGCTGAGGCCGGTCAGTCTTTGAACGCGGTTTGTTTTCAGAAAGTTAGAAAGACAGCACGTGCACTTAAGTCTTGACGAAGAGCGCCGCAGCTATAGCGTTGCGCCTCCATACATAGGATTAGACCATATGCTCATAAGACTTTTTGCGCTTCTTTCGCTTTTCGGCCTCGTGGCCTGTTTTTCGCTCGAGGGCGAACCCGCCAGCCCGAAAGAAGTGGCGGCGGGATTGGTCTATCATACGGTGCAAAATGACATCTCTTTTGAAGGCTATCGAGAACGGAAGTATATCTTCCACCGCCCCGATGGGCTTGCGAGCTACTCCAAGCAGGTTAACAACGCCCAAGGCTGGACGCGCGAGACGCGGGTGGGCAAATGGCAAGCCGGACCTGGTGAAGTATGCTACGCTTGGAAGGACAGCAACGAGTGCAAACAGGTCAATAAAAGCGAAGGCAAGCTTGTCGCAGAACATGGCCAGGTCAGATACCGCGATGTGGGCGGCACCCAAAGCCGCAATCGGCTCAATGTGGTCGAACCCCCTGAAATTGCAAATGCGCCCAGCATCAGTCAAGCGATTGCCCGCAATCCAAATCTGACCCCGCTGCTAAAGGGGTTGGGAAAACTCGCAGAAGCCTCGGATCGTGTGTACCGCGCCGAAGAAAACCGTACTTACCAATGCTCCATCCAATGTTCAAAACTGGACAATCCTGTGAAATTCCCGATCCAAGGCTCAAGCTTTGCAGATGCCGAACGCAGAGCAAATTCTGTCGTAGGTGAAATCTGTCGTCCTGCAGGTGGCGTTGCCTTCCTGAGCGCCCCCGCATGTCTTTAACCGCATAAAGCGCGGGCCAAGCTCGACTTTAGAGGAGCGCCGTGCCTATTTTAACTGACGGCTTGCGCGGCAAGCTCTGGGTGCCTGTATGCCTCTGGATAAGGCATGGGAAGAGTTGGCCCCAAAGGCACCGTGCCGTTCCAGGACCTTCCGAAATAACCTTGGCGGCAGTGGAGGAGCGAGCCTGCTTCAGCGACCCCGTCCAGCGCATAGACACGGCAGAGCCAGCGCCAGAGGTGCGGATAGTCTAGGATCCTTGCGCCGTTGAGCTTCATGCGGACCATATAGACCGGATCATGCCGGTACAGCGTTGGGAAAAGACGCAGGTCGGCTTCCGTGAAGCGCTCGCCCGTGAGAAAGGCGCGACCGTCTGACATAAGCCGTTCAAGGAAATCGAGCGTTTCGAAATAGGCGGTGTAGGCCTGGGCATAGATCTCTTGATCCGACGAGAACCCAGCTTTGTAGGCCCCGTTATTGATCGTGACATAGATGCGCTCATTCAGGTCAGAGATACGTTTTTGGGTCTCCTTGTCGTCTCGCATCAGTCTGGGACGCTCTTGTGGAGCCCCCAAAGTCTCCGCATGGGCATCCAGCATGCGGATGATCTCGGCGCTTTCATTGCTGACTATACGTTTTGTAAGTTTGTCATAAAGAACAGGCACCGATTGCTCGTCAGAGCCTTCGCGCTGGTAGATCTCTTTGACGAGGCGAAGGCCTTCGCCCGTGCCTGTCTCAATCGTGCATTCTGGCAGGGTGGTTTGTGTCAGCGTTGCGATGCGGCTTGGGTTGAACTCCCAAAGGTTTGGGCCCGCGGGATCCGCGTCGCCCGTGCGGTTTGGGAAGGCCACATCCATCGTAATGCTTTCTTGCAACCCCAAAACGGCGCGCGCCAGGGCCACACGATGGCACCAAGGACAATTAAGCGCGACATAGAGATGATAGCGCCCGGGCTCTGCTGAGAACTCTTGCGTGCCTAGGGCAGCGCGAAAACCGCTCACACCGCGCACAAACTCGCCACTGGCGCGGCGTTCGTTTGCCTTGCTTTGATCTTCTTGAGTTGCAATTTCGTCGCTCATAAGTCCGGCAAGCTCCTTGCTCTGCTTGAACAGAATGATCAAGGCTAGCGCACCAAATGCACTGCGATCCAGCGCAACGTTCGGGGCCGTAAAGATTTGCAAAGGGCAGCGTACGGTACGTCTTCTCTCGACGTCGACTTAAAATGGGGGAATTTCTCGTAAATTCAGCAGCTTAACCCTGCACATCCATGTATGCCCCAACGTATGCACCACGTATGCCTAATGTATGCCAAATACATCTTATGGTTGACTAATCTTTCCAAGGCGGTGGCGCGTTAGGACTCTGACTGCGCAAAGCTTGAGAATGAATGACCTGAGCGGGCGGTGGCGGGACTGGACCTCAAGGAGCCGCTGCCTTCCCAAAAAGAGACCAAAGGCAGAGCAGCAATTGGGTATGTTTAGGATACACAAGACGTACTCCGCCCAAGAACGCGCCCAAGAGGTCTGCGGCACTTTCACGGACATGTTCTCTTCGGCTTGAAAAGGTGGAGCAACTGCAAGGAAGCCAGCAGCACAAAGCTGATGTTGGTACGAAGTGCCACTTGGAGCGGAACCAAGCCGAAGGCGCCGCTCCAACACCTGCCCGTTCCGGCGGGCTGGTGTTTTGGTGTCCGTCACGAACAGAATTTCTGTAGGATTGCTTAGCCACCATAAAGCGCGCTGAACTGACCTCAGAACACCATCCCACGGGCAGATATTGGAGCGGCTTGGTTAATATGCGCGACGAGCCGGGCATTGGTTGCGCTTGTGACAAAGGCCACTTTCAAGTTTAGGGCACGATGTTTAGGCTAAAGCTTGTTGACGGAACCACATTCAAAGAAAGAAGATGAATACTTGGCAGGAACAAATACCCGGCTGTATGGCAGCTACAACGGCACCGTTTGGAATTCACCCAAAGGACAAAAAACGAGCACAAGAAGCTATCGCTTCGGCTAAATCAAACGGCGCAACTTTTGATGACTTTGCCAAAGAGTTAGTTTGGTACTGCTACAACCAAAATATGCTTCTTGAGTACACGCAAAAAGCAGTAGCTAGCGCACGTAATATGTGGTGAACCATCCTAATACACCGCGCCGCCGCTACAGCTGCCATTCGTTCTCAGTGCTGCATCCAGTGCTAATGGCTCAAGGCCGCCATTGACTGTGTAAAGCTGCACTGCAGCAAATTCGCAGAGGCTCGGAATGTGACGCTGACGCGAATTCTTTAACGTCGCTCTTTCATTCCGAAGCGCTTAAGCGCTTTTGCAAAGTCAGCGCGACGTTGCTCACCGCACCAGATGCACTGCAATCCTGCGGTTTTCCCTGCCCTTTTTCTCCACTTTCCCAAAGCGGATTTCGCCGATTTCTGACGTGCGGGCGACGTGGGTTCCGCCGCAGGGTTGGAGGTCTATTTGGGCTTCACCGTCCGCGATGCGCACAAGGCGCACGTGTCTGGCGCCTTTGGGCGGGGCGACGGACATGGTTTTGACGAGGCCTGGTTTTGCCTCCAGTTCTTCGCCCGTAATCCAGTCTTCCGTGACGCTCAAGTCGCGGGCGATGTGGGCGTTGAGCTCCGCCTCGAGCGCCAGTTTGTCTTCCGGGGGCTCGGGCATCAGGAAGTCGAGCCGGCCTTTGTCGGCTGAGATGGACCCGCCTGTGACGGGCAGCGGCACGACGACCGAGAGCAAGTGCAGCATCGTGTGCACGCGCATATGCGCATAGCGGCGATCCCAATCGATGTGTTGACTGACGGGCGTGCCGATGGGCGGCAAGGCTTGCGGCTCTGCGGGCACCAGGACGATCTGGCCCTCCTCGCCTTTAATGGTTGTGGCGATTTCTAAAGCGTTGTTGTCCCAGTTGAGCACGCCACTGTCCCCGGGCTGACCGCCGCTTGTGGGATAGAAGATCGACTGATCCAGCACGATGCCGCCTTCGGCTGTGTGGGAAAGGACTGTGCCGGGGGCGTCGCGCAGGTAAGCGTCGATAAGATAGAGCGGTTCGGTCATGTTTGCTGCTCGTTGCTTGGGTCGTCTGCTTGCCCGTCGTCAAGCTCTTTGTGGGGCTCTTGTATTGGGGCTTGCTGCAAATCCTTTGGGCTTGCCTTTGGCGCAGGCTGCAGCGTTTCGGGATTGCGCAGCCAGACATCGCGTTGGGCAAATGGGATCTCGATGCCCTCTTCCACAAAACGCTCGTTGATGCGGTGGTTCAGCTCTTTGCGCACGCCCAGGCCATTGTTGATGTCGCGCAGGATGAGGCGCATGTCAAAATCGAGGCTATCCGCGCCAAAGCCCTTGAAGTGCACAAAGGGTTTCGGGTTGAGGAGCACCATGGGGTGGCTTTCCGCGATCTCTTGCAAGATCTCCTCCACGCGCCGGGTGTTCGTGCCGTAAGCGACGCCCACTTCCAGGATCAGGCGTCCCACGTTGTTGCCGCGGGTGTAGTTCGTGACTGTGCCACTGACGAAATCCGCGTTGGGGATGATCACATCCGTGCGGTCGAAGGTCTCGATGCGGGTGGAGCGCACAGAGATGTCTTTCACGATGCCCATATGGCCGCCGACTTCCACCCAGTCGCCTTCGCCAATGGGGCGCTCCACGAGGAGGATGATGCCTGACACGAAGTTCGACACGATGTTTTGCAGACCAAAACCGATGCCCACAGAGAGCGCCCCCGCCACAATGGCCAAGCCGCTGAGATCGATGCCTGCGGTGGTGACGGCAATGAGGGCTGCGAGGAAAATACCCAGATAGCCAACGCCAGAGGTGACCGCATTCTGTCCGCCTGCATCAAGCTTGGTCTTGGGCAGGATCGAGCCTTTTAAGGCGCGCTGCAGAAGCCTCGTCAGTGTGTAGCCAATAACAAAGACAATCGCGAAGAGCAGGAAGTTAGAGGGCGAGATCCGCGTGCCGCCGAACTCAAAGCCGCCCAAGAACTGGGTCCAGACCTCTGTGAGGTCCGAGACCCGCGCGCCCCAGATCAGCGTGAAAGCGGGGAAGGAACAGAGCATGAGCACAAAGCCCGCGAGAACCGGCAAAAGCGCGTCGCGCGCTTCTTCGCTCGTGCGGCCTGTGAGCAACGAGTAGAGGTTAAAGATCTGCTGTTGTACGATCCAGATCACGGCCAGGAGCGCCATTGAGAGCGCCGCTGGTTGCACCAATGCCTCTGCCGCAGGCCCGTAGCCCAAAGCGGCCAAGATCGGCCCCAGCACTGAGACCAGCAAGAGCGCTATGGCCACGCCATTGATCAGCGTATCGCGAAAGCCGCGCTCTTCGTCGGCTTGGCTTGTGGCGCGCAGATGCCGGCGCAAAAGCCCCGAAATCCGGTAAAGCTGCCAGGCCATCACGACAATCAGCGGGAACATCAACACCGCGCGCGCCTCGGCCGACCATCGCGCGTAGTCTGCCAAGTCTTGCGCCGCGAAGACCACGGCCATGATCAAGCCTGCGGCAGAGATCAACCACCGGCCAAGGCCGCGTTGTTCAGGGGCAATGCGCAAGAGCCCATCGCGCCCGTCACGCGGCAGGATTTGCCCACCAATCCAGCGGGCGATCAAATAGGCAAGTCCCCCTTGCAAAGCCGCGGCAATGACCGTTTCACCAAGCGGGCCAAAGAGCCCTGTGGCAAAGGCAGCTTCCGAGAGCGCGATAAGACCAACGCCAGGCAGAATGATCTCGCCCAGGCTCACGCCAAACTGCGTAAATCCATATCCGCTTTTCACCACACGGCGCAGCAGAGCCTCAATCCACGCGCCGCCGCGAAAGAGAAGCACAGCGGCGATGACAATAAACATCAGCGCAAAGGGGCCTTCTGCGCGGAGTTGCTCTTGTTGTGCCTCGCTTTGCCAAGCGGTGCGGACTTCGGTTCCAAGGCCCGACCAAATCTCTTGCAGCGCAGCCACGCCAAAGCCCCACGTACTGGGGTTCAAAGGCGATCTATTGGCCGAAAGCAGCGCTTGAGTTTGGCGCTCACGCACCAGAGTGTCGATCTCTTGCACGAGACCGTCAGCGCGCTTGAAGGCCTCCTCAGCCCGCACTTGTGGGGCGCGCAATTGAGCCAATTGGTTTTGCAACTCCGTGCGCCGCTCTGCGATCTCAGCCTCTTCGGTGGTGCCTTCTTCGGGCAAGGGCCCTAGGGCTTCGACCTGCTGGGTAATCGTGGCGATGCGCGTTTGATTAACACTTTGCGCTTCTAAAAAGCGCGCGCGCCAGCCGACGATGCGGGCGCGTTGGGTCTCCAGCCAAGAGACCGAGCTGCGTTGCGAACTGACAGAGGCTTCTGCCAACTGCGCCGCTTCGCTCCAGGCCGCATAGTCAATTGAAGCTTGCGGATCGACCTCTTGGGCAAAGGCCAAGCAGGCCCAAAAGAGCGCAAGCCACACGCATAAGATGCGCACCAGCACCATAAGACTTACCCCTCGACAACGTCTTCGAACATCACCGGCATGTCGCGGGGCGTTGGATCGAGCCAGTCCGGCACCACATGGCCCTTCTCGCGCAGAAACTCTGGGTTGAAGAGCTTAGATTGATACCGCGTGCCGTAGTCACACAGGATTGTCACAATGGTGTGGCCTGGCCCCATATCTTTGGCCATACGCACGGCACCTGCAATGTTTACGCCCGACGAGAGCCCTAAGACCAAGCCTTCTTCACGCAGCGTATCGAAGACGTATGGAAGCGCTTCGGCATCTGAGATGTTGTAGGCGTAGTCGGGCTTCAATCCTTCGAGGTTTTTGGTGATGCGCACCTGGCCGATGCCTTCGGCCATGGAGCTGCCGTCCATGGCGATCTCACCGGTTGTGAAATAGCTGTAGAGCCCTGCCCCATCTGGATCAGCAAGACCAATCTTTACGCCTTTGGGCTGAAGATAGGTCGCCATGCCCGCAAGCGTACCGCCAGAGCCGCAAGCGCAAACGAAGCCGTCCACCTTGCCCTCGGTCTGCTCCCAGACCTCGGGACCAGTTGTTTCAATGTGGGCTTGGCGGTTGGCCACGTTGTCGAACTGATTGGCCCAAATTGCGCCGTTTGGTTCGGTTTGTGCGAGCTTTTCGGCCAAACGGCGCGAATAATGCACAAAATTGTTCGGATTTCGGTAAGGTTTTGCAGGCACTTCCACGAGCTCCGCACCCGCAAGCCGCAGCATGGCCTTCTTTTCTTCAGACTGGGTTTCCGGGATCACAATCACCGTGCGGTAACCCAAGGAGGCCCCCACAAGTGCCAAGCCAATGCCGGTGTTTCCGGCTGTGCCTTCTACAATTGTCCCGCCAGGTTTGAGGTCCCCGCGCGCGATGGCATCTTTGATAATGAAGAGCGCAGCGCGGTCTTTAACAGATTGGCCAGGGTTGAGGAACTCTGCCTTGCCCAAGATCTCACAGCCCGTCTCTTGGCTGGCTTTGCGCAACCGGATCAGAGGCGTGTTGCCCACTGCATCTGCCAAGTCTTTTGCTTGTCTCATTGTGCCCCTCGTTATGGCCTTAAGTGCTTTATGCCGCGTCTGCAGGGCTGCCAGCGAGCAACGCCTGTGGAATGGTCTGATTTCGGTGTAGGCGGCAAAGGTGACGAAGACAAGCGCACAGCATGTAGCGCTTCGGTTTCAGGCTCTGCACACTAAACTTCAGCCCGAAAACCGAGGCAAGCCTAGGGATATCGGCGCCCGATGAAAGTGGCGATGATACCTGCTACGAGACCGCCTACAAAAAGGGTCACGATCACATCAAAGCTGGCCATTTTCGCCCCGTCTTCCACAGAGATCTGAAACACCGCCACAACGGCTTGCATCGGCGTGTCATAGAGCTTTTTGAGGGCCCGATCGATCATCTCATTGCCGGAATGGATCAGCAAAACCCAAAAGATCGTCGCGATCACGGCCGTTAAGCCATGCGAAAAGGAGGCCGCATAGCGATCCGGGGATCGTGATCCCAACACAAACCAGCCGCACAAAGCGCCCAGGACCGCATTAATCTCGGAGAACCGCTTCACGGGCGGGTCTTCGATCATCGCCGGGATGTCTTCTATCAGTTCAGAAACATACCAAGCCAAACCGCCTAAGAGCACCGCCGCAACCAATCGTGCTGCTGTTGGCATAACCTGCCCTCCTTGCCCGTCTATTGTTGCACGCGGTGGTGCGCGCCCCTCAAACTTTGCGCAGCCCTTATTGTTTTGGGTGCGTCACGGTGATCTGTGTAACATCGCAGGTGCCACTCGAAAAGGTGGATGCACAGGAGGTGAGGTAAAAATTCCACATCCGTCTGAAGCGTGCATCAAAGCCGAGCTGAGCAACTTGGCCCCAGGTGTCGTTAAATGTCTCGTGCCAGCGGCGCAGGGTTTGGGAATACGAGGGCCCAAACTCCACCGAGCGCGCCACAGCGAGCCCTGCCTTCTCCACCTCTTTGCGCAACACATTTGGCGCCGGCAGCATGCCGCCAGGGAAGATGTGTTTTTGGATGAAATCCACGCCGTTGCGATAGGTTTCCCAGCGGCTCTCTTCCACCGTGATGATCTGTAGCGTCGCGTTTTTACCGGGGCGGAGGCATTTCTTGAGCGTCTCAAAGTAGATCGGCCAGTATTTCTCGCCCACCGCCTCGAACATCTCAATGGAGGCCACGCCATCATAAACCCCGCGCTCGTCGCGGTAGTCTTGCAGCTTGATGTCAACCTTCTCTTCCAGGCCAGCAGCAGCCACGCGAGCGCGTGCATAATCGTATTGCTCGCGCGAGATGGTGAGCCCGGTCACTTTGAGGCCCCGCTCTTTCGCAGCATATTCGGCAAAGCCGCCCCAGCCACAGCCAATCTCCAAAACATGATCACCAGGCTGCGCGCCCATCTCATCGACGAGTTGCGCGTATTTTTGGGTCTGCGCTGTCTCAAGGCTCTCCTGGCCCGTTTTGAAGAGCGCGGAGGAATAGGTCATCGTGTCATCAAGCCAGAGCCCGTAGAAGTCGTTGCCGAGATCATAGTGATAACTGATGTTCTTGCGCGCTTGGGTTTTCGAGTTGGACTGCAACCAAAAGCGCAGGCGTTCGTAAGCGCGCACAAGTCCCATGCCGGGGAACCCGTCATAGATCTCGGTGTTGTCGGCATGCACAAAGTCCATGAAGGCCTGCAAATCAGGTGTGCTCCACCAGCC
The DNA here is from genome assembly GCA_039182515.1 of Pseudomonadota bacterium. Taxonomy (GTDB): domain Bacteria; phylum Pseudomonadota; class Alphaproteobacteria; order Rhodobacterales; family Rhodobacteraceae; genus JBCDCE01. The sequence continues at coordinate 58,241 of JBCDCE010000004.1, read as the reverse complement.
ATCGAGATAGGCATCCGAAAAGCCCAGATCGCCCTCGCGGATCAATCGACTAAAGAGATCTGCATTCTCCACACGCATTTCCGCCACAGGGCCGGGCTTGCTGCCTTGGGCGCGAAAGACGCGGCCATCAGGCAGCACCACGTCAAGGCGCCCATGCGAGATGCGCTTGGCCATTTCAAACGCCTGTGCAAAATAGCGGGGCAGGTTCTTTTGGCCTGCCGTCGAAGTATGGATCATACGTGTCACTCTCCCCTGACAGCTAAATTGCGGATTTTTCTGACACAGGTCAATGCTGTATCAAGGGCTTACGGCCTAATTTAGAGTTTAAAAGCCGCGATTTGCATAAGCGTCGAGGGCCCGTTTGCGCCCCACATCCATAGCCACAATCGGGGCTGGATAGCGCGCAGAAGGGCTCAACCCCCAGGCGCGGGGTATCGCGTCAAAATAGGAAAGCGCCGTTTGCGACGGCTTGGCAGCTTTCTCTGCGATCCAGGCGGCAACGTAGCTGCCCGATTTGTCGAACTTCTCAAGCTGTGTTTCGGCGTTGAAGACCCGGAAATAGGGCGTGGCATCTGGGCCAGAGCCCGCTGACCATTGCCAGCCCATGGCATTGGCCGCCGGATCCCAATCCACGAGACACTCTTCGAACCAGCGCTGGCCAATCTGCCAGTGACTCATCAGATGTTTGGTCAGATAACTGGCCACGATCATGCGCCCACGGTTGTGCATCGTGCCGGTCACATACATCTCGCGCATGGCTGCATCCACAAAAGGCACGCCCGTGCGGCCCTGCTTCCAAGCGGTCACCTCTGGTGTGGTGTCGTCTTCATTCCAAGGGAAGGCATCCCATTCAGAGCGCCAATTTTGATCCACGATCTGAGGGGTGTGGAAGGCCAGGTGATAAGCAAACTCCCGCCACACCAGCTCTTTGAGAAAGACCTCCGCACCCGCCTTGCCGGCCCGCAAGGCCTCTTGGCCATCGTGCCAGGCAGTGTGCGGCGAGATCTCGCCGTAAGCAAAGTTTTCGCTCAACCGGGAAGTGCCAGGCTTCCAAGGCAGGTCACGATCCGTGGCATAGTCTGCGATGGGCCCCGCCAAGAAGCTCGACAGTCTTTCCATCGCTGCATCTTCACCAACCGCGAGGTAAGGCCGAACCACCCCTGCCCCGCGCTGCATGTCTTTTCCCAAATCCCAAGACGTCAGATCTTCGCTCTTGGGCCAGGTTTCCGGCGCGGTCCATTTGGTGATTTTAGGCAAGGGTTCGGGCACATCGCGGTCCCGAACTGACTTCCACATGGGCGTGTAGACCTTATAGTAAGACGCGGTTTTCGGCGCGACGGTCCAGGGCTCAAACATCACATGGCCCGGAACACTCTCGACGCCAATCCCATCGTCTTTCAGAGCTGCTTTGACCGCCTTATCGCGGGCAATCGAGGCCGGATCATAAGCGCGGCTCCACATCACATGGGATGCGCCGGTTTCTTGGATCAAGGCTCTGAGCACCTGAACCGGATCCCCGGTGCGAAAAATGAGCTTGGCCTCGATCGCACTTAGGCTACAGGCAAAGTGTTGGGCGGCAAGTCCCAAGCGCCATCGAGGCGCGGCACCTGTGCTGCACAAGATATCATCTCGGATAAAGACCGGGATCACAGGCTGGCCGGTTTCCAGGGCTTTTGTGAGGCCGGGATGATCGCTCAGGCGCAGGTCCCGACGCAGCCAGAAGATCACGGGACCTTGAGAGATCGGATGCGTTGTTACCATGAGGTCCACCTTGCTTGAGGCGGACCCCTGCCCGCGCTTACAGCACCTGATCTAGCGCTGTGATCAGCCGGTCAACCTCATCAACCGTTGCATTGTGCACAAAACTCAAACGCAACACGCCTTTGGCAGGATCGACGCCCACACCCTCAAGAGCGCGGTGCGCGTAAAATTCCCCACCACCCGCTAAGATGCCCAAAGGCGCTAAGCGTTTAGCGACCTCTTCGCCGGGCTCTTGGCACTCCAGGGCCAAGGTTGGCGCGCGACTCGTAGCACTGGATGGGCCCAAGAGGCGCACGTCTTTGCGGGTTGCGATATAGTCCAAGAGTGGGACCATAAGCTGGGTCTCTGCCTCCCGGAAAAGATCCGACACGCAGGCCGCGCGCCCGGTGCCGTCGCGCCCTGCTTTGAAATGGTGGCTGTAGATGGCGTCGTTGTAATCCGCGACACCCGCCATGGCCGCTTCTTGTGCATGATCTTCGCCCGCAGGCGTGAAGCGTTTGTGCAGTTTATCGGCGTTGAAGTAATGGGCTTGACTGGGCAGTTGAAGGGCCAGGTTGCGCCGCACATACATCACGCCAATATGCGGACCCCAGGTTTTGTAGGCTGAGAAGAGGTAAATATCAGCGCCGAGCTGCGGCAGATTGGGGATGCCGTGGGGCGCATAGCTTACGCCGTCCACGCAGGTGTAGACGCCGCGCGCTCTGGCAAGCCGCGTGATCTGCGCCACCGGATTGATCTCGCCAATGACATTTGAGCAATGCGGGAAGCACAAAAGCTTGGCGCGCTCGTCCAGGAGTGGATCAAGATCCGCAATATCCAAATGGCCTGTGCTGGGGTCCATGCACCATTCGCGCACTTCAACGCCGCGTTCCTCCAGACGTCGCCAAACGCCCGAATTGGCCTCGTGGTCTTGGTTCGTGACCACAACCACATCGCCCGGTGCGAGCCACCCGGCGAAGGCCTGGGCCAACACATAGGTATTTTGAGACGTTGAGGGGCCGAAGGAGATCTCATCGGTTTGCACGCCCAACATGCGCGCGAGACGCGTCCGGGCTTCGTCCATCTCATCGCCGCCAATGCGCGAGGCCGCAAAAGCGCCGTAAGGCTGCACTTTGCGTTCGCGGTAGAAGCGGTTCAAACGCCACATCACTTGGCGGCACGTATAAGAGCCGCCAGCGTTCTCAAAGAACGCTTTGCCCCTTAGGCTCGGCTCAGAAAACGCGGGAAACTGAGCGCGCACGAATTCGATGTCTAACTTCATTGACATAGCCAGACATCAAATTTTCGTCACATGCAAGTTATTGTATGTGAGATTATCGATTTTTTTTGACCCCGAAGGGCAAAAAAACGCAGCGCTAGCCCGCGTTTACGTCGACCACAACCCGGCCTTGCACCTGGCCTTTGAGTATGTCTTTGCCCAAGCCAGGAAGGTCTTTGAGCGTTGCAGGATTCACCATGGCCTCAAGCTTGTCCATGGGCAAATCCTTCGCAATCCGCTCCCAGGCCCGCAGACGGTTGTCATAGGGCTGCATCACGGAATCGATCCCCAAAAGGTTTACACCCCTCAGCAAAAACGGAATGACCGTGGCAGGCAAAGCAGCACCGCCCGCCAAGCCCACGGCGGAAACGGACGCGCCGTATTTCATCTGACCCAGCACACGTGCCAGCATCGCGCCGCCCACCGCATCAATGCAGCCCGCCCAGGTTTCCCCTTCAAGGGGGCGCTTGGTTGTCTCGTTGATCTCTTCGCGCGGAACGATCTGCGTGGCGCCGAGGCTCGTGAGGTAATCCGCCGTTTCAGGGCGCCCAGTGACGCCTGCCACTTCGTGGCCCAGAGCGGCCAGGATCGCGACCGCAACAGAGCCCACGCCACCCGCAGCGCCTGTGACCAGCACAGGGCCGTTTCCGGTTTTCAGCCCGTGGTCTTCCAGCGCCATAACCGCCAGCATCGAGGTGAAGCCAGCCGTTCCCACAGCCATAGCTTGGCGGGTGTCGAGGCCTTTGGGCAACGGCACCAGCCAATCGGCTTTCACCCGCGCTTTTTGCGCATAGCCGCCCCAGTGGGCCTCGCCAACGCGCCAGCCGGTGAGCACGACCTTGTCGCCAGGCTTATAGCGATCATCGTCGGAGGCCTCGACGGTGCCTGCAAAATCGATGCCCGGCACGTGCGGATAGTTGCGCACCAAACCGCCGCCTGGGCCAATGCAGAGCCCGTCTTTGTAGTTCACGGTGGAATATTCCACCGCCACCGTCACGTCACCTTCGGGGAGTTGATCGAGCCCAATCTGCTCAACGGCTGCTGAGGTTTTACCCTCTTCATCTTTGTTGACGACCAATGCGTTGAACATCTCGTGCTCCTCTACGTCCAAAATTTGTCTTGCACCTCTACTTGGCGCATTCCGTCTTGGGTCTCAACCTCAAGCTTTGTGCCCGCATCCCAATAGGGCATGCGCACCATGCCAATGGCGACGTTTGTCTCAAAATCAGGCGAAAAGGCCGCTGAGGTGATCTGACCGGCGGGTTTGCCGCCAGCCCAAAGCTTCCAGAGCCTGTCGCAACGCGCGATTTCGCCGTCGATTTTCAAAGGCCGGATCTGTTTCACGGGGCCTTCTTTGGCCACACGCAAGAGCGCATCGCGTCCCACACACCCAATCGCCGTTTGCGTGGAGCAAAACTTGCCCAAGCCCGCTTCATGGGGCGTGTTGTCAGCGGTCATGTCGTTGCCATAGCTCAAAAGCCCACCCTCGATGCGCTCAATGCCATTGGGGCAGCCCGCGCGCACGTTGAGGTCTTCACCCGCTTCAAAAAGCTGGTTCCAAAGCGGCATGCCATACTCAGTGCCCTCCACATAGATCTCAAAGCCGCCTTGCTTAGAGTAGCCTGAGCGCGCGATGGCAAAGCTCGTGTCTTCAAAATCAAACCAGCCAAAGCGGAAAAAGCGCACGTCGCGGATAGAATCTCCAAAGACACGCGCCATGAGATCCTCGGCCTTGGGGCCTTGCACCGCCAAAGGTGAAACATCGGGCTCATCCACCAGCACATCGAGCCGGTAGCCATAAGCAATGCCTTTGACCCACAAGAGCAGATCGCTGTCGGCGATTGAGATCCAATAGCGATCTTCCGCGAGCTTCACGGCCACCGGATCGTTCAGCATGCCGCCGGTTTCATCGACCATAGGCACATAATAGCACTGGCCCGGCAACATGCCTCTGAGATCGCGCGGTGTCAGCATTTGCATGAGGCGGCCTGCATCGGGGCCCCGCACGTCGATCTGGCGCTCCACGGCCACATCCCAAACCTGCACATGGTCTTTGAGATGACGGTAGTCGGCTTCCATGCTTTCAAAGACCGTTGGGATCAGCATGCGATTATAAACCGAATAGGCCTTGGCGCCCGCGGCCTCGACCCCATCAGAAAACGGTGTACGGCGCACGCGCCGTGTTGGTGAAATCAAGGCCATGGCTTTCTCCCCAAAACTGACCGGCCTAGACCACGCCCTTTTGTCCCCAAGGCGCGTCCAGAGGGCGCATATTCCGGCAGCTTTCAAGCGTCGCAAGTGAGATTGCGTCAAGCGAGGTTTGAAACCGACATAATTCGCTTCGAATTTTAGACGAAGCCGAGAGCTTTGGGATTTCCGAAGATATTTTTTTAGTCATTGGATGTGCGGGCCCCCAATTTCACAGCAATTCCCCGCTCGCGCGTGAAAATTCACGGCAAATATTCATCTTTTGCAATAAAATTTGACAGCCGCACCAAATTGCGACGAGGCTAAGGTATTAAAGCGCGGTTAACGAGCGCCCTGCGCGCCAATAAGCGCCACATAGGAGGAAACCCAATGGCATCGACAGATGACCCAAGTGGTGTCGTCAATCCACCGGAAACGATGGAATTCAGCACCGACTATGAGATGGGGCAAGACAATATTCGCCCTCTCGGATTAGACATCCACAACCCTGTATTTTTGATTTCGAGTGTCGTGATATTTGGCTTTGTCTTGATTGCATTGGCCAACCAAGAAGCCACGGCCGAGTTTTTTGGCTGGCTTAGACCTTGGCTCACCAGCACGTTTGATTGGTTTTTGGTTCTGTCGGTAAATGCGATTACGCTTTTCTGTTTGGTTTTGATCATTTTGCCTGTGGGCTCGGTGCGCATAGGCGGGAAAGACGCCAAACCGGATTATTCCTACGCGGGCTGGATCGCGATGATGTTTGCGGCTGGCATCGGCATTGGCTTGTTGTTCTTTGGCGTTTTGGAGCCGGTTTACTACAACTTCTCCGAAGGCGGAAACGCAGCGCCCTTGGGGCGTGATGCAACACTGCCTGGCAATGAATACGTGGGCATCGTGGGCACCATTCACCACTGGGGCCTCGAAGGCTGGGCGGTTTATGCCGCCGTGGGCCTGAGCCTTGCGATCTTTTGCTATAACCTGAAGTTACCGCTGACCCTGCGTTCGGCCTTCTATCCGATCCTAGGCGAGCGCGTTTGGGGCTGGTGGGGCCACGCGATTGACACGTTGGCGGTCTTTGCCACGCTCTTTGGTCTGACAACCTCGCTGGGCCTTGGGGCTCAACAGGTGGCGGCTGGTCTCAACGAAGTGGCAGGCATCGAGCCTTCAAACACAGTGACCGTGCTGATCATCATCGGGATCACGCTTATCGCTTTGGCCTCGGTATGCCTCGGCATGGACAAAGGCGTAAAACGGCTTTCCGAGATCAACATGGTTATGGCCGTGCTGCTCTTTATCTTCGTGATCATCGTCACGGGTGTGGGCACAGCCTTTGGGCGCTATTTCAACGTGATGGCCGATTATATCGTGTCCTTGCCAGCGCTCTCGAACCCCTTTGGACGTGAAGACACAAGCTTCTTCCACGGCTGGACGACGTTCTATTGGGCCTGGTGGATTGCATGGTCGCCGTTCGTGGGCATGTTCATCGCGCGCATCTCCAAAGGCCGCACGGTCCGCGAGTTTGTGCTTTGCGCTTTGATCGCACCAACGGCTGTTTGCGCCCTGTGGATGTCCACTTTTGGAGGTGCCGCAATTGATATGCTCAACGCAGGCGGTGCCGAAGGCGTCCGCGCCACGGTGATCGACAGCTATAAGCCCGAAGGTGCGCTCTTTGGCTTCCTCAAAGAGCTACCGCTCTACGGCATCGTGGCACCGATCTCGCTTCTGTTGATCGTGATCTTCTTTGTGACGTCTTCCGACAGCGGCAGCTTGGTGATCGACACGATCACTGCGGGTGGCAAAATGAACGCGCCTGTGATCCAGCGCGTGTTCTGGTGCACCCTTGAAGGACTGGTGGCGATCGCGCTTCTCTTAGGCGGCGGCCTGGCCGCGCTCCAAGGGGCAGCGGTCTCCATGGGGATCCCCTTCACGCTCGTTGTGCTGGTGATGTGCTACTGCCTATGGCTGGCTCTTCGCTCTGAACGCGCGAAAATGAAGTAAAGCTACGTGGTTTGGCCGGGCTCTGCGCTCGGCCAAACGCTCTTTCGATCTACTCAGGCAATAAGAAGAGATCTGTGTCCTGAGGGGTCAACTCAGACTGCGTGAGCATCGCATGTATCTGACCCCGGTGGTGGGTTTGGTGGTTGAAGAAATGGGTGACGCAGAGTGCCATGGGTTTGGTCACCTCGCGCCCTGCGGCACCTGAATGCCAGGTAAGATCCGCGCCCAGTGCCGCGTCTGTGACCTGTTCCGCCCAACCAGAGATACGCGGATCGGTGCGCATCCGGTCGGCCTCCCAGGCCTCAAAGCTATTATGCATATTCACGCTCTCAGGGATCGAAAGCCCAGGGCCCTCCTCCTGCAAAAACCGGGCAAGCCAGATTTGATCGGCCCAGAGCAGATGGTTGAGCGTGCCCATAAGGGAGCCAAAAAAGACGCCGCGCGGCGCTGTTACTTGATCAACTGAGAGCTTCGCCACCTCTGCGCGAAGCCCTGCATTTTGCCAAGCATTGTACTTGGCCATCATCTGGCAATACGCGGCTGTGATCATCGCGGGGCCTACTTTGGCCCCTTCCAATCAATCGGACAGATTTCAGCAGACTTGCCGCCGAAGTCCCACACGCGGCCGTAGTCCCGCACTTTGGAGCGCAGGCCTTTGGCCGCGATAATGTCTGGGCCCATCCAATATTTGGAGTTGGTGACCATCACGGGATGATCAGGGGACGCGCCGTCGATCATCTCGATCTCACCTTGGATCTTCTTGCCGATGTAGAGGCCACGCTTCTTGCCCTCGCGTACGATCTCGACCTTTTCGCGCTCTGCGCCGATGATGGTGGAAACGAGGAAGGTAAAGAGCCCCGTGGTGCCGCCAGCGGCCCCAGAGAAGATCTGCAGAAGACCGTTGTAGGCTTTCTGGCTTGCGCGCTCGTCAATGTAAGCGGCCACGCGCCAGTCGCCCTCGCCCATGCGGCCTGGGATTTCGACCATGAGGCCAACATTCAAGCCACTTAGGCTCTCGCCTTCAAAATGGCCTTCATCAATGGCAATGGCCATCCAAGCTTTGCAGTCACCTTCGGTTGGAGGATGTGCGCCTAGGCTCACCACACAAGGGCAAAAGACCGTGCAAGAGCAGTTAAGGAACAACTCGCCTTTAATCGCCCATTCCGTGGGGCGCATTTTGCGGCGCGCAGGATTGCTCTCCATGCGCTGATTGATGCGTTGCGAGACCGGAAGCCGATCTGAGCTGGGTCTGTCTATTGTTTTTGCCATGCGGGCCTCCCTAGCTGACCAGAACCGCGGCCCAAAGCAGCCCTGCTGCAATCAGGCCAATCCCAATTGGTTTGGTGACATGATGTCCGATGCTGGGCAGTTTTTCCAGCACCATAAAAAAGGTGGCCAAGCCCATCCACAAAAGGCTCATGACACCCCCAACAAATCCAAGCGCCATAAAGCCCCAACAGCACCCGACACAGAAGGCCCCAAGGCCAAGACCCATACGCAATCCACCGCCAAAGCCGGTTTTCCAATGACCCAAGAAATAATGCATCGGGGCGTGACAGACCCCATGGCAAATTTCCTTTGCGCGGGTGAATTGAAACGCACCAACGATGATCAACAGCCCAATGGCGTAAATTGGATTGGTGGCGATGCCGAGGCTATCCACGAGGCCCGTTTGCATAAATCCAAGCTGAACGGCCGTGATCAAAGCGCCAAAGCCGACCCAAACGATGAAATAGCCCAAAAGAACACCAAGCCAGCCTGCCCGCGTGCCATCTGCGCTGACCATAAGTTGCTCATATGTCGTCAGTGTGGGCACCATCGTGGGCAGCATCATGGCCGCCATCATGATGGCCCACATCGGAAAGAGGGTGCCGAAGGTCTCCATGGGCATCATATTCATGCCGACCACACGCCCCAAAACGTCCACGCCGGACATGCGTGCCATCATGAACATCCAAGCCCAAGCCAAGAGAATGATCGCGAAAAACCCAAGCCAAAGCACGGCGCGCATTGGAATTTTTGACATCATGGCAGCCCATCCATTCATATTTGTCCCCTGCGCGTGTGCTCGCACCTCAGAGCGCGTTTGACAAATAAAAACAGATCTTTCGGCCTCATCAATTCACCGAGCTACGTCACGTCACTTTCTCGATAATCTCGGCATATTGCCCCGCAGACGTTCTACTCACTGTCGAATCCCTGACCAAAAGTGGACTGCCATACAGCAAAACGACCTCGGTAGACTGTGCGGCGAGAGAGGAAAAAGAGTCCATTCCAAGGGATGCTTATATCTTTCCAAACGACCGATTTGTGAAATCAAAGCTAAATGGTAACACTCTTATTCTTACACGCTAGCTTTGGAGCTCCCGGTGATCCGTCGTGATAAAGTTGAGGAACAGTGGGCGAATACCATTGCTGCCATCGAGAAACTTGGGGGCAATGGCACAGAACTACTCATAGATCCGCCAGCTTCGCTCGACGCGGTAGAAAAAGTTGAAAGCAGCCTAGGACATGAGCTGCCAGAAAACTTCAAAAAGGTTCTTTTGACTTTCTCAAAAAATGTCTCATTCCGCTGGTCCTTGCCAGAAAGTCTTCAGCTTCCCGAAGAGTTCAAGGGCATCTTTTGTGGCCACATTCACTGGTCACTAGACTGGTTAGTTGACTTTGAAGAAGGCCGCAAAGATTGGGTGCGAAAGGTTTTTCCAAATCCGCAAAACCCTTACGATATCCATTGGCACGACAAGCTGGCCTTTTACGAGGTTGGCAACGGAGACTATTTGTCAATTGATTTATCCGAAAAGAACTTCGGGGCAATTGTCTACCTCAGCCATGACGATGGCGAGGGACACGGATTGAGAATGGCGAGTTCGTTCGAGAACCTCATTCGAAATTGGACCTTGATCGGGGGTGTCGGGGGCGAGGACTGGCAATGGCTCCCATTTTATGACCACCAGGCGTCGGAAATTAGTCCAGTCGGCAAAGCTGCTCAACGTTTTCAAAAATTGATTGGGTTTAGTGTACCTGAAAGTCTTTAGGACGGGATGCAAAGCGCACCCGAGCCGCTCCAACACTTGCTCGAGGGGTGGTATTTTGAAGATACTTCGGCGAGCTTTATGGCTGCCAAGCACAATCCATAGAAATTCTGTGCGCAACAAAGGCCAAAACACCAGCCCGCCTCGAGTTAGCAGGTGACGGGCAGGTGTTGGACCGGCGCCCTCGGCTTGCTTATGGTCTTTTTGGCGTTTCACACCGAAAGCATTATGCGAAAATCCTGACTCATCTAACGCTGCCTGAAACCCTTGGTTTCAACGCGTTAGCTGATACTGGACGTCTCAGGTAATTCTTTAAACGTTATAGGTAGGCTGCAAGTGGGCAAACGGACATCAGTAAACTCTGCCACGAAAGAGGAAAAATAGCCCATAATTGCCAGTGTTGTCACTCCAATTGTTATAGCTCCAATTGTTCCTGCTCGATCAAACGGTCAAGCTCAGCTTGATCCAACTCGACCCCATTCCTGACCGCAAAAACATATCGGAGCAGGTTTAGCCGCCCTGGCCTAACGTTCTCGACTATTTCTATGCCTTGGCCAATGTCATACTTGTGTCCATGATCTTCAAAGTTCTTCCGTGCTTTTGACAATGAATACTTGCCATTGGGCCCACCCCATACCTCATCAGCACTCTCGTCGTCCTGTCCGTCGTCTTCCCACCAGCAAATCGCACAAATTTCATACCCCCCACGTTCTGATAGAGTTGGAAAGCCACAACATGGGCAGGGAAGAGAAGCATGATCCATGCCCAAACCATGCGGACAACGAAGTTGAAGTTCAACGGCAGCTTTTTCCGCTTAGCGCTTTAAAGCTCGCTATGCTTTGCGATGCGCGACCCGGCGGCAGAGTAAAATAACCGGCAACAAGCCGATCCCTGCGATCATGAGGCTCGGGACCGCGGCGCCTTTCAGGCGCTCGTCAGAGGCTAGGCGGAAGGCTTGCACTGCGAGTGTGTCGTAGTTGAACGGGCGCATGATCAGCGTGGCGGGCAGTTCTTTCATCACATCGACAAAGACGATCAAAAGTGCTGTCAGAAGTGACGGGGACAAAATCGGGATATGCACGCGGCGCACGGTGCCCCAAAGGCCTTGGCCAAGCACCCGGGAGGCTGCATCCATATTTGGGCTCACGCCCGCAATACCGCCCTCATAAGCGCCCAAGGCTGCGGCAGCAAAGCGGATCAAATAAGCCGCCACGAGCACCCAGATTGACCCTGTAATGAGCAGCCCCGTTGAGATCCCAAACTGCGTTTCCATCCACGCATCAAACGCATTGTCGAAGGCTGCAAATGGCACCAAGAGCCCCACAGCAATCACACCCCCCGGCACGGCGTAACCGAGACGTGCGATGATCACGACAAAGCGCGTCCAGGCCCCTGGCTTTGTACGTGCCACACTCCCCAAAATCACCGCGACGCAGACAGTTAGCGCCGCTGCGATGCCGGACAGGACCAAAGAGTTGCGTACAAACCCCAAATACCGGGAGCTGAAAATGTCTTGCTCGGACCCTTGCGCGAGGCTGAAAAGGCTGATCACGGGCACCACCACGCCAAAGATCACAGGCAGCGCGCAGGCAAGGCAAGCCACCAGCGCCGTGCCACCGCGCAACGGCATGCGGGTCATGCTCTCAAAGCGGTGCCCCCCGTTGTAGCGCCCTGCCGTTCGGGTTGTGCGCTCCAGGACCGCCAGGATGAGTGCAAAACTCAAGAGCCCCAGAGACAGTTGCGCGGCCCCTGCTCGGTCGCCCAGAGAAAACCAGCTTGTGTAGATGCCCGTGGCGAAGGTTTGAACGCTAAAGAAAGCTACCGTGCCGAAATCCGCGATGGTCTCCATTGTGGCCAAAAGCACGCCTGCGGCGATGGCTGGGCGCGCCATGGGCAAAGACACGGTCAAAAACGCGCTCCAAGGGCCTTTGCCGAGCGCCCGTGCGGCCTGAAACGTGGTGGCGTTCTGAGCCAAAAAGGCCGCACGCGCGAGCAGATAAACATAGGGATAGAGCACCAAAGTCAGCATCAAAGCGGCCCCGCCCAACGAGCGCACTTCCGGGAACCAATAGTCGCGAGGGCCCCAGTCCATGAGGGTGCGTAGGCTCGTTTGAACCACGCCCGGATGGTCTAATAGATCCGTGTAGGCATAGGCCAAAACATAAGCCGGAAAGGCGAGCGGCAGAACCAAGGCGACTTCAAGAAACCGCCTAAGCGGAAACTCTGTCATCGTGACAAGCCACGCGGCGCCTGTCCCGATCAAAAACGTGCCTAGGCCCACCCAAAGCACCAGTTGTGCCGTATTGAAGGCATAGCCCCAGAGCACCGTTTCAAGGAGATGGGCCAGGGTCTCAAAGGACCCGGCAAAGGCCGCCAAAAGCACGCCGAGGTGCGGCAAAACAAAGAACGCGAGCATAACGCCCGTGAGAGCGAAAAGCCCGTAGCCTGTGGTCGCTGGACCTTTTTTCAGGTTGCCGCGCTTCACTCTGCCCCCTTTTCTTGCCGCGCTGATGCGGCGCTCACGATTGGAACGGCTCGGTGTGGGCGATCCGACCAAGTGAGTCAAGAAATGCGCTAAAGCGCTCTGCGAAAAACCTGAATCACCCAACGCCGCCTGAAACCTTTGGTTTCAACGCGTTAGCTGATACGCGAGGTCTCAGGTATTTCGTCAAACGCTACGGAATTGGCAATTGCATCCAAGCCTTGGTGTGAACCGTATGTTGGGAAAGGCCTTGAGACACGTTTTAGGAAAGATCCCGCCATGACCGCTTATTTGAACCCAGCGCTCGCGCTTTTGTCCATTGCTTTGGGGCTCATTGGCTGGATCTCTCCCAGCTATGTGATGGAAACCCTAAGGCTCAGCCCCTTGGAAGGCACAAATATGGGAATGTCCGAAATTCGGGCTGCGTCTGGTGCGTTGTTCGTGGGGTTGGGTGTGGGCGCTTTGGTGATCAGCACCCCGCAAGCCTATTTAATGATGGGCATTGCGTGGACATTTGCGGCTCTAGGGCGCGGCACGTCGTTGATTTTTGACGGCACATCCGAGCTCAAATGGGTGTTCTTTGTTGTAGAAATCGCTGTGGGCCTCGCGCTCATTTGGAAGAATCGCGACGCATTCGAGCGCGTGGCTACACTTTAGTCTAGCTCGCGGCGTGCTCCTGCAATCATCGCACACATCAGGAGCGATGAAACAGCGAGTGAAACGCCAAAAAATCCAAGTATCATCTTCGTCTTCCTCTTTATTATCAGTGACTTGTGCCACTCTTATCATGTCGAAGTTATCTTCGAACTTTCCGCTGGCTTTGCTTTAATTAAGCTGCAAATCGCAGCAAAGCGGGGCGCAGATCGTCGTATCAAACCAGGAGCGTTTCTGCCTTCGATTTACCAAGTTTCAGCGCGGGTTGAGGCACCGATTAGACCGAAATAAGGAATTATTTAGGCACAAATCCCGCTTGTAAGAAACGAGGTGAATGCCTATGTTCGGATTGTCTTCGGACTATGGACATAAACGCGCTCGTAATAAGCGGATCGGACCCGGGGGCGGTACCCGGCGACTCCACCAAAATGCCTTCATTTGAGGACCTTGGGGTCGAAATAGGATCGACGAACGTCTAAAGGGGTTAGCTTTGTCCCGGTGAGATACCACCGTTATCGGTTCATACAGTATAGTTGCAAATGACAACAATGCTCGGGTTGCTCTCGCTGCGTAAGCAGTGCGAAAAATCCAAATCTTAAGCCCTAGGCCCTAGCCGGCTTAGGCGGGGTTCGCTGGCACCTGGCAACAGAAGCCAGCACTTCCCTCACCTTTTTTGAAAATTTGCATGGCTTCATTTACGGCGTGTTCACGGTTTCGTGAGATTTACCTGGCCATGTCATACAGCGTTCCCATTCCCGGTGGCGAAAGAAAAATGGTCTCGGCCATTAAGAAGATGCTTGTGTCGGTATTCGAACAAGGCGATCTGAGCGATTTCACCCAGCTTTTCCAGGATACGACGCAGTTCGAAGGGTTCTTGGTGGACCATGCCACAGGCGTAGAAGAACTCACCGAAGCCATCACGGCCGTTTTGAGCCTTATTGACGGGGCGCATGTGGCCTTTGGCACAACCATCGAACAAGATGCCTGGATATGCGTCATCGTGCAGGTCATGGCGCAAAGCGCAACAACCGGTGCGCCCGTCATGTTGGGGGGCAATATTATCGCGCATTCGGATGGCAGCAAAATCAACGCGGTTTATTGCGTCTTCGATTGGATCCGGTTTTTTGAAGGACTTGATCTGATGCCCCCGAGTAGCGCGCTGGCTTGTGTGACAGGCCAAAAGCTTGTTGTGTCTTGAGTTGGGTCCAATACTGCCATGTGCGACGGTCCAATAAACCGCCACGAGCCGCACCGCCTTGCTGAGCTGTAGGCTCTCCACCCTTTCCAAACCCAGGACAAGCTTCAAGCGCATTGCTTGACACGACCAGGCGCGCTCTCGTACCTACTGCGTAGGGGTTGCGACCACCCCGATCTAGGCCTTGGCCCAAGGTTCGCATCCATTGGCTTCTGACCAAGAAAGGATGCTTTGTGCCAAATCTCATCTTTCCAACCCTTACCCCCGATGTTTCCTGCGAAACGCTCTCTGCTTTGATCGGCAGACCCGACGCGCCACCGGTTTTTGATCTTTGCTTGCCCGAAGACTTTGCGGCCAACCCGACGATCATCCCCGGCGCAAGACGCGCGCGGCATGACGATTTGCCAAGCCTGTTAGACGACATAAACGATCCTAAAGACGCCTGCGTGATCGTGTGCCAAAAGGGTCGGAAGATCAGTCAAGGCGCTGCGGCTTGGCTCACGGCTCGAGGCCAAAAGGCGCTGTTTCTGGCGGGCGGCATCGATGCATGGCGTGCAGCTCACCTGCCAACCGTCGCCCTCACTGGGATGCCTAAGGCCGGCCGGAACGGCGCGATTTGGGCCTTGCCAAACACACCGAGCCTTGCAGTGCTGCAGAGCGCGTGGATTATCAAACGTTGGCTCGATCCCAGAGCCAATGTTTTATATGTCGACGCGGCTGAGTTGACCTTGGTTGGTGAGAAATTTGACGCGTTTACAGTCGACCCCGAGAGCTCGACCAAAGACATGATGTCTCAGTTCGCGCTAAACGCGCCTCGATTGGATCAGTGGAGCGTTGACCTTTCAAAAGCCCCAACGCGCCAAACCTTGGAGGTCTTGCTGAAGGGGCACTTGGCCCTGTCGCACTCTATGACAGATTGGCAGGATCGAAGCCTAAGCCTGCTAGACGCTGTTTACGCATCACAGGTGCAACACGCCGAGGTGCCTGCATGATGTCTGTTCGAGAATTGATACGTGTCTTTGGGCCAATTGGGCTTTTGTCCTTCGGAGGCCCCGCCGCACAAATCGCATTAATGCATAAAGAGCTGGTGGAAGATCGTCCTTGGATGACCGAGGATCAGTTTTTGCGCGCGCTGTCGTTCTGCATGCTTTTGCCAGGACCGGAGGCCATGCAACTGGCGACCTTTGCGGGTTGGCAAAAGCGCGGCACGTTGGGCGCGCTCATCGCGGGGCTCTTGTTTGTGGTTCCAGGCGCGCTGGTGATCACAGGCTTGGCCCTGGCCTATGCACAGTTTGGAGCCTTGCCCTTTGTGCAAGCGCTCTTTTTAGGGATCAAAGCCACTGTTCTGGTGATTGTGCTGCAAGCGCTCTGGAAGGTTTCCCATAAAGCGCTGACAAGCCGCCTTGCTTGGGTTTTGGCCGGTTTGGCCTTTATAGGATTGTTTGCCTTTGATCTGCCGTTCCCACTGTTGATTTTGTCAGCAGGTCTCGTGGGCTGGTTTGGCGCGCCAAATGCAGCCTCTGCTGATCTTTCGCCGCCCAAAGACGTCAAAACGATCCAAACCGTGACGGTTTGGCTGGTCCTTTGGTTAGCTCCTGTGGCGATTTTGGCGGTTTTGAACCCAGGTTTTCTGTCTGAGATCGCGCGCTTCTTTTCGGTTTTGGCCGTTGTAACCTTTGGCGGGGCATACGCGGTTTTGGCCTATATGACCCAAACCGTCGTTCAAGACTTCGGCTGGCTGAGCACGCCTGAAATGATGGATGCGCTTGGCCTGGCGGAAACAACGCCTGGCCCTTTGATTTTGGTGACGCAGTTTGTCGCGATGCTCGCAGGGTTTAAAGCAGGCGGGATTATGCTGTCTTTGGCAGCCGGGGCCACAGCTCTCTGGGTGACATTCGCGCCGTGTTTTTTATGGATCTTTGCAGGTGCGCCTTATGTGGAATGGCTCTCAAGCCAAAGCAAGGTTGCCGGCGCGTTGCGCGCCATTACGGCCGCGGTTGTGGGTGTGATCCTCAATTTGTCGCTCTGGTTTTTCTTACATGTCAGTTTCGCGACATTGCATCTCGCCGAATTTGGACCGCTCAAAGTGATTTGGCCTGATCTTACTTCTGTGAATTGGGTGGTTTTGGCGCTCACGGGCGTTGCGGCATATTTGCTCATCTGGCGCAAATGGCCCCTGCCCGTCACGCTTGGGCTCATGGCGCTTTTGGGAGCGGCTTCAAACCTTGTGTGATAGGGTCCTGGAGATCTCTAAAGGACCTTTTGTGAGGTCTCCAAGAACCGCCCAAAAACCCAACAGCTAAGCAGCCAAGCCAGACTTTTGTTGCATATCCGCAGATCAAATCGATCCCGCCACCTTTGCATTCCCATAAAAACCCCTATGATTGCCGTCAACGGAAAGGACACCCCTATGGATAGTGTAATCGACTACGGAACGCTCATGCACCGTGCGATGCGCAGCCTTATTCAAGAGGTTCTTTCAGATATTGCCGCAAACAATTGTGAACTTCCCGGCGCGCATCACTTTTTCATAACCTTCGACACGCTCCATCCAGACGTTGAACTGGCTGATTGGCTGTCTGATCGCTATCCCGGCGAAATGACAATTGTGATGCAGCACCAGTTTTCGCATCTCGAAGTGGGCGACGAAGGCTTCAGCGTCACGCTTTACTTCAGCAATTCGCCAGAGCCCATTTATGTGCCCTACGATGCGATCAAGACCTTCGTTGATCCAAGCGTCGAATTTGGCCTGCGCTTTGAGAGCCAGGAAGAAGAGCAACCTGACGTGCCGCTAAAATCGCTTGATCAGCTTGAAACTGAAGCGGATCTTGAGACAAAATCCGAGTCTGACGACAAAGAGGCCCCCAAGGCTGCGGAAGTTGTGAGCCTCGATCGCTTTCGAAAGTAAGCTCCTACTCGCAGAAATGCGCTTTGAGCCAATTGCCCCAAGCGGTGCAAACCTCTAATCAGCACACACGTTGATTAGGAGAGCCCCACATGAGCCCCGCAAACCCCACTCGCACAGAAACCGACAGCTTTGGCCCCTTGGAGGTGCCGAGCGACAAATACTGGGGCGCGCAAACCCAACGCTCAATCATGAACTTCCCCATTGGCTGGGAGAAGCAACCCATCGCCATTGTCCGCGCATTGGGTGTGATCAAACAGGCCTGTGCGATGGCCAACAAAGAGCTCGGCAAGCTAGAGGCCGAAAAAGCCGACGCGATGATTTCTGCGGCAAGCGAAGTGGTGGCGGGCAAGCTCGACGATCACTTCCCACTTGTCGTGTGGCAAACGGGCTCTGGCACGCAATCCAACATGAACGCCAACGAAGTTGTCTCAAACCGCGCGATTGAAATATTGGGCGGCACCCTGGGATCCAAAACGCCTGTGCATCCCAATGATCATTGCAACATGGGGCAAAGCTCAAACGACACCTTCCCCACAGCCATGCATATTGCCGTGGCCACCACTGCTCATGACGTGCTCTTGCCGGGGCTGGCGCTCTTGCATGCAACGCTTGAAGCGAAATCAAAGGCCTTTGCTGAGATCATCAAAATTGGCCGCACACATACCATGGACGCCACACCGCTCACGCTCGGCCAGGAGTTTTCAGGCTACGCGCATCAGGTCGCCATGGGCATTGCCCGTGTGAAAGCCGCTTTGCCGCGCATCTATGAGTTGGCACAGGGTGGCACAGCTGTGGGCACGGGGCTCAACACGCCCAAAGGCTGGGGAGAGATGGTCTCGAAGAACATGGCTGAAATCACCGGCCTGCCCTTTGTGACAGCCCCTAATAAGTTTGAGGCTTTGGCCGCCCATGATGCGCTGGTAGAGATGTCTGGTGCGCTCAAAACGGTCGCCGCGAGCCTTTTCAAGATCGCAAATGATGTGCGCCTTTTGGGCTCTGGTCCACGCTGCGGATTGGGCGAATTGAGCTTGCCAGAAAATGAGCCAGGCTCGTCCATTATGCCGGGCAAAGTGAACCCCACGCAGTGCGAAGCGCTCACACAAGTCTGTGCCCATGTGATGGGCAACGACGCAGCCGTCGGCTTTGCAGGCTCGCAAGGACATTTCGAGTTGAACGTCTACAAACCCATGATGGCCTACAATGTACTGCAATCCATGCAGCTCTTGGGTGACGCGGCAACGGCATTCAACGACAATTGCGTTGCAGGTCTTGAGGCCAACGAGACCCGCATTGACCAGCTCATGCGCGAAAGCCTCATGTTGGTCACAGCGCTTGCCCCTGAGATCGGCTATGACAACGCCACCACGGTTGCCAAAACCGCCCACAAGAACGGCACCACCTTGCGCGAAGAAGCGGTAAAGCTCGGGTTTGTGGACGAGGCCACCTTCGATCGTGTCGTCCGGCCTGAGCAAATGATTGGCCCAAAGTGAGCGTAATTAACCTCCGCCAAGCCAAAAAGGCCCGCAGCCGCGCGGACAAAGCAGCCAAAGGCACGCAGCGCGCGGCTGAGTTTGGGCGGACCAAAGCGCAAAAAGAGCTTGAGAAGGCGGAGCGCCAAAAGGCCAAAGAGACGCTTGATCAACACAAACGCGCGCCAGAATGACCGCACTGATATGAAGCGTCCCGTCAAGAGATCCCTGACCCTAAAAGGGCACCGCACGAGCGTCACGCTTGAGGATGAGTTTTGGCAAGCTTTCAAAGACCTGGCTCGAAAGAATGGGAAGGCGATCAATGCTTTGGCCGCTGAAATTGATGCCGAGCGCGGGCTGGACGCCGGGCTTGCGTCGGCTATTCGGGTTTTTGTTTTGCGAGACTTACAGGCCCGAGCCAAAAAACAGGATTCTGGCAATTGAACGAGTTTCCAACAGCCGTCCAGTGCTAAGACCGGTGCATCGAGTATAATTCTCGAAGATTTTTAAGCACTCTGCATCCAAAACTTCATTCCACCTTAAGCGACACGCCCCATGATTAAGGGCGGTAGGGAGGGGGAACTTTAATATCGCCTTATCAAAGCGCGCTATCGGTCGCGGGCCGACACTTTCAACGCAATTCCGTCTCTAGAACGCACTGTCAAATGCGCAACAGGAACAGGCGTATTACAAGGTTCAAATCGATAACTTTGCACCAAGCGCGCCAGCAAAAGTGGGCCTTCCACCATCGCAAACCCTGCCCCTGGACAAACCCGAGGTCCACTAGAAAATGGCTTGTAAGCCTCACGCGGGCACCTCGATGTCACATCCCAACGGCTTGGATCGAAGTGGTCAGGCGTATCCCAATACCGCCCGTTTCGATGTAAGTGCCAAGGGCTAATCACAATTTGATCGCCAGGTTTAATATCGCATTTTCGGAAGTGTTCAGTTTGTTGCGCCGCGCGCACCATCATCGGAACAGGAGGATAAAGACGTAGAGCTTCCCGAAACACATTGTGCGTGAGCTTCAACTTGGAAAGCTCTGAAAAGTCGCTCAAATCTACCCCAGAAACCTCGCTCGCCACCTCGTCTTGCCAATCGGGCGAAGCAGCCAACAGATAAAGCGACCACGCCAGAGCTGATGCGCTCGTTTCGTGACCTGCGAGAAAGAAGATCGCCACTTGGTCGATCATCTCCTGCGTTTCAAAGCACCGGCCGGTTTGGGGATCTGGCGTTGTCATGATCTTTGTTGCCAGATCTGCTGGCGCGCGATTGGCTTTGATCTCAGCGGCTCGCTCATCACATAGTTGAGCAATGAGCCGTCGGATTATTTGAGCCGTTTGCCGAACTTCCTTGCGGCGCGGGCGCGGCATCCAGGCGGGCAATGGTACAAAAGCCGCTAAATTCAGGATGGGTTGCGCGCGCTGATGCGCCTGGAAAGCCGCGTAGACCTCGCTTGCGACCCGATCTTCGATGGGCATGGAAAAGAGCGTTCGAAAAATGACGTCAGCCGCCGCTTGGCTGGCGTGGCGCTCTATATCGATCTTACTTTTCCCTTGAAGAGCAACCACAGCGCGCTCTGCGGCTTCAAACATGGCTGGATAGGCCGCCTTTATCCGCCCTCCCTCAAAAGCCGGATCAATAATACGCCGTTGAGCTTTCCAAGTCTCGCCATTCGTCAAAAAGACCGACTTGCCCAAAAGCGGGCGCAACCCCTCGCCAATCCGTTCGGATTTGGGAAAATCATCGGGCCGCGCTTTGAGCACTTCCGCGATCAAGTCCGGCTCGTTGATCATAAAGCTGCGAAAGAACGGCGTTTTGAACACGGCCATTTTAGCCGTATAGAGCCGTTCAGGTTGGGCGCTTAGAATATCTTGGCGAAAGAGCCTAAAATACCGCCATAGCGAAACTTTCTCAGCGCGTGGCTCGGGCTTAGGCGCAATCATGGCACCACCGAAGTGTATTTTGAAACTGGGCTTTCAATGCGAGAGTTCGAAGGTGTTCGGGTGCCGTAGCGCTCTGACAGAGTTAAAGGGCCTGCCGTGACCCGGAAATAGTCGTAGTCTTTTGGCTGATCAAAGGCACAAAGATACTGAAAATGCAGCCGGAAGTACCGCCGTTTGAGCGCGCGCCAGCGGGCTGGGGAAAGTGTTTGGGAAAACGCGGCCGAAAAGACAATCGGCCAGCGTTTGCCTACAGGCGCTACACCTGAGACCGAAACCGGATCACAAAGCGCAAAGGCGCAGCCATCCCCTGGCGCTGTGATATCGATCCACGTGAGCCCCCGTTGCATGCTCAAAAAGGCCAAATCTCTCCGTAGCTGCCAAGCACCTGGCAAAAAAGAGACCATGGGCACAACTTGCCCTAGGGACAAAAAGGAAAGCTTCGGGCCCTCCTCTGGCGCCGCTTGCGCCCGGATCAAGTCTGCCAAAACCGTGACCCCCAAATGTGCGCCGGACGAATGTCCAACAACCAAGACCTCATCCACCTCGTTTTTCAGCGCGTTCGCAATAAGCTCTTGGAACCGCTGCAAACGCCCAGCCAAAGCTGGATCAAGCGCGCCGCACGTGGCTGCCCCATGAGCATAGTCGTGCATCAGATAGTAGGCGAAAAACTTAGCATCATAGCGTCGAAAGAGACGCAAGATGGACCAGCCGACCAAAAGTCCAAAGCCTATGCCCAACCAACCCGCGCCCGGAAAGGGAAGCAAAACGATACTTGCCCAACGCATCGCAAAGACCGCCAAAATCGCCGTCAAAGCTTGCAGCGTCAAAACCACAATCGGATAGAGCGCAGCAATCACAGGGCCTTTGCGCAGCCGCATCAAGCAGCGCAGGCTTCCTGATCCAATATAGACCCAAGCTGTGCGCAGCATCTGCGCATAGGTGCCAAGAATGCCGCTCGCCATGCTGAACTGCACGATGTCGGACCATTCGAGCACAGTGAATTCCGTGACAACGTCACGACCTTCGATTGTGGCCCTAACGTTCCAACCAAAGCCATCGCCCCGCTTTTCCCGAGGCGACAGCGCAATCTGATAGCCACTGATTTGCGATTGCAGTGCAGCTTCTTTGCGATAGAGCTCGCGGTAGCGCCGGGGCGGAAAGGGATCGTAGCCCGGCAGATAGAAAACCTGTCGTTTGCGCACGGAGCCCGGCATTGGGGCGGCCTCATCTCTTTAGATCTGCTCGAGATCAACCCTAGCGCGCTTTTGTGGCAAACATAAGCCCAGTCTCACAAACTGCGGCCTATGCTGTGGAACGGTCAGCTAGCCCAAGTATTGCATCGCCGGGAACTGCTCCAAAAGCCACCAGCTAAAGGCTGTGAAATACCCTGTGACCATCATCACGCCAACAAGAAGCAAGAGCGCGCCCATGGCACGCTCAACGCTGCGCATATGGCGCTTCATCCAAACCATAACGCCCGTGAGATGCGGCAAGAAAAACGCCACCAACAAAAACGGGACCCCAAGACCAAGGGCGTAAAATGCGAGCAATGTTGTGCCGCGCAGTGCGTCTGCTTCAGACGCGGCAAGGGAGAGGATCGCTCCGAGTTGCGGGCCGATGCAAGGCGTCCAACCAAAAGCAAAAGCCAAGCCCAAAACATAAGCACCCAGCGAGCTGCCGCCGCGGTCCCCCACGTCTAGCCGGGCTTCTTGGTCGAGAAACCCAATGCGAAAGACCCCGAGAAAGTGCAGGCCAAAGACAATGATCACCACGCCAGAGCCAATCACAAACCAGTTTTGATTTTGAAGGAAGAACTGCCCCAAGAGCGAGGTTGTGAAGCCTAAGATCAAAAAGACAGTGGACAGCCCCATCACGAAGAAGAGTGCTGTCCCCAACGCTTTGCGCCGAGCGCTTTGGTCTTCTTGCATATCGGAAACGGATACACCGCTCATATAGGCGAGATAGGGCGGCACAATCGGCAAGACGCAAGGGCTTAGAAAAGAGACAAGTCCCGCAATGAGAGCGAGCCCCAACGCGGGCAATAGCGTCACGTCCAGAACAGATATATCAAACACGCACCGTCTCCTTACGGGCCCAGGTCAGCCCCCGCCATAGACCACCCATACAGGGACATGGCTCACAGGTCATCTCTCTAGCTCTCACATTGCCGTGGACAAAGTGTAACAGTTTTGCGGCGCTGACTTGGCGATTGTTCACCGCGAAATACGCGCGTAGCACGCACGCGGATGATGGACAAAGCGGCGCGCGGGCCCTACCTCCCCTTTATGACAGACGCAGATCTCCTCACGCTCGACGCCATCGGGCTCTTGTGCCCGCTTCCGGTTTTGAAAGCGCGTAAGCGGCTCGAAAAACTAAAGCCGGGTGACGTGCTGCGCGTGGAAGTGGATGACCCCGCAGCGCTTGTCGATATACCGCATTTTTGCGTTGAGTCTGGCCACACGCTTTTGGATCAAAGTGAAGAAATGCGACAGGTTAACATGGCGGATCGCCAAGTTCAAATTTACCTCATTCAAAAAGCCGCGCCTGCCAAATAGAGGGCTGTCCCAGGAAAACCTGAATCGTCGTGTTCACCAACCCTTCCCAGGAGGCGAAGCCGACCAGCCCCCGACCGCCCCCTGGGCGGGGGCTTGCAGCCCAACGCCCGCGGTCGGGTACAGGTCTTTGTGCTTAGAACGTTCTTTGCAAATTTAATGGATAAGACTCTAGAAAAAGACGCTCCAGACCCGGAAATATGCCAGATCTGGAGATTTGTTTTTCAAGCGCACTTTAGGAGCGGTTGAGGTTCCACCAGCCTTTGCGTCGTGGTTTTGGGGTGACCTCTTCTTCTGTCGAAGCAGGTGCTGTTGTCGTTTCTGCACTGCTCTCA
Source organism: Pseudomonadota bacterium (assembly GCA_039182515.1). GTDB lineage: Bacteria > Pseudomonadota > Alphaproteobacteria > Rhodobacterales > Rhodobacteraceae > JBCDCE01. The sequence continues at coordinate 34,461 of JBCDCE010000004.1, read as the reverse complement.
GCGCTGGCAACTTCGAGGACTGGTGTTTCTGCAGGGCCCTCACTTGCCGACTCAGTCGGAGCTTCGGCTGCTGCCGCTGCTTTTTTACGAGGCGCACGTTTGCGTTTTGGCTTTTCTTCAGCTTGAGGCGCTTCGGTTTCTTGCGAAGGCGCCTCTGCGTTTGCCTCAGGTACTGCCTCGCTTACCGCGTCCGCTTTGCGCTTGCGCGGAGCCCGCTTGCGCTTGGGTTTGGGCTCTTCTGCCTCACCTTCAGGATCGGCTGCGCTCTCTGCTTTGCCGTCCACTTCAGCGGTTTGCGCTTCAGAGTCTGCACCGTCCTCAGCAACTGGCTTCTTGCGTGACCGACGCCGCTTGGGCTTAGGCGCTTCTTCAGCCACGGGATCCGCAGAAGCGTCGTTTTGCGTGTCCCCATCGGCCGACTCCGTGAGTGTCTCAGCTGGCGCGTCCGTGGACGCTTTGCCATCATTTTCCGACGGGTTTTCCGACTGGTTGTCAGATTGGCCCTGCTGTTGACCGTCCGCATCTGAGCCACCGCCCCGACGACGCCGACGCCGACGGCGCCGCTTTTTGGGCTGTGCTTGTGTGTCTTCGCCCTCATCAGAGGGCACATTGCTCGCGGCTTCGGCCTCTTCCGCTTCGATCTCAGCGTCGAGTTCTTCCATCATCGCCGCATCAACAGAAACAACGGCTGCGGAGGCCTTTTTCACCACCCGCGTCGCTGTTTTGAACTTCTCCATGGTGAAATCCGGGCTCACCAAATGGGGATCCCCTTCCACTCGGATGGACAGACCATAGCGCGCCTCAATATGCGCGATGTGCTCGCGCTTTTGATTCATCAAGAAGTTGGCGATCTGTACCGGCGCTGTGATCAACACTTCTTTAGAACGACCCCGCACGCCCTCTTCTTCGAGATGGCGCAGGATCGAGAGCCCCATGCTGTCGTCTGATCGGATAAGCCCTGTGCCGTGGCACGACGGGCATGGCTGCGTTGTGGCCTCGAGCATGCCTGGGCGCAAGCGCTGACGGCTCATTTCCATCAAGCCAAAGCCGGAGATCCGGCCCACTTGGATCCGCGCGCGATCGGTCTTGAGCTTGTCTTTGATGCGCTTTTCAACGGCGGCGTTGTTCTTGCGCTCATCCATATCGATGAAGTCGATCACGATGAGACCGGCCAGGTCGCGCAAACGCACTTGCCGCGCGACTTCCTCAGCCGCTTCCAAGTTCGTTTTGAGCGCCGTTTCCTCGATGGAACCTTCTTTGGTGGCGCGCCCTGAGTTCACATCCACCGCCACAAGCGCTTCGGTGATGCCGATTACAATGTAGCCACCGGATTTCAGCTGAACGGTTGGGTTAAACATGCCCGCGAGGTAGCTTTCCACTTGGAAACGCGCGAACAAAGGAAGCGGATCCTCGTAGAGCTTCACGTTTTTGGCGTGACTCGGCATGATCATTTTCATGAAGTCTTTGGCTGAGCGATGGCCCTCTGCACCCTCAACAAGCACTTCTTCGATATCGCGATTGTACAGGTCGCGGATCGAGCGTTTGATCAGGTTGCCTTCCTCGTAAATCTTCGCCGGTGCGATGGATTTGAGGGTCAGCTCGCGGATCTGTTCCCAAAGCCGCTGAAGGTATTCGTAGTCGCGTTTTATCTCAGATTTCGTGCGCTTGGCACCTGCGGTGCGGACAATCAGCCCGACGCCTTCAGGCACTTCAATTTCATGCGCGATCTCTTTAAGTTTCTTACGGTCTGCGGCGTTGGTGATCTTGCGCGAGATGCCGCCACCACGCGCGGTGTTGGGCATCAAAACGCAATAGCGGCCCGCAAGGCTCAGGTAAGTCGTAAGCGCCGCACCTTTGTTGCCACGCTCTTCTTTGACGACCTGCACAAGCAGGATCTGGCGAACTTTGATAACCTCTTGGATCTTGTAGCGACGCGGACGCGGTTTGCGCACCGGGCGCACCTCTTCGCTGTCGTCTTCCTCAGCAACGGATTCAATTCCGTTGTCTGTTGTATCGTCTTCCGTTGTGTCGTCTTCTGTCGTTTCGTCTGAGGCCTCAGCGTCTGAATCGCCTTCAGCGTCGTCCCCGGCGTCGCTCGAGGCGCTCTCCTCAGCAGCAGGCGCTTCCGCGACGTCTTCTACTTCCGGCGCAGCTCCAGCCGCTTCCGGCGCAGGCGCTTCTTCGGGAGCTTCAGCTTGCGCTTCAACGGGTGCTTCTTCGCCCGACTGACCTTCGTCTAAATCGAGGGGTGCGCCATCGTCGGAGCCCAAATCAATGGTCTCCATACCGGACACACCCTCTTCGACGGTAGGTTCGCTTGTGGCGACCATGTCGTCGTTTTGGGCAGCAGCGGCCTTGGAACGACCACCTCTGCGGCGGCGTTTGGGTTGTTTGGGTTTGTCTTCTTGCTCTTCGGCGTCGCGTTGGGCTTCTGCATAGGCTTTTTCTTCGGCCAGCAAAGCTTCCTGATCCGCGACTGGGATTTGATAGTAATGTGGGTGAATTTCACTGAAAGCCAGGAAGCCGTGGCGATTGCCACCATAATCAACGAAAGCCGCTTGGAGCGAAGGCTCTACGCGGGTGACTTTTGCCAGATATATGTTGCCTGCAAGCTGTCGTTTGTTCTCCGATTCAAAGTCGAATTCTTCGACTTTATTCCCATCTACCACCACAACGCGGGTTTCTTCCGCGTGCGTGGCGTCTATTAGCATTTTCTTTGACATGTAATCCGTTCACACGCCTCGAGCGCTCAACCCGAACGGGTATCCGTTCAGCTTTTGGGGCATTTAGCGTGGTAAGTATTGGCGAGATCGCAGCCCATACACGGTCTGCACAGATGTCGATCACCGACAATATCCGATCCAGTCCAGGGGTTTTACGCGTCATCGCGGTTTTCTCCGTAGTGATCAGCTTTCGCGACCACCTGTTGTTTACAAAAGCGGCAAATCTGATCAGCCGCCCGACATGACATGCCCAAAACATCCCTAAGGATCTTCAGGACCACCTTTTCCAGCCTTCCTGCGAAGGCCCCATACGGTCTCTCAAGCAAATGGGCCATTGTACTTTGTGTACCTTTGGTACCTGGCCACCACAAACTTGGAGCGAAACTCTTGGCGCACGATGCGCCCCTGTCAGGATAAAGCGAGCGGCACGTTAAATACAATGACTAATTCACTTACGCGGTGAGATAGTCTGATCTTTGCAATTGATATTTCGCCATTTTTTCGTTGAGCGTTCGGCGTGGCAAGCATAGCTCGTCCATCACAGCAACAATCGAGCCCCGGTGGCGGCGCATCGTGTTGTCGATCAACATTCGCTCAAAAGCTTCCACATATTCTTTGAGCGGTTTGCCTTCGGTGGTCATGACAGGCGTGATCTCTTCGGTATCGGCCATCAAAAGCGAGGTGATCGAGCCCGATCCGCGACGGTTTTGCAAAACGGCACGCTCTGAAATGTTGATCAGTTGGCGCACATTTCCAGGCCAAGGCGCTTGCAACAGCTGAGCGGCCTCTTGAGCATTGATGGTTGGCGCGTCACAGCCATACTCATCCGCAAATTGTTCAGACAAGCGCGTGAAGAGCGTGAGGATATCCTCGCCGCGCTTACGCAATGGCGGCACAACCAAGCGCAGAGCCGCGAGACGGAAGAAGAGATCAGACCGCAGCATATCTTCGCAAGTTTTGCCCTGCTCTTGCAGATTGCTGATGGCGATGATGCGCGTCTCCGACGGCTCCCCTTGCGCATTGATCGCCGTTAGGAGCCGGGCTTGCGTGGCAGCGCTCAGCGTCTCAATGTCTTCAAGTACAAGCGTGCCGCCGCGGGCTTCTTCCATTGCAGGAATGCGTCCTTCAACCGTCTCGAAGAGCCTTTCAATCAAGGCCTGCTCAGAAAGCGCGGAACAGCTGATCAAAACAAAGCGCTTGGAAGCACGCGCCCCAACGGCATGCAAAGCATGAGCCACGAGAGTTTTGCCGGTACCGGTTTCGCCTTCTATGAGCACGTGCCCATCCGCTTGGCCCAGATCCAGAATGTCTTCTTTGAGCCGCTCCATTGCTGGCGACACTCCGATGAGCTTTTTCATCAAAGCGGTGCCGTCTGAGAGCTCTTTTCGCAGCGCACGGTTATCAAGCGTGAGCCTGCGCGATTTGGTGGCGCGTTTGGCCAGATCGCTCATGTGATCGGGGTTGAAGGGCTTTTCAAGGAAATCAAAAGCGCCCACGCGCATCGCTTCCACTGCCATTGGCACATCGCCATGACCGGTAATCATAATGACAGGTAAGGCGCTATCGACGCTCATGAGGCGCTTGAGAAACTGCATTCCGTCCATACCAGGCATGCGAATATCGCTGATCACAACGCCGGGATAATCAGGCTCGAGCGCGTTCAGCGCATCTTCGGCGCTGGCAAAGGTTTCGGTCTCATATCCTGAAAGAGCGAGCCATTGACCGATCGACTGACGCATGTCCTTTTCGTCGTCCACAATGGCGATTTTCATAGGCTGGACCATAGTTTACCTCTTTTATTTCATTTTGCCGCGTCACTCAGCAGCGACGGGTTCACCCTCATCTTGGTGGAGCGGCAGTTGCATTTCAAACACAGCACCGCTTTCAGATCCGTTTCGAGCGGTTAACCGCCCACCAAGGTCTGAGACGATACCTGATGAAATGGCCAACCCTAAGCCAACACCGTCGCCCGGCTGCTTGGTTGTGTAGAAAGGCTCGAAAAGCGCATCGAGATCGTCGATCCCCGCCCCGTTGTCGCGCACGGCCAAAACGGCCGTTTCCCCGACTGTCAGCAAAAGATCTATCGACGGATTTTCAAGCCCACGTGTTGCATCAAAAGCGTTGCGCAAGAGATTGATGATGACCTGCTCAAGCCGGACCCTGTCGGCCAGCACCATCACAGGCTTTTCGGGCAAAGCCTTGGTGATCAGCGTGTCGCTTTGCTTGAGCTGCGGCTCCATGATCGACAGCGCTGAGAGCACGGCATCGTTCATATCTACGGGCACCAAAGTGTCACCCGCTTTGCGCGCATAGCTTTTGAGTTGACGGGTGATGGCCCCCATTCGCTCGATCAGATCGTCGATGCGCTGAAAAGAGCTGAGCGCTTCTTCGGGCCGTCTGCGCCCGAGCAAAAGGCGCGCGCCCGCGAGATAGGTTTTCATCGCGGCCAGGGGTTGGTTCAACTCGTGGCTTACCGCTGCAGACATTTCGCCCAAAGCCGCCAGTTTGGAACTTTGCGCCAGGCTTTGTTCGGCAATCTCGAGGTTGGCTTGCACACGTTGGCGCTCGCCAATCTCGTTTTGCAGGCGTTCGTTGAGCGCGCGCAGATCTTCGCTCTCGCGCTTAAACATGCCCGCGAGCGAGGCCGATTTTCGGCTTAAGAGATAAAACGCGCCCGCCAGAAGGATCGCGAAGACCATAATCTCCGCGGCCAAAACCCCGTTCACACGCTCTCGGATCGAATTATAGGTCGTAAAACTCACGATGCGCCAACCCTGAAACGGGATCCTGCTTTCAAGGCGCATCACGGCCTCACCAGAGAGATAGGCATCGGGCGCGCCGGCCCAATCGGCTGTGGCTTGCACCGCGCGCTGGATCGCGGTGGGGGCTGAGCGGCGCTCCAGAGCCGCCTCTTCTGTAAGCCCGCGCCAACGGGGTTCAGTGGCTAGGACAATGTTGCCTGTGCTGTCGGTCACCATGACCGCATCAGAGATGCCCGCCCAACTGCGCTCAAACTTGCGCAGATCCACATCCACAACAATCACACCGAGCGTTTCGCCCGGAATATCGATGCGCCTGGAATAGGAAAAATCAACCGCGCCGGTTTCTTTTTCGCTGGCGGTGAAGGCTGTGTCTTTGCCTCGGATCGCATTGAGAAAGACTGGATTATCGCGCTCAATCGCCCCAAGCTCTTGGCGCACGGTAGAGGCCACGATCCGTCCGTCGATATCCAAAAGCTCGAGCGAGGCCGCGCCAATCTCGTCAACAAAGCTCAAAAGGCGTTGGGTGGTTTGCTGATAGTCTTTGCTCGACAGCGCAGAGATGAGCGTGGGATCGCGGGCCAAAAGCTGCGGCACAATCGAGTTGCGCTGCAGTTCTGACAGAATTGATGCGGAATAAAGCGCCAGGCGAATCTCACCACGATTGCGGGTGGTTTCTGTAAACCGCTCTGTGAGGCGCTGGTTTGTAACCCAAACAGTTAATATCGCGATGGCTAAGAGCGTGATCAAAAGCAATCGCACACGCCAACTGAGCGGCGCCGCGCGTGACGTTTCCGACCGACTATTTGACCTTAAGCGCAACCAGCTAAACATTGCAGTCAAAGCTAGAGGCTATCACAGGCGCTGCCAAGTCAGGCTGCAACCAGGGCCTCACTCAATGCGCGAAACATTGCTGCCCCGTCTGTGCCGCCTTGGGCAGGATCCAGCGCGCGCTCAGGGTGTGGCATCATGCCCAGCACCCGTCTGTTGGCGCTGAGCACTCCTGCGATGTCATCAACCGAGCCGTTGGGGTTGTCGACATAACGGAACGCCACGCGATCCTCATCTTGGAGCGCTTTGAGACCCTCAGCATCGATCACGTAGTTGCCATCATGATGCGCAATCGGCACATCAATCTCATCGCCCAAACCATACGCGCTGGTGAAGAGGCTCTGCGTGGTTTCGACCCTGAGACGGGAGGATTTTCCCAAGAAATTCAGGCCCGCGTTGCGCAAGAGAGCCCCAGGCAAAAGCTGTGTCTCTGTGAGCACTTGAAAGCCGTTGCAGATCCCCAAAACTGGGCCACCGGCCTCAGCATAGGTCTTGACAGCCCGGCAGATCGGCGAATTGGCCGCGATGGCGCCGCAACGCAGATAGTCACCAAAAGAAAAGCCGCCTGGCAGGCCCACAATATCGAGACCTTTGGGAAGATCCGCGTCCTTGTGCCAGACCATCTCAACCTGTGCGCCCATTTGCTCGAACGCCACTTTGAGATCACGATCGCAGTTTGATCCCGGAAATACGATAACCGCTGCGCGCATCAGTTCAGCTCGATCCGGTAGCTTTCGATGACGGTGTTGGCGAGAAGCTGCTCGCACATCCGCTCGATATCCGCCTCTGTGGTGCCCTCAGCGACATCCAGCTCGATCACTTTGCCCTGGCGCGCGGCTTCAACTTGGTCAAATCCGTTGCCTTTGAGCGCTGCTGCCACAGCCGCGCCTTGTGGATCAAGCACGCCATTTTTGAGCATCACATGCACAACTGCTTTCATTGTTCGGGCCCCTTTTTGAGAATGAGCTGGCTTTAGGTCAATTGATCAGAGTGGGTTTGACCGAATGGGTTGCGTTTGTCGGCAACACGCCCAAGCGTCGCGCCACTTCGGTGTAGGCATCCGCCAGATCGCCAAGATCGCGGCGGAAGACATCCTTATCGAGCTTTTGGCCGGTTTTGCTGTCCCAGAGGCGGCAGCTGTCGGGGCTGATTTCATCAGCAACAATGAGCCGTTGGAAATCGCCTTCCCACACGCGGCCAATTTCGATTTTGAAATCTATGAGCGTAATGCCCACGCCGTACATCAAGCCCGACATGAAGTCGTTCACGCGCAGCGCCAAAGCGACCATGTCGTCGAGATCTTGCTGGCTGGCCCAGCCAAAGGCGATGATATGCTCTTCGGCGACCAAAGGATCGCCCAGGTCGTCATTTTTGAGGCAAAACTCAATGATCGGGCGCGGCAGCACCGTGCCTTCCTCGAGCCCGAGCCGTTTGCTCATGGTACCAGCTGCGCGGTTGCGCACGATGACTTCGAGCGGAATAATTTCCACGGAGCGAATGAGCTGCTCGCGCATGTTAAGGCGCTTGATGAAATGGTTCGGCACGCCGATCTGGCCGAGCCCTTGCATAAAGAACTCAGACAAGCGGTTGTTGAGAACGCCCTTGCCCTCAATCACATCCTTTTTTTCGGCATTAAAGGCTGTGGCGTCATCCTTGAAATATTGCACGAAGGTTCCCGGCTCAGGGCCTTCATAAAGGATCTTAGCTTTGCCTTCGTAAATCTTTTTGCGCCGTGCCATGGGTCTCCAATCTGGGGGTGGTCCCAAAAAATGAGCGCGTGATGGTGAGTCCCACCCCTACGCTGCGTCCTCTTACGCCAAGCCCTGTGCCCTCGCAAGCAACGCAACAAAACTGCCCCATCCAAAGCTCCCGAGGTAAAGCTCTTCGGCAAGGCCCCTTGCACGCAAGCATTACCAAAGGCATATGGTGTCTCAAATTCCCTCCCAACGAAGGACAGCCCAATGAGCACCTTTGACGATCGCCAAAACGCCTTTGAAAACAAATTCGCACATGACAGCGAAATGCAGTTCAAAGCAGAAGCCCGACGCAACAAGCTTTTGGGCCTTTGGGCGGCAGAGCTTATGGGCAAATCAGGTGACGACGCAGCGGCCTATGCCACGGAAGTCATCAAGTCTGACTTTGAAGAAGCCGGTGACGAAGACGTTTACCGCAAGGTCGCGGCAGATCTGGGCGACAAAGCCGATGAAGCGACAATCCGTGCGCAGATGACAGCCCTTTTGGCGCAAGCCAAAGCTCAGCTGATGGACGAGCTCTAAACACCCTCCGTTCCGCGTAACCTAAATGACACCGCGCGGCGCGCGCGGTGCAGCTATTTATTTTTTGAAGGCCTTAATTTCATGGCACATATCTTTGAAGAGCTTCTGGCCCAAAAAGGGGTTCTCCTGACCGACGGCGCCACTGGCACAAGCCTGTTTAACATGGGGCTCCAGGCGGGTGATGCGCCTGAGTTGTGGAATGTCGAAAAGCCCGACCTTATTCGCAAGCTATACAAAGATGCGGTGGATGCAGGCTCGGATCTCTTTTTGACCAACACCTTCGGGGGCACTGCAGCCAGGCTTAAGCTGCACAACGCGCAGGATCGTGTCCATGAACTCAACTTCGCGGGCGCAGAGCTTGGTCGAGAGATCGCGGACGCAGCAGATCGGCCTGTTATTGTGGCGGGATCTGTGGGCCCAACGGGTGAGATTATGGAGCCCATTGGGCCCTTAAGCAAAGCTGAGGCCACGGACATGTTCACCGCTCAGGCGCAGGGGTTAAAAGACGGCGGCGTTGATATGGCCTGGGTCGAGACCATTTCGGCCATTGATGAATTCACAGCCGCCGCAGAGGCCTTCGCAGCCGTGGATTTGCCCTGGTGTGGCACGATGAGTTTTGACACGGCCGGGCGCACTATGATGGGGGTCACTTCCGTCGATCTGGCCAAATTGATCCCGAAGTTGCCGCATCAACCCCTGGCCTTTGGGGCCAATTGTGGGGTTGGCGCATCTGATCTTTTACGCACCGTGTTGGGCTTTTCCTCCGCAGGGCCCGAGCGCCCCATCATTGCCAAAGGCAACGCCGGGATCCCGAAGTATCACGACGGGCACATCCACTATGATGGCACGCCAGAGCTGATGGCCGACTACGCCCAGCTTGCCCGCGATTGTGGTGCCCAGATTATTGGGGGATGCTGTGGCACAACGCCGAAACATATCGCCGCCATGCGCGAAGCGCTGGATACGCGCCCGCGTGGCGATCGCCCAGCACCTGAAGTGATTGCAGAACGTTTGGGTGGGTTCTCTTCACCAAGCGACGGGCTTGATGCTGCGCCTGCTGCGCGCAAATCGCGCCGACGCGCGAGGGGTTAAGCGAGAATGACCAATCGGAAGCTCACATCTATCTTTGAGATTTCGGGCTCACTATTGGCGATGGCCTATGCTTTGTTGATTGCCTCTAATACAGGCAATGAGATCTTAGGCTTTACGCTCTTGCTCATATCAGCGCTGCTTTTTGCAGCCTGGGCGGTGATCGACAAACGTTGGACCTTTTTGATCCTTCAAGTTTTCTACGCCTCATCAGCCATTATTGGCTTGATCCGCTGGGGGTAAAGGCTGGGGTTAAAACAGGCTGAGCTGGTCCCCTTTTCGCTCCGGCACATGAAAGAGATCACACCGCATAGGGTCTCTTTTAGTAACGAGCCCAAGACGTTTGGCTGCGACGGCCCACCGCTGGGCGATTAAGCTCGCATAGACCCCTTCTCCACGCATACGTTTGCCCCAGGCCGCATCGTAGTCTTTGCCTCCATGCGCCTCCCGCACCCGCGACATAACCTTAGCGGCCCGTTCCGGGACGTGTTCCGCAAGCCAGCTTTGAAAGAGCCCGCTCACCTCATAGGGCAATCGCAACAAGGCCCAAGAAGCACCAACCGCTCCAGCCTCAGAGCCAGCTTGCAAAAGCTTTTCCACCTCGCTGTCGGTCAAGCCAGGAATAATCGGTGAAGTAAAAATATGCACTTCTATTCCTGCCTCAGCCAAGCGCTCGATCATTTTTAAGCGCCTTTGGGGCGAAGGCACCCGAGGCTCCAAACGCCTAGAAAGCCCGGCATCAAGCGAGGTGATTGAGATGCCCACTCGCACCAAATTATCGCGTGCCATCTGAGATAGGATATCAATGTCGCGTTCCACCAAAACGCCTTTGGTCACGATTGCGACGGGATGTTTGAACTCAGCTAACACCTCAAGCGCGCGCCTCATGATCTTATGTTCTTTTTCAATGGGTTGATACGGATCGGTGTTCGTCCCGATGGCCAGGGTTTTGGGCGTATATGACTTCGAACTCAAAGCTTTGACCAAGCGCTCTGGTGCGTCGGGGCGCGCCAAAAGCTTGGTTTCAAAATCGAGCCCCGCGGAATACCCGAGATATCCATGTGAGGGGCGCGCGAAGCAATAAATGCACCCGTGTTCGCAGCCGCGATATGGGTTAAATGAGCGGTCAAAAGACAGATCAGGCGAGGTATTTGCCGTGATAACCTTCTTGATTTTCTCGAAACGCACTTCGGTTCGCAAAGACGGCAGATCCGGCAATACGCCCCATCCGTCGTCGAAATTTTCCCGCGAAAAACGCTCGAATCGACCAACTTCATTGCTGAGCGCCCCGCGCCCGCGTCTCTGGTCGGGCGGCACTTGCGTCGGATTTATATCTTTTGACTCAAACCGTGGCATGAAAGACCAATAAAGAACAAATGCAGAACACATCAAGGTCCTAAACAAATTTATGAATATTTTTCAATTGCGGTTCGGGTCGGAACCAGCAAGTGGGGTGTCGCAATCGGTTCAGACCTATTGAGGGCGCCGCGCCCATAAAACTTAAAGATTAACGCTTGCGAAGGAGACAGCGCGATGTCTGACGAAGAAGACGATATCATCCTGTCCGAACTGGACGACGAAGAACTTGTCTCCCAGATGTTTGACGATCTCTACGATGGCCTGAAAGAGGAAATCGAAGAGGCGGTGAACATTCTTCTTGAGCGCAAGTGGGCCCCTTACCGTATCCTGACAGAAGCGCTCGTGGGTGGCATGACGATCGTGGGCAATGACTTCCGCGATGGTATTCTCTTTGTCCCCGAGGTGCTTTTGGCAGCCAACGCCATGAAAGGCGGGATGTTCATCCTCAAGCCCCTCTTGGCTGAAACCGGCGCGCCGCGCGTTGGTAAGATGGTCATTGGCACAGTGAAGGGCGACATCCACGACATTGGCAAGAACCTTGTGTCGATGATGATGGAAGGCGCAGGCTTTGAAGTTGTGGATCTTGGCATCAACAACCCGGTTGAAAACTATCTCGAAGCGCTGGAAACCGAACAGCCCGACATTCTGGGCATGTCTGCGCTTTTGACAACAACCATGCCTTACATGAAGGTTGTGATCGACACGATGAATGAAAAAGGCATTCGCGACGACTACATCGTTCTTGTGGGTGGTGCACCGCTCAACGAAGAATTTGGTAAGGCCATTGGCGCTGATGCCTATTGCCGGGATGCAGCCGTTGCTGTGGAAACAGCCAAGGAATTTGTCGCCCGTAAGCACAACCAAATGGCCGCTGGCTAAGGCACCATTTGTGACCTTTGCGGGTCACAATTGCCTGACTGTTCAAACACTGTGAAATTGCGATAAAACCAAGAGCATTATTGCTTTTGGTTTTTTTATGGAATTTTCCCATGTCGCAAAAGACAAGCGTGCCCAAAACGCCGCCGGACGCTACTTTAGTTCAATTTTTCGATGACTTGCGCGATACGTTAGATCGCCCAGAACGCAACAAGCCCGCGCCGTTATTTGGGCAAAGAATAGCGGTTTTAATTTTCGCATTGCTACCTCTTGCGTCAATCGGAATTGCAAATCTTCTGATTGATCCTGCGCCCTCAACCGCAGAGGCTAGCGCTGAAAGCAAACCACTGAAAACTGCTTTAAAGGGGTGCGAAAAGTATCCTCCCGATAGCCTCGAAAAGCTGTCTTGTACTCTAAAAGAACGGCGCACGACCGCTCTGACCGATGCCGCAAAAAACTCAAGGTCGTTAGACGCGCTCACCACAATGCAAAGCGAGATTAACACGCTGTTGGCGGCGCAAAATGATGAAAAGACAAAAGAGGCGACTGAGGCTTTAACCAGGTTCTCACAAGAAGCTCGGATGGCTGCTTTGTTGCTGCTCTGGGGCGTCTTGGGCTGCGCCACAGCTTTTTACAATTGGCGTACCATTCGGCGCCATTGGCTTGGGGTTTTCGTGGACGCGCACGGGCCTGGCTTGCAAGAACCACGCGCCCGCGTCTCGGCGGTGATCGCCTCTTTGGCTGCTGCAGCGCTTGCAATCGCACTACTTCTTTTGGCGGACATAAGCCCTTTTGAAAAAAGCGCCGATCCGCTCAATGCACTTGCGCAGGTTCTTACTCTTGCGCTCTTTCCAATTGCATTACTGTTGGCTCTTTTGGTGCCGCTCAAAGCCGCTGCTGCTTCGCCGGTGGCCTACGGTTTCACTCCAAAGCGTATTATTTTACGCGCGCCCACGCTCGTTTTTACACTGGCTTTGGTGCTCTATTTGCCCTTTGTCGCTTGGGCGCTCATTCAACTTGAATTGCCCTGGGGGGCACCAAGCGCCTTGCCGTCAGAGCCTGTGTATTTTTGGGCCATCGTGCTTGGGATCGCTTTTTTATTGGCAACCGTGGCGCTGACAGCCTTTGGCACTTTGGCTCTGGCGCTTAATTTCCCCAACCCTCGCGCCATTGATGCTCTTATGAACAAATCAGGCGGTTTGTCCCGGCGGTTTCCAACAAAATGGTTCAAAGAAGACGCTTGGAGCGCCGCCGTTGCTACCCTGGAAGACACCCAACGCACCCGACTTCCCATCAGCGACTCCTTAAGTGCAGAAGGCCTGAAAACAATCATCCAGGTGCTCTTGCGCGCTCTGAGTGTCTTTATTGTCGTGAGCCTCATCGTGGTGTCGCTCTGGTTCGATATGCGCGAGATCGGCACCAACCCAGAAACATCTTTGGGCAAAGCGCGTATCGAAGCGCATGATGCTTGGCTGGTGATCCTGGGCGCGTGTTTTTCTTTGTGTTTGGCGGTCTTGATGATCCTGCCCCGGACCCGCCTGGATCCCTTTCACACAGCAAGCAACATGGTGGAAAAGGTGCTCGAAGACAGTGCCTCAGAGCCGGAAGAGCCCGACGAGGTGAAAGCGGCGAAACCCAAATCCACAGGAATCGCGATTTTTGCCAACTCTCGTCAGCTCTCGCTTGTCGTCACTGATCAAAAAGCCGAGCCGAAACCCAAGGAGGAAAAGCCCGAGAAGTCGCCGCCTCCTAAGCCTGTGGAGGAAACACTGCGGTTGGGTGCCTCTGAGAAGAAGCTGCAGTCGATCTTGATGAGCCCGCGCGTGGGTGGTGTGTTTCAAGACATGTTAGGCAAAGAGTTTAGCGAAAAAACGATGAACCTCATTGCGCTCTTGGCCCCCGCGGCCTCTACGGCATTGCTCAATTTGTTAAAATAGCGCTTGCGTGAGCGGCCTGACTTCGGCACCGTTTTGTCGGGGTTTTGCAAGGAAAGGACGGGCCATGTCCGCACCGCTCAGCGACGAAGGACTGACCCAAGACGGGCTCTCAGCGCTCAAAGGTGCCTCCATCTTGGTGTTGGCTTGCGGGGCCTTGGCGCGCGAGATCTTAGCCGTTTTGAAGGCCAATAAGCTCGATCATGTGGATCTTCAGTGCCTGCCCGCCATTTTGCACAACACGCCCGATAAAATTCCCGACGCCGTACGCGCCGCCGTGGCTGACCATGCCGCCAATTACGACAAGATCTTTGTGGCCTATGCTGATTGCGGCACGGGTGGCCTCTTGCAAGCCGCCTGCGCAGAGCTCGGTGTTGAGATGATTGACGGGCCGCATTGCTATAGCTTCTTTGAAGGCAATGCGATTTTCGAGGCGCGGGATGAATTTACCGCCTTTTATCTCACCGATTTTTTGGTACGCCAGTTTGATGCCTTTGTGACAAAACCCCTAGGCCTTGATCGACACCCTGAACTGCGTGACATGTATTTTGGGAACTACACCAAGCTTGTGTATCAGGCGCAAATTGAGAACCCGGATCTCAAAGCGCTCGCCGAAAGACATGCTGAAACGCTTGGCCTTGCCTTTGAATACCGCTTCACAGGCTATGGCGACCTCGCCAAGTCTTTGCAGCAACTCTAACCCTCTGCCACGGCCTGAGCCGCCACAGATTGCAAGCGCGTTACCATCGCACGCAGGCCATTAGAGCGCTGTGCTGAGAGATGCTCATCGAGGCCCAATTGCGCAAGATCGCTCGGCGCATCTACTGCCGCCGCCTCTGCTGCTGTTAGCCCCGCAAATCGCGTTTTTAGCACTGCAATCAACCCTTTGACGATCATCGCATCGCTGTCGCCTTCGAAATCGAAGGTTGCGTTCGGGCCGGTGCCTTCGAGCATGGGGCGTAGCCACACTTGGCTGGCGCAACCGTCGACCTTCGTTGCAGGGACCCGAAAGGCGTCTTCAAACTCTGGCAGCGCTTTGCCCATATCGATCACGGTACGGTAGCGATCTTCCCAATCGTCCAAAAACGCGAAGGTCTCAACGAGCTCGTCAAATTCAGCCTGTGCCATAGCGCATCACTCCTTATGTGGGAGCCCATGTAACACGTATCACGGCGGCTGCCAGTCAAACCGCGCACTGATTAAGTGAAGATTTGGTCTTGGGACGCGCAAGCAATTCCTCGCAGACTTATTTCGCGATTGAGCTTTAGAGAAAAAACGCCCATCTTCGCGGCGCTGAGCTAGAAGAGTTCACCGGAGGGGTTATGTCGCGCGTTGTTCTCATTTTATTGTGTTTGTCGCTTGCAGGCTGTGCAGGTCTGCGCGAAAGCCGGGTTAATCCGCTTAACTGGTTTGGACGCGAAGATGCCGAAGCCAGCGTCGACGTGGATAGCCTGCCAGAAAAGCAACGCGAGTTGCGGCCTTTGATTGAGAGCCTCACAGACGTGCGCTTGGAGCGCCTACAGGGCGGCGCTGTGCTGCGTGTGATCGGAACCACGGATCGGCAAGGCTACTACGCCCTCGCCCTTGTGCCACGCGAAACAAGATCCAGCTTTGACACTTTGATTTTTGACGCGCGCGGCGTGCCGCCACGGGCCGCGACGCCCCGCGGGACCACCCGCAGCCGCGAAGTTATCATGGCGCGCGAATTCACCCTGCCCGATCTTAGAGGTATTCGTGAAATCCAAGTGGTCAGCGCCACAAACACGCGCCGCATAAGGGTGCGTTAGAGCGCAAGTACGCTTTTTTTGATCTTAGCCCAAAGGCACAGCAACCACTTGCTCGCCTTTTGTAGCTAGGCCAATCTCGCCGTTGCAGAGCCGTAGAGCATCATCGCCAAAAAGCTCCGCGCGCCAGCCTTTCAGGGAGGGCACGTCCCGGATCCCTGCGGCAATCGCATCGAGCTCGGAGGCATTTGCGACCAGCTTTTGCGCGACGCCTGAGCTTTCGCATTTGGCCTTTAAGAGCACGCGCAACAGATCTGCCAGTGCGGGGTTCACCTGGATTTGCTGCTGCTTGGTGTTCACCTTGGGCAAGGCATCCGGCTCAAGCGCCATGGCCGTGTTCACGGCCTTCAAAATGCCCTCAGCCACATCGCCGCGACGCGCCTCGCGCAAAAGCATGCGGCTGCGCCCCAGATCTTCCATATTCCGCGGCTTGGTTGAGGCCAGCTCCAGCATGGCATCGTCTTTGTAAATCCGGCTGCGCGGGATGTTGCGCGACTGGGCTGTGGCTTCGCGGAACTTTGCAAGCTCGCGCACGATGGCCAAGAAGCGGGCCGAATTGGTGCGGGTTTTGACCCGTTTCCACGCCTCTTCTGGAATAACGCGGTACGTTTCGGGCTGCGTCAGAACGGTGAGCTCTTCTTCGAGCCAAGCAGCGCGACCGGTCTTTTCAAGCTCCGCAGCAAGGTATTCGTAAATGCCGCGCAGATGCGTCACATCCCCGATCGCATAGGTTTTTTGCGCATCTGTCAAAGGCCGGCGCGACCAATCCGTGAAGCGCGAAGATTTATCCAAGCTTGCCCGCATGATTTTGCGCACAAGCGTTTCATAGCCCACCTGCTCACCAAATCCGCAGACCATGGCGGCAACTTGCGTGTCAAAAAGCGGTTTTGGGAAGACCCCGCCTTCGTGGAAAAAGATTTCCAAATCTTGCCGTGCGGCATGGAAGACCTTCACCACCGCCTCGTTTTCCAGCAAGTTGTAAAGCGGCTGAAGCGACAGATCAGGTGCTAAAGGATCAACCAATACGGCCGTCTCATCGCCCTCACCCGGATAAGCCAATTGAACCAAACAGAGCTTTGAATAATAGGTCTTTTCGCGCAGAAACTCTGTGTCCATCGTCACGTAAGGATGTTTGGCAGCTGTTTCACAAAACGCGGCTAAATCCTCTGTCGTGGTGAGTGTCTGCATGAAGTACCTGTCCAATATGCCCCGCGCCGAAGTGATAGAAGCGGCAGCGGCGAAAGGGAAGGCTTAAGGCCCTATTGTGCCGCTGAGTTCATAAAAAACGGCTCTTTGTGCCCATTGATGTGCCGCTCAAGCACAACTGGGTAGAGTTTGTGCTCCCAAACCAGCACCTTCTGCGCCAGGGTGTTTGGTGTATCAGACGGCTCAATCTTGACTTGAGCTTGGCCTAGGATGGGCCCTGCATCCAGCTCGGGGATCACCTCATGCACCGTGCAACCATGCAGTACATCTCCAGCCTCAAGCGCACGCGCATGCGTGTTGAGCCCAGGGTATTTGGGCAAGAGCGAGGGGTGAATGTTGAGCATGCGCCCCGCCCAAGACGCCACAAACTCAGCGCTCAAAACCCGCATGAAGCCTGCCAAGCACAGGAGATCAATCTGCGCTGATTGCAGAGCTTCCAAGAGCTCTGCTTCAAAATCTTCTTTGGATCGCGCTTTATGGGGGACGCAAGCTGTAGTCACGCCGAGCGAGTCCGCCTTTTGGAGCCCCGCCGCTTGTACCTGATTGGAGATCACCAAGGCAGGCTCGGCATAGCCTTTGCTCTGCATCGCGTTCACCAAAGCCAACATGTTGGAGCCTCCGCCTGAAATCAAACAGGCCACGCGTGGGCGGGACACGGGCATTAGGGGCGCGCACCTTTATACTGCACGTCGCCTGTACCTTCTTTGACCTCTCCCAAACGGTACACTGTTTCGCCTTGGGCTTCCAAAAGATCCTTCAAAGACCCTGCCGCAGAGGCATCCACGATGAGGCACATGCCAATTCCGCAGTTGAAGGTCTTAAGCATCTCAGAGCCAGAGATTCCGCCTGCGTTCGCCAACCATTCAAAAACCGGCATTGCAGGCCAAGCAGCAAGGTCAATCTCAACGCTCAGCCCTTCGGGCAGGACACGCGGAAGGTTTTCGGTGAGACCACCGCCAGTGATATGCGCCAATCCATGTACACCGCCCTGTTTGATGGCTGCGAGCAAACTTTTCACGTAAAGCCGCGTCGGCGTGAGAAGAGCTTGGCCCAGGGAGGTTTCTGGCGCAAAAGGCGCTGCGTCAGCCCAGTTTAACTCTGCGCGCTCGACGACACGACGTACCAAGGAGAAGCCGTTGGAATGAACACCGTCTGAGGCCAGACCCAGGACAACGTCCCCAGCGCCCACTTTTTGCGGCAGATGCGCCCCGCGCTCCATGGCCCCAACGGCAAAGCCCGCAAGATCAAAATCGCCCGCGCTATACATGCCAGGCATTTCTGCTGTTTCGCCACCGATCAGCGCGGCCCCTGACCCTTTACAGCCTTCCGCAATGCCTTCGATGACGGAGGCCGCCTCGTCTATTTTGAGCGCTCCTGTGGCAAAATAGTCCAAGAAAAAGAGCGGCTCAGCCCCTTGGCAAACCAAGTCGTTCACGCACATGGCAACCAAATCGATCCCGACCGTGGAGACGTGCCCTGTATCAATCGCAAGCCTGAGCTTTGTCCCAACGCCATCTGTGGCCGCCACAAGCACCGGATCCTCAAACCCAGCAGCTTTCAGATCAAACAAAGCGCCAAAGCCGCCCAAGCCTGCCATTGTGCCGGGGCGCTGCGTGCGGGCGGCAGCGGGTTTGATACGGTCCACAAGAGCGTTTCCAGCATCGATGTCCACACCTGCGTCTGCATAGCTCAGCCCGTTTTTGCCGTCAGTCATCCCTGGTCCCCATCTTTGGAATTGGCCGTCCCGCGTCGCAATAGGCGATTGAGGCCTGACGTACAATCGTCCGCTTGACGCGGAAGGACTGCAAAGAGATAAGAACGGTGTGTTGCGCGCGTGGGCCTGTAGCTCAGTTGGTTAGAGCAGTCCGCTCATAACGGATTGGTCGCAGGTTCAAGTCCTGCCGGGCCTACCACGCAGCCTGAAATTTTCCGGTAATGGTGGTCCTAGAGCGGCAGGAGAATTTCCGCCCGCAAACCGCCCAGTTCAGCGCTTTCCCCCAAGCTCAACGCTCCACCGTGCATGCGGGAAATATCCGCAGCGATCGCCAGCCCTAAGCCAACCCCGGAGCCCTTATTTTGATTGCGTCCCGGCTCAAGCCGCGCAAAGGCTTTAAGCGCTTCCTCGCGTTCCTCAGGCGCAATGCCCGGTCCTGGGTCTTCGACCACGATTTTAACGTTGCGCTCGCCTCGTTCAGCAGAAAGACGCGCCCGTCCTCCATAACGCACAGCGTTGCCGATAAGATTTTCAACCGCCCTACGCAGAGCCAAGGGACGCGCACGCAAATCGATCTGCGGCACGGGTGCTAGGGCGACGTCTTGGCCCGCGCGTTGGCAGTCGTCATGCAGCATTTGCAAGAACGTCGGCAGATCCAAGGGCTCTGGCGTCTCATTGGCGTCTTCGGCCGCAAAATTAAGGAAAGCCCCGACCATGCGCTCCATCTCATCCACGTCGCGCTCCAGAGCGTCTGTATCGTCGTCAATAAGCGACAGGCCCAATTTGAGGCGCGTCAGAGGCGTGCGCAGGTCGTGGCTCACGCCCGAGAGCATTAAAGTACGTTGGGCCGCTTGGCGCTCAATACGTGCGCGCATCGACAAAAACGCGAGGCCCGCGCTGCGCACCTCGCTCGCGCCCGAAGGCTTATAGCGTACAACGTCC
Organism: Pseudomonadota bacterium; assembly: GCA_039182515.1. Taxonomy (GTDB): domain Bacteria; phylum Pseudomonadota; class Alphaproteobacteria; order Rhodobacterales; family Rhodobacteraceae; genus JBCDCE01. The sequence continues at coordinate 14,968 of JBCDCE010000004.1, read as the reverse complement.
CCTCGCCCAAAAGCCTGTGCGGCGGCAGCCAAGCGCTTGATTGGACGCAATTGATTGCGCAAGAAAATATAGGCGATGAGCGTCATAAGTGCGCCCAAGAAGACCATAAGCACAAGCAATTGATGTGGGTTCGAGGCGGACACGCGCCGCCGATCAAAGGCAATGAGCACGTCACCAGGCGTTGTGCTGAGCTTGACGAGAACTCTGCGGCTGTTGGCAGCGGTATCAATCGCCCCTATCTCTGGCCGTCCTTCACGCAGAGCCGCTCTGAGTGACAGACCTGAGAAGTCATACCAAACCCGTGCCTCTTCGAGCTCTGCCATCGCCCAATCTACATCAAATTGCAGAGCTTCGGCCAAAGGGGCTGCGGCCTCTATTGCCGCCTCCGGGCTCGCAGCTGCATTCATCACGTCGCGCAGGTGATCAATCTCCAGACCAATGGCACGTGTCATCTGACGGGTCACACCGTCGAAATGGCGCTGAATGAAGACCACCGAGATTGCCAGTTGCAAAGTCACAATCGGCAGGATCAAAATGAGCGCAGCGCGGCCATAAAGGCTGCGGGGCATGTAGGGTTTAAGCCAAGCAAACATAGCCTCCTGCCTAGCGCTCCTGACCTGAAAGAGAAAGCCATTGCCAAATTCGCCCATCGCGCCCGCCGCTCAGTTGCCTGATCCATGGATCCCTTACGGCCAAGCCCATGAGCTCATTGCGGGTATTCGCTGCGTTTTGGCGCGCAATCCCTCGCCCCTTACAGGATCTGGCACCAACAGCTATCTTTTGGGCCATGGCGAGGTCGCGCTGATTGATCCAGGCCCAGAGGATCCAGCGCATTTAAACGCGCTTCTTGGCGCGCTCGAACCTGGCGAGAAGATAACCCATATTTTTGTCACCCATGCCCATAAAGACCATTCCGAAGGCACAGCTGCCTTGAAATCCGCCACAGGCGCGCCCGTGTATGCTTTTGGCGGGCCTTTGGAAGGGCGCAGCGCTATTATGACAGATCTCGCGCTCAGTGGTGTTTTAGAGGGCGGCGAAGGCGTGGATCATTCTTTTGCCCCCGACATCCTCTTGAAAGACGGCGAAGGGCTGACACTTGGATCCTGGCGCCTTACAGCGCATTGGACCCCTGGTCATTTTGGCAATCATTTGGCTTTTGAGGCTCAAAACGGCGTGGAACGCTTTGTGTTTTCTGGTGATATTGTCATGGGCTGGGCCACGTCTCTTGTGTCCCCGCCCGACGGGGATTTATCCGCTTTTTTCTCGAGTTGCGAGAAACTCCTCATGTTAAAGGCACAGCGCTTCTTTGCCGGGCACGGTGCACCAATTGAGAGCCCATCCGAGCGTATCAAAGAGCTGGTACACCATCGCAAAACCCGCGAGGCTCAGATCCTTGCGTCATTAGCAGAGGCGCCAGGAACAAAAGAAGAGCTCACCGAAAGAATTTACCGCGACGTGCCTTCTCATCTCTGGCCTGCTGCTGCGCGCAACGTGCTCGCGCATCTGATTCATCTCAGTCAAACTGGCAAAGTTACCACCCAAGGCCCCATGAGCGCCGCTGCGTGCTTTGAATTGTTGTAGAAAAGTCTGACGCTTACACCGTAGGCGCTTAAAATTTGCAGGAACCGACAGATCGGGGCTAGACGGGCCAGATCGGCATTGCTAAAGACCACGCCAGTGTTCCGGCGTAGCTCAGCGGTAGAGCAGTTGACTGTTAATCAATTGGTCGTAGGTTCGATCCCTACCGCCGGAGCCACTCTTAAAAAGACCTCATCGCTTAAGCGTTGAGGTCTTTTTTGGTTTTTCGGGAGGATTTGTGCCTCAGCGGTGCCACGGTTGCCACGCGATTTGAGTAAATATGGCGTGCAACGCCTTCCGAAATTTTTTCGCCAATCAGCATCGCTGTGAGATTTGTTGTGCTGCGAATGGGCGTGGGCATCACTGAGGCATCAGCAACCCAAAGCCCACCAATCCCGATGACCCTGCCCTGCGGATCGACGACCGTTTCTTTGGAACTGGGATCGCCCATTCTACACGTGCCGCCTACATGCCAACTGCCATAGACAGCATCTTCGAGCCAAAACGACAAGTCTTCATCACTGTCGATAATATCGCTCAGTTCGAGCCCCTTGTTCATGAGCTTTCGAATTAAGACATCACGCAACGTGGGGCTTAGATCCATGACGCGTGCCGCCGCTTTCATCCGCAACGCGTTCCAAGGACTCCATGCATTGAGACGTTTGACCCTTGAAGGAAAGTTCAAAGACAGATCTTGCGTCCAAAGGGACAAGATCTCCGGCCGGTGCAAAAGCCAAAAAGCACGGCGCACGCCTGCCAAAAGCCGCGAGCGGTCGATTGGTGCCGCAAGCATGTTGAGATCGATCTTAGGCGGCGTTTGAAAGTGCTGGTTGACGAGGGTCACGCGCCCGCGCGATGCTGGCTTATAAAGCGCGACATGTATGCCACCAAACTGTGCCCCGACCGAGTGCCAACCATGGTGGCTCCGCAAAGACATAAACATGTCGCGCGTCCCCAGCTCTCCTATTCCCGAGGAATAGCGCTGCACCACGTACGGGGCGAGATAACTTTCGAGATCCACACGGGCCTCTTTCACTAAATGCGCAGCAATTCCAACTGTAGGATGCTCATGCAAATTTTCACCGATGCCAGGCAGATTTGCCACAATCTCGATGCCCCGATTTCGCAGCTGGCCTTCAGGGCCTAAGCCCGAGCGCATCAAAATGGCCGGGCTATGAAACGCCCCAGCACAGATCACCACGTTTGGCGCAACAAGCTTTTGTGTGCCGCGCGTATCATGAATCTCTACTCCTGATATTTTGCCACTTTCAAAAAGCAAACGCGTCACATGCGTTTCGACGAAAAGGCTGAGATTGGGCCGTGTACGCACTTCGGGACTCAGGTAAGCATCCGCCGCCGAAACCCGCACGCCTTCGGCTTGACTCTTTGGTAAAGCGCCAACACCGTCTTCAAAGGTTGTGCCCAGGTTTTCGTGTTGCGCTTCGCCGCTCTCAACGATGCGCGACGCAAGCGTTTTTACAAATGGAGACCATTCGTCAGGATCAGAGAGGTACAAAGGCATCCGCCCACCTTGGGGCAATCCACAGTCAGATTCATCTGCAGCATCTTCCCCCACAAGCCTTTTCAGTACTGGCTGGAGGTCTTCGAAACGCCAACCAATGGCTCCCAAATCTGCCCATTCGTCCAAGTCTATGGGTTGAGGCAACATGGCAAACATGGCGTTTACGGCGCTGCTTCCGCCTACAAGCTTGCCTTGCAGATAAGGGTAGTCGCGCCGCTTGCCGCGCACATCGCGGGCAGACCGCGCAGCATAAAGCTCAGGCCACACAAACTGGTCACGATACATCGCGCGCCCGCGTGGGTCTGATAGAACGCCCACGGCTTGCGGCGATAAAAAATCCGACCCAGCTTCAATTAAGGCGACGCGGCAATTTGGTCTTTCACTGAGCCTGCTTGCCACCACACAGCCGCTCGAACCAGCACCTACGACAATACAGTCGTACTCCAAAATACAATGTCCTAATACTTAAACCAATCAAACCTAAACGCGCCTCCCAGTGTAGTTCTGTGGAGTACGCAGAAAAAAGCTTGCCAAGGCAGCGCTTATAAAGCAAGCACTTGCCCTTTTTCTTAGCCAAAATACTCAATTCTAACCGCTCAAAAGCGCTTGCACGCACATTAAAGATCAAACTTTTGGCAAAAAACGCGTAATCAACCCAAATTAGGCACCAGCCAGAGCTCGCCTTACGCTTTATTTCAAAGCGTTGAGCGGCACTTTGAGTACAGGGTGCCCAGCCGGATCGGTGGGTACGTCCCCGGCGCGCATATTAACCTGAAGCGAGGGAATTATGAGCTTGGGCATTGGCAAGGTTTCATCACGTGCTTCGCGCAGCGCTACAAACTCTTCACGGGTTGCCCCATTGCCCACATGGATATTTGCCGCGCGTTGCTCAGCGACTGTGGTTTCCCAGGCAATCGAGCGCCCGCCAGGCCCGTAGTCATGGCACATAAAGAGACGCATTTCATCTGGAAGACTGAGCACTTTCATAATGGAATCGTAGAGCTCTCCTGCGTCTCCACCGGGAAAATCTGCGCGCGCAGATCCACCGTCCGGCATAAAAAGCGTGTCACCGACAAAGGCTGCGTTGCCCAAAACATGCACCATGCAAGCTGGTGTATGCCCAGGTGTCGCCATGACAAATCCAGTAATTGAGCCCAACTCGTAGGTATCGCCCTCTTCAAAAAGCGCGTCGAATTGCGAACCGTCACGCTGAAATTCAGTTCCTTCGTTAAAGACCTTTCCAAAGGTTTCTTGCACTTCGATGATGCGCGCGGAGATGCCAATCTTACCCCCTAGCTTTTCCTTGAGGTACGGCGCAGCAGACAGGTGATCGGCGTGTACATGGCTCTCGATGATCCATTCGAGCGTCAGGCCTTGGCTTTTGATATGCTCGATCACCTTATCGGCGCTCACTTGAGTGATTTGGCCAGCCGCGTAGTCTAGATCCATCACGCTGTCGATCACCGCGCAGGATTTAGTCTGAGGATCAGCAACGACGTAGGTAAACGTGTTCGAGGCCTTATCAAAAAAGGACGTGACGTGCGGTTGCTGATCTAAACTCAATGGATATCTCATCACAGGGTCTCCAGCTCAAAAAGGATTGCATTGAGCCTAGACTCCGATTTCGACGTCACGCAAGCACAACCCTTGATCAATCCCACTCCGCCCGCTATTGCCGCCTCTGTGGACCGTTAGCTCAGCTGGATAGAGCGCTGCCCTCCGAAGGCAGAGGCCAGAGGTTCGAATCCTCTACGGTCCGCCACAAATCCCTTGATCAATTTGACTGTGAATTGCTTTTCAAAAGGGAGGCTCAAGAACCACATCGAGACAACACGCGCGATACTTGCTGGGCAATTAATCGTGCTCCGTTCTCGTTTAGCTTTTGCGATAAAGTCCGACCATACGAAGGAAACAACAATGCGGGATTTGCCAGCTACGAGGGATCAGCAAAACAAGCTTAGCTAGATCGAGACCCTTTATGAGCTCCAGACCACTCGAACTTTTTTAAGACCCGTCACGGACGCTTTCCCGAAAGCGATTTATTTCGCCATGTATTCGAGACGACCGTGGCGCGTTGCATGAAAGAAAGCCTGGTTGGAGGTCATGGCTTCGCGGTCGATGCAAGTATGATTAGCGCCGATGTCCAGAAGCAGAACTGGAGCAACCCCTAGGATTGGGCGGCCCGCGAGATTGGTCCCGCTGATGCACCGCGTGCAGTGCGAGAGTATCTCGACACTCTGGATGACGAAGCCTTCGGTGTGGCGACGACCGCCAAGTCGAAGTGCACCGCCCATGCCGACCCCGCGAGCAAATAGACTGCTGCCCGCAAAGGGCCAGCAGTCTTTGCTTATTAAGACAATTACTTCATCGACACGGACCATGGCATCATCATGGATATGGATGCCAGCAGGTCGAACAAAACCGCCGAGGCGGGCGCGATGCGGAAGATGCTCGAACGGACCGAAGAGCGCTTAAGCGTCAAGCTTGATTGGATCGCCGCTGACACCGCCTATGGGTCGTCTGGCAATCTGGTCTGTCTGGCTTTGAAGCGCCAGATCCTGCCCTCATTGCCGTCTTAGACAAAGGCGAGCGAACAGACGGAACCTTCTCACGATCCGACTTCACACGGGATGATGAGAACGACCGGTACATCTGCCCGGGCGGCAAGAGATACGGCGCACATGGCGGAGCTGTTCTGATCCAAAACGGACTGGGTCGGAACGAAGATTTCCTGGATCAACTGCTTATATCGCGCAGCGGGGAGTACGTCGCATCCATCGCCCTCTCTGGGTTTCTGTTCAGTTTGCGCACGTTGGAAGGAAAGGTGCTGAACAAAATTGAGGCCGTTGGAGGGCCTATCGTCTTTTCCGAAGAAACAGGCACGTGATTAGAACCGAGTACTTCGAAGGCCCGAACAGATTAAAAGCCTGGCGGATCGACGGCGGCGTCTCGGCCGAAGTCGCTGCTGCGATTAGCGATCCGTCTGAGAGCATGTTTTCCTGTGTTTTCAAGCAGCTCAACATTGGGTTCCCAAAGGGAGACAAGCTGAGACTGTACGATTTTGTTGACCGCAGATTTGAACCAGGGCTGGAAACTGACCTCCCGTTCGAAAGCATGGTCAAGGTCAGTCGAGACTGCTCAGTTGCTGCATTATTTGTCCAAGCCAAAGAACCTGATTTGCTGGATTTGAAATCTAGCGATGATCGGACGGATCTGTCGATTAATGTTCAAGGGGGACCGGATAGTTTCGCGTCGCTTTCCGTTGATGGCCGCAAGTTGGCTTTCTTCGACGCCAAAGATCACCCACGGGTGCTTCACGTTTTTCCGCACAAGGTGCTGTCGACCGCCCGAGTTGAGCTACCAAACGGCGGCTGCCCGATTGTTCCTGCGGGATCAGCGGGCAGAATGGCCGTTAAGAGCGACCAGAAAGGCCAAGCCTACATCCAGTTGGTCGAGATTGAGCCTGACCCACGGTATGAACCGCCCCGGTTTTGCCGGAGACTGTTGAGTTTGTATTTCAAGCTGCGATTTTGTCTGACTTCAATGCCTGTTCGTATTTCTCCTCTGCTTCGATTGGAGTGATGTACCCGAGTGGCTCAAGCAAACGCTCTTTATTGAACCAATCGACCCATTGCAGGGTTTCCCATTCGACTTGGTCTTTGGACTTCCACGGCCCAAGGCGATTGATGACTTCCGTTTTGAACAGGCCGATGATCGTCTCGGCCAGTGCATTATCATAACTGTCACCAACGCTGTCGACCGAGGGCTCCAGCCCTGCGTCTGCCAGCCTTTCGGTGTATTTGATCGACACGTATTGGCTGCCGCGATCAGAATGGTGGATCAGCATTTCGACAGGCCTGCGTGCATGGATTGCCTGTTCCAGCGCATCAAGAACAAATTGTGTGTCTTGTACGGTCGATGCTTTCCAGCCGACGATCCGGTTGGCGAAGGTATCAATGACAAACGCGACATAGACGAACCCCCGCCAGGTGGACACGAATGTGAAGTCGGATACCCACAGCTCGTTTGGCATTGAAGCCCGGAATTGCCTGTTCACTTTGTCCAACGGGCATTGATCCGCAGTCTTACCTTGAGTGGTTTTGACCTTCTTGCCGCGCCGAACGCCTTGAATGCCAAGCTGTTGCATCAAACGCTCGACCGTGCAGCGGGCAACATCAATCTTCTCGCGCTTCATCGCATGCCAGAGCTTGCGCGCGCCATAGACTGACCGGTTCTTCTCCCAAACGTCCTTCATCTGCTTGCGCAGATACGCATCACGCTTGGCCCGATCCGATGCCCGGTCAGGATCACGCTCTATGGCAAGGCGTTCGTAGAAAGTGGATGGGGCGATTTGCAGAACCCGGCAGATCGACTCGACCCCATGGTCACTTCGGTGCTCCTTGATAAAGGCGATCATTTGCGGAATGGGCGGTCGAGCTCCGCCTGAGCAAAATAAGCAGACGCCTTTTTGAGGATCTCGTTCGCCTGACGCAGTTGTCGGTTCTCGCGCTCAAGTTCCTTGATGCGATCCCGCTCAACCTTTGTCACGCCATCGCGTTGACCCGTATCGGTCTCATGCTGCTTGACCCAAATGCGCAGGCTGTCCCTGCTGCATCCAAACTTCTGAGAGATCAACAATATCGCCGCCGATCTGCTCGCGTATTCCTTCTCGTGATCCAAAACCATTCGCACCGCTCTGGCGCGTAGTTCGTCCGGATAACGTGTTCCGTTCTTCGTCTTTCCCATGACCCAGTATCCTTACTTCTGGGTCTCCGGCAAACAAAGGGCGGTTCAGTACACCAAACCGTTTCACAGCGTGCAGATAAATGGAATTGGAGAGAAGTTCTTTTCCTTGGGCAAGGAATTGATCGCGGTGGGGCCTAAGGAACGTTCGCGGGCGCGTTTTATACGATTAACATCAATCTTCTCTCGATCCCGGTGATGACTGAAGTTGGTCATGTCTTCGTACCGCATGGGCATAAATACGCGTGGCTTATTTCGGTATGATTTACAAATAGGTATGGCCTGGCACCGTCGCTTGTGAACTGAGAATTGCGTGTATTGACTATACCGGAGATGGGGCATGATTTGTGATTATGTGACTGAGTTCATGGATTATTGCCTAAAGTTTGAGCCCCAGATCCGTTGCAAATTGGTCGTTTTTTACATTGCTGGTTTCGGAAAGGTCGAGCTGGTGGTTTGTCCAGCAAAGCAGTCGTCCGACCCAATGTCGCTCTACTAACTCATAAACCCGCAAACCAGTGTGAATCTAAGCGCATCGCTCAACTCGCCGATTGCGCGCGATGCATCCTTCCTGGTTGCCGAGAACGAAGTGGCGCAGCAAATGTCAGCGAAGCGGGCTGCGGCCACGGCATCCACGCGACCTGCCCAATATCAAAGCAGGGTCAAAACAAGCGTTCATAAATGCGGTGTTTTCTACGATCCTGAGGTTTGTAAGTGTTTTTTTCTTATTAAAAACAATTTCCCTTGCCCTTGGGCACCCGACGAACACCCCCGCGCAACCGCCCTTTTTGAGGCTCTTTATGGGAGGCGGCCTACCGCTTTGATTTGATATGCACCGCGCGTATGAAGCAAGCGACACTCTCATGTTTCGCGAGGTTGGTGGCGGGACAATCCCGGTAGACGACAGGCTTCACCGCAATATCACGCCCGCGTTTACTGTGAGTGAGCCCTATCTTTTTGACGGACATGAGTTTGGCTTCAACGCCCAATCCTTACGCTTTGCGACAGCCATTTATAGCGCACAGGAAGCTCGCTGGGCTGAAACGGGGATCCTTACGGCTGTAACAGAAACGCACCTCGATCGTGCGCCCTATTTTATCTACGCGTCTGTTTGGGGCGGCGGGCAACCTTGGGCTGTGATGTCGTTTCGTGGGGATCGCCTAGACAATCGGCGTAAGCTCAGCACCAAAGGCGCCTTTGCCTGGCAGGCTCCTTTGGCACCGAATACACGCAGGCTTTGAGAGGGAAAGTCGGCCCCCTTGGCGATCCTGAGAGAGGATTTCCGGAAGGCATTTACGAAATTGACGGCTCGACCAACTCCTCTGTGACCACCAATAGAAATGCAGTTATCCTAGTGGCCTTGGCCTATAGCGCATATGGGCCTTTGACACGGGCCAAGCAGTGAAACGGCTTGTCGTACTCTGTGGCCTTGGCCCTCAAGCGATGGGGCATATGGCCTTTGCAGAACCCTGTGTTGATCCGCCATTTGATCGCCCTGTCCCAGGTTCGCAAAGCGCTCAAATGCGCAACATAGACCTGCCCTCATCGCGGTTCCCAGGTTTGTGGCAAGCGGGCCTTTTTGACGGCTTGGCCTATCGGATTTTTGCAAATAGCGAGGGTGATGTCAGCGGCGACACCAGAGACAGGAAAGTTTTCTTCTCGTGCGGGGGCGCCGAAGATACCTGCGCGCAGGAAACGTCAGGCGCTTTGCCCGCCACCGCCCTTGCTGTGGCGCAAACCCTGCAGAGGTGCCTACAAGGCAAAGAACTGCCCAGACTTTCCTCTCCGGCACCGCTGCCTTCCCCGGTCGTATCATCGTCTCCGGTTTCGGCGCCTTCTGATCAAGAGACCTCATCTTTGGCAAAGGATGTGTCCTGTGCTTTGGCACTTTTGGACGAAGACTAGGACGAAAAAGTGTTGCAACGCTTGCTCAGCAACGCAGGCAAGGACGTTGGCAGGGTCGACGGGATCATTAGCCCAAGAACGCGCCGCGCTCTCACGGCCGAGTTGGGCGGCGCAGCTGCGTCGTTGCCCTTACCCAAAGCGATCCAAGCTCTCTCTACAAAACTCTGCGATCAAAAGGGATAGCGTTAGGAAAAGAGCTCATGGCAAAGCTCTAACGCCTCAATCAAAGCGTCGATTTCAGATTTCGTGTTGTAGAGCCCACAACTGGCGCGCGCGGTCGCTGGCACGCCCATGTGTTCCATCAAAGGCTGCGCGCAATGATGCCCAGCCCGAACCGCGATGCCCTTTTTATCGAGCACTGTTGAGAGATCGTGAGCATGGGCTGCTCCGTCAAGCGTAAAGGAGAAAATAGCTGCCTTATCAGGCGTTTGGCCTTGGACATTTACCCAATTCAACCCGCCCAGCTTTGCCATTCCGTAGGCTCTAAGATCCGCCTCATGGGCTGCAATGTTCTCCATCCCGAGATCCATCATATACTCAAGCGCCACGCCAAGGCCGATGGTTTGCACAATGCCGGGTGTGCCTGCTTCGAACTTCATGGGAGGATCATTCCAGGTGATCTCGTCGCGATGTACTTCGCGGATCATATCGCCACCGCCCATAAAGGGCTGCATCTCAGCCATACGATCTTGAGCAATGTAGATCGCACCAGATCCCGAAGGTCCGTAGAGCTTATGACCCGTGATGGCATAGAAATCGCAGCCCAGGTCTTGCACGTCGACAGGCATGTGCACAGCGGCCTGTGAGCCGTCCACCAAAACAGGGACACCTTTGGCACGCGCAGCTGCACAAATTGCTTTTACATCAACAACCGTTCCTAACACATTGGAAAGATGAGTGATTGCAATCAGCTTTGTGCGCGGCTTAACAGCCGCAAGAAGCTTCTCGGGATCAAGCGCGCCGGTGCTGTCGACGTCCACCCAAACAAGCTTTACCCCCAAACGCTCGCGCAAAAAATGCCACGGCACGATGTTGGCATGGTGCTCCATAATGGACAAAACGATCTCATCACCCGCCTCAAACCTATGCGCAGCCCAGCCGTAAGAGACGAGATTGATCGCCTCCGTGGTGCCTGAGGTAAACACAATTTCGTTTTCAGAGCCTGCATTCAGGAACTTGGCGATGGTCCCACGAACCGCCTCGTATTTGTCCGTGGCAAGATTAGAAAGATAGTGTAAACCTCTGTGAACATTCGAATATTCTTCTGCATATCCACGCGTGACCGCATCGATCACAACCTGCGGCTTTTGCGCAGAGGCACCATTATCTAGATAGACAAGGGGTTTGCCATTCACTTCACGGGCAAGGATTGGGAAATCAGCTCGGACCGCATCAACGTCAAAACTCATGCGCCCACTCCCAACCCAATTCCCAGCACACTCGAGAAAAGCGCAAGCCCCAACGCCAGCCCCACAATCGCAAGCAAGATCATTTTTGCAGCCTGCCAAAGGCTAGAAAGGCGATGCAGCGCTTGGACAAAATTTACCAAGAGCCAGATCTCATACAGGCGCACAGCAGCTACGATCATCACACCAAGCGAGGTTGAGATCGCACCAAAAAAAAGCGCCACAACAGTAAACGGTAGAATGACAAGCTGAAGCCAACTCACGATTAACATCGTTTCACTGATGGAGCCTTGGCCGTCGAGCAATTTGCCTATCCAATAGAGCGTGATGATCAACACAGCTGACAGCCCGAATTGCACAATAAACGCGACGAAGGGTTCGGGAAGGGCTGCTGGGTCAACTTCCGGCGGCGCTGTGACGTAAGCCGCACCCGACACAAGTGTCGAAAGCAACACCGAGGTCACGAAAATCATCGAGACCGCGCCACGCGGCAAGGGCAGCGCCAAAACGGCCTCCGCCCCTTCCCGCGGATCACGCAAGGTCAGACGGAACAATCCAGAAATTTGAGGCCAGCCTATCGTCATGTTGCTGCTCGCTCCGCAACGCGTAAGTTCGTGCCCCAAAACCATATAAACACGGCACACCACAAGAGCGCGACAAGCGTTTTCTGAATTCCTGGGCCAATGAAACCCGCAGTCAGGCCATATAAGAGCGCAATCGGCGTTGCCGCCAATAAGGCCCAAAAGAGCGCAAGTCGCGCGCCGTACCAAGTGCCCTGCCCGCCAAAAAGCTTCGCTACGATGTGGCTCAAGGCCGCCAGTCCATACAGGATCAACGGCCAAACCAACATCCAGGCCACAAATTCATAAGCGGCGCGTTGCGTTAGATCTCCGGAGGTCAGAAAGACCTCACGCGCAAGCCTCGGCAAGCTGCTGATAAACATCAGCAAACATCCCCCAAGGAGGATAACCAAAGCCCGATCTTCGCGCTGCCCCATGGACAAGAGCCGTGTCATCACAGTCCCTGGGCGGCGGTAGCTGGCCGTTATGTCGTTGAGAACGGGCATTTCGAGCCTACGTGAGCCCCGCCGCCTGCCAACGCGCCAATTGCGCTTCGACCGCCTCAGCGAGGCTTTCATCCGCTATCTCTTCCAAGGCCTCTGCTAAAAACGCTAAGACAAGCAGGTTTTGAGCCGTTGTTTTCTCGACACCTCGCGCCCGCAAATAGAACAATGCGTCTTCGTCAATCGCACCTGATGTTGAACCATGCGAGCAAGCCACGTCGTCGGCGTAGATCTCAAGCTCAGGCTTCGCGAGGAACTGACTGTCGTCATCCAGCAAAAGCGATTGGCTGATCTGATAGCCGTCGGTTTTTTGCGCATCGGGCTGCACCAAGATTTTGCCTTGGAACACACCCACAGCACCATTGCGCAGCACTTTCTTGAACACTTGGCGGCTTTCACAATCCACAGCATCGTGGGTCACAAAAACAGTATCATCGCTGTGCGTTTTGCCTTCGCCTAAGAATACGCCTGCCACATGCGCCGCAGCCTCATCGCCTTGCAGATCCAACACAACCTCATTGCGCGTCAGCGCGCCTCCGTGGGAGGCTGTGAACGACTTAAAGCTCGCACCTGCGCCAAGCCGAGCAAAGATCCCGGTATTGACCACCGTATCGCCTGCATCTTGTACCCGGATGTGGTGAAAGCTTGCGCCATCGGCCAGGTCAACTTCCCAAACGATATCGTCGCGGGAACCTGTATGGCCGTCTTCGAGCACTGTCAGTGTTGCCCCAGACGCGACCCTTACCACGTGATGATAGGCCGCTGCCTCACCGGGTTCATGTGTCAGAGCAATCTGGCGCGTTTCGCCTTCGTCGAGCTTTAAAACGAGCCCGTCGCTTGCATAAGCCGTGTTGAGCGCAAGCAGAGGGCGCGCAACGGGTGCTTGACCCGCGGCTTCCAATACACCGTAGAGGTCTTTGGCCCAGTGAATATCGGAGGCTCCGGCCTGGGCTAAGGTTTCAAAACCATTGCCTGCCAGGGAGCCGCCTGCGACTTTCACCTGCTCTGCCTGAATACCGTCAAAGACACCCAGGGCTGCCGACCCTTTGCCTTCAGCGCTTGAGGAGACCAAGGCCTCAGGATTGGTGTATTTCCAATACTCATCGCGACGAACCGGCAAACCAAGCGCACTGGCACGGCCATGCGCGGCCTGCCGGGCCTCTGTGAGCCATGCGCCGCTTTCGGGCATATCGGCTTCCAGCCGGCCTGTAGGCCGGTTGATCTCAGCTTTAGCGGCCATCTTAGGCCACCTCCGCCAAAATATCGCTGTAGCCGTTGTTTTCGACTTCCAAGGCGAGCTCTGGCCCACCAGATTTCACGATTTTGCCATCTGCCATGATGTGCACGACGTCTGGCTTGATGTGATCAAGAAGGCGCTGATAGTGCGTGATCACGAGGAATGTCCGACCTTTGTCACGCAGGGCATTCACGCCTTCTGAGACAAGTTTCATGGCATCGACATCGAGGCCTGAATCCGTCTCGTCGAGAATGCACATCTTAGGCTCGAGCATCGCCATTTGCAGGATTTCGTTGCGCTTTTTCTCGCCACCCGAGAACCCAACATTCACGGGGCGCTTGAGCATATCCGCGTTAATCTTCAGAGACTTAGCCTTTTCACGCACCACTTTGAGAAAGTCAGCTGCAGAGAGCTCCTCTTCGCCGCGTGCCTTGCGTTGAGCGTTCACAGCCGTGCGCAAGAAGGTCATGTTGCCCACGCCCGGGATCTCAACAGGGTATTGGAAGGCAAGGAAAAGGCCAGCAGCGGCGCGTTCTTCGGGCTCCATCTCCAAGATGTCTTCGCCTTCGAGCGCGGCCGAGCCTTCGGTTACATCATAGCCGTCTTTGCCCGAAAGCACATAGGAGAGCGTCGATTTTCCGGAACCATTTGGCCCCATAATCGCGTGCACTTTGCCAGGCTCAAGCTCAAGCGTAACGCCTTTGAGAATTTGCTTATCTTCTTCCTCCAAAGACACATGGAGATTGTTAATCGTCAGCATGAAATTTGCCCCTTTGCAAAGCCAAAGACCCCAGAGCCAAGCCGGCCTGAGGCGTGTGTTCGTGTAAAGATGTGAGAGATCCGTACGGCTGAAGGATCCAACCGTGCTGTGTTAGCTGCAGGCGCTACTCGAGCGCCGCCAAGAGCAGAGCAACTTTTTCCTCGCCCCAATCCCCCGTCAAGACTTGCCATTCGTCTACCAAGACCATTTTGGCCGTGGCGTAGCCACCTTCGGGGCTCGTGAGCCGATTGTCGGTTTGGGATGTGACCGTTTGCACCCAGCTTGGTGAAAAGCCCATTTCGAAGGCTTGTGGAAGTGCGTGAACGCCCATGTGCAGGGTGCAGGCGGCAGCGATTGCACCTAGAGCCTGCCCTTTGAGGGCGCCCTTGCCTTCGATTTTTAGCGCCATACGCAAAGCCCAGGCCAAGACCATCGTTCCGCCAAAGACCATCGCGAGAGCTTTGATGTCCGCGAAGCCGATCCGCAGTGTCTCGAGTACGTGGTACTCCATCAGACAAAAGCCTAAGTATCCGAGGACGCCAGCAACAATCGACACTGTAAAGATCGATTTCGGTGCGGGCGCGGCCCCATAGCGAGCTTGAGCATAGTGTGGATCGAGTTTTTCGATCCGGCTTTGGAATGATGCAGAGCTGACTGGCATAAGTGCCTCGAGTGATAAGTGACACTATCAAAACTAATTCACCATTCTGTTCAAAATAGGGCTCAAAATTCGCTATTTTGAGCGATTTTCCGC
>JBCDCE010000003.1:0-91795 GCA_039182515.1 Pseudomonadota bacterium | reverse complement strand
CAGAAAGCAGCATGAAACCTAAACCCGATACACCTTAGAAACGCTGCAAACCTGTCCGAAAAGGTGGGACCACTTCTGGATAGTTACTTCCCCAAGAATTAGCGTGACGCCGTCGACAACTTCAGCGGCTTGAGCAAAAGAGCTTAGTGCAACAAGCACTGCTGCAAACCGAACAAGTTTCATTGGAAAAGTTCTATTCAAAGTTGGGCTCCGATTGGCTTTGTGGACTGAGCTAGATGGTCTACCTTTGGATGGTCTCTTTCTAGTGCTTCAGTAGGTTGAATGTGCCGTGTTTCACCCAAATCTACTATTAGGACACAGGTGTTCTGGTCCAGGTTGACTAGCGGTTCGGACCAGCGTCGTAAAATCTGGCGGCAAATTCGTTGAGTTCTCTCCAATGTCCGCAATGAACTAAAGTTAACCAAATACTGAAATGTGCCCGCAGGGTCGGCTCCATGAGTCGCGGCCAAAACCACTCGAAGTAGTTTAGTTACTTTCTGGCCAAAAAGTTGTACACTTGAGGCGGTGTTCTGAATTCAGACTGAGGTACTTCTCATGGGAAAGGGGTTTTGGCCAGCAGTAATCTTCGCGGCTAGTGTCGTGTTTGGAACCGAACGCGCGACTGCTGACGAACTTGTTTGGCGAGGCGTTGCGGGTACGTGTGTTCCGACCGCTGACACCATCGCAGGCGCGAAATACGTGACCACAGCAGGAGGCATAAAGTTTAAGCCAAATGCGACTGGAGCAATTTCCTTTCAGTGTCCTTTGAACTACCCCATGACAGCTTCTGGCCTTTTTTATTTTGAGGCGGTCGTCGAAATGTCGAATGGGTTCGATAGTCGGGTCGCCACCTACGTAGCCGAAAACCTTCGTATCCAGCTCAGAAATCTTCAGGCAGGGACGCGGGTTCAAGACCTTATTGGAGCTGGCGTTACGGTTGATGGACAATCCAGGAACTCAATTACACTGGAGACTAGGAAATCAGGGTTTCACAGTTTCAACATAAACTCACAACCGTACTGGGTTCAGTTCACGCTTAAACGTCCGACCAGGCAATTTGAGGTCGTCGCAGTGAAAAGCCTCGCACTCTATGTGAGGTAACCGACTTAATTTACAAAATGCATTGAATTTATTTGGAGAGAGATTTTGGGCAAAGATGATGAGACTTCCGACACGTCAGACAGCGCAACCGTAGAAGCGGCCAAACAGTTTGAGCAAACAGTTGACCCCGAACAACTGCCCAAGGACCTGGAGAAAGCAGGTGAAGCATTTGGTGAAGGTGCCGGGGGCGCTCTGAGAGGAACCGGTATGACAACTGAAGCGCTCGCTTCCTCAGTCGCCAAAGCGGGACAGGCTTTGCACGAATGGGAGCCGGGCATGGGCGAAGATATGGCTGCAGAAGGGGCGAAGGCCGGCGGCGCGATAGGTGAATCGATTGCGGGGGGTGTCGGCGAGGCTGGCGAAGCAGTGGCCGAAGTCACGGCCGCCATAGCCGGCAACATCATTGAACAGTTTGGAAAGGCGGGACAAGACTTCTCTTCTGATATCCAGGATGCCGGTGATGCCATCGACAAGCTCGCGGATGGAAACATAGCTGGCGGCTTGAAGGACCTCGCCGCTGCTGGTGCGCAGGGCGTAGGTCATGCGTTCGAAGGTGCCGGGCGCATCGCTTATGGCGTTGGGAAAGGAGCTGCTGAAGGCGTCTACGAAGCAGGCGAAGGCATCTACGAAACTGCCGGGGCAGTCGCTGGGCCTCTCGTTGATGAGGTATTTTCCTTGAACAAAACCAGCGTTGTTGAGGAGGCTATCAAGGCGCTTGAAGAGCAACAGGCTGAGGCAGAGAAGGATCTTAAGGAGCCGCAGGATCCCGAAGGCGAAAGCAACGCAGATTCACGTTATGACATGCGCCAAGACTACGAGCCCAATGTCGATGCTTCGTCTCAGGGTTATGCTGAAACAGGCTTTCACGACATGGAAGCGGAGGCTTTAGAGAACCAAGCCGAAAACAGTGGCTATGACGAGAGCGGTCGTTTCGACATGACCAAAGAACTCGAAGGCTTAAGCGACGGTGACAACGCTGGCTACGAGGCGTCCGGTCTCTATGACATGACGAAAGACGCGGGCATTTCAGACGGTGCTGGCAGCAGTGGAGACGATGATTTGCCGGGGTCCGTGGTTGATGAAGGCAGCTAGGCTTTGAAGGCACGTACAGTCGATAAGAGGGTCGATGAGCTCATTGCGTCAGGGAAATGCGATGAAGCGATATTGGTTCTACAAAAGGAGCTGGCAAAGACACCTGATGACCCAAGGCACCTTTTTGCTCTCGGAGTTTGCCACTTTCGCTTAAAGAACTTTGGCTTGGCATTGACCGAACTGACTCAGCTTGTTGACCTTTCACCGAGCCATAAAGATGCATGGTTTTACAAAGGACTGACCGAAGAAAAGGTAGGAGACTTAGAGTCTGCGAGGAAAAGCTTCGTTTCCGCCCTCGGTATCGATCCAAACTTCGAGCTGGCAATCAAGAAGCTGGCGAAACTGGGCGGCGGCACTTCTCAAGCGCAGACCGATGGCGAAGAACCTGACAACCATGTACTTCCGGGTTTCTTCTCGGAACAGAAGCCACCAGCAGTTTTGCGGACTGAACGGTTTATGGCATTCTGGGGACGGTTCCTCTTCATTTCTATTTTTTGGATTGGGGTTTCGCTTGGTTTGGCGATTTTGGCAGCCAACGCGGGCTTTTCTTTTCCCTTACTGATCCTCGCTACTGGCAGTGTCATTGGGGTGTGCCTAGGCGTATTCTTCGGCAACTTAGCAAGGCTAAAGGTCAGCAAGTTCATGTAGTATGCTGGTCTTCACAACTTAGCAGCAAAGCCGCAAGCGGTCGCGTGGCGCTAGCTGACCCATACTCAAAACGGTCTTTCTCCGATCCTGCGAGGTTGATTCGATTGAAAGGTAAGACTTGACCAAAGCGGGCCCGTTTGAACGGGAGTAGGATACGCGAACGGTTCGCGCGTCCCAACGTTGTCGTTCTATTTGATTTATCCAAACAAAGGGTATTTTCAGCGACACGCTCTTGCTTTTAACAGGGTTGGATAGAAAAATATTCGTGATCCTCTCGGCGCAATAGAACTAATACCCAAATAATAGTTTCAAACTTGTCAGTTTCGTGGTGATCAGCACGCCTGCATTGCAGAGAGATTTATCATGGGATCTCTTGCAAACCCCGCGCCGCGAGGATCGCTGCAACAAGGGAGTTTGGCCTAGCTGCCTCTGACCGAACCAAAGGCGCTCCGTTCCTAACTGTGTCCGCCAGACCTCGCACCTGACGCCTTAAAAGTGCGTCTCCTGTCAATCGTGCGGCTTCCCCTGCTACTGGTGGGGCTAGGAACAGTGGATTGCCTGTCAGACTGGTTGCAGCAACTCCAGCGCCTGCGCCGCTCAGTGGGATTGCTCCATTCGAAGGCGCAAGCCGAGAGATCAAGCGCAACGAGTTTTGTGTCGGCGTGCCTTTCACGATGTCGCGCATAGCTTTGATTTCCCAATCCTCAAACTGGCGGCGCTTCTTGGGGTTCTCCAAAATGGCGCGGATGTTCTGGCGGATTGCGTTGACTTCGTTGCCACCTGCGCCAGACGTCGCCGCACGGTTGATCCCGCGATCAATGGCCCCGGTATCTTCGGAGGAGATGAGCTCAGCCTTCTTACGCCGCGCTGTGGCGTTGCGGGCGCGCTTCAACTCATTCACGAGCCCACCAGGGTCATTCGTCCCCACCAAGTCCGAAGGTTGCAGCTTGTCGAGGAAAATATCGATGCTGCGTTTCATCGATACGCCAATTGCCCGCTCGCCTTTCTCAGACGATCCAGCAACATTCTGCCCGATCCACTGCCGTGCTTCTTCCACCTCCTGAAGCGTTGGTGGTTTAGAGCGCAGATCATCGGCGATAGCTTTGGCCGCGACGTCTGCTTTCGGGTTCATCTTACGCGCAGCAACACGGCGCTTGCCAAAGGCGCTTTCGATTTCATCGGCAAGCCTGTTGGCGCCATCTTGAGTAAGCGTAGCTCTGGATTGGTTGACCTCTCCGTAGCCTTGCGCCTCTTCTGCCTTCAAATCCTCCATTGATGGCGGTTGAGGTTTGCGACCTCTCGCGACGGCCAAAGGTGAAAGACCGCCCAGGAGCCCTCCTACGGCCTCTGCAGTGGGGTTTCCGCCTGATAGGTCGCTCTACCCACCTGCGAGCCCACTCCTGCGCCTCCTGCGGACGCTGCGAGGCTCCCAACGGCAGGTACAACCCGATTTGCCTTTGCGACCGCCGTTCCACCGGGAAGTGCCAGGGCGCCCACCTCACGACCGATACTGCGCGCATAACGTTGCAGTCCGCTTTGAGGTTGGGCGGGTGTGATGGAGCCTGTTTCGCCTAACAGTGTCTCAAATGTCGTGGACCCACCAACTGGATCTTGGATTTTTGGGATATCTGCGCCCGTTAGGTGATTGATACCTGCAGTTCCCAGATTGATGCCTGCCGTAGCGAGATCAACTGGCGCACCCAGGACTGCAGCAAGGCCTTCGTTGATCCCGTTGCCAGCCTGTTCGAGAACCGAGGTTTTTGCAGGCGTGGTACCTGTAGTTGTAGGCACAAGGCCACGACGACGCGCCTCCGCTAAAGGGGCAACGAATTTCTCAGGAAGTATTTCGCGTCGTTCTGCTTCGAGAAGCGCATCTAGGCGGCCTTGGTTCATTGGCCCGCTCCTTCAAGAAGTTTCAAAAGATCCGCATCCGAAACTTTTGAGAGGTCGGCAGTGCTCTAAGCCTGGCCGGATCGTGATTTTGCGGCCAACCACCATTCCTCTGTGAACAAGGGGTTTTCTTCGGAATAGGCGGAAAGTTCGTCCTCAAAGTCCAAACCGATGCGCCCATTCTCGCGTTCAAAGTCGCGCGCCAGTTTGGCGATTTCTCGGCTGCGTTCTGCAATGGCTCGTTGCACTTCGATCAAAAGCGCATTGCCTTCCGGTGTGTTGGCCAGGGTTGGGACTTGATCCAGAACGAAGTCACGGTCTGCATTCGAAAACCCGGTTCCGAGGGATCCCCCCATGACGTCCAGAGCGGCTTGCTTTGAAAGTGCGTTAAACGCCTCCATGCTATCGATGCCGTCCGCATCAAAACCAACAGCACGGGCTGCGCGCTTGGCAAACTGCACACCTCCAGAGCCAAATCCAGAGTAGAAGCCTTGATCTCCCATACCGCGTTGCATCGCGTCCAAAGCCGTGAGGGTGCGCTGAGCCGTACGCCCGGTTTCTTGCAACGAATTTGCGAGTTCACCGAATGCCTTGCCTCGGGTTTTGTCGTATTCGGTTTCTTGCCTGCTGCCTGTCACGCTCACGTTGGTTCCGGCGCCGCCGGGAACAGAAAAGTTAATTGGCCTTTGGGTGCGTGTGTCGATTTCGACTTCGTAGGTCTTCCCATCATCTGGAATTCCCCAACGTGCCCGGTTTGGATCATTGGGGCCGACCATCAACGCACGGGTATTTGAGGCGGTTTCCGCTCCCGCAAATTCGGCAAAGCTTCCAGAGTAGCCTTGCTCAAGAGCAAACTCGAAGTTCTTCTGCGCCGTTGTTCGAGGATCTTTTGGCTCTGGCTTGGGCGCAAACATGGCTTGTGCAATGACCTTTTGCGCGGCGCTTGGCTCCATTTGCGCCAAAATTGCCCGCTGATCTGGAGTGAACCTCGACATAACGCCGCTTGTCTCAAGCGCTTCCCGCTACTGTTTACTTTGCTCTCGCTGAAGCAGCGCACCGTATGCAGGTGACATGTTGACCGGTTGGCCCGCTCCGAGCTGAGAGAGGCCAAGACCAAGTCCTTGCATTGCAATAGCTCGTTCGGGCGTCATCCATTTGTTAAGCCGACTAAGAAAACTGTTGGGATCAGTGCTTTGTAAAATCATGGCTAGTTGCCTCAATTTCTGGTGATGATGTGAGGGGTGCGGTCGGAAAGCGCTCAACCAGCCCAACGAGCTCCCAAATGATGAGACTTTCTATCCAAGCCTCTTCGTCACAGACGTGCTCTGGAACAAACTCTGGCCTTGGACGTATCACGTATCCAAAGTGCCCCGCTTCGTTTGTGCCTGAGGTCAAATAGTGAACGCGGTTCGCGGTTCTTTCGTGACAGCTCGGGAAGCCCTTTGCTACTGCAGGTGAAATTCGAGAAACCACCGGCTCGCCTGCGAACATGAGAGCAGTGAGGTTATCTCGCAAAGCCTGTTTGGCCATGGGTTCTGCGCCATCGGGCAAGAGCTGACTTAAGAGATATTCAAGCGATGGATATGTGGCAGGGCTTAAGTTCTGTCTGTTCATAGGTGTGCAACTCCAATCCAAAGTGGCAACGCTCCAGGGAATGCCTCGGCGGCTTCACGGGTCGCTCTGCTGTGGAACTGCTTAACCTCTTCTCCGTCCTCTCTAACGACTTTGAAAACTTCCCCTGCACATGTCCAACGAACCGCACACACCAGTTCTTTGTCAGCGCCTTGTGCAAGCTCGTGGCCGTGGCGACCAAGCTCATAGGGCATGATCACTTGAAAGCCGGATGCGGATTTTTCTTCGAGGCTTTTGATGCGAGACGTGAGGCTCATTGATTTGCTCCTTCAAGTTTGGAAATCCGTTGCTCGAGCTCAGTCACTTCGAGAGTGCGTCGGTAGCTATCGACGAGCGCCATCACGCTTGCACCCTCAGCTGGCGTTAGCCCGCCAGCAGCTACTGCCGAGAGAATGGACGCCGCAGCGCCCTCGGCATCTGAAGCCTCTTTCATTTCTGGCAGATCAAATTGCACTGGGTTGTCTTTGCGTGAAGGTGCGATGCTTGTCCTTGAACTCATCCGCCGCTGACCGAACCACGTAAGCCGGGCTGGTGATCAGGTAGTAGAACTTTAGAATGCCTCTCTCGGGACATTGCTGCGCAATACACTGCCGGGCAGTGGAACGACCGAAGCCTCTAATACAAAATACTTTTCTGCATCAGTGAACTGCACAGCCAATTCGCGAGGCGACAGATCGCTTTCCTGCAAGGCCAGGTTCTTGACCTTCTCACGGCACCAGCTCGGGAATGCGGTTCCAAACCCGAGATGGCCTAGGGGTGCGATCCTCAAGTGCCTCGAGGCCACCCGACTGATATCGTTCATACCAACGATAAAAGGTCGTTCTGGGGATGCCGAGCTTGTCCAGGGTTCGCTTCGTTGGGAGATGCAAGCCTTCGACCAGGCGAATGATCTCCAGTTTCTCAGACGCGGCATACCTCTTTCGTCGTCGTCCCCATCTATTATCCGACGGGTGAATTTCCTAAATTCACCAAGAGAGCGCGATCATGCTTTACTTGAACCGCCGTAGCTTCAGGGCCTGTTCAGCGACGACCTATTTCAAATCATGGGATACCCGACGAAGGTCTTTGACTTCGGTCGAGGTCGCCGCCCGGGCCGTGCCACCCGCAAGTCGCTTCTTCCCAGCCTCGAGGAACTCCTTCGACCAACTGTAATATAGGCTTTGGGCAATGCCTTCACATCGGCATAGCTCTGCAACGCTGTCCTCGCCCTTCAGGCCGTCCAGCACGGTCCTGGTTCGCAATCTCTCTCGAACACATAGCGTTCGATTACTCATTCTCTTCGGCAGAATACTGTTTGCGAGCCGCACGGCGGATGTCCTTTACAACCTTCTCGCCGTTGCTCTTTCGTGTTCCGGGTTGCTGTCTCATCTCCACTCCTTGGTGGTTGCGATGTACCAGAAACCCTCTCTTATCAAATCACCCTGAACTGTCTCATTGGCGCTCGCGTCAGACAGTGCAAGTTGTTAAACACTTTAATTTGGGGAATGGGATTCAAATTTTGCAGTTTCAGAGCTGCAAAGTTCCACAACCGATAGATGCCAAAACGTCAAAAGAAATCAGAAAATTATCTTTTACTGCCCATAAGCCTGCTCCCGTTTGATCTTGAGGAGCATTTTCCTAAATTACAATAATAAAGCTCATCGAGATCGAAAATCCCAATGCCCTTTTAGGTTTTACGATTACTAGTTACTGCCTCAAAGGCATTTTTGGCCTCATTTTTCTCATCTATGCCCAATAGTATTTGCCCCGCCAAGAACTTCCCAAGATGCGTATGGCGCGGAGGAATTAATCAATCCTTTTCCCCAATAGCAGAATGAGCGCCTTGGGACAGAATATGTTGCGTCAAAGAGGCATTAATCACACCAAGCGTGATGAGCTCAGCAACTTAAAAGACAATCTCAACGCCGCATAGCTCTGGTGACACGTCAGTACAAGAGCCTGACGGCTTATGCGCTTTTCTTCCGCACAACGATATGGCAGCATAATCCTCGATATTAAAGACGTTTCCGACGTAAAAAACTCTGAAAAATCACGAATAACTGCTCAAAGCGCGTGTTTGAAAACGCCTAAGTTCCATACTTTTTGAGACTGGCTTTAGGTTAGTAAGGCGGCCCATCACTCTTTAGCACACTTCAACTTCAATGAAAGACATCGAATAATTCCAAGTGCCTTAGCGCGCACCGTCTTGCCACATTCGGACTTTCATTTTTGGCCTTCTTAGCGGAATAAAAACGGTCCTAAAGCCTAGCGTGTCGTCGCATTGAAGGTGAAAAGCCCTTCCCCATTGATCTCGTATTCATCGATCAAAGCCTGTGCGACGGGCGAGACCAGCCAATCTTCTAGCGCCGCGGCGAGTTCAGCTTTCACGTGATCATGACGTTCTGCGTTAACCGGCAAATACGCATATTGGTTAAAGAGCACAGGATCGCCTGAGAACAGCAAAGCCAGGTCTCCCTTGTTACCAAAATTTAGCCAACTGGCGCGGTCCGATAAAATGTATCCGCCCAGACCAGACGCGGTGTTAAGAGCGGCTCCCATACCGGCCCCCACGGCTTTATACCAGCGGCCCAATGCGTTCGGATCAAGCCCTCCCACCTTCCAGAGCGACAGTTCTTTTTTGTGCGTGCCGCTGTCATCTCCGCGCGACACAAAGGCGGCTTGCGCCCGCGCGATCCGTTGCAGACTTTCCACCGCTGTTTGGGACTTTGAGACCGCAGCAGGATCCTCTTGGGGCCCAATGAGCACAAAATCATTAAACATAATCTCCCGCCTGTGCGTGCCAAAACCCTGCGCCACAAAGGCTTCTTCAGCCGCCTGGGAATGCACCAAAATGGCATCAACATCCCCCGCTTGCCCAAGTTTCAAAGCCTGGCCTGTGCCAACCACAAGCAACTGCACCTCTAGGCCTAAATCCTGCGCAACGCGAAGCAGCAGAACATCCGCCAAACCAGAATTGTGAAAAGAGGTTGTGACGGCCAACCGCATCACACCTCTTGCTGAGGACGCGCTCGCAACAGGCGTGGAAAAGATGCTCAAAAGACAAATCAAATACATCCACAAACTTCGGATCATTCTACAATGTCTCCCCTCAAAAAGGCCTTGGCTTCTTGTGTTTGCGGGTTGCCAAAAAAACGATCCGCTGGACTCACTTCCGCGATTTGCCCCCCCAATAAAAACACGCATTTATCCGCGAGGCGGCGGGCCTGACCCATATCGTGGGTCGAAAGTATCAAGCGCGTCCCTGCCGCTTTTGTTTGGGCCAGGATCTCTTCAATCGCACGTGTCGCACGCCCGTCTAGAGCCGCCGTTGGCTCGTCAAAAAACACCAGTTTTGGGGATGTGATCAAGGCTCTGGCAATCGCGAGCTTTTGTTGCTCACCGCCGGAAAGCGCTGGCGCTGACCGCTCGAGCAAGGTGCTAAGTCCCGTCCGCTCTGCCCAGTTTTCCGCTTGGCGACGGGCCTGAGCGCGTGGCACGCCGCGCATGCGCAAAGGATAGATCAGGTTCTCCAAAACAGAGCGACGCAGCATCACGGGGCGCTGAAAAACAAACGCCTGGGCCCCTTGAGCGGTTTCCATATCGCAGGCCCACTCAAGCGATCCTGCGCTGAGACGCGCCGCCCCATGCATCAGACGTAAGAGCGTTGTTTTGCCCGATCCGTTCGGCCCCAACACCACAGTTGTCCCCGTGCCATCCAACTCCAGGTCAATCGGTCCAACCAGACGCTTACCACGCCGCGAAGATTCTGCCTTTCGCAAGCGTAGTGGAAAGAGATCCGTCACCAGCGACCCTCCCGTTCCGTACCGCTCAATGCATGAATTGCAAGGTTAATCGAAATTGCCAAAGCGATCAGAATAAAGCCCAGCGCCAGGGCCAAAGCAAAAGCGCCTTTGCCTGTCTCTAAAGCAATCGCGGTGGTCAAGACGCGCGTGGCGTTGTCTATGTTGCCCCCGACAATCATGATCGCGCCGACCTCTCCGATCGCCCGCCCAAATCCTGCCAATGCCGCCGTCAAAAGGGCGCGCCGTGCATCCCAAAGCAGGGTGCGGATCTTTTGCATTTGGCTGACATTCATCGAGATCAACAGATCATGGTACTCGTACCAAAGGTCCCGCAAGGATTGATGTGCGATGCTGGTGATCAAAGGCACGATGATCACCACTTGGGCGATGATCATAGCCGTCGGTGTGAAGAGCAGTCCCAAGGCCCCCAGCGGACCAGAGCGCGACAAGAGCACATAGACCACAAGTCCCACAACAACAGGCGGCAAGCCCATTAAAGCGTTAAGAACCGCAATGACTTGCCGACGAAAGCGAAACCGGCGGATCGCCAAGAAGGCCGCCAAGGGCAACGAAAGAAACGAGGCCACCACGAGCGCCGTGAGCGTCACTTGCAAAGACCGTAAAACGATCTCCACCAGTTCGCCGTCCAGCGTCACCACCAACCAAAAGGCGTGGCTTAGTCCTTCCCATAGATCGACGATGGTCGA
Source organism: Pseudomonadota bacterium (assembly GCA_039182515.1). Classification (GTDB taxonomy): domain Bacteria; phylum Pseudomonadota; class Alphaproteobacteria; order Rhodobacterales; family Rhodobacteraceae; genus JBCDCE01. The sequence goes on along the minus strand of JBCDCE010000003.1, from coordinate 80,943 downwards.
CCCTCCTTAACAAGTTGCCGGAATATGGTCTGATTGCGCCAGCGCTTCCAGCCTAGATCGCGCCCTAGGTTCTCAATTTCGTCCACTTGGCAAGCGCATTTTGGAAACAAGCGCACCCTATGTGCCCGTCATCCTCTCAAAGCGACATCTCGCCTTTTCCTTGGTCAAATACTCAAGTCCCCAAACGCGCTAATCCGCGCAAACAGGAGCGTATTTCGCAAGGCTCTGCATTGAGCCGCCCGCGATCTCGCGCAACGTGCGCTTCGGCAAGACTAAGGAAAGGGCACCGTACGGTGCTCAATGTCTTCAAAATCGCTCAAAATCTCAAAAGCGTAAATATTTCAGAGTATTAGCCTAGCATACGGCGTATGCCCTAACATACACACCATGTATGCCAAACGTATGCCAAATGCACGCTTAAGTTGTTTTTATACAGCAGATTGGTTTACAACACTGTACTTAAAAAACTGCGAAGCTCTTAATTTCCATTGGATGCGTCGTCACAAGAGCCTTGGAATTGTACCCAGTGAGAAGCATCGCGTCCGTTTGGGTCGCCAAGTCTTCGAGATGCTCTGAAAGCTGCTTCTTGGACATTTTGGTAAATTTCAATTCAGCCGGCAAGAAGTCATCCCTAAATGAAGCATCATCTGAGAGCATGAGTACAAAACACTCTTCACCACTGGCTAGTGTAATAGCTGGAACCAGTTCGCCCTTTGCACTGTGACCCAGAAAAAATTGCTCTACTTTTTCGGATGCCTTGCGAAAATCCTGGACAAAGTTCAGCAGTTGAAACTTTGGTGCGTTATCGGCACATAGCCATTTGCGCTCGACAGTATTGATTGAAAAACTGAAATGCTCGGCGCAACACTGCAAAATTCGGTCGGATTCAACAGTGGAAACCAGTGGTGTTATGTCATTTGGCCCCGCCAAAACCCATCCTTCTGCCAAAAGCAACTTTATAGCTGCGTCTTGAATAGCTAGTTCAGAATAGCCGGAAGCATAAAATTCATAGGTCGCGGCCGCAAAAGAGTACTTCTCAAAGAAGTAGCTATCCAGAGCGGGCACAAGTTCAAAGTAAGAAGTCTCATCGCTGGAATGGTCACACTCAAGGGTCACTTTTCTTAGCCTGTTTTAAATGCAACTAGGGGGCTTGCTTTTGATAGGAGCGGCTTTGTCACTCAAGAGCACAAATCTGTAGTTGCCGACCCTCTCGAGAAGGCCGCGTTCCGCGAGGTCCTTTAATTTAGGCTCTAAATCACCCTTCCGTCCCAAGCTCTCTTGGTATTCCTCCAATTCAAAAATTTCGAAAAGGTCCTTTGGTTCATCTGCTCGAAACCGCTCAACAACGACGCCTTCGGGCGACGTGAATCGCAAGCCAAGTCCGTGGCGCTGCCAAGTCCAAGTGTCTCCTTCGAGGTGAACATGTCCTGATTTTGGGAGGAAGGCCGAACGCTCGAAACTCTCTGGATAAACATGCTGCAAAGCGAACAGAGAAACGAGCTTGGCACGCAACGCGACAAACTCAGCCGCCTCGTTCAAGAGGTTTGTCACTGTCGTTCCCACCTTTCCACCGCTGCATTGTTTGTTGCTCTTTAGCTTATCATTAGCACTTTGTCTTTCGGATCATTGAAACACAGACCCATGCCCATCGAACCGAAAAAATAAGCTTTTCTTAAACATACCGCGCGCAGACAACCCGCCTCAAAACGATACCGCTAACATGACGCACCCAGGCCGATTGCGTTCTGGGCACAGCCTCCCTAGATGCACAGAGATTGACGCAAGGTGATTCACGCAAACGAGGTGTCTTATGGCTGAGCAGAACGATTGGTGGCGCGGCTCTGTCACGTATCAGATTTACCCACGGTCCTTTATGGATTCCAACGGCGACGGCATCGGCGACCTGAACGGGATCACTGAGAAGCTGGGCTATGTGGCGGATCTCGGCGTCGATGCGATTTGGCTGAGCCCTGTCTTCACTTCCCCCATGAAAGACATGGGCTACGACGTGTCAAACTACACCGACATCGACCCCACCTTTGGCACGCTCAAAGACTTCGACAAGCTCACCACCCGCGCCCATGATTTAGGGCTCAAAGTGATCATCGATCAGGTGCTCTCGCATTCGTCAGACCAACACGATTACTTCGTGGAAAGCCGTTCTAGCCGCAACAATCCGAAATCCGATTGGTATGTTTGGCATGATCCCAAGCCCGACGGCATGCCCCCCAACAACTGGCGTGCCATCTTCGGCGGCTCTGCCTGGGAATGGGACACGCGCCGCAAGCAGTACTATTTCCACAACTTCCTCAAAGAGCAGCCCGATTGGAACCTGCACAATCCGGACGTTCAGAATTACCTGCTCAAAACCATGAAGTTCTGGCTGGATAGAGGCGTGGATGGCTTTCGCCTCGATACGGTGAATTTCTACTTCCACGACAAGCTCTTACGCGACAATCCCGCCAACCCGCTGCCTTGGGCGCAAGAGGCCGCCAAGCCCTACGACATGCAGTATTGCCTGTTTTCCAAAAACCAGCCTGAGAACCTTGTGTTCCTAGAGCGCCTGCGGGCTCTGCTGGATAAATACGATGCCCGCACAACCGTGGGCGAAGTGGGTGACACGCACCACTCCATCGAGCTCATGGGGCAATACACCTCCGGCAAAAAGCTCCACATGGCCTATTCGTTTGAAATGCTGGGCCCGAACTTCTCAGCTGATCATTTCCGCAGCCGCATTGTGGCCTTCTACAAAGGCGCACCCGAAGGTTGGCCCTGCTGGGCTTTCTCAAACCACGACGTGCCCCGCCATGTTGGCCGCTGGCTCGAACACGCCAAGGATCAAGACACGCTCGCCAAGCTCTCCGCCGCGATGCTTCTGACGTTCGAAGGCTCCGTGTGCCTCTACCAAGGGGAAGAGCTTGGCCAGGTCGACACCGAGCTCAGCTTTGACGAGCTCACCGATCCCGAAGGCATCAACTTTTGGCCAGAGGTCAAAGGCCGCGACGGCTGCCGCACGCCCATGGCCTGGCAAGCCACCGCGCCCAGTGCGGGCTTTTCCCAGGCCAACCAAACCTGGCTGCCCGTCAAAAGCCCCCAAGCCGAGCGCGCGGCCTCCACGCAATCAGATGCAACAAGCGTTCTGAGTTTCTACAAAGAGATGCTGGCGCTGCGCAAAGCGACCCCAGAGCTCGTTGGCGGCGAGATCGCCTTCTTGGATCTGCCAGAACCAGTTTTGGGCTACACGCGCGGCGGCGCGGTCACTTGTGTGTTCAACCTCGGCATGAAGCCCGTGACCGTGCCCATCAAGGCCCCTAACGCGGTGCTCATCAGCCAAGGGGCTGAGCTCACCGCAAAAGGCGTTGAGCTGCAAGGCACAGGGTTCCTCATCGCAAAGTAGGGCCATCTTTGCGGGCGGGGCTCTATGTGAAAATGCCCCGCACGCAGAAAACACGCCTGACAAACGGCTAAAACACCCTATGGTCAAGTTTATGGGCACCAACACACCCGCGCCAAAGGCGCGTCGGACATCGAAAAAACCTTCCAATGCGCCGCAAGCGCAACCCCCTGCCCCAACCTCCTCCGTGGCGCCAAGCCATATTGGCGAGCTTGATCAATACCTGATTGGGGAAGGCAAGCACCAAAAGCTCTGGCAGGTGTTAGGTTCGCATACCAGCGACACGGGAACGGCCTTTGCGGTTTGGGCACCGGATGCTCAAGCTGTCAGTGTTGTGGGCGATTTCAATGGCTGGCAACCCGCCCAGCATGCCATGCGCCCTTCGGGCCATACAGGCGTTTGGGAAGCCTTTGTGCCTGAGGCCCACGAGGGCCAAGCTTACAAATACCACATCACAGCCGCCAATGGCGAAGCGCTTTGGAAAGCAGACCCCTTTGGCTTTGGCAGTGAGCACCCGCCCGCCAATGCCTCCGTGATCCGCGACATAACAGGCTACGGTTGGCACGACGACGCCTGGATGGCGGACCAAGCCCAGCGCAACCGCCGCGACCAACCGATCTCGATCTACGAAGTGCATCTGGGCTCTTGGCGGCGCGTGGGCGACCGCTTCATGAGCTATAAGGAACTGGCAAAGGAGCTGGTCGACTACGTCAGTTTCATGGGGTTTACGCATATCGAGCTGATGCCGGTGAGCGAGTTTCCTTTTGACGGATCTTGGGGCTACCAGCCCGTGGGGCTCTACGCGCCGACCATTCGCTTTGGCCCACCGCATGAGTTTTGCGATCTCATTGATGCGGCCCACCAAGCGGGCCTCGGTGTGATCCTCGATTGGGTGCCTGGGCACTTTCCCACCGATGCGCATGGGCTAGCGCAATTCGATGGCACGCATCTTTATGAACACGCAGACCCACGCGAGGGCTTCCACCAAGATTGGAACACAGCCATTTTCAACTACGGGCGCCGCGAGGTGAAAAACTACCTCACGGCCAATGCGCTCTATTGGCTGGAGGAGTACCACGTGGACGGGCTGCGCGTGGATGCCGTGGCCTCGATGCTCTATCGCGACTACTCCCGTGCCGCAGACGCTTGGGTGCCCAACAAAGACGGCGGGCGTGAGAACTATGAAGCCATCGACTTTCTCAAAGAGATGAACACGCTGGCCTACGGTGCAAACGCTGGCATCATGACAGTGGCCGAGGAATCCACCGCTTTTCCAGGCGTCACCAGCCCAGCGCATGCAGGCGGGCTTGGCTTTGGCTATAAGTGGAACATGGGCTGGATGAACGACACGCTCCGCTACATGGAAAAAGACCCAGTTCACCGATCGCATGATCATCACCTGATGACCTTCCCAATTGATTGGTCCTTCACCGAGAACTTCATCCTCCCCATCAGCCACGACGAAGTGGTGCACGGCAAAGGCTCGATGATCCGCAAAATGCCAGGCTCGGAATGGGAACAGTTCGCCAACCTGCGCGCCTTTTACGGCTACATGTGGGGGCACCCTGGCAAGAAGCTTTTGTTCATGGGCTGCGAGTTTGGCCAGTGGGAGGAATGGAACCACGATGAGGCCTTGGATTGGGACGCACTGCACGGCCCCAACCAGCGCGGATTGCAAGACTTGGTGCGCGATCTCAACCGCGTCTACCGCGACACGCCTGCGCTTCACGCGAAAGACTGCGAAGAGAGCGGCTTTGTCTGGATCGCCAACCATCCCGAGGCCTCGGTCACGGCCTTTGCGCGCTTTGGCCAGGAAGGGGATGCGCCTGTCATGGTGATCTGCAACTTCACGCCTGTGGAGCGCGAGATGCGCTTTGGCGCACCGGAACCAGGCACTTGGGAAGAAGTGATCAACACAGACGCCACACATTACGGCGGCGGCGGACGCGGCAACATGGGCCAAGCCACAACAGATCCCACTGCATGGGGCGGGTTTGAGCACTCCATCACCCTGGTGGTGCCGCCCCTCGCGACGTTGATTTTAAAACGCGTTTAGGGAGAGGGACTTTATGAAAACTGCATCGCGATTGTCACAACGCTCCATGGCTTTTGTTCTGGCGGGTGGCCGGGGCTCGAGGCTCAAAGAACTCACCGATCTGCGCGTGAAACCCGCGGTGTATTTTGGCGGCAAGACCCGGATCATCGACTTTGCACTTTCTAATGCGATGAACTCCGGCATTCGCAAAATGGCTGTCGCCACGCAGTACAAAGCCCATTCCCTTATTCGCCATTGCCAGCGCGGCTGGAGCTTTTTCCGCGCGGAACGCAATGAATTTCTCGATATCCTGCCGGCCTCCCAGCGCACCGGCGACAGCTGGTACAAGGGCACGGCAGATGCTGTGACCCAAAACATCGACATCATCGACAGCTACGGGGTGGACTACATCATCATTCTGGCGGGCGATCACATCTACAAGATGGACTACGAGATGATGCTTCAACAACACGTGTCGCAAAACGCCGACGTCACCGTGGGCTGTCTCACTGTGCCCCGCATGGATGCCACCGCCTTTGGCGTAATGGCCACGGATGCGTCCGGCCAGATTACGTCTTTTGTGGAAAAGCCCGCCGATCCTCCCGCCACGCCCGAAGATCCCAACCTCGCGCTGGCCTCCATGGGGATCTACGTCTTTGACTGGAAATTCCTGCGTGAGCTTCTCCTCAAAGACCGTGACGATGAGAATTCCAGTCATGATTTCGGTGGCGATCTGATCCCTGAGATCGTCAAAAGCGGCAAAGCCGTTGCGCACCGTTTCACCGACAGCTGTGTGCGCGCCAAAGGCGCAGAGGCCTACTGGCGCGACGTTGGAACGCTTGATGCCTTTTGGGAAACCAACATCGATCTGACGGACTTCACACCCACGCTCGATCTCTGGGACAAAGACTGGCCCATTTGGACCTATTCCGAGGCCGCTCCGCCCGCGAAATTCATCCATGATGAAAAAGACAGGCGCGGTATGGCGATCTCGTCGATGGTCTCAGGAGGCTGCATCATCTCAGGCACCATTGTGCGCAACTCGCTCTTGTTCACGAACGTGCACACCAACTCCTATGCGGAGCTTGATCACGCTGTCGTGCTACCCGACGTAGTGGTGAACCGAAACGCAACGCTGCGCAAATGTGTGATCGACCGAGGCGTGCATATCCCGCGCGGCCTTGTTGTGGGCGAAGACCCCGTTGAAGACGCAAAGTTCTTCCGCGTCTCCGAGAAAGGCACCACGCTCATCACCGCGCCCATGGTGGCTGCTTGGGAAGCCGCTCAATGACAAACGTGCTTTCTGTCACGTCCGAATGCGTGCCCCTGGTGAAAACCGGCGGGCTTGCAGATGTGGCAGGGGCCTTGCCAAGCGCTCTGGCGCCTTTGGGCATCGAGATGAAGGTGCTTTTGCCGGGCTACCGGGACGTGTTGGCCGCAGTGAAAGGCCAAGAGGTTGCAAAGCTCTCCAAAGGCCAGCGCCTTTTGGCGGCAGATCACGCGGGCCTATCGCTCCTGATCTTAGACGCCCCGGACCTCTTTGATCGTGATGGCAGCCCCTATCTCACGCCCGAAGGCTTTGATTGGCCGGACAACCCGCTACGCTTTGCAGCCCTCAGCAAAGCCGCTTCCGCCATCGCAGGCGGGGCGATCAAAGCCTGGGTGCCGGACATGGTGCACTGCCACGACTGGCAAGCGGGGCTGGCACCCTATTACATTCGCGCCAAGGGCCTGCCCACCAAAACGGTGATGACGATCCACAACATCGCCTTCCAAGGCATCTCCCCGCCCGAGATGCTCAAAGATCTCGACCTGAACCCAAAGGACTTCACGGCTGACGGCTTGGAGTATTTCGGCAATATCTCCACGCTTAAGGCGGGTCTCGTCTATGCCGATCAAATCACAACCGTTTCGCCCACCTACGCCCGCGAGTTGATGATGCCGGAGTTCGGGATGGGCCTTGATGGCCTGCTACGCCACCGCCGCAATAAGCTCACGGGCATCCTGAATGGCATTGATCCGCAGGCGTGGTCTCCTGCCACAGATCCGCACATCAAGCCCTACACTACGCCCGCCGGCAAACGCGCCAATAAGACCGCCCTGCGCAAGCTCTTTAAGCTCAAGAAGTCCGACGGCCCGCTCTGCGTGGTGATCTCCCGATTGACCGAACAAAAAGGCCTCGATTTGTTGCTCGACGCTCTTCCAGCCCTGTTAGAGCGCGATGGCCAATTGGTTCTCTTGGGCAGTGGGGATCCGAGCCTAGAGCATGCCTTCCTCAAAGCCTCCGGCCATCCGAACGTGGCTGTGCGCATCGGCTATGACGAGCCGCTGTCCCATAAGATGATGGCGGGCGCTGATGCGATCCTAGTGCCCTCGCGCTTTGAGCCTTGTGGGCTCACGCAGCTTTATGGCCTGGCTTATGGCACGCTGCCGCTCGTGGCACTCACAGGCGGGCTGGCGGACACCGTGATCACCGCCAACCCCGTTGCCCTGTCTAAGCCTGTAGCAACGGGATTAAATTTTCATCCCATCACCGCAGAGAGCCTCAGAAACGCATTGGTCACGCTTTGCACCCTTTACGCAGACCCAAAACTCTGGGCAAAGCTCCAGCGGAATGCGATGAGCCAGCCGGTCGATTGGGCAGGGTCGGCCCAGCGCTATGCGAGTTTGTACGGTGATCTGACGGAATGACCCATCCACAATTGTCAGCGGGCCGCCCCTATCCGCTGGGCGCCACGGCCTATGCCGATGGGGTGAATTTTGCCGTCTTTTCCCAAAACGCACGGCGCATCATGCTCTGCCTGTGCGATGATGAAGGCAAAGAGACTGACCGCATCGATCTGGCGGAACGTGATGGGCATATCTGGCACGGCTATGTCGCTGGCCTGCGGCCTGGCCAGAAATACGGCTACCGCGTGGATGGCCCCTATGCGCCCGAAGACGGCCACCGCTTCAACCTCAACAAGTTCCTGATTGATCCCTACTCCAAACAGCTCACCGGCCAGCCCATCTGGAACGACGCGCTATATGGCTACACGGTTGGCCACAAAGACGGCGATCTGAGCTTTGATGAGCGCGACAGCGCGCCCTTTATGCCCCGCTCAGTTGTTGTGGAAGAGAACGCCCCGCGCCGCACTCCTCAGATCAATCGACCCTGGGCGGAAACGATCCTTTATGAAGCCCACGTCAAGGGCCTCACTATGGGGCGCGACGACATCCCCAACCGGGGCACCTATGCGGCCATGTCCTCTGATCCCATGCTTGAGCATCTTACAAAGCTGGGCATCACAGCCATCGAGCTTTTGCCTGTCCAGGCTTTTGTCGATGACCGCTTCTTGGTGGAGAAAGGCCTGCGCAACTATTGGGGCTATATGACCTACGGGTTCTTTGCTCCAGATCCACGTTACATGAGCACCGCAAGCATCGCCGAGTTCCAAAAGATGGTCGCGCGCTTTCATAGCGCCGGTATCGAAGTGATCCTCGACGTGGTCTACAACCACACAGCCGAAGGCGATCAAAACGGCCCAACGCTGAGCTTCCGAGGCTTCGACAACGCCAGCTACTACCGCCTGGGTGAAAACAAGCGCTACTACGCGGACACCACCGGCTGCGGCAACTCGCTGAACATGGACCACCCCTTTGTGCTCCGCCTGGTGATGGACTCCCTGCGCTATTGGGTCGAGACCATGCATGTGGATGGCTTCCGCTTCGATCTGGCCTCTACGCTTGCGCGCACGGGCGGTGTGTTTGATCGCGACGGACCCTTTTGCCGCGCCATTCGCCAAGACCCTGTGCTCAACAAAGTGAAGCTGATCGCAGAGCCTTGGGACATTGGCTACGGCGGCTATCAATTGGGCGCATATCCCGCACCTTTTGCCGAATGGAACGACAAATACCGCGACGACATGCGCCGCTTTTGGCGGGGCGACAACACGCTCGTGCGCAAGCTCGCGCGCCGTGTCACCGGCTCCGCCCTGCACTTTGATCACGACGGACGCCGCCCCGGAGCCTCGATCAACTTTTTGACCTCGCATGACGGCTTCACCCTGCAGGATGTCGTGAGCTACGAAACCAAGCACAACGAGGCCAACGGCGAGCAAAACCGCGACGGGCATGATCATAACTTTTCAGGCAATTGCGGTGTGGAAGGCCCAACCGACGATCCAGAGATCCTCGCCACACGTGCCGCCCGCAAGCGCAATATGTTTGCGAGCCTTATGCTTAGCCAAGGCACACCGATGATTTTGGCAGGTGACGAATTTGGCAATTCGCAAAGCGGCAACAACAACGCCTATGCCCAAGACAACCCTTTAGGATGGCTGAATTGGGACATGCCAGACACTGAATTCTTATCGTTTTGCATGAAAGCTATCGCGTTTCGCAGAACGCATCCAATTTTGGGCCAACAGCGCTACCTGCATGCCAAAGCCCGTTTTGTGGACGGTGTACCTGATCTCTTTTGGCGACGTGTGGACGGGAAACCCATGACCCATCACGACTGGGGCAAACCCGATCTGAAGTTCCTGGGCGTCGAGATGCGTATGGCCCGTGGCACCCCGAGCTACCTGCCGCGCTTTGGGGCGCTCTACACGGTTTTTAACGCAGGCCCCGCTGCAGATATCACTCTGCCAGACGCCCCTGAGGACCGCCACTGGCAACGCGTCTTCGATACCGAAACCGAACCCGCCCAAGACATCGCGCATATCCACGCCCAAAGCACAACCGCCTATCAGCTGGTTGAGCGCAGTTAGCCCTTTAGACCCGAAAGCGCCGAAGGAGCGGGGCAAAGGGCCAAAGGCCCGCCGCGACAGCGCCAGGCAAACTAGAGTCGTTCGCGCTTCCAATTCGCTGTTTTATTGGGGCGCCAGGCTCTCCAACCAAGTTGCAAATCGGCAAGCTCCAAGATTGAACGGTCAAGCCTTATCACTCTTCTGAGGCTTACGACCCGAGCAGATTTCGGCGATGGAGCACCTGCCGAAGGCAAAAATTGCCAAGCACCGTCGTCTTTGTCATGCGCGACGAGACCGATGAACTCCGAACCATCAAGAACTGATGAGGAAGTAAAAACGGCCGTATTTTCTGGGTCCGGAAAGGTCAACGCCAACGCCCTCTAATTGCGAAGTTTAGCTTAGCGAACTCCGCGAGGGGTGCAAAGGGACAGTAGATTGAACGCACCACAGAGGGCCACGCCCGACCTCGGGTGGGCGTAAGAAAGGCCTCGTTCAACGCGATTAATCGTCGGGATTTGCCTCTAAGGGTCTCGATACTCCCGAATCCCGCAAAGCGCCCCCCCCTGGGGGAGGTCAGGCGCGGCCCGGCGGCACTGCGTGCCTCAATTCCGGGCCAGGGGCTTGCTCTGTTGGCTCACACCTTGGGAGTTTCGCCAAAGCCCGCCAGGTACGGGATTTTCTCATTGAGAACCGGATCTCTGTGATCTCAGACACCGGGGCGGAGAGATCACATATGCTGCCGTTGCGCATTTCGCCGCGTCTCTACCAAAATGTAAAAGACACTTTACATCTGCGAGGCGTTCATGTAATGTAAAGCTTGTTTTACATATGGAGATTTCCGATGCGCGGGTTTTCCCTTATGATCGTGGGGCTTATTGCCTACGTCGCCGCTTTGTTTGTTTCGAACACGCTGCTCTCACAGGACGTTAGCCAGCCTCTTCGTATTGTGGTGGTTCTGCTCCCCATGCTCCCTGCTGCATTTCTCTGCGGTGTCATCGTTTTTGCGATCCGTGGATTGGACGAAATGCAACGCAAACTCCAATTCGAAGCGCTTGCCCTTTCGCTCGCGGGAACGGCCTTGCTCACGTTCTCTTATGGCTTTCTGGAAGGCGTGGGCTTTCCCAAAATGTCGATGTTCGTTGTCTGGCCTTTGATGGCGGTTCTGTGGTGCATTGGCGTCTTGATTGGGCGGTTGCGCTTAGGATGAAAAATCGCATGCGCGAGCTTCGAAAGCTGAAAGGGACGTCACAGGCTGAGCTTGCCAAAAGTCTGAACGTTTCACGACAGACCGTGAACGCGCTTGAGCGCGGGCGCTATGATCCGAGCCTGCACCTTGCGTTTAACATCGCTGGTTATTTTGGTTTGAAGATCGAAGAGATCTTTGAGCCAAATTCGGAATAACCAGCGCAGGGGCATTAGCCTTTTGAGACCGTTCCCGGGGGTCGGCATAAGATACCAATGGCTTCGCGAAAGGACTTTGCGCGGCCCAGGTCTTTGATCAGGTCTGGCCACTCTGAAAACCAAACGCGAATGGGGTTTTGGCTCTCAAAATCGCGCTTTAGGCCATAGCGCGGCGTTTCTTCCTCAATCTGGAAGGTGCCCCAAAGGCGATCCCAAAGGATCAGGATTCCGCCGTAGTTTTTGTCGAGGTACTTGTCGTCACACCCATGGTGCACGCGGTGATGCGAGGGCGTGTTCAAAACCCACTCAAGCGGGCCGAGTTTGCCGATCAGCTCCGTGTGCAGCCAGGTCTGATAGGCCAAAACGGTGACCACACCCAACACAATCGTCTCAGGGGCAAACCCCATGAAGGCCAAGGGCAGATGCGCGATCAGAGCCCAGACTCCTTCCAAAGGACCAAAGCGCACACCTGTGACAATGTTCATATCGCGCGAAGAATGATGAACGGCGTGTTGGGTCCATAATATACGAACCTCATGCGCAATCCGGTGTTCCCAGTAGTAAGTGATATCCGCCAACAAAACGACCAAAGCCAGGCTCCACCACATCACTGGAATCGACCAAGGCAAGCCCTGAGAAATCACCCAATAAAGACCGTAAGCACCTGTCAGAATAAAGGTTTCAACCAAGATGTATGGGATCTGGGTCGATGCGCTGACCAGCATTTCCCCAAAGGTCTTGGCTCTGAATTCGCCCTTGAACACCATCTCACCAATTTCGATCAGCAGGAGGGCCGCACCAATCAAAAAGAATGCCTCGTCTATTTGTGTTGTGAGGGCCTCGAGGGTCATAGGGTTATCCTTTCAATCCGTTGTGAAGCGTGCGCCAGGCCAGCTCTGCGGCTTGCTTTGGCGTTGCTTCGCCAGAGCGGACAAGCGACCAGGCACCATAAATGAGGTTCTCGTAGGCCTCAATGATCCAGGCTGTCGGCACGTTTGGATCGAAGGCTCCCTCTTCCTTGGCGCGCTCTATATCTTGGCGAAGCGCGTTCTGACTGGCTTCATAAGCAGCCGAGATCTCTGGATCGTCCTCTAAACGCTCATGGGCCAAAAACCATTGGCGATTAGCCAAAGGGACAAGCGCATGCAGCGACAAGCGAAAGCCCTCCTCATAAGACTCTGCCCCAGCCGTGGCCGCATCCACGGCCTCATCCAATTCCAAAAGAGCGATTTTAGCTAGCGCACGCATGAGCTCCAACCGGCCTGGAAAGTATCTATGAAGCGTTGCGCGACCCACGCCTGCGCGATCCGCCACATCGCTGAGGGAGGCTGCTTGATTTCGAGAATAAACCTCGAAAGCGGCCTCAATAATGGCGTCTCGTGTGGCTGGGCGAATTTGATTCATGAGACAAAGATGTCTCATTTGATAAGCTATTTCAAGATCACGTCCTGAAAAACGTGCGCAGCACATCTTTACGGCGCGCCTTCATGGCGGCCATTGCCAACTCAATAGCAGGACGAAAGCGAAGCGCGCACATAGGCCGCGCTCCGCAGATCGTCAGTCAAGTAAAGGTCAGGAAAATGCGATCAAGTCAGCCGAGATGGGCTGAGAGCAACCAAGCAAATTTGTCGTGCGTTTGACCTCGCTCAATGCAGAGGTCCTGCGTAAGCAAATCTCCATGATGTTCCGCGACGGCCGCTGCACCCGCCAATGTTGAGGCGATCGTACGTTCGGCTTCCGCCAAGGTCGCGACCATTTCTTTATCAGTGGCATGCCCCTCATGCTCAATCACTTTTGAGGCGGCAACCATATCAGCAAGCTGACCATTCGCATGCCCGCCAAGTGCCTTGATGCGCTCCGCCAAATCATCTTGAGCGGCAAAATGATCCTCATAGACTTGCTGAAAAAGCGCGTGAAGCGGGCCAAAAGCCATACCTGTCACATTCCAATGAAAGTTCTGGGCCATCATGGTTGTGACAACGGTTTCAGCGATGGATTGATTGAGTGCTGCGCAAATCTCGGTTTGCGCGTTTTGTGACAAGGCGGCTGCGGATTGGCTCATGTGTCCCTCCAACGATCAGAGTTTAAGATTCAAAGAGCTGGCTCGCGTTTCGCTGGCTTGTTTCCTAACCAAATAACCACAAGTTGGCGTTTTCCAAGATTCTTTTTAGAATAATTCTAAAAAGTTTTGAAGCGTGCCTTTTGCGCGTGAGATCAAAGCAGGGCTTTTGGCCTACGCAGGCGGATTGGTCAGGATCATTGCGTGTACCGAGATCATGCTTTTTGGATGTGGTAGTTGAATTCCGCCGATCCGTTGACACCCCACATACGCAACCAAAACGGCATCATCCCTTCGGTTCCCCGCGCTGCGGCCAGCGGACCGAGGTCAATCGGATTACGCCACCCAAACTCCTCCAAAAAGCCGCGTACATCGACCTTTGCGTCTTCGTGGTCACCACTGAGAAACACATCATGTGCCCCGCGAACCCTGCCAGGATCCACCATGATCTCATGGTTCATCGTGTTGAGCGTTTTAACCACCTTGGCAGAGGGCAATGCGGCTTGTAGCGCCTCCCCGGCGGAATACGTGTTCGAAAGATGCGAGACGAGCACAGGGGGCATTCCCTGGCTCAAGTCGAGCGGGTTGGTCACATCGATGACCGTCTTGCCCGCCACGGCCGCATCTCCGACAGCGGCAGCCACTGCCTCTATCTGTGCACCGTTTATTGCGAAGACCACGCGATCAGCCCAAGTGGCGACTTCCGCAAAGGCGCCGTGCCCCGTCTCGCCCTCATGCCCTGCGGCCCAAGCCGCCGCCTTCGCGTTGTTGGAGTCGCGTGCTCCCATGCGCACGTCATGCCCGAGCGACGCAAGCTTGCTGGCCAATGTATGTCCGACCATACCTGTTCCCAATACTGCGTATTTCATGGCGTTTTTCCTTCTGATTTATCCATCGTAACCTGAGCCGTGGACAGACTATGGCATGATAGATAGTCTCAAAAAATGCACCATTTTTCTATCAAACTGACTCTAATTTCATGACAATCGACACGGTCCAAATCCGTGCACTGCGCGTTGCTGTGAGTGTTGCCGACAGAGGCAGCTTTGCTGCAGCGGGGCGACATTTGAACCTGCCGAGGGCGGCGATCAGTCGTATCGTCGGACAGCTTGAGGACCGCGCTGGCCACCGCCTCTTTCGCCGCAACACCCGCAAAGTCGTGACGACACAAGCTGGAGATGTCCTGATTGAAGCCGCACGCCGTGCCTTGAGCGCCTTAGACACGGCACTGGACACAAATGCGGCGACAGACGCGCTTTCGGGCTTGGTGCGTTTGTCCGTCAGCAATGTCTTTGGTCGCCATTTCGTTTTGCCTGCGATCAGCAGCTTTCGCACCCAACACCCAGACGTACGCGTAGAGACACTGCTCCAGGACAAGCTCGATGACATGATCGACGAAGACATCGATTTCACGATCCGGTTGGGTCCAATGCCTGAAAGCGATTTGGTTGTCCGGCGCCTGGGCGCGATCCGGTCGGGTTTGTTTGCCACTCCGGCCTTTCTATCGACCTTGGACTGCCCCGTAGGACGCGATACTTTAGATCGCGTACCTGCGGTTGGGTTTCGCATACCGGGAACGGGGCAAATGATGTCCTGGCCCCTTCACGACGGCGGTTCTGTTGTGCAAACGCTCTCCCCGCATTGCGTGGTCTCGTCGGACTCAATCGAGGCGGTCCTCGACTACACGCTCGACAGCCAGGGGATCGCACTGCTACCGCATTACCTCGCAACCGCCGAACAAGCCCGCGATCGCCTCGTGCCGGTTCTTGCAGAAGACATAAAGGCCCGAACAGATGTTCACCTGTGTTTTCGCGAACGGCGCTTTATGCATAGGCGTGTTCGGGCACTGCTCGACCACGTGGCAGAAGACATAACGCGCAATCTCTCCAAACAGGCGCACTAAAGTCTTTGTCGCGATGTAGAGGCGACAGAGACACGCCGTCTGCCCTGTAAAGCGGAATAGATCTCACAGCTGAGCAAAGGCTGGATGTCTAGACCCAAGCCCTGCATCACGCCTGGACATGAGCCAAAACCACCTTTCCACATCGCTATCTTCAGTGGCTGTGACGATCGATAGGCCTTTCATAAATAGATATGGTTTAAGAAAGACCATTAATTGACAATTGGTTTTTAAAAACCTATCCGTGAAGCGGCCTTACGAAACATGTATGTGGCGAAATATCTGATTTTTAATTTAAAATCATTTATTTGCTGAGCATTAAGGCTTGAATCGAGACTCTTGAGTAGAAAGAGATCAGATTGGAGATTCGAAAATTGGTCTGTTCTAATAGAACCACTCTTACGCATTTGTTTCGCAGCGGTGTGATCGCCGTGAAGGGCGATAATGCAGTCCGCAGCTGGCTTGCAAACGAGGAAATCACACGTCCGACCCATGTTTTGGCGGCGGGCAAAGCGGCTGTTGCAATGTTTGCGGGATTGCCCGAGGCCTGGCGAAATGCGGCACCTACACTTTTGATCACCAAAACGGTTCACATTGGAACGGCCGTCTTTGAAAGCAATGTCACAGCTCTAGAAGCCAGCCACCCGATGCCAGATGCGACCTCCTTGCGCGCCGGACAATCAGCGCTTGAGTTCGTCACCTCACTGCCCGCGCAAGCGCAGCTGCTTGTGTTGATCTCTGGAGGGGCGTCTTCACTGGTGGAACACCTCGACCCCGGCGTGACCCTGTCGGACCTCGAAGCGCTCACACATGAAGCCCTCTGCGAAGGCGCTGACATCGCAGAAATCAACCGCCGCCGGCGCAGCATTTCCGCCATCAAAGGGGGCAAGCTTCTGAGCCACTTTGGCGGCAAAAGCGTGCACGTTCTCGCCATCTCAGACGTCTGCGGCGATGGCATTGATGTGATTGGCTCTGGGCTCGCAGCAGCGCATCCGTCGCGCAGCTTTCTCTACCGCTGCGACATCATCGCCTCCAACGCCGTCGCGCGAGATGCCGTTGTGCAGAGCGCTGCCGTCAACGGGCTTAAAGTCGTGGTCAACCAAGAAAGCCTCTACGCGGACGTAACTGAGGTGGCCAGCGAGATTGCAAATGTGGTTAACGACGGACCCAACGGGCTTTACGTTTTTGGCGGCGAGCCCACCGTTGTTTTGCCCCAGACCCCCGGCAAAGGTGGGCGCAATCAAGCTCTGGCGCTTGAGCTCGCGCGCCATTTCCGCAAGCGCACCGACATCAGCGGACTTGTTGCCGGAACCGATGGCACAGATGGGCCCACCAATGCCGCTGGCGCTTATCTCGATGGCAAAACATTCGAGACAAAACCTGGCGCCGAAGCCGCCCTGAAAGCCGCGAATTCCGGCACCTACCTCGAACTCACGGGCGATCAACTTATCACCGGTCCTACGGGGACAAACGTGATGGATCTCGCCCTCCTTCTAAAACATGAGTGAAAGCAAAATCCCATGCCCACACCCAACGCCCAACCGCGACAAACCAAGATCATTGCGACCCTCGGCCCCGCCTCAAACACCGCAGACAAGATCAAAGCGCTTGCCTTGAGCGGAGCCAATGTCTTTCGGATGAATTTCAGCCACGGCGCGCAAAAGGACCACGCGTTGGTGCATGCCGCCATCCGCTTGGTGGAGGCCGAGCTCGGCCAGTCCATCGCAATCCTTGCCGACCTGCAGGGCCCAAAGCTGCGCATTGGCGCCGTGCCTGGTGGCGCAATGCCTGTCGAGATTGGAGACCTTGTGACATTCTGCGCAAAAGACCCCACCGCCGATCAGATCTTGCTGCCGCATGGGGAGGTTTTTGGAACCGTGGCAATCGGTCACTTGGTGCTGATCGACGATGGGCGCATTCGGCTCAAAGTGACCAGCACTGGGGAAAACAGCTTCACCGCCAGGGTCCTCAACACCGCCATCCTGCGTGACCGCAAGGGCATCAATTTCCCAGACACGCCACTGAGCATCGACGCCATCACCGACAAAGACCGCAGTGATCTCGAATTCGCCCTGGGGCTTGGTGTGGATTGGGTCGCGATGTCTTTTGTGCAGCGCGCGCAAGACATCGCTCAATTGCGGGGTCTGATTGGTGACCGGGCCAAGATCATCGCCAAGATCGAAAAACCTGTTGCCGTGTCCAACATCTCTGCGATCCTTGAAGAAACCGATGCCATCATGGTGGCGCGAGGAGATCTTGGCGTGGAATGCGACTGGTTTGAGCTACCAGCAATCCAAGCCTCTCTGGTCGCCAAAGCGCGCGCGTCCGGCAAGCCGGTTGTGGTCGCCACCCAGATGCTCGAGAGCATGATCACCGCGCCTTTGCCAACGCGCGCAGAGACCTCCGATGTGTCGAACGCCGTGGTGCAGCAGGCCGACGCCGTGATGCTTTCGGCTGAAAGTGCCGCTGGAGAATACCCCGTTGAAGCGGTCTCCGCCATGGCCGCTATTGCCTCTGCCACCGAAGCCGCTTCGCGCGCGAGCCAAGCCACATTCGAGACCCCCATCATCAATGCGCCAGACGATTCCAGCTCCATCGCGAGTGCAGCCGGTGTCTTGGCCCAACTGCGCGACGCCTGCTGCATCGCAACCTATACAGAAACCGGCGCCACTGCGCTACGCGTCTCGAAAACACGTAGCGCCGTGCCCATTGTGGCCGTCTGTCCGACCGCCCAAGTGGCCCGCCCGCTCAGTCTCGTTTGGGGTGTCACACCCGTGATCAACGCCAATGCAGAAGAGTTTAGTGCCAGCCGCGAAGGGCGCATTCCGCCCCAATTGGCCCCCGACAGCCTTATCCAACCCAACCGACCCGTTGTGGTAACCTCCGGCTCAACCCACGGCCAGTCGGGCGGCACCGACAGCCTCAAAATCGCCTATCTCAACGCTTGAAACCCTAGGACGGTTCGATCCAGCGGAGCGCAAAGCTGACATTGCGATCAAGCCATTGCAGCTCAATGAACAACTCGCGTGCGTTTTCTAAGCGAAGCGTTTCGCGCAAGGCTCCATCGGTCGGGAACCCCACAGACCAATCGTGCCCCGCAATCTCTTGCGAGGCCACCTGATTGAATGCGTTCACCATCGCCAAGACAATTGATGGAATTTGATTAGCGGGGAGTGGATCCATGTTTGAGACAGTACAAGTTGCAGTAGAAAGCGATTTGCCACCTATTTTTCCCTGAATTCCGGCTTCGTGATCCGGATAGTACCGTTCATTCCCCAATGAATATGGGATCAAACCGCGGCTGTAGAAATTTCCATCCTGCAGAAAGTCATAACATCGCTCGGTAAAATCAGCGTATTTTTCGCTTAATGTGGTTTCTCCACAGCCGGGCAGTGCGCTTAACAGGAGAAAGCAAAGTACTGTTAGATTTTTCGTCATAGGGCTACGTTCTTACCAGTTTTAATCAAGAGAATAGTCCAATTCATCTGCAACGTGTTTTCTAATGCCGAAGACTAGCACCCGACCGCGGGCGTCGGGCTGAAAGCCCCCGCCCAGGGGGCGGTCGGGTGCTGGTCGGCTTCGCCTCACATGAGCGGTTTGTATGCGGGGCTCTCAAGGTTTTTGGGAAGTTGCGCTAATGGACCTTTCGCACAACCGTAAAAGCGATTTACACAAAATAGCCTCGCCAAGGGTTCGACCCTTCATTGCTGCCTAACCAAGGAACTTGATTTCGTGAGCCGCAACATCGCTGATTAATCTGCCCGTGTTGACGGCCCGGTAGATTGTGCGCGGCGGGCGTGTGGTTTGATCGACCTGGCGGTCCACCCAAGCCCTGGCTTCCATGGTTTTTAAGGACTGCGACAGGGCGCGGTCTGTGACGGTGTGCAAGGTTCGCTTGATGTTATTGAAGTGGTTTGGCTGGTGCAGGGTTGTCAACACAGGCAAGGTCCATGAGCGCCGGAGCAGATCCCGTTCGTCTTTTGCAGTGACCTCTTGGATTTTACCCGCCAACGCAGCAGCAGACACACCCAGCTCAGTGAGCCGAAACTCCGGGCGCAGGGGATGGCCATAACCCGGGTTGCGCTCCAAAAGGCCAATGGAGATCAAGTGCTCCATGCTTTGCGCAAAAGCCGTTCGACTTGCCCCGGTCGCGGCCAAAAGCGGCGCTTGGCGCCCTGCAACACCTGCGTACAAACTCGCCAGAATAGGCATGGCCCAGGCGCGCGAGGTGGTGTTGACAAAGAGCTTTATGTCCATAAATTATAGTTAGTATATTTTTAGAATGAAGGAAAGACCATGTCGCTCATTTCATTGCAAGACACCATCACCCTCGCGCTTTCCGTCACAGATCGGCACGCAAGTGCGGCGTGGTACAAAAGCATGCTTGGGTTTGACTTGCTCTATCACGCAGACGAGGCGGGCTGGTCTGAGCTTCAAACCAACACACCTGGCGTCACACTGGGCATGGGCGAACATACCAAACCCGCCCCCGGCAATTGCGTGCCGGTCTTTGGAATCGCCAACCTGGACCCCGCGCGCGAAAAGCTCGAGCAAGCGGGGGTCAAATTCGATGGAGCCACGGAAGTCATTGAAGGCATGGTCAAAACAGCCACCTTCTATGATCCCGACGGAAACGCCCTCATGCTTGCGCAAGATCTAACAGGTGGCACGGACGGATGACCCGATCCCGGACCCCTTAGTCTGCAAATAGAACTTTTGGGCTTCCGAACAGCGGTTGGGCGCGAAGGTCTGTTGTTGTTCTGGAGATTCTGTCGTTTATTACGGTCGAAAGACAGGTGATTTACTGACAAAACACATGGAAAAAACATCTAAACGGAAGATCGTCTCCTCTCGTCATCTTGCGGATGGAGAGGACTGGGAAGCCTCTGAATTCGAATTTGGCCTCATCATCGCCTTCAACGCCTTCTCGCGCTGGATGGTCAAATGCATGGCTGCGGCTGGGCATACGGAAATGAGCCCTTTGGAAATCCTGGTTCTTCATAACGTGAACCATCGTGGGCGAGACAAACGTTTGAGCGACATCTGCTTTCTGCTCAACATCGATGATACGCACACCGTAAATTACGCGTTGCGCAAACTCTCCAAGGCGGAGCTGATCGTTTCAGAAAAGCGCGGGAAGGAAGTCTTTTACAGCACGTCCACCGAAGGGTCAGCGCTGTGCGACGAATATCGAACCGTCCGCGAACGATGCCTTATCGATGGGCTTGGCCGCATGGACATATCCGGTGACGAGTTGAGTGCTATCGCAGCAAGCCTGCGTGCTTTGTCGGGCCAGTACGATCAGGCAAGTCGGGCCGCGTCCTCTTTGTAACGCAGCCCTACAGGTTCATCTACCTGCTCATTGCGTTTGGGAGATAGGTCACGATCTCGGGAAAGAGCGTGATCAGCACAACGGCGAGCAACAGCAGAAAGAAAAACGGCAGCGCGGCTTTTGCAATGCGCAGAATGTCGATGCCCGTCAGGCCTTGGATGACAAAGAGGTTAAAGCCAACAGGCGGGGTAATCTGGCTCATCTCAACCACCAACACCAGATAGATGCCAAACCAGATGGGATCGATCCCAACGGCGAGGACCATCGGCATGATGATGGATGTGGTCAGAACCACAACCGAGATGCCATCGAGAAAGAGCCCAAGGACGATGAAGAAGACCGTCAAAACGGCCAACAAAACATAGGGCGACAGACCCATCTCGCCGATCCAAGCCGCAAGGTTGCGGGGGAGCCCCGTGAACCCCATCGAGACGGCAAGGAAGGCTGCACCCAGCAAGATGAAGGCAATCATGCAAGACGTCCGGGCCGCCGACAAAAGCGCGTCCATGAAGTCATTGCGCGTGAAACTGCCCGATAGAACAGCCAAGAGGATGGACAATAACACACCAAGGGCCGCCGCATCCGTTGGGGAGGCGATGCCTGTGTAAATGGCTCCGATGACACCTGTTATTAGCAAGGCGACAGGGATCAGGCCTCGGGCCTCCCAGAGCTTTTCTTTCAGATTGAGTTTAACCGTTTGCGCCGGGATCAGGCCCGGGTCCATCCAGGCCCGCACAGCAACATAGGCGCTGAACAACCCCACAAGCATCGCGCCGGGAATGAGGCCTGCTACAAAAAGGCGGGCAATCGATTGTTCGGTCGCCACGCCGTAGACAATCAGGATAATCGAAGGTGGGATGAGAAGGCCAAGCGTGGCAGAGCCTGCAAGCGTGCCGAGGATCAAGCTTTCCGGATAGCCGCGCGATTTAAGCTCTGGAATGGACATCTTGCCAATTGTTGCTGCCGTGGCCGCGGATGAGCCTGAGACAGCTGCAAAGATCGCGCAGCCCAAGACGTTCACATGCAGCAAGCGGCCTGGAAGCCCGCCAAGCCAAGGTGCGAGGCCGTTGAACATGTCTTTACTCAGCCGCGACCGCAGGAGGATTTCCCCCATCAGAATGAAGAGCGGCAGAGCAGTGAGCGACCACGAATGGCTGTGCCCCCAGAAGGTCACCGCGAGGTTCAAGCCAACGGAAGAGTTCGAAAAGAACGCAAGTGCTATGGCCGCGACAGCCGACAAGGACAGGGCAATCCAAAGCCCGCCCGCCAAAAAGACAAACAGTACGCCAAGAAGAATGAGGCCAACGACTGGATCAGACATCTCAAGCTTCCTCGGAGGCCGCGATGACGGGTTCGCCGCGCAGTACTGTCTCGACCATGCTGTCGAAGACGGAGACGCAGAGAAGGGTCATCCCAACGCCCATTGCGGTTTGAGGGATCCAAAGCGGGATTGGGATTGTCCCGGTCGACACATCCCCAAAGTGGATGCTCTCAGCGACCAAAACCCAAATGTAGTAGACTGCAAAAGCGGTCAGTGCTGTGGCCGCGATGAGGGCTATGACCTCCGCGACCAGCTGCGCGCGCGCGGGCAATCGCGCCGTGACCAAAGACACCTTGATGTGGCCGCCCGTGCGGAACGTATAGGGCATGGCCAGAAACGTTGCGGCCGCGAGCATGAAGCCCGAAAAGTCTGCATAAGACGGAATGGTTGAGGGCAAAGGCAAGCCAAAGACCCGCGTTGCAAAGTTCAAGAAAATCTGTGCGCTGATCAGAACGGCAATCGCCAAGATCATGAAGGCAGACACCCACCCTGCTGCAAGATAGATCCGATCCAGAAAAGGTCTCATGATTGGGTCCTCAAAGAAGAGCCTGACGCTTGGATGGGAGACAGCCAGCGCCAGGCTCAATTGTGTAGATGAGCCCCACCCAAAGGCGGGGGTCAGCCTCGCGCGTTACTGCTGATAGGTTGTCAAAATCGAGAGTGCTGCATCGGAGGCTCCCGCTTGCCAGTTGGTGAGCATCTGTGCGCCGATCTTCTGCAAACCGGCATTCAAAGCGGCGCTTGGTTGAGAGATGATCATGCCATTGTCCGCCATGATGGCTGTTTTTGCATCTGCTTCGGCGGCTGACATCTCCCAACCCCGCGTCTCGGCTGCGGCGGCAGCGTCTAGGACGGCCGATTGTACATCAGCAGGCAGGCGTTTGAACGCGCGCATGTTCACCACAACGATGTTCTTGGGCACCCAAGCGTTGATCGGCGTGTAGTGCGTGACGAAGTCCCACGCGGTGGAGTTGGCGCCAGTTGAGGGAGACGTGACCATGGCTTCAACCTGGCCGGTGGCAAAGGCTTGTGGAATATCTGGGGCTTCCACTTGGACAGGGGCGGCACCCGCCAGTGTGGCAAATTCTTCGAGCGCTGCGTTGTAGGCGCGGAAGCGCAGGCCTGCGAGCCCCTCAACCGTTTCGATCTCACCGTTTGTGTAAAGACCTTGCGCCGGCCACGGCACGGAGAAAAGCGGCATCAGGCCCTGTTCTGCCAAAAGTTCGGTCACAACCGGGCGTTGTGCGGCCCAGAGGCGTTCTGCGTCTTCATAACTTGTGGCAACGAAGGGCTGACTATCAATTCCAAAAGCCGCGTTGTCGTTCACCAAACGCGAAAGAAAGAACTCACCAATAGGAACCTGGCCAGATCGGACAACGTTGCGGATTTCACCGTGCGGGAACAAAGAGCCGCCGGAATGGACGGTAATTTCGAGCGCTCCATCCGTCGCATCCGCAACATCTGCGGCAAACTGAGAAATGTTTTGAGTGTGGAAGGTCGCGTCACCGTAAGGGGTCGGCATGTCCCATGTGGCTGCGGTTGCGGCAGCGCTTGTACCAAGGGCAAGGCCAGCGGCCAGGATGAAGTGTTTCATTGATTAGGTCCTCTGTTGAACTGAACTCAGAGCCAAACTCCAAAATTCATTACGTTGACAAATTGTCAGCGTTTTGTTCATAAAGCAACAACTTAATACTAAGGAGCTGCAAATGACCTTGCGCGCTGACTCTAAGTGGGATTTCTGGATTGACCGCGGTGGCACCTTCACCGACATCGTCGCCCGTACGCCATCGGGCTCCCTCAAAACGCATAAGATTCTTTCCGAAAAACCAGAGTCTTACAAAGATGCAGCGGTACAGGGTGTGCGCGAAATCATGGGGCTTTCAAACGGTGATGCCATCCCCAAAAATGCGATCCGCGCGATCAAAATGGGCACAACAGTCGCCACGAATGCCTTGCTTGAACGCAAAGGAGAACGAACAATTCTGTTCATCACGCGCGGTTTCAAGGACCTCTTGAGAATCGGGTATCAGAACCGGCCTGACCTCTTTGTTCTCAACATTCAGCTTCCTGATTTACTCTATTCAGACGTTGTTGAAATCGACGAACGGCTCGATGCAGAGGGGACAGTGATCGAAGCAATGGATCTACAAAAGGCGCGAGAAGCTATCTGCCGCGCATACGGGAAAGGCTACCGCTCAGTCGCCATTGCTCTGCTGCACAGCTACCGCAACCCAAAGCACGAAAAGACGCTCGGCAAAATGGCCGTTCAACAAGGTTTTGAGCAGGTGTCCCTCAGCCACGAGGCGAGCCCGCTGATTAAATTGGTTTCGCGCGGCGATACCACTGTTGCCGACGCGTACCTGACACCGATCCTCAAAAGATACGTCAACCAGGTTCGGAGCGCTTTGGGGTCTGATGCGGTGGAGCGGCTGATGTTTATGCAGTCCAATGGCGGCTTAACGGACGCGGACCTGTTCCACGGGCGTGATGCAATCCTGTCGGGGCCCGCGGGCGGTGTCGTTGGCATGGTCGGGACCGCGTCACAAGATGGCTTTGAAAAACTGATCGGCTTTGACATGGGCGGCACGTCAACGGACGTGTGCCATTATGCCGGAGACTATGAGCGCAGCTTTGAAACCGAAGTGGCAGGGGTTCGGATGCGCGCGCCGATGATGAACATTCACACCGTGGCCGCAGGGGGCGGCTCAATCCTGTCCTTCCGAGACGGACGGCTTCAGGTCGGCCCCGAAAGTGCAGGTGCAGATCCCGGACCCGCCTGCTATCGCCGTGGTGGCCCGCTTACGGTCACGGATTGCAACGTGGTCCTGGGCAAGCTCCAGCCCGAAAATTTCCCAAACGTCTTTGGACCAAAGGGCAACGAGCCGCTTGATATCGATACTCCACGCCATCTCTTTGAGACATTGGCGCAAGATATCGCAAAACAAACAGGCGAGGCGCCTATGTCTGTCGAGACCCTTGCGGAAGGCTTACTGCGCATCGCGGTCGACAACATGGCAAACGCGATCAAAGAGATTAGCGTCGCGCGGGGATATGATGTCACCGGCTACACGCTCAACTGTTTTGGCGGCGCGGGCGGCCAACATGCGTGTCTTGTCGCTGATGCGCTTGGTATGACCTCGGTCTATCTGCACCCCTTTGCCGGGGTTCTCTCCGCGCTTGGCATGGGATTGGCAGACATTGTGTCGATGCGTGAACAACAGCTTCTTGTCCCTGTATCCGACCTAACCTCCATCACCGCGGCTGCGGTCTCCTTGACCACTCAGGCACGCGATGAGGTCCTGAAGCAGGGCGTGACGCGAGAGAATATCGCGGTTCGGGAAAAGGTCTACCTGCGGATGTCCACATCCCAAACAACTTTGCCCGTCCCACTTGGATCACCAGAAAACATGGTAGAGGCGTTTCGCGCATCGCATGAGATAGAGTTCGGGTTTCGCCCTGACACAGAGGACATCATCGCCGAAATGATCTCCGTCGAGGCCATTGGGTCCTCAGGTACAAGCGCCAAACTGCCCAACGCCAAAACGCAAGACAGCCAGCATGGCACGACGCAGATGTGGGCAGATCATTGCATGCAGGCTGTCCCCACCCACGATCGCACGAAGATGGGTGTGGGCACCACTGTAGCCGGCCCTGCTGTCATCAACGAACCCACGGGGACAACAGTTGTTGAACAGGGTTGGGAAGCCGCCTGCATCAATGGCGGCGCACTTGTGCTACGGCGCACCATGCCGCTTGCACGCGAAGAAGCCATCGGCACAACCGTTGATCCGATCATGCTTGAGGTGTTCAACAACCTCTTCATGTCCATCGCCGAACAAATGGGGGCAACGCTGGCGAAAACCGCGGCTTCCGTGAATATTCGCGAACGGCTCGATTTTTCTTGCGCCGTTTTCGATGCCCGGGGTGACCTGGTGGCAAACGCCCCACATGTTCCCGTGCATTTGGGCTCCATGAGCGCCAGCGTGAAATCGATCCTTAGTCAAAACGACGGCGCAATCCAGCCAGGTGACGTCTTCATGATGAATGATCCGTTCAACGGCGGCACACATTTGCCGGACGTCACGGTCGTCACGCCAGTGTTCGAAAAGAGCGGTCGAAACATCCAATTCCTCGTCGCGTCGCGCGGGCACCACGCAGATATTGGCGGCAAAACACCGGGCTCCGCCCCACCAGACAGTCGTCACATCGATGAAGAAGGCGTTCTGATCCAGAACTTCAAGCTCGTCTCAGGGGGTCGCCTTCTCGAGGCAGAGACCCGCGCGCTGCTTGCTTCGGGCAAATATCCCTGTCGAAATGTCGATCACAACATGGCTGACCTGACCGCACAGATTGCGGCCAATGCAACGGGCAGCGCAGAGCTGCAAAAGGCTGTGGCACAGTTCAGCGCAGATGTGGTGCAATCCTACATGAAGCACGTGCAGGACAATGCTGAAGAATCTGTCCGCCGGGTTATTGATGTTCTGGAAGACAGCCGCTTCACCTATCCTCTGGATAGCGGCGCAAAGATTGACGTTGCCATCTCCGTTGATCGCGCAGCACGCAGCGCAACGGTGGATTTTACCGGAACCTCTGCGCAGGACGCTCTGAACTACAACGCACCTCTCGCGATCTGCCACGCAGTTGTGCTCTATGTGTTCCGCACATTGGTTGGGTCAGACATCCCCATGAACGAAGGGTGCTTGAAGCCGATCAAAATTAACGCGCCGGACGGCAGCTTCATCAATCCGAACTATCCCGCTGCCGTCATTTCAGGAAACACTGAAGTGAGCCAAAGCATCGCGGATGCGCTTTATGGTGCGCTTGGTGTCGTTGCGGGCAGTCAGGGCACAATGAACAACTTCGTCTATGGCGACGACACATTGCAGAACTATGAGACGATCTGCGGGGGCACTGGAGCAGGACCGGATTTCGATGGTTGCTCTGCCGTTCATAGTCATATGACCAACACACGGATGACGGATCCAGAGGTGCTCGAAAACCGTTTCCCGGTCCGTGTCCAACAGTTTGGTATCCGGCAAGGCTCTGGTGGGGAGGGGCAACACAGAGGCGGTGATGGCATCGTTCGAGAGATTGAATTTCTGTCGCCTATGACCGTGACGGTACTATCGTCCCACAGACAAACCTCCGCGTTTGGCGTGAATGGCGGCGCCTCAGGGGCCCCGGGCGAAAATCAGGTGCGTCGCAAGGACGGTGGCGTGGAAGACCTCTACGGAAACGATCAGCGCAACATGTCTCCAGGCGATGTCTTTGTCATGAAAACGCCAGGCGGCGGCGGCTTTGGCGCGGTGGATTTGCCCTGCAAGGTGGCTGCTGAATGAGCGGTACTGTCTTGAAAGGCCAAGCTCGCGAGCAAAGGGTTCGCGCGTCTTGGCCTCTCTGGCACTGTCAGGTTTAGCCGCCGAAATCGTCCAGCATGATGTCTTCGCGATCAACACCCAGATTCTCGAGCATCGTGATGCAAGACGAGTTCATGATGGGCGGGCCACACATGTAATATTCGCAATCTTCAGGCGCTGGATGATCTTTGAGATATTCATCATGAAGCACGTTGTGAATGAAGCCCGTATAGCCGCCCCAATCGTCCTCAGGCAGCGCATCGGAGAGCGCCACGTGCCAGGTAAAATTCGGAAATTCTGCTGCAAGCTCATCGAAGTCTTCAACAAAGAACATCTCTTTGCGCGAGCGGGCACCGTACCAAAATGTGATCTTACGATCTCTGTTCTTAAGACGTTTGAGCTGATCAAAAATATGGCTGCGCATCGGGGCCATGCCAGCACCACCCCCGATAAAGACCATCTCTTTTTGGGTTTCGCGCGCGAAGAATTCCCCAAACGGACCAGAGATGGTCACCTTATCACCCGGCTTCAGATTGAAAATGTAGGACGACATTTGCCCCGGAGGCACGTCGCTGCCCGGTGGCGGCGATGCGACCCGCACGTTGAGCATGATCAGGCCCTTTTCCTCTGGGTAGTTCGCCATGGAATAGGCGCGCTCAATCGGCTCTGGCACGGCTGACTTATACTGCCACAGGTTAAACTTATCCCAATCTTCGCGGTACTCTTCTTGCACGTCAAATTCGGAATAGTTGAGAGCGTGAGCAGGGGCTTCGATCTGAATGTAACCGCCAGCACGGAAGTTAACGTCTTCCCCCTCAGGTAGCTCGAGGACCAAGTTCTTGATGAAGGTCGCCACATTTTCGTTGGAGCGCACGGTGCACTCCCATTTTTTGACGCCAAAGACCTCTTCAGGGACTTCGACCTGCATGTCTTGTTTGACCGCAACCTGGCAAGACAGACGGTCGCCACAGGCTGCTTCGCGCTTTGTGATATGGCTTTCCTCTGTTGGGAGGATGGATCCCCCGCCTTCATGGATGCGCACACGACACTGGGCGCAGGTCCCGCCCCCGCCACAGGCGGATGGCACAAACAGTTTTTGTTCCGCGAGGGTTTGCAGGAGCTTTCCGCCCGCTGGCACAGAAATTGTTTTCTCACCGTTGATGGTGATGTTCACATTCCCGCTCGACACCAGCTTAGAGCGCGCGGCCAGGATGACCGTAACCAAAGCCAGAACGATCAGAGTGAAAAGCAGTATTCCAAGTCCAAAGGTTGCCATCTGAATGATCCTTTAGAGTTTTACGCCAGAGAACGACATGAAGGCCAAAGCCATCAAACCGGCCGTTATGAAAGTAATGCCTAGGCCCTGAAGACCATCGGGAATATCTGAGTACTTCAGCTTTTCACGCACCCCAGCCATAGCCGTAATGGCCAAGGCCCAGCCGAAGCCAGACGAGACACCATAGGTGACGCTCTCGCCAAAGTTATAACCGCGCTCGACCATAAACAAGGACCCGCCCAGGATCGCGCAGTTCACAGTGATGAGCGGGAGGAAGACGCCCAAGGCGTTGTAGAGCGGTGGAAAATATTTATCGAGAACCATCTCGAGGATCTGAACCAGAGCCGCGATCACCCCGATGTATGAAATCAACCCCAGGAACGTCAGATCCACCTCCGCAAACCCAGCCCAGGCCAGTGCGCCTGGCGCCAGCAAATAGGTGAGGATCAGATTGTTGGCTGGGACCGTGATCGATTGCACGATCATCACAGAGATGCCCAGACCAATCGCGGTTGAGATCTTTTTGGACACCGCGATAAACGTGCACATACCCAAAAAGAACGACAGCGCGAGATTTTCGACGAAGATCGCCTTAACCGCAAGGGCGAGATAGCCTTCCATCAGTGCGCCTCCACCGACTGGATCTTGTACTCACGCTCTTCAACTTGGTTCGGCTTCCAAGCCCGGAAGGCCCAGATGATCAGACCAATGATGAAAAACGCGGATGGCGGCAGCAGAAGCATGCCGTTGGGCACATACCAGCCGCCGTTGTTCACCGTTTGAAGGATCGTGATCCCAAAGAGGCTGCCGGAGCCAAAGAGCTCGCGGACAAACCCAACAAGCATGAGGATCAACCCATAGCCCAGACCGTTCCCAACGCCGTCGATGAAACTGTCGATGGGTGGGTTTTTCATGGCGAAGGCTTCGGCGCGGCCCATAACGATGCAGTTTGTGATGATCAGCCCCACGAAGACCGAAAGGGTTTTCGATATCTCAAAAGCGTAAGCCTTAAGGACTTGATCAACCAAAATCACCAAGGATGCAATGATGATCATCTGCACAATAATCCGGATCGACCCAGGGATATGATTGCGCAGCATCGAGATAAACATCGACGCAAAAGCGGTGACCACTGTCACAGCGATGGTCATCACCAAGGCGACCTGCATCGACGATGTCACAGCCAGCGCGGAGCACAATCCCAGCACCTGAAGCGTGATCGGGTTGTTATCTACCAGTGGGTCCACCAGCATTTCTCTGCGTTTATGCGGCATTAGACGTTCCCCGCTTTGAGATTTTCAAGGAAGGGCGCGTAGCCCTCTTCACCCATCCAGAATTTGATCAGGTTATCGACACCAACCGAGGTCAGCGTGGCCCCAGCGAGCGCATCGATGTGGTAATCTGGACCCGCCGCGGGCACGGCTTTCGAGACCGTGATCTGCAAGGTCCCATCGTCATCACGCAATTTCTGACCACTCCACAGGGCGCGCCAACGCGGATTGTCCACCTCTGCCCCAAGGCCTGGTGTTTCGGCATGTTCGTAAAATTGCAGGCCGTAGATGTCGTTGCCGTTCTCTTCGAGCGCGATAAAGCCATAGAGCGTCGACCAAAGGCCGTATCCGTGGATTGGCAAAATGACCTTGTCGATCTCACCAGCGTCGTCGCGCAGAAGATACACGGTGACGAAGTTCCCCTGACGTCCAATTCCTGCCGGATCTTCGGTCAGTGCTTCAGACGTCGCAGGATCGTCTGCCGCGGCCCGATCATCAAAAGCAGCCGGATCGAATTGATCCGTGAAGGTGCCGGTGTCGAGCTCAAGCACATGAGGCTCGAAGGCTGTGAAGGCCTGGGCAACATCTTGAGACGGATCGTATACGCCCGCGACCTGCAGGATGTTGAGCTGCTTGTCTTTGAGCGCGTTGGTCGCTTGCAAGGGGCGCAGGGCCACTGCAGCGGCAGAGACGACCATCGACGCCACAAGGCAAAGCGCCACAGCAACAAACACAGTCTTCGGAACCGAGTCTGCTGGAAGCGCCAGGAACCGCCGGATCAGTCCTCTTGGCTGGTCCGATTGAGCGTCAGCAATCTTGTCGTCGGGTGCTTTGTCTTCAGACATGCCGTTTGGCTCTCCGCTTGATGTTGGCTTGCACGACGAAGTAGTCGATGAGCGGTGCAAATACGTTTCCGAACAAGATCGCGAGCATCATGCCTTCAGGGAAGGCCGGGTTGATCACGCGGATCATGACAACCATGACCCCAATCAAAGCACCGTAAATGTAGCGGCCCATATTGGTGTGAGACCCCGACACGGGTTCCGTCACCATAAAGACCAATCCAAAGGCATAACCACCAAGCACAAGGTGCCAGTGCCATGGCATCGCAAACATTGGGTTGGTTTCAGAGCCGATCGCATTGAGCAGGAGCGAAAAGCCGATCATGCCGGCCAAACATCCAACCACCATCCGGTAGTTGGCGATCTTGGTGGCCAAAAGGAACGCAAGACCTAGGAGGGCGGCAAGAGTGGACGTTTCACCAAGTGACCCAGGCACGAAGCCCAGGAAACTGTCCCACCATGTCATCCCGCGCGCGGCAAGTTCCTGGAAACCATCTGAGGCTGAAACCGCCAAAGCCGTGGCCCCAGTAAAGCCATCGACCGGCACCCATACACTGTCGCCGGACAATTGTGCTGGATACGCGAAGTACAAAAACGCACGTCCCGTTAGAGCTGGGTTCAGGAAGTTCTTCCCCGTGCCGCCAAAGACCTCTTTACCGATCACCACGCCAAAGATGATCCCAAGCGCAACCTGCCAAAGCGGCGTCGTCGCGGGCAAGATCAGCGTGTAAAGCATCGAGGAAACGAGAAATCCTTCATTCACCTCGTGCCTGCGCACAGTGGCAAAGATAACCTCACAAATACCACCAGCAACCAGTGTGGTGATGTAGATCGGCAGGAAATACAGCAGCCCATGCAACATGTTGGCGATGGGATTGTTGTAATTGAACCCGATCCCGAAGGTCTCGATGATCCAGGCCCGCCAGCCCGAAGCCCCAAATTCGGCAATTGCCACATTGGTCTGATAGCCCGTGTTGTAGAGCGCCATCAGAATGCAAGGGATCGTCGCGATGACCACATAGGTCATGATCCGCTTCATATCGATATAAGACCGAGCATGCGGCGCTACGGTCGTGACGGTTTTTGGTGTGTAAAGAAAACTCTCAACCATCTCGTAGAGCGGGAAGTATCGTTCATACTTTCCACCTTTTTCGAAATACGGTTCGATCGAGTCAAAGAAGTTGCGCAGGCCCATGGCTTAGCCTTCCTTCTCAATTTTGGTCAGGCAATCGCGCAGCGCGATGCCATATTCATACTTTGCTGGGCAGGCAAACCCCACCAGGCCCAGATCTTCTTCATCCAGTTCCAAGGCGCCCAGAAGTTGCGCCTGGTCTGTATCCATGACCAAGAGTGACCGCAGCAACTGCGTGGGCAGATAGTCTTGCGGCATAAGCTCTTCGAACGTCCCAAGCGGGACCATCGCGCGGCGGCCACCGTTTAAGTTGGATGTCAATGGAAAGGCCTTTTTGGTGCGGGCCGACCCAAGCACGGGCTGGACAGCAAATTTGGAGGCCATCGGGCGTATCCAACCCATTGGGATCTGTTTCTTGTCCTCTTCGATCACGGTGATCTGTCGCGCGTAGCGGCCAAGGTAGGCATCAACATCAGCCCCAGCCCGTCCGCTGAGCACAGACCCAGAGATCAGGCGCGTTGGATAGTCTGGCAAATCATCCGCGCACAGGTCTTGCATCGAGGCCCCTGCAACGGTTTGAACAAGCCGCGGTGCTTTGCAGGCAGGACCGGTCAGCGCAATAATGCACCGCGGATCATACGTGCCGGTCAGCATCAGACGGCCAATCACGATCACATCTTGATACCCAATGGTCCAAACAAACTGGTCCGCACGTGGTGGGGTCAAAAAGTGCATATGCGTGCCAGCGAGCCCAGCGGGATGTGGCCCATCGAACGCAACAGCATCAACATTTGGCAAATCGCTGCCAGGCAGCGCCTCACCCGGCGCGTGGCACAGGTAAGTCTTGCCGTCTGAAAGCTGAGCAATGGTTTCAAGGCCCTTCACAAAGGCGTCATTGTCTTGGGCAATTGCAATGCGAGGATCAGCGGCCAAAGGCTCCGTATCCAATGCCGTCACATAAATCGCGATGGGTGTGCTGCTCGGCTCTGGCACCTTGGAGTAAGGCCGTGTCCGAAAAGAGGTCCAAAGGCCCGATGCGCAAAGCCGTTCGACGATGCCGTCGCGTTTTGAAGCATCACCCACAGTCGCAAAATTGATCGGGTCACCCGCCGCTTCGTCAACATCAATAACAATGCTAATAAGCTTGCGCCGAGCCCCGCGATTGATGGCGCGTACGCGGCCCGCGACCGGCGAGACAATCTTGACGTCTGGCGTCCGCTTGTCAGCCATGATCGCCGTTCCCGCCACAACACTGTCGCCCTCAGCCACCGCGATGGACGGTTTTAGATCTACGTAGTCTTGGCCAATAAGGCCGACTGACATGACGGACTGTGGCGCAGAAACATCCCCAACCGGAGCACCCGATATGGGCAAGTTTAATCCTTTGCGCAGCTTAAATTGCGTCAACCGTTTCTATCCCAATTTTTGATATCTGCTGGCAGTCACCGAAGAAGCGACTCTGGCGTGCAGAAGGTCCCGAGGATGTGCTAGAGGTTTTTAATGGGTTTGGCCACATTAAGGTTGCAGAAAATTGAAATCGCGCTAAGCCAACCAAGATTTGTGATGAAAGGGATCGAAATGCGCACAAAGGCCTCCATTTCCCGCCGCTCATTTATAGCGATGACACTGGCACTCGCTGCCTGCAAAGGAGGCGATAAACTGATTGAAATCATGGGCTTATCAATGGGCACGACATATAATGTCGCCGTATTGAACCATGACAACACATTAGATCGCGCTGAACTGAAGGCAGCAATCGATTCCGCGCTTGTGTCCTTCAATCACAAGCTCTCGAACTGGGAAAACGGCTCTGAGATATCGCGGTTTAATGCCGCAGGACACCGCGACCCGATCACAATGTCAGCGGAGCTGTCGCACATTATGACCGCCGCGGCAGAGGTCAATTCTGCCAGCGCGGGGCGCTTTGACACAACAGTTGGGTCGCTCATTGAGCTTTGGGGATTTGGCGCCAACGGTCAGACGAAAATGCCGAGCCCAGAGGCTGTGGCCCAGGCAAAAGAAAGATCTGGACAAACCAACACCCTCCACCTCGCAAACGGCCAAATGGCCAAGCGCCAGCCTGAGACACAGGTCTACCTGGCAGGCATCGGGAAGGGTTATGGAGCGGATCGTATTGCTGAGGTCCTGGCGTCCTTCGGCGCAACTGATTTCCTAGTTGAGATCGGCGGTGATCTTTACGCGTCAGGACGCAATCAGAACGGTCTGCCATGGCAGATCGGGATCGAATCTCCCAACCCGGTAGACCGCGGCCTGATGGGCGTTGCTGGGCTGGTTGGCCTGGGCCTTGCGACCTCTGGCGATTATCGCAACTATTTTGAAGTGGACGGTCAGCGCTACTCGCACCTTATTGACCCAACAACGGGCTATCCCGTCACCCACAAGACCGCCTCTGCAACCGTGGTACATGACAACGCGATGATGGCCGATGCATGGTCTACAGCGATGCTGATCCTCGGCCGTGAAGAAGGTCTCGCAATCGCGAAAGAGCACAATCTGGCCGTTCATTTTGTGGATCACGACAGTGTTAATGGTCAGCCGACCTTCAAAAGTTATGTTAGTCCCCAGTTCGGAGCACTGACTGCTTAATTCCGCACGCAAAGGCAGCATTTATGGCAACTTTCGCACTGACGTTTGGTTTTCTTCTTATGATCACGCTTGGCATGTCCTTGGGCGTGATTTTTATGAACAAGCGGATCAAAGGCAGCTGCGGCGGGTTGAACGCCATCGGTGACGGAAACGAATGCCTGGTTTGCCACAAAGAGATTGATCCGGATTCGCCTTTGCGTGAGCGGCTCGAATGTCCACGTGCGCGCAAGATGCTTGAGCGCGCTGGTCTTGAGGCCGAGACTTAACCCGGGACCTAACCCGGGACTTCGATCGGGACAAAGGCGAGCAAAAGCAAACCAGCGGCAGCGATTAACCCGAAAATCCAGTATTGGTACCGCGGCCCCTCCATCTTCCAAACACGCCGATAGCGATACCCCGCCATGCAAGCGATCGCGAATAGGATCGTTGCGATTGCAGGGCTCAGGGTGAAACCACTCAAGTCCAAAATCTTGCTCACCTTCTCTTGCAGCGTTTTTTTACATGCGGAGCAAAGCGGTCGAATGCGCCCGAGTTGCTAGGCCCCCACCCAAGACCCTCTAGAGGATCTTGCGGACTGCGTCGTCAGAAAAAAGGCCGTCAGAACAAATCAAGCGACGATGATTTCGAGGCGTGAAGCAAGAGGGCATGCCAAGCGCCCTATCCAATTAGAATTATGCGTTAAACCGCCCATCCCGTGCGGCAGATGTTCGGGTCACGCCGCTCGATTGAGAGCAGGGCACCCTTTTTAAGCTGCGTCGAGCGTGAGACCGAGCGTTTCGGCGAGCCAAGGGAGAGCAACATCTTCTGGCAGAGACGACGATAGCGCATCGAACACGCCACGTTTGCCTGTCATTTTTGCACCGCAATCTTGCAAGGCCTGCATCAGCTTTTCCGACCCTTGTGCGAATGTATCTCCAAAACTTCGATCGCCCAAACCAAAGATCGCAAAGGTGATCTCCGAAAGATCAGGGCGTTTTTTTTGTAGCGTCTCATAAAAATAGACGGCCGTTTCGGGCAGGTCCCCGGATCCAAACGTTGAGCAAACAAAGACGTGTATGCTGTCATGTTCCAAGTTTTCCGGTTCAATGTCGTCCATGCTGATGACGGACGTGGGACATGTTGACGGTAGAGCCTTGGCAAGATCGTCACATAACATCTCGGCCGTACCGGATTCAGTACCGTGCAGGAATTGCACCTTCATCGCTGTTCCTCTTTCTTCCCACAAACGGGTCCATGTGTTTGTTGTGCAAGAGATCTGAAAAACCGCGGTTTTCTGCGCTTAACAGATCAAGAGGTAGCGGATGGGCTGCCGATATATGTAGCTGTCGCAGCTAACGCGAAGACTGGCAATCCCGTATGACTGCAATTCTCGCTACGCCTGGCCTTCGAACGTGGGTGGTACTCACCGGGCAATCACGATTTCGCAGGGCCACTGCTGGTGCGGTTCGCGCGCTCCTCGTCGATCACCTCTTGCGGGAACTGGCTCATAAAGCAACAGCAGACGCCTTCGTCAATCATCGTCCGAGGTCCAAGCGGATGGGCGATGTGGCGGTACACGCCATGCGAATGGGCGTGGTGATGATGATGGTGATGTCCGTCACCATGGTCATGAGAATGATCATGAGCGTGATCATGGGTATGCTCATGGTCATGTCTGTGACCACCGCTGGCTTCATCATCCAAAGGATCGCGGAATTCAGCGTGGTGGTGGTGCACCTCCACCTCGCCTCGGGCAAGACGGGTTTGAAACGAGGTCATAAGGTCAGCGGGGCCAACGATGGTCTCATCCCCGGCTTCCGTGATCCGTTCAACAAATGTGTCGATCACGTGATCCTGGTCGCGCAGGTAGCCTGCCTTGTAAAACGTCACATCAGAGCTCTGGGCGGCAACGCGGTCAACATAGGCATAGATGCGATCAATCAACCGACCGGTGAACAAGAAATAGGGCGCAACAACCACTTTCTTGAAACCAAGCTTCAGCGCCATTTCCAGCCCGCGCCCAACCGACGGATAGGTTACGCCAGAATACACCGTTTCAGACCAACCAAAGCCCATATTTTCGCTGACAATGCGCGTGAGACGCGCAGCCTCTGCGTTGGCGAGCGTATCGGATGTGCCGCGCCCCACCACGATCAGCATCGTGTCGTAAAGATCGCCATCATGCACGTGATCGAGGTTAAGCGCCTCGAGAATACGGGCCTCAAAAGCTGCAATCATTTGGGGATGCAGCCCCAATTCGCGCCCATATTTAATCGTCACATTGGGTGTGCGTTCCGCGAATGTTGTCAAAACAGATGGGATGTCGTTCTTGGCATGCGTTGCAGCAAACAACATCCCCGGCACAGCGACGATCTCTGTCACGCCTGCGTCCACCAGGGCGTTCAGGCCCATGTGGATGTTGGGCGCGGAATACTCCAGAAATCCGTGTTCCACGGGCGTATCAGGGAACCGCTTTCGGATCCCTTTGGCAAGCAGTCCAAACTCTTCTTCCGCAGATTTTGCACGGCTTCCGTGGCCGCAAATCATGATACCGCGTTTTGACATTGGTCTGCCCCTCTGTGTCTGCGCAAACTGACTGCACCAATCTGGCGAGCATGTGAAGCCGTGGCGGAATGTCGAGCTACATTTTTGTGGTTCTACCGATTTAGGGAAGCTTAGTCCGGCTCAGTCCCCCAAAATCGCTGCCACATCACAAAGCCCAATGCGCAGAAGAACAAGAGCGCCATAGCATACCACGTGAGCGCGTAACTGAGGTGCGAATTGCGAAACTCAAGTCGGGTCAACCCACCACGCGGCCAAGCATCGACTGGTCCAATATGATCTGCGTCGATGTAGTAAGACGCTGCATGATCGAGCCCGGCAGCCTTTGTCATTGCGGGGATATCAACAGAAAACCAGCGCGCAGTGCCAGGATCATTCTTTTCCAGAAGCGTCCCGTTTGGCACGCTATCGCGGACAAGCCCCGTGACACGTTGCAGACCATTCGGCTCAGAAACAGAGATGCCAGTGGCCGGCGAAGGAACAAAGCCGCGGTTCACCCAGATCGCACCCTCATCTGTCATCAAAGGCGTGACGACCCAATGACCCGGCCCAAGATCGGTTAAGGCCTTTACCCGCAGCGCCGCACCATGATCGAAGCGACCAATAACCCCAACCCTTTGATAGGCCGGAAGCGGCTCTGCCACAGAGGCTTGGACGGGCTCAGCAAAGGCGCGGCTCTCAACTTGGGCAATAAGATCGAGCTTCCAAGACAGGCGCGCCATCTGCCAGTTTCCCAAAAGGATCATGGACACAAAGACCACCGCTGCGAGGCCCATCAACACCGCATCCAGCAAGGCGGACCGGTGACGCCCCGCCTGCGCACTCATGGCAAGTTTCGCACACGTTCGATCTGTTCATGGGCGGGCATCATGTTCTCATGCAGATGGAACATCACCCAAATCGACCCAGCCAGGATGATCACCAAGAGCATTGCCGTAAAGACAAGCGACATAAACTGCCAACCTTGCTCCGCCTGCACCGTGACATGCAAAAAGTAGACAACATGGACGACAATCTGGATCGCACCGAGCCCAAAGATAATCGCAAGCGCCCACCCCAGACCAATCTCGACATCCGCCATCACGACATAAAAAGGGATGGCTGTGAGCAACACGGACAACACAAACCCGATGATATAGGATCTGTAAGAACCGTGGCTGTCATGGCCGTTGTGAGTCTCGCTGGTCATATCAACACCCCGGTCAAATAGACGAAGGAAAAAACACCGATCCAAATCAGGTCGAGGAAATGCCAAAACAGGCTCAGGCAGAGGATGCGGCGCTCATTTTCAGGCGTGAGCCCGTGCATTTGAACCTGAATGAGCAGCACAACCAACCAGACAAAACCCCCACCGACGTGCAGCGCATGGGTTCCAACCAGAAAGAAGAACGACGACAGGAATGCACTTGCCCCAGGCCCAGCGCCGATATGGATCAAGTGATAAAATTCATAGAGGCTCATCCCCAGAAAACCGGCCCCAAAAAGGCCCGTGATCGCCAACCACATCATCATCATGCGCTGGTTCTTTTGCTGCATGTTGATCACGGCAAAGCCATAGGTGATCGATGAAAACAGCAACAGGGCTGTGGCAACCAGGATCAGCTCAATATCAAACAGATCAACCGGAGCAGGCCCAGCCGCATAGTTTTGTCCAAGTACAGCATGGACCGCAAAGAGGATGCCAAAGATCAGGCAATCGCTCATCAGGTAGAGCCAAAAGCCCAGCATTGTGCCAGTTTCGTGGTGGTGATGCGCGTCGTCGTTTTGGTCTTCGACAACGTAGAAATCTAGCGCTTCCGTTTTGGCGGAGGCAGATGATGTCATATCAGTCACTCCGCCGGCGTGGCCATGGATTGGCCTGTTTCGATTTTGCGCACCTCATCGACAGGGATGTAGTAATCCCGGTTGTAGTTGAATGTGTGCCCGATGCCCCAGGCCAAGGACGTAAAGAAGCCAAGCGCCGCCAGCCACCAAACATGCCAGATCAGCGCAAAGCCCATAACGGTCATGAACCCTGCAATAACAATCCCGCTAGACGTATAGTGCGGCATATGGATTGGCGCGAAACCCGTGGTTGGTGACTTAACGCCATTTTGCTTCATGTGGTGCCAGGTGTCCAAGGCGTGCACGCGCATTGTGAAAGCAAAGTTATAATAGGGCGGCGGTGAGGTGGTGGCCCACTCCAAGGTGCGCGCATCCCAAGGATCATTACCGCATTTTAGCTCTTCGCGTTTCCAAATCGACCAGACAATCTGGATGATGAACGCGACCAATCCCACTGCGATCATGAACGCGCCGCAAAGGGCGATGAAGAAATAGATCCCGTAGAAGCTATCTTCAAACTGGCTCAGCCTGCGCGTCACGCCCATCAGCCCGAGGATATAAAGCGGCGTAAAGGCAAACCAGAAGCCAACAACCCAGCCCCAGAAGCTCAGCAAGCCCCAGCCACGGTGCAAGTAAAACCCGAAGGCTTTCGGCCACCAGTAGTTAATCCCGGCAAAGATGCCGAACACGACACCCCCAATGATCACATTGTGGAAGTGAGCGACGAGGAACAGAGAGTTGTGCAAAACGTAGTCGGCTGGTGGCACAGCAAGCAGCACGCCAGTCATTCCACCAATGGTAAAGGTCAGCATAAACGCCACAGTCCACATCATCGGCAGTTCGAAATGGATCCGGCCTTTGTACATCGTGAAGAGCCAATTGAAGAGCTTCGCCCCGGTCGGGATCGAGATGATCATCGTCGTGATCCCGAAAAACGAGTTCACATCCGCGCCCGCGCCCATGGTGAAGAAGTGATGCAACCATACAATATAGCTCAGGATCATGATCACGCAGGTCGCATAGACCATGGAGGTATAGCCAAACAGGCGCTTCTTGCAGAAGGTTGGCACAATCTCTGAGAAGATCCCAAACACGGGCAAAGTGAGAATGTAGACCTCTGGGTGACCCCAGATCCAGATGAGGTTGACGTACATCATCGGATTGCCGCCCATCTCATTGGTGAAGAAATGGGTGCCCAGGTAGCGATCAGCTGTCAGCAGAGCGAGCGTTGCGGTCAGAACCGGGAAGGTCGCGACGATCAACACGTTGGTACACAGCGTTGTCCAACAAAACACCGGCATTTTCATCCAGGTCATGCCCGGTGCCCGCATTTTAACAAGTGTCACAACCAGGTTGATGCCCGAGAGGGTCGTCCCGATCCCGGCTATGTTGAGCGACCAAAGGTAATAATCCATCCCAACGCCCGGACTGAACGTCAGCCCCGAGAGCGGCGGATAAGCGAGCCAGCCCGTTGCCGCAAACTCTCCGACAAAAAGCGAAATCATGATCAGCACCGCGCCAGACACCGTCAGCCAAAAGCTAAAGTTGTTCAGAAACGGAAAGGCCACATCACGCGCGCCGATCTGCAGGGGCATGACGTAGTTCATGAACCCCGTGATGAAGGGCATCGCCACAAAGAAAATCATGATCACGCCATGAACGGTGAAGACCTGATCGTAGTGATAGGCAGGAAGGATGCCAACATACCCTGCTGAGGCAAGCGCCTGATGGACCCGCATGAGCAGCGCATCCGCAAACCCGCGAACCAGCATGATTGTCCCGAGGATCATATACATGATGCCGATTTTCTTGTGGTCGACGGAGGTGAACCACTCGTTCCACAAATAGCCCCAAAGGCGATAATACGTGATCGCGCCAACAACCGCGGCACCGAGCAAGCACGTCCCGATAAAAGTCGCGAAGATGATGGGGTCGTAAAACGGAAAGATATCCCAGCCCAGCTTGCCCCAGAACCAATGGGTGTCTGTCAGCGAGTGGGCGGTATGGGCGGATGTTTCCAGGGCGGCGTCTGTTGTCTTTGCCATAGGCTCAATTCGCTTGCGGTTCAGGGTTTGGAAGCAGGTTCTCGGTATCCAGCGTGACGGCTGCAAGAATGGCCTTTTCCTGCGCGCGTAGTTCTGGCCTTAGCATCACGAAAAGCCCGCGTGGGTCGTCCGCAGAACACAACCCGCGGAACAGCTCTCGATTATAGAGACCGTCAATGCCGCCGCCGCCAAGAGCGTCCACCATCATCATGTCGTTTAGACACAGGCGATCATCGCCGACGCACATGTTCAGAATGCGCTCCCACAGTCCATCCTCAATACCGCCGTAGTATTCGACGTCATGGTCAACGGTCGGCTGCTCCAAAACACTAAAGGCGTTTCGATCCAGGGGTTTGTCGCTGGCCCGGACCTTTGCCACCCAGTCGTCAAACCCGCTTTCATCGAAGGTTTGGAAGTCAAAATTCATCTGTGAAAAGCCGTTGCCACTGTAGTTGGCGGAAAAGCCTTCAAACGTCCCCGTGGCGTTCATGACGGCGTTCAACTCGGTCTCCATCCCCGCCATTGCGTAAATCATCCCGGCCATTTCCGGGATATAAAAGGCATTCATCACTGTGCCGGAGGTGAGCTTCCATTCAATTGGACGGTCTTTGATCGCTGCCGCCTCATTGACGGTCGCAATGCCCTGTTCGGGGTAGAGAAAGACCCATTTCCAATCGAGAGCGACCACGTGAACCGTGAGCGGTTCAACGGTTTCGTCGATAGGCTGTGTCTCAGAAATACGGCGCAAGTCCTGGTAGGGGTCCAGCCGGTGTGTTGCCACCCATGTCAGCCCGCCGAGACAAATGATGATCGCAAGCGGCACCGCCCAGATCACAATTTCGAGGCTGACCGAGTGATCCCAATCTGGCTCATAATTCGCGGTTTCATTTGACGACCGGTAGTACATCGCAAAGAACACCGTCAGGGCCAAGACGGGAACAATGACGATCAACATCAACACCGTTGCATAGACGATCAAATCACCCTGCTGCGCAGCGACATCGCCTTTCGGGTTCAGCAAAACAAGCTGACAACCCGATAAAATCAGCGGGGCCGCCATCAACAGTATTCGTCGTAAGATACGCATTCTGGGACGTCACCAAGTGTTAGTGAATGAAACGCTCGGGAAAAAGCCGAAGAGGGCCCTATATTGCCTTGCTACCGAGGACGTAGTGCTGGTGTACAAAGGTGGCAAGTTGCTGCGATGCGACATAAGTTACCAAGCTAAGCCAGCCGCCAACGTGCTAGGCTTTGGTGAGGAGCCGAAGCGTCCCTCCATTTGTAGGATGTTATGACATGACGACAGCAGACACATCACAGACACAACACGTCACCTTGGACGATGTTATCACCACGGTTGTGATGGCGCGGGTCACCGACTTTTTTGGATTTTTTGTCTATGCGATCGCCTCGGCGCTGGTTTTCCCAAAAGTCTTTTTTCCCTTTCTGCCACCTTTAGAAGCGACGCTTTGGTCTTTCCTATTGTTTTCACTTGCTTTTTTAGCGCGCCCGATTGCGAGTATGGGATCGCGCATGATCCAGCAGAAAATTGGACGGCCGGGGAAAGTTACGCTCGCGCTCATGATCCTGGGCTCATCAACCGTGGCAATCGGCTTATTGCCTGGCTATGAACGCATGGGGATAACAGCCCCCATCGCGCTTGGCGTGCTCCGATTTGTGCAGGGTCTCGGCCTGGGCGGCGCTTGGGACGGCATCACGCTGCAGCTGAAATCTGCTGCGCCCAAAGGTCGCGAAGGCCGATATGGGATGATTCCGCAATTGGGCGGCCCAATAGGTTTCTGCGTCGCAGTATCGCTTTTTTACGTGCTTACAGGGTTTCTTACCGAGGAAGAGTTCTATTCTTACGGCTGGCGATTTGCCTTTTTCGCGGTGATGGCCGTCAACGTCGTTTCCCTATTTGCACGGCTGCGCTTGATGACAGCAAGCTTTGGCGGAGACGACGATGATACGCTTTTAAAATCCGCGCCGCTTCCGGATTTGATCAAAAACGAGTGGCGCACGATCCTTTTGTCTTCGCTGTTGCCTTTGGCCAGCTACGCTTTGTTCCACATGGTGACAGTGTTTCCGCTGAGCTACGCGATCCTCTTCGCCGGACATGACGTACCATACATCTTGTTGCTTCAGCTTTTTGGTGGTGCCTTGGCGATTGTCGGTGTGATCGCCTCTGGTTTCTTGGCCGATATCTTTTCCAAGCGCGTGGTTCTCGGCGCCAGTTCGGCGCTTGTTGTGGTCGTGTGCTTGACGATTTGGACGCTCGACAACAGCCCCGCGATTTACATTCTGCTCGGCTTCACAGTTCTAGGCTTTGCCTACGGGCAATCCGGTTCGATTGTGCCAAAACGGTTCCAGCCAGCTTATCGCTATTCGGGATCAGCCATGGCCGTGAATTTATCCTGGATTTTGGGCGCCGCATTTGCCCCGCTGATCGGCCTGTTGCTTGCAGCGACAGTCGGTTTGTGGGCCTCTGCGCTTTATCTGCTGTCAGGGGCGGTCATGACAGCCTTGGCGCTTTACCTCTTGGAAAAACGGCTCAGACAAGCAGGCTAAGTCGGGCGGGCTAAGTCAAGCGCCTGATCTCCGAGATCGAGGTATGATTGGAAAGGGCCTATTTGCCGTCGCGCTCCGCCGCTTCCATGTTCTCAGCGAGAATACGAAAAATACGTCTGTAGTCAGTCACCGAGGCCTTCTCGAGCGCGTCTTGGTCAACTTCAGCGATGGACCAAAGCCAGGATCGCGCGGGATCATGCAGCATCGCCCATTTTTCAAACATCCTATTAGGACTATCGCCAAAATACCGAAGCTTCACCTCAGAATGCCTGTCGTCCTGCCGGATCCGGTGGAAGGTGTCGCTGACCCGCTCGCGAGGACCTTCAAGCATCTGAACAAAGACATCGTGCCGACACACAAGCGCGCCTGTGATATCATCGCGCGTGTTGCACCGCCTGGCGTCTAGGAGAATGCCGTCGAGGGTCGATTGGTCATAGCCAAACGGACGCGATGAATAGATGAGCTGATAAGTCTCTAAAATAACGAAGTCCTTGGTTGCCAGATCTGTTTAAGACTCACAACGCGAAGCGTTGTGAGCTTGGTCCATTTTGTACTCAAGCATATCTCTGAAGAGCGGTTTGTTCCAGCATCGTGTTGGCTTACGTCTATGACGCTGAGCAGGCTTTACGCATAG
Source organism: Pseudomonadota bacterium (assembly GCA_039182515.1). Lineage (GTDB taxonomy): Bacteria > Pseudomonadota > Alphaproteobacteria > Rhodobacterales > Rhodobacteraceae > JBCDCE01. The sequence goes on along the minus strand of JBCDCE010000003.1, from coordinate 36,674 downwards.
CACACGAGATAAGCCATTTCTGCAGTCAAAAGGATAGCCCATTTGGTTCGCCGCGCGCATGAGCACTTTGGGCAGAAAGTCATGCGTTTTGGTGTCGTTTTGGGGATAGATCTGGAGCGCGCAAAGCCCCAAGCTCAACAGATGACCACCGCCCTTGCCTCCCCCCCGTTTCAAGACCGCGTTTTGCTGGGCGTGGCGCTCATGCTTGGGTTTTGCCTCACGGCGCCTTTGCTGGATGTGGCTGCAAAGCTTGCGGCCTCCTCTCTGCCGATTGGGCAAATCACAACCGCACGGTTTGTTTTACAGTGTATTCTGATGGCGCCTGTGATTTGGGCCATGGGCCTTTCACTGCGCATTCCTCAAGGCCAGCTGATGGCCCTAATTGCCCGCGCGATGCTGCTGCTGTTTGCCACCTTTTGCTTCATCGCGGCGATCCGTGTGATGCCGCTGGCAGACGCCTTGGCCATCGTCTTTGTCGCCCCTTTCATCGTGCTTCTCGTGGGAAAATTCTACTTTTGCGAAGACGTCGGGATCCGCCGAGTGAGTGCAGCCCTTGTGGGCTTTGTCGGCGTATTATTCGTCATCCAACCCAGCTTTGCGGCCTTTGGGCTCGTGGCGATCATTCCGCTCGGAACAGCCGTGGCCTTTGCTTTCTACATCCTCGTGACGCGCAGGCTGTCGCAGCATATGCATCCCGTGACGCTACAGTTTCACACAGGGCTGATTGCGAGCCTCGTCTGCCTGCCAGTTTTGGTCCTCGCACAAGGCACAGGGTCTGATCTTTTTGATCCCAGATGGCCAAGTGACATCGCCTGGCTCTGGCTCTTTGGCGTGGGGTTTTTCGCAACCATCAGCCACATGATGATGACCTATGCACTCTCGCTGGCCCCATCCGCAACGCTGGCCCCTTTGCAGTATTTCGAATTGCCCGTTGCGACGGTGTTTGGCTTTTTGGTGTTCAACGATTTTCCCAATACACTGAGCCTAATTGGGATCGGCATCATCATCGCCGCAGGGCTCTATATGATCCACCGCGAGCGCATTGCAGCCAAACACATAACGGCTCAGAGCTAGAAGCCAGCACCAATGGCCGTCAAAGCGGCCATGGCAACCTCTTTGTCTTGCTCAGGAGACCCAGACCCAACGCCAATCCCTCCCAAACAGACACCCTTCATCATGATCGGCAGACCGCCGCCAAGGCGCGTCACGGCATTCTGTGTGGCAGCCGCAATCGCAGGGCCGACCCCTTCAGGAATGGCATCGCTGGGTGCGCGAATAGACGCGGCAGTGCAAGCCTTAGTGGCCGCACTTTTGAGGCTCAGAAATTTTGCGCCCGTCATGCGGATTTGCCCAAGGGTCACACCGCTCGCATCCACCACAACAATGCACTGCGGCTGGCCTATCTCTTCGGCACAGGCCACGGCGGCGCTCAGCATCTGCATCACACCCGCATGGGTCAGAACCTGCGTTTGCGCGGTGAATTTAGGCATAAGGCGATACCCCGTTCACGTTCAGGAACACGGAATAAAGCGAGGTGGTGCCACAGATGAACAGCCGGTTCAGCTTGGGTCCGCCAAAGCAAACATTTGCCACCAGTTCCGGGATGTGGATCTTGCCGATCAGAGTGCCATCTGTATCAAGGCAATGCACACCGTCAGCAGCAGAGGTCCAAATGCGCCCGGCCTGATCGCAGCGGAACCCATCGAAAAGACCCGCAGAGCAGGTGGCAAACACCTCGCCCCCGCTCAAGCTGCCATCTGGGCCGACCTTGTGGCGGCGAATATGCTTGGGGCCATCGGGCGTGTGGGTTGCGCCGGTGTCAGCGATGTAGAGGTGGCTTTCATCCGGGGAGAACGCGAGGCCGTTGGGTTTGAGATAGTCATCGGCAACGATCTCAATAGCGCCAGTCTCGGGATCGACGCGATACACATGGCAGGCCCCGATCTCACTGTCAGCGCGCTCGCCTTCGTAGTCCATCAAGATGCCGTAGCTCGGGTCGGTAAACCAGATCGAGCCATCAGATTTAACCACCACATCATTGGGCGAGTTCAAACGTTTGCCTTGGTAGCTATCGGCGATAACGGTGACGGAGCCATCATGCTCGGTGCGCGTCACGCGGCGGGTGAGATGTTCGCAACTGATGAGCCGGCCCTGCCGGTCCACCGTGTTGCCATTGGAATTGTTGGAAGGCTGACGAAAGGTGGAGACGGTGCCGTCCGTCTCATCCCAGCGCAGCATCCGGTTGTTGGGAATGTCAGACCACAGAAGATAGCGCGAGGCCGCAAACCAAACCGGCCCTTCAGACCACCGCGCGCCCGTCCAAAGCCGCTCAACCCGGGCATGGCCAACAAAACAAGCCTCGAACCGTGGGTCGATCACTTCAAAACCGGTGCCGTCGATCACTCCGAACATTCCACTCTCCTTTTGTTTGACCAAACAAAGCACGTTCCGCGACGATGCGGTGCATTTTTTCATTGGCCTGTGATCCTGCAAATTTGGCAAGCCTTTGAGCATCACCCGTTAAATCTACATCGTATCCTCCAAACGCGAAGACCTGCACCCGGCCGCGGGCGTCGGGCTGAACGCCCCCGCCCGGGGGGATTACTGGGGGGCGGTCGGGGGCTGGTCGCTGGTCGGCTTTGCCTCCTGGAAACGGTTGGTGATCAGGGAGAGCCTGGTTTTTTGAGAAGGCGAGGTCGTGGCAGCGTACCGCCACGACCTAAGTCCAGTTTAGCGCGGCTGTCTTAGCGCTTGAGGGCACCGACACCGGAGAAGCGGAAGGCTTCTTGTTCAAGCGCATCAATCTCCGCAGCGCTCATCTGATCGTGCGCCACAGTGATCCGACCCAAGAAGACAAACGGCAGCTCATCACTGCGCCCTTCGAGGTCAGCTTTGATCGCTTCAGCGGTCGCAGCGCCCACATCATCGCCCATGCGCATAGGCGTGGCATCAAGCTCACCGCGGCGGATGGCTTCGAGCTCTAGGCCCGTGCCGCCCCAACCGGTGGAGAAGATCTCTTTCTCTTTGCCGACCGATACTTGAGCCTCAACCGAGCCCATGGCCATAGCTGTGTTGGCATTGTGGATGATCTTGGCTTCTGGATAGGACTGCAGGATCAAAGATGTGCCCGCAAAGCCGCCTTCACGCTGATATTCACCGTAGTGCTCATAGACCGTGGTCCAGCCTGCTTTCTCTTCGACACAGGCTTTGAAATCACCCGAGCGCTGGTTGTCGGTGATGCCAGGAATACCGCGGTTCATCGCCATGGTAACCCCTTCGCCCAAGCGACCAATCATGTAATCGCACATGGTCAGAGCGCCCGCCGCTGAAGAGAAATCGAACCAAGCCGCAGGCTGGTGCTCAAGATCTTTAAGCGGCGTGTGGAAGGCCCAAACGTAAGTGGTCAGGTCGTCGGTTTCAGCAGCAAGTTTCGCAATGTTGTCGGCCTGAATGGCAAGCTCTGAGGGGCCAAAGATCACATAGTCGTAGATGTCTTTGTCGAGCACCACTTGGTTGGCATAGGTGGTTTGAAGCGAGTGTTCGATCTGACGGGATGCGAACTCGGTTGTTTCATATTGAACACCCAGCTCGTCCAAGCGCTTGGTCATCGCGAGATAATTACGCGCCCAGAAATCTGACGTGTCTGACGACGGATAGATCAATGCGATTTGGATCGGGGCATCCTGGCTACCTGAGAAGGGCACAGCCTCGGATCCCACTACGGCTTGCATCGCTTCCAGCTTGCCGTCTGCGTTCACCTCACCTGGCACCCAGTAGTCGCGATCTGCGATGCCGGGCAGCTCTTTGAGCGGCAGTGTGGCATGGCCATCCGCCAAGGCCATTGTGCCAAATGTCGTTACAGTTGCCACGAGGGCTGTAGTTGCTAAAAGTCTCATCTTGGTTCCTCCCTTTGCAATGAGAGCGGGGCCATCGGCTGTGGTCGGGGCTGCACCCCCGACCCAGCCACCCCGCAAAAGCCGGATTAGCCGCTGTTCACGGTGTCCCCAGCAAAGACGCCGCCAATTGCCAAAAGGGCAATCAAGACGCCAATCAAGAGCGCTGAAAAGCGCATTAATTTCTGACCTTCCGCAGTTTTTAGATCTGCGAACCAGCCACCCGCACCATCGCGGTCTTTCTTCTGGATCCAGGCATAAAGCGCGACCGAGCTGATGATCACAAAGCCCGAGGCCACAGGCTGCCAGAAGAACTCGATGCGCAGGGTCACCAGCGCGTTCAGCATCATGGCGAGCAAGAGCACACCTGAGAACGATCCGATGATCGACGCACGCCCCCCAAAGAGGGATGTGCCCCCCACAACCACAGCCGCAATCACGTGAAGATTGAAGAAGGGCGCCATGGTGGCCTGGATAGCGTTTTGCTTGCCGGTGAGCATAAGGCCCGCCAAGGCCGCACAGGCCCCACAGAGCACGTAAGCGTAAACCTTGTGGCGCTTCACACCGATACCCGTGAGCTCGGCGGACTCAGGGCTCGAGCCAATCGCAACCGTATAGCGGCCAAAATGCGTGCGCTGCAGGATGTAATAGCCCGCCACCATGGTCAGCATGCCAATCACTGCAGGCGTGGGAATGAAGAAGGGCGTTTGGCCCCGGCCAATCTCCGTGAGCACCTCTGGAAACCGCGCCAGTACGAGCCCTTTGGCCAGCAAGAGCGCCAGCCCTTTGTAGACCAGATCCATCGCAAGCGTGCCGATCAGATCGGGCACATTAAAGCGCGTTATCACGAGCCCATTGATCAAGCCCAAGAGCGCCCCAATCGTGAGCGCAATCGGAATGCCCACATAGATCGAAAATCCGTATTGCTTCACGAGAAAGGCCATAATGATCGCCGACAGCACCGCCACGGAACCCACCGACAGATCAATGCCGCGCTGGGTAATGACAAAGGTCATGGCCATGGCCATCGGCATATAGAGCGCGGCATCCTGCAAAATCAGCTCGAGATTGCTTATGCGGTAAAAGCGATCCGGCGAGGCCACAGCCATAAAGAGAAAGATCGCAACGATCATCGCCATCGGGGCTATGACAGCCATATAGGGTTCAAGCCTCTCGCCGAGCGGTGGCTTATAGTTTGGATCTACGGCGGTGTTCATGCTGCGTCCTCCTTGGCACCAACGATCATGCCCAAAACCTCTTGGGTCGAACTCTCAGACGTGAGCGCCACGCCCACGCATTGGCCTCGGCGCTGCACATGCACGCGGTCTGCCACTTCAAAAACATCGTCGAGCGAGTGGCTGATCAGGATCACGGCCAAACCTTGCGATTTGAGCGCTTTGATCAGCTTGAGGGTGCGCGCAGTTTCTTGCGGACCAAGCGCTGCTGTGGGCTCGTCCATCACCAGCACCCGAAGGCCTTCGTGATAAACCGCCCGCGCAATGGCCACGGCCTGACGTTGCCCACCCGACAGACTGTCAGTTGGCGCATCCAGGGATTTCAAGCGCACGCCTAGGCGCTCCATCAAAACCCGCTCGGTCTCGGAGCGCATTTTCTTATTGTCGAGCACGGTGATGCCAAAGACCTTCTTGGTCAGCTCATTGCCCAAAAACATGTTTGCGGCCGGATCGAGATGATCCGCCAAGGCAAGCGTTTGATACACCGCATCAATGCCCGCGCGCGCAGCGTCCGCGTGATTGGAAAACTCGATCTTCTCGCCGTCGAGATAGATCTCTCCCTCGGTTGGCTGATAGACACCCGTCAACACCTTGATCAGGGTCGATTTACCTGCGCCGTTGTCGCCAACAATCGCCAGCACTTCGCCCGCATAGGCACTCAGATTGACGTCCTGCAAAGCGGTCACGCCGCCGAAACGTTTGGTTATGCCCGTCATTTGGACAAGCGGTTCATGTGCCATTGCGATTTGCTCCGCGAATAAGCTTGGGTGGCGCAGATCCGCGCCGATTGAATTGGTTAAAATGCAGGGCCCCGTCACACACCCGAGGGACCCTGCCAGGGAGAAACCTCTACTTGCCCCAGATCCCCGCGTAAGCGTCGCGGTAAGGAATATCGGGATCAAACTGATTGCTATCGCCGAGCTTGGCCAAACCTTCTGGCGTCACGAGCGCCGGCGACGTGATATAGCCCGAGCAGGGTTCGCCTTGCAGCGCGCGGTTCAGCTCATCCACGAGCTGCCAGCCTTGCAAGTTCAAAGGCTCTGCCACGGTAATCGCCTGATAGCCGTTGGACCGAATGCGTTGGAACGCTGCCTCTGATCCGTCACCTGCTGAGCCAGCTTGCGGCCCAGCATCTGGAGACAGGCCTGCAGCCGCCAATGAGGGACCCATGAAATCAAAATAGAGATCATTGATCGCCAAAGCGTGGGTCCAGCTTGCGCCATATTTTTGTAGGAGCGATGTGGTCAGAGCGCCCATGCGTGTGGACGTATCGGCAATCGGCGTGTCGACATATTCGAGCACGGTGCCGCCTGCGGCCTCAACGGTCTCCTTGAGCCGGTCCGCTTTGTCGATGGCGATCTGATAGGTGCTGTCTGTGAAGATCACGACGCCGATGTCTTTGCCGCCGTCTTCAAGCGCCCAATTGGCCGCGACTTCCGAGACGGTCATGGCATCCGTGGAGACATTGGCAAAAATCCCACCAGGGGCATCGCAGCCGATCTTTGGCCCAGAGTGCCAAGCCACCATGGGCACATCTGCCGCCACAACGCCTTCGAGGGCTGCCTGCTGTTCCACCGCGTCAAAGCCGTTGATGATGATCCCATCCGCTTTGAGCGCCAAAGCTTGGCCGATTGCCGCTGTGCGGCCCTGGATCGAGCCTGCACCATCGAGCACGCGCACATCCCAGCCGATCTTTTCAGCTGCTTCTTCCACACCGGTGGTTACACCAAGGATACCACCGTTTTTTAGGTCCCCCGCGACAACCACAATAGACTTACCGCTTGCCGCCATAGGCCCGGTTGTGGGGCCATCCCATTCTGCCGCCAAGACGGGCAGTGAGACCATCACGGTTGTGGCCAAAAGCCCCGCCATAAATGTTCTTTTTTGCATCGTGTCCTCCCTTTGCAATGTCTTCCATTCGCCTGTGATTTTGCGCCAAGCCGTTAGGGCCGAGCCAAAACCAAAGGCGCTGCGTCAGCGCTTATCTGCACCTTTTTTGCGCTGCGCGTATCCTGCGATGCCAATGGCAACGAGCAGAGTAACTCCGTTAAAAAGCGGCTCGACCCAGAAGGAGCCGCCAAATTGTTGAATACCTGAAATGCCCACCGCCAAGATGACCACACCCACAACGGTGCCCCACACATTGACGCGCCCAGGCTTGATCGTCGTGGAGCCAAGAAAGGCCCCGACAAGCGCGGGCAACAGAAACTCCAGCCCCACGGAGGCCTGCCCAATCCGCAGTTTAGCTGCGAGCAAAACACCAGCCAAAGCGGTCATCGTGCCAGAGGCCACAAAGGCGCTAATCACATACTTGCGGGTGGGAATGCCGTTGAGCTGAGCGGCGCGCTGGTTTGCGCCGATGGCATAGAGGTAGCGCCCCATAGGCGTGTATTCGAGCACGATCCACATCACGACCGTGATGACGAGCAAATAGTAAGCGGTGATCGGCAACCCGAAGACGAAGGTGGTGTTGAGCGCATAAAATCCGTCTGGCAAAAGCCCCACCATCTGGCGTCCACCCGTGTGCCACAAAGCCAACGCATAAAGCACAGTGCCCGTGCCAAGCGTGGCGATGAAACTGTCGATCTTTGCCACTTCGACAAGCAAGCCGTTGAAGAACCCCGTCAAAGCTCCCAGGATCAAAACAAGCCCCACAGCCATTGGCCAAGGCAAGCCCAACTGGGTTTGCAGGCTGATGGCTAGGATGTGCCAAAGCACGATCCCATAGCCGACCGTGAGGTCAATCCGACCTGCTGCCATTGGGATCATCGCCCCCAAAGACAATAGCGCAATAATGGCTTTGTCGGAGATGATCGAGCGAAGGTTCAACATCGTGGGAAACGTGTTGGGCAACAGAACCGAAAAGAGCCCAATCAGGAAAACAGTGAGGATCACCAGCCCATAAACGGGCAAGAACCGCATCAAGCGCCCGCCAAAGCTGAGGCCTTTCAACTCGGCCTTTGTGGGTTCTAAGGCTCCGGATTCAAGCGACTGCATTTGCCCCGCCTCCCTGCTTCTCGATGTTCCCAGCTGACGCCGATTGAATGAGGTTTTCGGTAGTCAGCCGCGTGCCGCTGAGCTCATCCACAATCGCCCCTTGGCTGAACACAATCGCGCGGTGGCAGATGGTGGCGATCTCTTCGAAATCTGTGGACGTGATCAGGATGGCCACGCCGTCTGCCAAAGCCCGATTGAGCAAAGCATAGATCTCGGACTTGGCGCCCACATCCACGCCTGCGGTTGGATCCTCGCAGATCAAGAGCTTGCGTTTTGTGGCAAGCCAACGACCGATAACAACCTTCTGCTGATTGCCACCCGACAAAGCCTCAATGGCCAGCGTCGGATCATTTGGCGAAAGGCCGAGCTCCGCACCAATGATCGCCGCGCGATCAGCCTCAGTCTTAGGCGACAAGAGGCTGAGCAGATTGCGACCCACACCTTCAGGGTTCAAAAACGTATTTTCACGGATCGAGAGGCTCATGGCGACGGATTCCTCCGTGCGGTCCTTGGCCACCAAACCGACGCCAGAATGAAGCGCTTTTTGCGGCGTGCTGAGATCGGGCGCTTTGCCATCCAGCGTCACGGTGCCTTCAAAAGGGAGCAACCCAAACAAGGCCCGCGAAATCGCCTCATGCCCAGCGCCGCGCAACCCCACAAGGCCCAAGACCTCATTTTCCTGAAGTGCAAAATCGAGCTTTTGCATGCCCGCCACTTCAAATTCTTTCAGAGACAAAACGGGCGCGCCAATGGCTTGACTGGCTTTCGCCGTCTCCCGGGTTTTGCGGCCAACGATCTTCTGCACAAGTTCTTCCGGCGTTGTGTGATCAATGCTGCGCACGCCGACCATCGCACCGTCCCTGAGCACTGCCACGCGGTCTGCAATCTGGAAAATCTCATCGAGCCGGTGTGAGACATAAATCATCCCAACGCCGCGCTCGCGCAGGGGTCTGAGTGCGGTGAAGAGCCGCTCAACCTCATCTGCAGGCAATGAAGCAGTAGGCTCATCCAACACCAAAAATTCGCTGTCCACAGCAAGCGCGCGCGCAATAGCGACCAAAGACTTCTCCGTACGCGTCAGGTCCTCAATACGCGTTGTGGGATCAAAATCCGCATCAACCTTGCGCAAGGCCTCAACGGCAAAGCGCTCCACATCCGCCCAGCGGATCAAACCGTTCTTACGCGAGAACCCAAGCGCGAGGCTGATGTTTTCAGCCACGGTCATCCATTCGATGAGACCAAGGTCTTGGTGAATAAACGCCACCTTCTGGCGCTCGCCAAACCCTGCAGGTTTGTGTTGGTACGGCGCACCGTCAATCAGCACCCGCCCTGCGTCGGGCATATGGATGCCGCCCAGTACCTTAATCAGGGTGGATTTGCCCGCGCCGTTCTCGCCCAGGAGCGCCACGATCTCACCGCGCCCGACGCTCAAAGACACGTCTTTCAGCGCGTAAGTCCCGCCAAAATGCTTGTCGATGCTGTCGAAAAACAAACCTGTCTGCAGGTCTGGCATTGCGGCTCCTCCGGGGTTGCAGGGCTCAACCTCCCCGTTGAGTTACCCGTAACATTCCATTAACATCATCGCAGATAGAGCTGTGTGTCAAGGCATAAGTTACCCGTAACGTAAAATGGCTGATAAAGTGGAAAAAAAGAGCAAAAACAATAAGGTAAGCCTATCACAAGTGGCACTTGCGGCGGGAGTCTCAAAGATGACCGCAAGCCGTGTTTTGCGCGGAGAAGGCGGTTACTCCGAAGAAACCCGCGTCAAGGTCATGGAGCAGGTAGACATCTTGGGCTACCTGCCGAATCGCCTGGCCACGGTTTTTGCCGGTGACCAAAGCTCCACCTTCATCGGCGTGTCGATCCCCGACCTCGGAAACGAGGTCTTTGCGCAAGTGTTGGAAGGCATCGATCGCAAGCTTGGCACCTTCGGATATCAGTCCGTTTTGGGCCTCACGCAGCACACGCAGAAGGAAGAAGAGAACTGGATACGAACCGTTCTGTCTTGGCAGCCTGCAGGCCTGATCCTGACAGGGCGCTACCACTCCCCGCGCGCCACAGAGATGCTGCGAAACGCGGGTATTCCGGTGGTGGAGATCTGGGATCTCAACGCCGCCCCGCTCGACATGAGCGTGGGCATCAACCACTTCGACAGCGGCTTTGATATGGGCCGATACCTCACTTCGCTGGGATATAAGAACCTCGGCTATGTCGGCACGTCCCACGACACCGCCAACGCCGCCACGGAGCGGCTCAACGGCTTTTGCAAAGCGGTCGAAGGGGCGGGGGGCGCTGTGGTCAAACAGCTCTGTCTGCATGACACGGCCACCTATTACCCTGGCTTTTACGGCACCGAGCAGCTCTTGGGCTCCGCCCGGGACATCGAGTGTATTTTCTTTCAGAACGACGCCATGGCCTTCGGCGGCTTGCAATATTGCGCGGGCAAAGGTCTCAGTGTCCCACAAGACATTGGCATTGCCGGATGGGGGGATCTGCCCATCGCCTCGGTGATGACCCAAAGGCTGACGTCTTGCCATGTCTCGCATCTAAAACTGGGTCAAAAAGCGGCTGAGATGATGATGGGTCGGCTAACAGACGAGCCCGTTCCCACCTGCACAGACATTGGATTTAGGCTGATCCCTGGCTCAACTGTGCGCAACGCCAAAGCCTAGCTTGTTTCGCCCAGCACCAGCTCAGAGCCCACGTCGATCGTGACGGGTTCTTCCCCCTCACCATCGAAAATCCCCTGTAACAGAGTCACAACCTGGCGGCCAATCGCTTCGGCCTGCACGTTCACCGTGGTGATGCGCGGATTTGCAACCTTTGCCACCTCGAAGTGACCAAAGCCCGTAATCGCGAGATCGTCGGGCACGCTCAACCCCATGCGCTGCACAGCCGTCATGCAGCCAAAGGCCACAGGATCTGAAACACAGACCAGCGCATCATATCGCGCCACCTCTTTGCCCATGGCTTCAATGACCGCCGCACCGTGGCGCATGGAAACCGGTGCAGGGCCCGCATCGATCATGGCCACCTGAGGGAGCCCATGTTTCCGAGCAGCCCGCACAACACCGTCGCGACGCACAGCACCGCGCATGTCAGCGCCCTCAGACGCTCCCACAAATGCGAGCCTATGTCGCCCAGTAGAGACTAAATGCGCCACAATGTGATCCATGGCATCTGCATTGGAGAACCCAACCACATGCCCCAATGGATCGGCGGGCAAATCCCACATCTCGATCACGGGCAGGCCTCTGCCACGCACGACCGCGCGCATGGCTTCTGTGTGGTGCCCACCGGTCAACACGAGCGCTTCGGGATTGCGGGTCAAAAGCTGGCGCACCAGCTCTTCTTCGCGCGCAACCCGGTAGTTGGTACTGCCCAGCAGAAGCTGCAGGCCGGATCCATCCAGCCCGCTCGTTAACGCCCGGAAGGTCTCTGCAAAATTTGCATTGTTCACGGACGGCAAGGTCACAGCGACAAAGCCGCTCTTTTGGGTTCGAAAGGCCTGGGCTGTGCTGTCGTAAACATAGCCAAGGTCATCTGCGACTTGCCGCACGCGGGCGCGGGTTTTGGCGTTCACCGTACGGTCGTCGCGCAGGGCACGGCTGACCGTCATGGGCGACATACCCACGGCCTGCGCCACGTCGCGCATGGTGACACGCGCACTCATCTTTTAGGCCGGGAAGTCATGGCAACGCGTAACATGATGGTGGATGCGGCCCTCAAAATGCTCAGCCACGATTTCTCCCGTCACATCCCGCGACTCTGCGCGGTATGGGCTCGCCAAAGCACTCTCCATGCCAGCTTCATCCGCATAGCTGATCGCGAGGATCAGAGGAAACTCCGGCGCGCCCTCGTCCCGGTCTTCGCTGAACATCACGCGGACCTCTGTGTTGCCGGGAAACTTGGTCCATAGCGGGACAAGCCGATCCAAAACGGCAGCGCGAAACGCCTCCACATGGCCGGGCTTCACGGAGCCTTCGAACATTGCAAATCGTGTGATCATGGGGCGATCTCCTCTTTGGCGCCGTTGAAAAATTCCATCACCGCAGCTTGGTCTTCGCCGCCAAGGCCTGCGGCTGTCAGCATACGGTGGATCTCAGCACAGAGCGCTGTCATGGGCATGGACGTGCCAGTTTGGCGCGCCAGATCGTTCACGGCGTTCAAGTCTTTCACCATGTTGTCGATCCGCCCCGTGCGACGATAATCTTTTGTTGCAAAACGTGGCAAATACTCTTGCAACAAGGCGGAATCCGCACGGCCACCCTTGAGCGCTTGTGGGATCTTTTCCGCATCTACGGCCGCATCGATGGCCAGCTGCGTGGCCTCCGCCACCGCTAAGAAACCCAGAGCACAAAGCACTTGATTGATCAGCTTGGTGGTCTGCCCAGCGCCCGCAGGCCCCATGTGCGTGTAGTTCGAGGCCACATGCTTCAAGGCGGTATGCGCACGCTCAACATCCTTAGCTTCGCCGCCCGCCATGAGCGTCAGCTCTCCGATCAAAGCTTTAGGTGCGCCGCCAGATAAGGGGCTATCGACCCAAGCCAGATCCCGTTCTGCTGCCATCTTGGCAAATTTCCGGGTGGCATCGGGCTCTATCGAAGACATGTCGATGATCACAGTGCCGGGCTTGGCGCCCTCGGCAATTCCATCTTTGCCGAAAGCCGCGAGCCCAACGATGCGCGAGGCATTCAAACTCGTGATCACAAAATCGACGTAACGAGCCGCTTCGGCCGCTGTGGCCGCCGCAATCGCACCTTTGGCAACCAATGCGTCCATGCGCTCGGTGTCCAGGTCGAAGACATGCAAGGTGTTGCCGGTCTCCAATAGCCGCGTTCCAATAGCGCCACCCATGGCACCTGCGCCGATCAAGGCTATGCGCTCGCTCATATCAATGTCTCCCGGACGTAGCCTTCGGTTTGTGCAATGACCTGTTCAAAAGGCCGCTCAATATCGATCTCTCCACCCCATTCGTCACGTTGCAGGCGCTCTAGCGTGGCGAATTGGCTCTCAAGCAAAGACGCAGGCATGAAATGCCCAGGCCGGTTAGAAACCCGGCGCTCCAACACCCGGCGCGGCGCATCCAAGTGCAAGAAATGCACAGGCTCGCTCACTTGCTCGCGGATCCAATCCCGGTAGCGCTTTTTCAAAGCCGAACAGCCCACAGCGATCGCCCCCTTGTGGCGTTCAAGCGTACGCCCCACATCCGCAAGCCAAGGCGCGCGATCATCATCGTTCAGCGGCACACCTTGAGACATTTTCTGGACGTTGCGTTTGGGATGCAGATCATCGCCATCGACAAAGTCCAAATTGCATAAAACTTGCAGCGCGGTCCCAACAGAAGACTTCCCGCAGCCCGACACACCCATGAGCACATAACACCGCATCTAAAGCGACGCCGTGATGCCGCCATCCACATAAAGTGTATGGCCATTCACAAAGCTCGAGGCGGGCGACGACAGAAACACAGCAGCCCCCACAAGCTCTTCAACCTGCCCCCAACGCCCCGCTGGAGTGCGCTTTTCAAGCCAAGCGGAAAACTCAGGATCAGCGACAAGAGCCGCGTTCAAAGGCGTATCAAAATAACCAGGCGCAATCGCATTGCACTGCAGGCCATGCTTGGCCCAATCGGTGGCCATACCCTTGGTAAGGTTCGCCACAGCGCCCTTGGTGGCCGTGTAGGGCGCAATGCCAGGCCGCGCGAGCGCCGTTTGTACGCTGGCGATGTTGATAATCTTGCCCGCGCCCCGCCCAATCATATGACGCGCGACCGCTTGGCCCACGTGGAACACGCTGGCCACATTGGTTTGCAACAAGCGCTCAAAGGCGTCCGCCGGGAAGTTTTCAAGCTCCGTCCTGTGCTGCATGCCCGCGTTGTTGATCAGAATATCAATGGCGCCTTGGTCTGCCTCAAAGGCATCCACAGCGGCCCGCACGGCAGCATGGTCTGTGGCATCAAAAGCCAGGCTGTGCACTATTGCCCCATCAGCCTCTAAGGCCGCAGCAGCTGCTTCCAGCTTGGCAGTGTCTCGCCCGTTCAAAACGATCTCAGCGCCCGCAGCAGCAAGGCCTTTGGCCAGCGCAAACCCGATGCCCTGAGAAGAGCCGGTGATAAGGGCACGACGGCCGTCTAGGGAAAATAAGTTGGACAAAGGGACCTCCAAGTTAGCCGATGCGGGATTGACGACGCATAATTGTTATCGATAACATGATACCGATAACATTTCCTGTCAATACGAGAATCGCATGTCCAAACCCACCGTTTTACAAGTTGGTCCATATCCCGCCTGGGACCAGGATCCACTCGATACCGCCTTTGATATCAAACGCCTTTTCGATGCCTCCGACAAAAGCGCTTTTCTGGCCCAACACGGGAAAGACGTGCGCGCCATCGCAACGCGCGGCGAGCTTGGGGCTGATGCCGAAATGATCGACGCGTGCCCCTCGCTGGAGCTGATTTCCGTTTACGGCGTGGGCTACGACGCTGTGGATTTGGACGCCTGCAAAGCCAAAGGCATCCGCGTGACTAACACCCCTGATGTGCTCACCGAAGACGTCGCCGACCTGGGCGTTGCCATGATGCTCTGCCAAGCCCGTGGCATGACAGGCGCAGAGGCCTGGGTCCGCGACGGCTCTTGGGCAACCAAAGGCCTCTACCCACTCAAACGCCGCGTTTTTGGCCGCAAAGCGGGCATTCTGGGCCTTGGCCGCATCGGCTTTGAAGTGGCAAAGCGGCTGCAAGGCTTCGGCATGGATATCGCTTACTCTGACATCGCGCAAAAGGACTATGCCCCTGACTGGACCTTTCTGGAGGATCCACTTGAGCTGGCAAAACACGCAGACTTCTTCTTTGTGACCCTGGCCGCCTCAGCGGCAACCAAGCACATCGTGAACAAGGATATCATCGAAGCGGTAGGGCCTGATGGCATGATCATCAACATCTCCCGCGCCTCCAACATTGATGAAGACGCTTTGATCCAAGCCTTAAAATCCGGCGCACTTGGCGCGGCGGCCCTCGATGTATTTGAGGCAGAACCCGCGCTCGATCCGCGCTTTCTCGATCTCGACAACGTGCTGGTGCAACCCCACCATGCCTCTGGAACCATCGAGACACGCATGGCCATGGGCCAACTTTTGCGCGACAATCTTACAGCCCATTTCGCAGGCAAAGCCCTGCCAACGCCTGTTTTGTGAAAGGCATGTTATGAAAGTCATTGTAGCTCACGCCGCCAAAGATCTGCGCATCGAAGAGCGCGAGATGCCAACGCCGGGCCCTGGCCAAGTTTTGATCAAAATGGCCGCTGGCGGGATCTGCGGATCTGACCTGCATTACTACAACCACGGCGGCTTCGGCACGGTAACTCTGCGAGAGCCTATGATTTTGGGCCATGAGGTATCAGGCCATATTGAAGCTTTGGGCGACGGTGTGGAGGGCCTGTCAAAAGGAGAGCTGGTGGCCCTGTCACCCTCCCGCCCCTGCGGCAAATGCAAGTACAGCCTAGAAGGCAAACACAACCACTGCCTCAATATGCAGTTTTACGGCTCAGCCATGCCCTTTCCGCACATCCAAGGGGCGTTCCGCGAATACATCGTGGCCGAGGCCAGCCAATGCGCACCCGCGGGCGACCTGAGCACGGGCGAAGCGGCCATGGCCGAACCCCTGGCGGTTGTTTTGCATGCGGCGAAGCAAGCGGGTGATCTCTTGGGCAAGCGCGTCTTGGTCACGGGCTGCGGACCCATTGGATTATTGGCCGTTATGGCCGCGCAGGCCGCTGGCGCAGTTGAAATTGTCGCCACGGACATCTCAGATTTTACGCTGCAAAAGGCCCGAGAAGCTGGTGCAGACCACACGATCAATGTGCTTAATACGCCGGGTGGACTCACGGGTTTTGAGGCCGACAAAGGCCATTTCGATGTGCTCTTTGAATGCTCAGGCGTGGCTTCAGCGCTGGTTTCCGCCGTGCCAGCTTTACGCCCTGTCGGAACCATTGTTCAGCTCGGCTTAGGCGGCGACATGACCCTGCCCGTTCAAGCCATGACCGCAAAGGAATTGCAGTTCAAAGGCTCCTTCCGCTTTCACGAAGAGTTCCACACAGCCGTGGAGATGATGCGCATGGGGCGACTGAACGTCCGCCCATTGATCACCCATGCGATGGACCTAAACGATGCGGTCAAAGCCTTTGAATGCGCAAGCGACAGATCCCAGGCGATCAAGGTGAACATCACCTTTTAGCCTCACGACGGGAACAGTCGCCGACCTAACCCGCCAAGCTCGGCAACCACAGCACGATGGCTGGGAAGGAGACCAGAAGCGCGATGGTGACGGCGTCTGCGATGAAGAAGGGTGTGACCCCTTTGAACACATCGCCGACCGAGAGATCATCGCGCACGCCTGCCACC
Source organism: Pseudomonadota bacterium (assembly GCA_039182515.1). Taxonomy (GTDB): domain Bacteria; phylum Pseudomonadota; class Alphaproteobacteria; order Rhodobacterales; family Rhodobacteraceae; genus JBCDCE01. Next base: position 20,146 of record JBCDCE010000003.1, on the reverse strand, counting down.
ACAAAGCAGTTGAGCCCAATGGGCGGCGTGATCAAACAGAACTCCGCCATTTTCACCACCAAGATCCCAAACCAAATGGCACACATCGGGCCGGACATCCCAAAGGCGGAGTCTGCTGCCGAGACGAACTCGCCGCCATTCAGAGCCATCACGGCCGGATAGACAACAGGCAGCGTGAGCAAGAGCATACCGATGGCATCCATGAACATGCCCAGTACCGCATAGGCCAAGAGGATGCACACCAGCGTCAGCATCGGCGATTGATCGAGCGACGTGATCCAATCGGAGAAGGCTTGTGGCAGGTTCGCAAAGCCTAAGAAACGCACATATACGAGCACACCCCAGATGATCGTGAAGATCATCACTGTGAGCTTGGCGGTTTCTAAAAGCGCATCGCGCAATTCAGGCCAGCGCATGCCACGCCAGAGCGCCATACAAAAGACGATAAAAGCCCCAATCGCACCCCCTTCTGTTGGCGTGCCAAGCGCATCGCCAAAGGGGTTGTAGACAAACAGAATGATGATCGCGACGACCGCAAAAATCGGCAAAGCAGGCAGGAGCGAGACAAAGCGCTGACCCCAGGTGAAGCCACCCACAGGCGGTCCGAAGTTCTTGAAAGTCAGCGCCAAACCGATGATCAGCGCGCCGTAGACAAGCGCAGAGAAGGCGCCGGGAATGAAGCCTGCGAGCAAAAGCTTGCCCACATCTTGCTCCACAATGATCGCATAGATCACAAGGATGGCCGACGGCGGAATGAGCGAGGCAAGCGTGCCACCTGCAGCCACAACACCCGCAGCAAAGCGCTTGTCATAGCCGATCTTCAGCATCTCTGGGATCGCAATGCGCGCGAAGACCGCTGCCGTGGCCACAGACGCGCCCGACACAGCCGCAAAGCCTGCGGTTGCAAAAACGGTTGAGACAGCGAGGCCTCCAGGCACCCAAGCGACCCAGCGTTTGGCTGCTTCAAAAAGCGCCTGCGTGAGTTTGGCGTAGTAGGCCAGATAGCCGATCAGAATGAAGGTTGGGATCAGCGACAGCACCTGCGCAGAGACTTTCGAATGCGGCACTTGGCCCGCTGTTTTCGTAGCAACAGTCAGCGCCCACCAGAACTGATCGGGCGCCATGCCCTTTTTGGACCAAAAGATCCAAACAAGCCCCAATAGCCCGGCAAAAGCTGCCGCAAAGGCCACACGCATCCCTAAGACGACCAGAACAAGCAGGCCGCCCGTGACCCAAAGACCGATTTCAATGGGTTCCATCAGCGTTCTCCTGCCAATTGATCGGCTTCGGCCTGGGCTTGCTCGGCTGCAGATTGCACAAGCGGGACGGCCACAGGGCGCTCAGCACCGCGCAAAAACGCCAGCGTGTAGGCATAGGCCTGCAAGCCTAAGCGCAGGCACAGCACCGCAAAGGCAATGGGTGCGAGCAATTTCGCAGGCCAAAGCGGCAGCGCGATGTCCATAGAGCTGTCGCGGCTCCACATCGGTTGGGACCAGTCAAAGCTGCGCTCAAAATGCGCCCAACTGCCCCACACCATCAAAAGCATCAAAATGAGGATCGCGAGCGTCGTGATCAGTTCCACAAGCCAAAGTGTGCGACCTTTAAGGGCTCCAACAAATATATCCATCCGGATGTGTCCGCCATCGCGCTGGGTGAATGCGATCCCCATGAAAGCGATGAGCGGCATGAGTTGCTCGATCCAATCCACATAGCCCGGCAGCGGCGCATTGAAGAACCAACGCCCACCCACCGAAAAAACCGCCAAGAACATAAGCGAGAAAATCGCCAGCCCGCTGAAAAAGCCCAAAAGCCGTTCGAGCTGGTAGAGGCTTCGATCAATCCAGCTGAGCCCGCTGGCATCTGATAGAACTGAGGTGGATCCGGCCATAATGCATCAGGGCCGCGCGCATTGCGCGACCCTCCTTTTATCGTTTCGTGATAAATTGGTCCGTTCAAACAGTAATTACTTACTGCCCAATCATACCGGTTACGAAGTCATACAGCTCTTGAGCAGGCAGGCCTTTGGCCGTGTTGTCTGCAATCCAGGCTGTAGCCGCTGGGCCTGCAACTGCGTCTTTGAACGCTGTCAGCTCACCGTCGGAATAGGTCACGGATGTGATGCCTTTTTCTTCCAAGGTTGGACCCCATGCGTCCATTGTGGCGCCGTTATAGGTAGAGATGTAGTGATCGAGCGCTTCCTCGACAGACCCCAAAAGCGCGTCGCGGTGCGCGTCGCTCAGGCTTGCGAGCGAGTCTGTATTCACAACAACAGGGCAGTTCACGGTGCCTGGGTTCAAGTTGGTGGTCCACCACTTGCCAGTTTCAACTGTTCCGAAAGACATATGCGCATGCGGCGCAAAGGCCACGGCCTTCACAACACCGCCGTCAAGCGCTTGGCGCACTTCAGAGGCTGTCATGGATGTTGGCACAGCACCAACCGCTTTCATCGCGGCACCGATGCCGCCGGTGGCACGCACTGTCAGACCTGTGAAGTCAGCCAAAGTGGCAGGCGCATCCCCCACACCCACAAGGTTGTACTGCGGCAATGGCGACGGCATCAGAAGTGTTGCGTTCCAACGGGCCAGATCCGCAACAGCGGCAGGGTGCTGGTACAGCGCTTGCGAGATTTTGCGCTCTTCTTCCAAGCTCGACACGCCCAAGAATGGCAGCTCAAGCACAGTGATGGATGGGTTCTTATCCCGGTGATAGCCCGCGCAGAACTGCGCCATCTCAAAGGCACCAATGGAAATGCCATCGAGGTTCTCACGGTTCTTCGACAGACCGCCATAAGAGATGTTCAGGGTGAAATCGCCGCCGGTTTTTTCGCTCACAAGCTCAGCGAGCTTTTCAACATGCTCGGTAAACGCACGGCGTTTGCCCCAAAGCGATACATTCCATTCCGTTGCGAGCGCTTCGCCCACAAAAGACACAGACAGTCCAAGCGCCACAGCGCCCGTAAGATAACGGTTCATTGAGAAGCCTCCTCCAAAGCTATTTTACTTCGCGGACATCTAAGCGCATCACGGCACAGATTGCACTTGAAGAAATTCGCGTGGCCAATTGGAACAGCCCTGCGGATTTCCGCAAGGCTGGCTTGGCTTACAAAAGCGCGTCTTTATCGAGGCCAAGTTTGACGATTTTTTCGTTGAGCGTCCGACGTCCAATGCCCAGAGCATCCGCCACATCTTCCATGCGGCCAGCATGAGCCTGCAATGCACGACTGATCACTTGACGCTCAAATGCCGCCACAGCGCTGCGCAGATTTGGGCCCGCAAGCCCATCAGGAGCTGCACCAGCCATCACATCGGCCATTGTGCCGCCGCCCGCGCGCATCGACATAACCCGACGCTCCGCCATATTGCGCAGCTCGCGCACATTTCCAGGCCAGTCATGACCCAAGAGCGCAGCCATATCGGCCTCGGTCAGCTCAGGCGTTTGCGTGCCGTAAAGCCCCGCAAATTGCTCCAAGAACCGCAGCATCAAGAAAGGGATGTCGTCCATCCGCTCGCGTAAAGGGGGCAGGTGCAGGCCGAAAATGTCCAAGCGGTACAAAAGATCACGACGCAACCGGCCCTCGCGCACAGCCTCTTCCACCACCTCATTGGTGGCCGAAACGACCCTTAGATCAATCTTATCCGGTGTGCCTTGGCCGGGCTCCAAAATCTCTTTGGCCTCTATCAGCCGCAAAAGCATCGGCTGCACATCCGCCGGACAGGCCGAAATCTCGTCAAGAAAGAGCGTGCCTTGGGCCGCATCCCGCGCGATGAGCGCCAAATTGGTCGCATCGAGCTGCGCGGCATTCACAGCAATGAAAGGGCCATCGCAGCGCTCAGAAATGTCGTGCAAAGCACGCGCCACGAGGTCTTTGCCCGTGCCCGTTTCTCCGTGGATCAACACGCTCGCATCGCTGTCGGCCACGGCCTCGATCTTGCGCCGAAGCTGCGCCATCTCAGCCGTTTGGCCCAAAAGCACCCGGTCGAGCCCCGAGAGCTGATGCAGCCTCTCTTGCAATCGGGCATTGCGCGCCCGCATGCGATGTTGGTCCGCCGCATGGCTGAGGATCGCAAGAAGGCGCTTGGGCGCATAAGGTTTTTCAACAAAGCTGTAAGCGCCATGGTTCATGGCCTCCACAGCCATTGGAATATCGCCATGCGCAGAAATCAAAACCACAGGTGGTGCGCCCCCATCGAGACTTTTGAGCAAATCAAGGCCCGTCATCTCCGGCATACGCAGATCAGAGAGGATCACATCGGGGCGAAAGGCATCGATCCAATGCGCGGCTTCCGTGGCACGCGGCAAGGCCTTGGCCTGCCAACCAGCGGCCTCTACCAAATCAACCAATGAGGTCCGCATCAACCGGTCGTCGTCGATCAAAAGAACACGAAAATCGCTCATGCTGTCGCCTCTTTGTAATGCGGCAGGGACACGCGGAAAGACGCCCCGCCCATCGCGCTGTTTTGGGCAGTCATTGTGCCACTGTGATCTGCCACAATGCCGGCAGAAATCGTAAGCCCAAGACCCATGCCCTTTCCGCTCTCGCGCGTGGTTGTGAAAGGTTCCCGCAATTCTTCAAAGCTGCGGTTGCCCAGGCCGTGGCCTGTGTCGCTCACTTCAAACCAAACCTTGTCGTCTTCAGCCTCTTGCCCAAAGGCAATCTCAATCTCGCGGCGCGGCGCGTCGTCTAAGGCATCAAGAGCGTTGCGCACAAGATTGGTCATGACCTGTTCGAGCCGCATCCGGTTCCCTTCCACCAGGATCTCTGGCCCCCCAAGATCTACCTTCAGCTCCACTTCGCGCCCCTCAAAGCTGGGCGCAAGCAATTCGAGCGCATCGCTCATCACGGAACGAAGATCCACGGGCTCAAATTGATCCCGCCCTTTTCGCGAAAAAAACTTCAGCTGGCGCGTGATATTTTCCATGCGTGCCACTAAGCCTTGCATTTTATCACTAAGCGGTGTCGGGCCTTGCGAAATCTCCGCGGCGGCCAGTTGGTTGCGCATGGCTGCAATGGGTTGACCCAGCTCGTGAGTCACCGAAGAGGCGAGCGTTCCTAGGGCGGCCAAGCGCCCCGCGCGCTCTAGCTCAGCTTGCGTGCGTGTCAGGCTCTGTTCCGCCAAACGGCGCTCTTCAATCTCAACAGCGAGCCGCGCATTGGCCGCGCGCAACTGCGCCTCTTCGCTTTCTGAGCGCTTCAACGCAGCCCCAATCCGGCGCACGCGGCGCAACTGCACTGCGCTAAACAAAACGCCGCTCAAAAGGACCAAAGCCCCCGTCACAAGCCAAGCCCGCGTCACGGCACGATCATCGGGAGATAACAGGTGCAAAGACCAACTGTTGGGCAGATCCCCAGTGCTCAAATACAAAAACCGCGTGCCACCCATAAGCGCCGTTTGCGAGCGCTGATCTGGCGACCAATCCAGGTTCGAAAGCGGTTCTTTGCCAAACTGACGTGCCGCAACAATGCGCGCCCGCTGCGCGCCATCAAGTGGATTGAGCGTCCGATAGCGCCAGCTTGGATCAGACGCCAACAACACAACGCCATCCGCATTAGACAGCAAAATACGCGCACCCGAAGCCTGCCAATTGGCCTGCAGGTCCGACAGATCGAGCTTAATCGCAATCACACCTCTCGGCGTCTCACCTCCAGCGCGCACCGCCATCGCAAAGAAATACCCCGGCACGCCCGTGGTGGCGCCAATGCCGTAAAACTCCCCAAGCTCGCCCTTCAGGGCTGCTTGAAAATAGGGTCTAAACCCGTAGTTTTGACCCACAAAGCTCTGATCCGTCCGAGCGTTGGAAGCCGAGATCGTGAGCCCATCGCTATCCATCAGATAGATTGCATCAATGCCCGCGCTCTGCGCAAAGCGCGCCAGGCGCGCGTCAAGGCGAGCGGTCGGTCCTCCGTTTAAGGTCTCTGCAACAACGGGATCCAAAGAGAGCAAAAACGGCAGATGTGCAAAGTTCTGAAGCTCAGCCTGCAACGTACTCCGATAGAGCGTAAGGCGCGCAGCCGCAGCCTCCAAATCCTGCGCTTTGAAATAAGCGTAGGAGGCCCAAAAGAGCCCCGTTGCCACACCAATGCCAACCAACAAAAAGACAAACCTAAGCCCGCGCATGGCTCCAGTTGGGCGAAATGCCCGCGAAAATCAACCAAACGGAGCACTATCTGGGTGTGCCGAACCGGAGACGAGGGGACCAAGTGCCTTTCACATCATCCACGATCAGCCGCCCACGCGGAAACTGTCCGCCATTGTCCAATCGAACATTCAATTGCAGTCCAGTTAACTCTTGCTCCCTTGGGTCGCCAAAAACGTAAACACCCGAAAGGGTCCGGCTCGATGACTGAACGGCCACACGCGTTTCTCCACGCGACGGATCCACGGTAAAGTTCAATCGCATTGACGAGCCAGTTGTGCGCGCGTCAAAAACCACGTCCTCTGCCTCAGGCATAGATCCTCCGGTAATCGTTACTGTCTCTTCATCAAATCGCACTCGAGCAAGTTCAGCACTTCCACTTAGAAGCGACACTGTAATCCCACGCGCCGTACCATCGTTCAACAGCATCGATACACGATGTCTTGAAAACCGCCGAGCAGAGGGAATTGCTTCTGATGAAAAGGCAACGCTCGCATTTCTGGAAACCTCTAGCGACCGCTGTCCATCAGAGCTGGTCACACGTCCAGAGAAACTAAAAGGCGATCCAACCACCAGAACTCCCCCAGATATCGACGAAAAGATAATCCGATCATTGGGACTGCCCGCAGGCTGGGTTGCTGGCCGACCGCCTATGCGATCCTCTTCAAAATCTGCACGTAAAATTGCGCATCCGCTTAGTAAAACAGAGCCAAATAGGCCAATTAGGCCCAACTTAATAAGTCGTTTCATGTTAAATACCTCACTTCAATAAAAGCGAGCGTAAAGCAAAACGCGCGTGCCGTCAGTTTGAAGGGTTTTCGCGCAAGCGCAGAACCGCCCAAGCCCCCGCCTCGGCAACCACGGCGTCTGCATCACGCGCCAGCTCCTGGGCAACGTCTATAAGGGACGGCTGTCCTGAATTGCCGATGGCATAGGCCACATTGCGCGCGAAGCGGTCTCGACCAATGCGCTTGATCGGTGATCCAGCAAACAGCGCGCGAAAGCCTGCATCATCGAGCTGTGCAAGCTCGGCCAGTTGAGGCGCGCGCAGATCCTCGCGCATACTATAGCGCAGCTCTTTGGCCTCAACGGCAAATTTGTTCCAAGGACAGGCCGCCAAACAATCGTCACAGCCATAGATACGATTGCCCATTCGCGCGCGCAGGTCCAGGTCCACAGGCCCTTTATGCTCGATGGTCAAATAGGAAATGCAGCGCCGCGCATCCAATTTGTAAGGTGCGGGAAATGCATCTGTGGGGCAAACATCCAAGCACGCTCTACAAGACCCACAATGATCTTCACCGCGGCCGTCCACCGGCAAATCGAGCGTCGTAAACAGAGCGCCGAGGAAAAACCAATTGCCCAACTCACGGCTCACAAGATTTGTGTGTTTGCCTTGCCAACCCAAACCAGCCGCAGCACCCAGCGGCTTTTCCATCACGGGAGCCGTGTCTACAAAGACCTTGATCTCCCCGCCGGCCGTATCGATCAACCATCGCCCCAGCCGCTTAAGGCGCTTTTTCACCAGGTCATGATAGTCTCTATTGCCCGCATAGACACTGATATTGCCCCGATCACGCGCCTCTAACTTGCTAAGAGGATCAATATCCGGCGTGTAAACTTCAGCCAGCATGATCACGGATCGACACTCTGGCCAAAGCGCTGCGGGAGACCCACGCCAGCCCATGCGCTCAGCCATCCAAGCCATTTGCCCATGGTAACCAGCATCAACAAAAGCTTGAAGCCGTTCAGCAGTCTCCGGCACAGCATCTGGGCGACATACGCCAACCCGAGAAAATCCAGCTTCCAAGGCATAGGCCGTCAAACACGCCTTAAGGTCTTTTTCTTGGTCCAAATACTCAGACAACAGACCGGCTAAAAATCTAAGTCGGCGTAGTGCGGAGGAGGCGGAAACCCACTCACTTGATCCGCGAGGATAGACCGAAACGCGGGCCGAGATTTGATCTTGGCGTACCAGTCTTTGACGGCTTCCGAGCGAGCCCAATCCACATCGGAAATATAATCAAGCGCACTGAGATGCGCTGCTGCGGCAAAATCCGCGAGGCTCATCGCGTCACCTGCAAGCCAGCGCCGTTGATCCAAGAGCCACGTCATGTAATCCAAATGATACTTGATCGCTTTGGCCCCTGCTTTGATTTTTGCACTATCGGGATAGCCCGCCTTGGTGATCTTCTTATTCACCCGTTCATAAAGCAAATTGGCGGTCACCTCATGGTGAAACTTATCGTCAAACCAATTCACCAACCGGCGCACTTCATACCGCGCATCCGCACCACGCGGCATCAAGGCGGGCTCTGGGTGCTTCTCTTCGATGTATTCGCAAATCGCCGCACTTTCGGCCATGGTTTTGCCGTCCATCTTCAGGATCGGAACTTTGCCTGCTGGGTTGCGGCGGAGAAAGTCTGGATCGCCTTCCCAATAGCGTTCCTCCACAAGTTCCACTTCGAGCTTCTTTTCAGCCAGGCTCAACCGCACTTTGCGGCAATAGGGCGAGAGCGGCACTTGAAATAGGCGGATCATGAAGTTTCCTTAGGCTGGCGCTCTATGCATGCCGGGAAATGCACGCGGGATCAATTGTCTTCAAAGCAGGCTGAGCGCCCATCAGCCGCAATCGTTGCAGCACCATCTCGAATAGACGCGGCACGACGGCGGACAAAAGGCGATGGGTTGGTCACAGAGCGATCTTTTGGAGCCGGCAACACCGCCGCCATGCGCGCGGTCTGCTGAGCGCTGAGATCTTTCGGATCCACACCAAAAGCGCGCTGTGCCATGGCTTCCACACCAAAGACGCCTTCATCGAACTCTGCGATATTGAGATACATCTCTATAATCCGACGTTTCGGCCATAAAAGCTCCATCACCGGCGTCATCAACGCCTCCAAGCCTTTGCGAAGCCAAGACCGCCCGTGCCACAAAAAGAGGTTTTTGACCACCTGCTGACTGATCGTCGAGCCACCCCGCGCTGCGCCATCTTCCGCCGCCAAAATGATCGCGTCGAGATCCAAGCCCCAATGCAAACAAAAGTTAGCATCCTCAGCCGCCACGGCTGAACGCGCCATCACGGGTGCCATCTCGTCCAGATCGGTCCAAACATAGTCTATTTCGCCGATTAGTCTCTCTTGACTGCGCATATAGAAAGTCCAAGAAGGATCAATCCACCGGTAAGCCGCGATCCACAAGCATGCCAAAACAGCGACCAGAAGCGCCGCACGTAAAAGCCATTTGCGCAGCGTCCAATAGGCCCGGGCGGGCCAGGGCACTTTGCGTTCCTGTTTCTTTCGCGTTTTTTTAGCTGCCGCTTTTGCCATGGGGCTTACCTGCCACCCCCGGAAAGGGGCGGCAAGTCTTTTACTCCGCAGGCACCGCCGCGGCTGCATTGCTCAAAGGATGGCTGAGCTTGTCGAGCATTTCTTTGGGGCAGACCTGCACGAACTTGGTGCGCTCTTCTGCCCAATGCGTGAGGATCTCAGCGGCTTTCACCGAGCCTGTCTCCGCTTCATGGCGTTCGATCAAGCCTTTGAGCTGACGCTCCCAATGATCCACTTCAACAGGCCCCGTCACCAGGGTTTCCATATTCATCATGGAGCCCACCTTGCGATCCGGGTCATAGAGATAGGCCATGCCGCCGGTCATACCGGCGCCGAAATTCGCACCGATTTCACCTAAGATCACCGTCACACCGCCGGTCATGTATTCACAGCCGTTGGTGCCGCAGCCCTCAACAACCACCTTGGCGCCGGAATTCCGCACGCAGAAGCGCTCGCCCGCGCGACCGGCCGCAAAGAGGTAGCCATCGGTGGCGCCATAAAGCACCGTATTGCCAATGATGGTATTTTCGTCAGCCTTTAAGGGGCTGTCCATCGTGGGGCGCACAACAATCGTCCCCCCAGACAAGCCTTTGCCCACGTAGTCATTCGCATCCCCAGAAACTTCGATCTTCAGGCCAGGGGCTGCAAAAGCACCCAGCGATTGGCCTGCTGAGCCTCTGAGCTTCACTGTGAGATGGTCAGGTTGCAGATCGTTCCGCATCCCAAAGCGCTGCACGATATGGCTTGAGGTCCGCGTTCCGATGGTACGTAGCGTGTTCTGCACCGCATATTGGAGCTGCATCTTCTCGCCGTCCTCCAAGAAGCGCGCCGCGTCGCGTACGATCTCCGCATCGAGCGTATCTGGGACACTATTGCGCGGTTTAGAGACATCATAGGTGATCTTATCCGCGCCATCGACCGTGATGAGAAGCGGGTTCAGGTCCAAGTCGTCCAGATGCGCAGAGCCTCGGCTCACTTGGCTCAGAAGATCCGCCCGACCAATCACGTCGTCCAATGACCGCGCGCCGATGGAGGCGAGGATCTCACGCACTTCCGTGGCGTAGAAAGTAATGAGGTTCACCACCTTGTCGGCATTGCCGGTGAACTTCTCCCGCAGGCTTTCATCCTGCGTACAGACACCCACGGGGCATGTGTTGCTCTGGCACTGACGCACCATGATACAGCCCATCGCAATCAGCGCGGCTGTGCCGATGCCATATTCCTCGGCACCCATCATCGCGGCCATCACGATGTCTCGGCCTGTGCGAAGGCCCCCATCCGTGCGCAGCGTCACCCGCTCGCGCAGGTTGTTCATTGCCAGTACTTGATGCGCCTCTGTGAGCCCCATTTCCCAAGGCAGACCCGCATATTTGATCGACGTGGCGGGGGAGGCACCCGTACCGCCATTGTGGCCAGAGATCAGGATCACGTCCGCTTTGGCCTTCGCCACACCGGCCGCAATCGTGCCGACGCCGGAAGAGGCCACCAACTTCACCGTCACCTTACAGCGTGGATTGATCTGCTTGAGATCGTAGATCAGCTGCGCAAGGTCCTCGATCGAATAGATATCGTGGTGGGGCGGCGGTGAAATCAGCGTCACGCCTTTGGTGGAATGCCGCAGCCGCGCGATGAGATCCGTGACCTTCATGCCAGGCAGCTGACCGCCTTCGCCGGGCTTTGCGCCCTGGGCCACTTTGATCTCAAGCTCTTCGCAGTGGTTGAGATATTCAGCTGTCACGCCAAAGCGGCCCGACGCCACCTGCTTGATCTTAGCTGATGGATTGTCGCCATTGGGCTCTGGATGGAAGTGTGCGGGATCTTCGCCGCCTTCGCCACTATCAGACTTCGCCCCAATCCGGTTCATCGCGATATTGAGCGTTTTGTGCGCCTCAGGGCTAAGTGCACCCAAGGACATACCTGGAGTCACGAAGCGACGGCGAATGGCTGTGATGCTTTCCACTTCTTCGATTGGCACCGCTGGGCCAATCGGCTTGATGTCGAGCAGATCGCGCAGGTGGATGGGCGGGTTCGACCGCATTTTCGCGGAGTATTGCTGCCACATCTGATAGCTGGCGCGTGAACAAGCTGATTGCATCATATGCATGGATTGCGCTTCCCAAGCATGGGTCTCGCCGGAGCGGCGCGCTTTGTAAAACCCGCCGATTGGCAACACGCCTGCAACGCCTCCATGCGCCTTCGCGTGGATCTCTTCGGTCTTGGCCTGAATGCCGCTCACACCGATGCCGGAGATGCGGCTTTGCATGCCGGGGAAGTACTCCGCCACGAGCGCACGACTGAGGCCAACAGCCTCAAAATTCAAGCCGCCGCGATAGGAAGATATGACACTAATCCCCATCTTAGACATGATTTTTAGCAAGCCCTGGTCAATCGCCGAGCGATAGCGTGCCATGGCTTCTGTGAGCGTGCCGTCGATCAAACCGCGCTCGATCCGATCTGCGATACTGTCTTCGGCCAAATAGGCATTCACCACCGTCGCACCGCAGCCAATGAGCACGGCGAAGTAATGCGGATCAATGCATTCAGCCGACCGCACGTTGAGCGAACAGAAGGTGCGCAGACCTTTGCGTGTAAGCCAAGAATGGATCGCCGAGGTTGCCAGGATCATCGGCATCCCGATCTTTGAGCCGTCCTGATGCTCGTCTGTGAGAATGATATGCCCAGCGCCAGAGCGCACAGCATCTTCTGCCTCAGCGCGCACGCGTGCAAGTGCGGCTGTGAGCGCGCCTTTGCCAGCTTCAAAGGTACAATCGATCTCCACCACAGTCGCATTAAAATTGCGCTTGAGCTCTTCAAACTGCGCGTTGGCAATGAAAGGGCTGTCCATGACCAAGATCTCGGTTTGCGAGCTGTCTTGGTCCAATACGTTCTTGAGGTTCCCAAAGCGCGTTTTGAGGCTCATCACACGGAATTCGCGCAAGGAGTCGATGGGCGGGTTGGTCACCTGGCTAAAGTTTTGACGGAAGAAATGGCTGAGCGGGCGGTATTTCTCGGACAGCACGGCAGAGGGCGTGTCATCGCCCATGGAGGCAATGCTCTCTTTGCCATCCTCAGCCATTGGCGCCAAGATGTGCTCAAGCTCTTCAATCGTGTAGCCCGCCGCAATCTGCCGCGCGCGCAGGTCTTCACCTGTATGGCCCGCGCTCTCAGTCACGGACGAGAGCGACGGCTCGAGATCCGTGATCCGGCCCACCCATTCACCGAACGGCAAGGCTGAGGCGAGCGTATCTTTCATCTCTTGATCGTGGAACAGTGCGCCCTCTTGCATATCGACCGCAATCATCTGGCCGGGGCCCAGCGCACCCTTTTCAACCACACTTGGTTCATGGATCGGCACCATGCCAGCTTCCGAGCCCGCAATCAGCATACCGTCGCCCGTCACAACGTAACGCATCGGGCGCAGACCATTTCGGTCAAGCCCCGCGCAAACCCAACGCCCGTCGGTCATGGCCAAGGCAGCCGGGCCATCCCAGGGCTCCATCACGGAATTGCAGTAGGAATACATGTCCCGCCAGGCCTGCGGCAGCTCAATGGCTTGCTTCGACCACGACTCAGGGATCAAAAGTGTCTTGGCCATCGGCGCATTGCGGCCTGAGCGCACGAGTACTTCGAACACCGCGTCGAGCGCGGCTGAATCCGAGCTGCCCTGCGGGACAATTGGCTTGATGTCGTCCGCCATTTCCTCAAAGGCCCCAGACGCCATGCGGATCTCGTGGCTCTTCATCCAATTAAGGTTGCCTTTGAGCGTGTTGATCTCACCGTTATGGGCGAGCATCCGGAAAGGCTGGGCCAGCCACCACTGCGGGAAGGTGTTGGTGGAATAGCGCTGGTGATAGATTGCAAAAGCGCTCTCAAACCGCTCATCCATCAGATCTGGATAGAACTCGGCCACTTGCTCGGCCAGCATCATGCCTTTGTAGATGATCGACCGGCACGAGAGCGACGCGATGTAGAGGTCTGCGATCTGAGCCGCAGCCGCCGCTTTCTCAATGCGACGACGGATCACATAAAGCTCGCGCTCGAAGGTCTCTTCATCCACACCTTTGGAGTTTGAGATCAGGATCTGCTCGATCTCTGGGCGGGTCGCATTGGCCTTTTCGCCCAAACAATCCACATTCACCGGCACGTGGCGCCAGCCGTAGATGTAATAGCCCATGCGGAGCACTTCGCTCTCTACAATGGTCCGGCAGGTTTCTTGCGCGCCAAAATCGGTGCGCGGCAAGAACACCTGCCCCACAGCGATCATCTCATCCATATTGGGCTCATGGCCCGTGCGACGGATCTGATCATAAAAGAAGGTCACAGGGATCTGCACATGAATGCCCGCGCCATCGCCTGTCTTGCCATCCGCGTCCACAGCACCCCGGTGCCAAATGGCTTTCAGAGCGGCAATACCGTTTTCAACAACCTGCCGTTTGCGCGATCCATCGATGGAAACCACAAGGCCAACGCCGCAAGAAGAATGCTCATCTTCCGCCGAATAGAGACTGTTTTCCGCCATCCACTGACGTTTAGCTGTCTCATCCTTGGCCCAATTTTGGTCAAAGCTGGTCATGGCGTGTCTCCTTATGTGAAGGGTTGTCAAATTGGGATGTCACCACCCCGCAGTCGTAAATCGGCAGGTTCGGGAAAAAGCCCTTATCTCCCGGTCTGTAGAAGTTGCGCGGCAAAGCAGACCATGGATTACTCCCATCGAGATCGGTGCTTTGACCAAAGAGAAAGATACGGAATTCGGGGTGCACAAATTGTGCGCCTTTGGAGCCGCCGATTTGGTTGCCTGTTTCATCGAACTGCTCATAAGCATATTCGGTGGCCAGCAAGCGCTCGCCGTCGATCACCGGCTCTTCACCGGTGAGCGCGTCATAGCCTCTGTAGCGACGCTCGCCCTCAGGCTCGTCGACACTGAAATCATAGGTATCGCGCTTTGTGCTCAACAGTTCGGCCATATCAGACGGATCTGGCGCGGGCGTCATCATCGTCTCGGTGCTGCCGTCTGTGTAATATGTTTCCAACCATTGGAAATCGCTGTCCACTTTGCGCAGACGCACAGGACCGTTTTGCCCAAAGAGCATCATCCATTTTTCGCCAGGGGCATCTGCTTCACAGGTCCAGAGGTTCATCATCAAACAGCTTTGGTACTGCACGGTAAACTGTGGCGTACAGCCGTCTGGCACGGAAAAGCTCTGCGCGAGCACAGGCAGGCCAGGCGTTGCCGCCATGGTGCAAAGTGCCAAACTGAGTCCCAACCGTCGCATTCCCCGTCCCTTCGTTCAAAAGTCAGAAGCACTGACCCATTAACTGTTGCGCGTACGCTGCATGCATACGTTAGGCATACGTAGAACATACGTGCTGCATACGCCTGTATCCGCGCTTATTGCCCTTCTATTCGGCGGCCACTGCGCTGGCGCTGCTGAGGTACTCAAGGATTGCCTCAGCCGCGTCACGCCCGTCTTTAATGGCCCAAACCACAAGGCTCGCGCCGCGTACAATATCGCCAGCCGCATAGACGCCAGGAAGGCTCGTAGCCCCCGTGGTAAAGTCTGCTTTGATGGTGCCCCAGCGGGTCACTTCAAGCTCTGGCACACCCCAAAGCGTTGGGATCTCTTCCGGCTCAAAGCCCAGCGCCTGCACCACAAGATCCGCAGGCTCGTTGTAGTCGGCGCCTTCCACAATCTCAGGCGCACGGCGGCCGGTTGCATCTGGCGCACCCAAGCGCATCTGCTGAACCAAGACGCTTTCAACTTCGTCTCCCGCAAAACCTTTAGGGGCCGTCAGCCAAACAAACTCCACGCCCTCTTCTTCCGCGTTCTGAACTTCTCTCTGTGAGCCCGGCATATTGTCTCTATCGCGCCTGTAGAGACACTTTACGCTTTCCGCACCCTGTCGAATAGCGGTGCGGACACAATCCATCGCGGTGTCGCCACCGCCAATCACCACGACGCGCTTGCCCTCTGCATCAAGCGCGCCACTGTCAAACTCTGGGACGTCGTCTCCAAAGCTCTTTTTGTTTGACGCCGTCAGGTAGTCAATTGCGCGAACAATGCCATCAGCACCCACGCCAGGGGCTTGCAATTCACGTGTTTTGTATACGCCCGTGGCAATCAACACGGCATCATGCTTGCCGCGGATCGCGTCAAAGCTGAGATCTTCGCCAACATTGCAGTTGAGCACAAATTCGACGCCCGATTTCTCCAGCTGCTCGTTGCGGCGCATCACCACGTCTTTTTCGAGCTTGAAGCCCGGGATCCCGTAGGTCAGCAGCCCGCCTGAGCGGTCGTAGCGATCGTATACCGTCACCTGAATGCCCTGACGTCGCAGCATATCTGCCGCAGCCAAGCCCCCAGGGCCCGCTCCGATGATCCCAACGCTTTCGCTGCGCTCTTGTATAGGGACAACGGGCTGCACCCAGCCCTCTTCCCAGGCAGTGTCGGTGATGTATTTCTCAACAGATCCGATCGTCACAGTGCCATGGCCAGACTGCTCGATGACACAGTTGCCTTCACAGAGCCGATCCTGCGGACAAATGCGGCCGCAGATCTCAGGGAAGGTGTTTGTAGCTTGTGAAACCGCATAAGCTTCCTTCAAGCGCCCTTCTGCCGTGAGGCGAAGCCAGTCGGGAATATTGTTGTGAAGCGGGCAGTGGCTTTGACAATAGGGTACACCGCATTGCGAACAGCGGGAGGCCTGCTCTTCCGCTTTGGCTGCGGCGTACTCGGCATAGATCTCTTGGAAGTCTTCTTTTCGTACATTTGCGCCACGCTTTTCAGGCATGTCGCGCTCAGTCGTCACGAATTTAAGCATCTTTTGGCTGGCCATGGATCAATCCTCCAAGAAAAGCGAGCGGAGTTCGTTGCATAAAGAGGTTGGAAGGGAAATAAAAGTCATAAAGACTGACTTATTTTTAGATTTCAGCGAGCTTGTGCCAAATTTTAGCTCATCATGGATCCGAATTAGGTCCGCATTAATACCTATCTGTTTGCTTTTCCTAAAGTTTGAGGATGTTACTGTCCCCGCGCTGATCCGAATCATGAGGCCTTGATGACGCTTTTTCATCTCTTTCTCGTTGCCGTCATCCAAGGTTTGACCGAATTTTTGCCCGTGAGTTCCTCTGGGCATCTGATTTTGCTCCCAAACCTCACAGGTCTCCAAGACCAAGGCCAGGCGATCGATGTGGCAGTTCATGTCGGCACGCTTTTTGCAGTGGTTCTGTATTTTTGGCGCGACGTACGAACAATTCTGGTTGGCTTGCCGCGCCTCTTCACATACCAGCGCAAATCGCCTCCAGCGCAGCTTGCACTTTTGATGATCATTGCAACCATTCCTGTAGTCGTCTTGGGCCTCATTCTTAAGCTCACAGGCATAGACGATATGATGCGCTCTACGGCAGTGATCGGCTGGACAATGATCATCTTTGGGATTGTCCTTTGGTGGTACGATACAAAATCACCAGAAGTGTTAACGGGCAACGAGTGGAACCTCCGCCATGCGATCATCATGGGGCTCTGGCAAGCCGTGGCTTTAATCCCCGGAACATCAAGATCGGGCGCAACAATCACGGGCGCTAGGGCATTGGGATACAACCGTCACGCTGCCGCAAAACTCGCGATGCTCATGTCCATCCCAACGATTCTAGCGTCAGGCACTCTTTTGGGCCTCGAGGTGGCCGGAGAAGCAAACGCGGAGCTCGCACGAGATGCAGCGATCGCTGCCGTCTTTGCCTTCTTTGCGGCGCTCGCCTCACTTATATTCATGATGCGATTGCTCAAATCCGTGAGCTTCACACCCTACGTAATCTACCGGATTATCCTTGGCTTCATTCTTTTGATGATCGCTTACTAAGAGTAGCTTTTGGCCTGAGGCTGCATGAGCTGACCTTTACGCATGGCCTCAAAGTTCAAACGACAGATTTAATTAAAACTATCAGAAATATTCGCCGTCTACTTAGAAATTTTTATCCGAATCTCCCCACCATGAAGGGTGGTAGGGAGAGGGATGCTTCAAACTTATCAGATTAAGAAAGTGTTAGGCTTTGAGGTTTTTTGCGCTGTTTTTAATTTCCGCATATTGCCCGGAGGGACGGAACCGCCAAAGATACTCCGGCAAAACCGATTCCATACTCATCGGATCAATACCGAGATCAGCCAAACCCTTTGCACCTTTGCTGACAACATTGTCATTCTTGAGGTTTTTAACCTGGTCAGTGGTGATTGGACCTTGGATTAGCCCAGCACTTAGAAACTTTAAAACACCAAATGCCCCGCCCATGAGAGACGCCGCAAAAAACGGAATGTTCACAATCAGTTTGCGACGCTGAATCACGCGCAACATCGCTTCCATCAACTCTTTAAAGGTGGCCACCTCGGGCCCTCCCAATTCGTAAACGCCAGGTGCAGCCTTGCCAGTAAGCGCAAGTTCTGCCGCTGCAGCAACGTCATCGACGTAAACCGGCTGAAACCGTGTGTTCGCACCAACCACAGGCAAAACAGGACCCAGGCGCGCCATGCTGGCAAAGCGGTTGAAGAAATCATCTTCTGGGCCGAACACAATAGATGGCCGCAAAATGACAGCATTTGGCTGATGCTCCAAAACGCTCGCTTCACCTTCGGCTTTCGTTCGCGCGTAATCACTTTGCGCTTGGACATCCGCACCTATGGCGGACATATGAACCATATTTGTAATGCCGGCTTCAGCCGAAATCCGCGCCACACGTGCGGCGCCTTCCGCCTGAACAGCATCGAATTTGTTCTTGCCTTGCTCTGCTAAAATACCGACGCAATTGACCACAGCGTCTGCGCCTTGCAGAACAATCCGCACGCTTTCATCGTCGCGGATGTTGCACAACACCGGCTCAACTTGGCCTACCACACCGTAAGGCTTCACGAAAATCGCCTCATTCGGCCTGCGCACCGCCACGCGCACGCGCCACCCGGCTTTCGCCATCCGACGCGCAATATAGCGCCCTACAAATCCGGATCCGCCGTATATGGTCACAAGTTTAGACATGGCCGTCTCTCCCTAGGCTAAGCAAGGATCTAGTCCGCACCCAACAAGCTCGCAAGGCGCATTTCGTCGCCCATAGGTTCAATTTTGATTGACTAAGCCCAAGAGCCCCCATAAATCACGTGCCTGCACACTGGCCCAGGTGGCGGAATGGTAGACGCGCTAGCTTCAGGTGCTAGTGTCCGTATGGACGTGGAGGTTCGAGTCCTCTCCTGGGCACCACAAATCCCGAACATAGACGATCAAAACCATTGAAAAACAACGATTTATCTGGTATTAGGTGAACATAGCTGATCGCCTGTACCCAGGAAATCGCGTCACTTTTTGGGTATAAATCTGGGTACAGAGCGACATTTCGCAAATTTCGGATTCTGTACCCAAAATGCCATTGACTGACCTCAAGATTCGCAAGGCAAAACAAACAGATAAGGCATACAAACTGAACGACGGTTTGGGCCTCACCTTGCTGGTCCGCCCCACGGGTACCAAATCATGGCAATTCCGATACCAGCGAGCCAGAAGTTCGGTTGTTTCAATGAGTGTGCTGCGGAGCAATCTCAAATTTTGATGGTTAGAGGTTTCAAAGACTTCGCGGATAAGACCCGCGTTCTTTTGGACGTATCGCTTTCCTGCGCCCGCAGGTAACGCAGAAACAAACGCACTAAATGCGGCATCAAAATCAGCGGCTAGGGTAATGGTGCGGCCAATAACTTTCTCTTTTCGCTTGCGGAATTCATCAACCGCCGGGTGACCTTCAGCGTCTGCGTGTGCGGCAAGTACAACGTTACGCTTCTGATGCTCAACGTGTTCATTGATGAGACCGAACAGTACCGGCGGGTCCAGTGTGCACCGCTCAAGGTCGTCAAAAACCAGGATGCGCGGAAGCTCTGCGAGCATGCGCTCTTCAGCAAAATCGCTCAACAAGTCTGCGAGCCCAGGCCGCTTGGTCAACGCGCCAAGTGCCTTGGCTAGCCCTGTTCCTCTTTGGACTACCGACGCTTCAAGCGAATTTTTCAACACTGCGCGGCGGAATTCGTCCTCGCTCGCCACACCATTTAAGGAAACGTACCGTGCTGCTTGAGGAACAACAGCGCGGATCAGATGTGTTTTGCCAGCGCCCCACGGCGCATCGATCAAGAGGGCATACTGCGGATTTGCGATAGCTAGGAAGGACCTAATCGCGTCGCGTGCAGCTTGATTGATGCTTCGTTGCTCACTTGTCATTGCGTCAATAGATTACCGTGGTCACCTAGTCTTTGTTCCTTTTCGAATTGGGTGACCGAGTTTGCAACCCCGGCCACCCAGCTCCTGAAATCAGGAGTGTCGGTTTGGTTCTTCTCGCTGCGCCAAGCGTTCTTGAAGCCAGTCCAGCACTTCACTCTCAACCCAGCCCACCCGGTTCGGACCCAGCGGTACCCGCTTAGGGAATTGGCCTACCTTCTCCAGCCGAGCTATGTGTTGGGGTGAATACAGAACCAGCTCCTGCACCTGACGTTTTGAAAGTATCCTCATCACGAAGTCTCCTAGGGCGTGTTAACACTATTGTCCTGGCCTGATTTCTGCTAACTGTCTGTTATGAATGAGATAACAGAAGAGCAGTACGCGTTGATCTGGCCGCATTTGCCGGTTCAGCGTGGCAATGTGCAGATTTCCAATCTGACAAT
>JBCDCE010000002.1:0-95411 GCA_039182515.1 Pseudomonadota bacterium | reverse complement strand
GCCACGGTCTTTGCGACATCGATGATTTACGCGCAGCTCAAAACCGTACCACGCTGGAACCACGCCACAACACCGGCACTTTTTTTGGCGTTTTCGCTTATCGGCGGGGCGTTGCTGGCAGGCCAAATGATGCTGTCTGCCGTCTTCGCGGTGATCACAGTTTTTCTGCAAGGTTACGTCTACGCCAGCGCAGACGACCGGTTTAAATCAGCGGGATCGAACTTGGCCACGGCCACAGGTCTTGGGGATCGTGGTGCTGTCCGCGCTTTTGAGCCACCGCATACAGGTCCAAACTATCTCTTAAAAGAAATGGTACACACCATCGGGCGCAAACACGCGCAAAAGCTTCAAATGATCGTCATCTTTGCACTGACGATCACTTTGGTTACTGCGCTTCTCGCCTCGAGCCACCTGATTGGCGCGGTTGCTGTTCTGACCTATTTCACAGCTGCTTTGGCACAACGATGGCTCTTTTTTGCAGAAGCCGAGCATGTCGTGGGACTCTACTACGGCAAGCGCTGACAAGATGGGACGGCGGGCGGGGCGTTTTTGCGCAAAGCGCAAAGAACGCCGTTCCGCCGCTCCTTTTGAGTATTTTTACCAAGAAAAAGGTTAAGATCGCGACTCTTCCAAAACATCGCGGCCCAACTGCAAAAGCAGATGGGGAACATCGACGAAAACCCAATTCTCCACCAAGAGATCCCCCTCACGTCGCCACCAATCGCAGACCCGCATAAACACCCGTTCGTGGGTGGGTTGCGTTTCTAAAAAGGGTTTCACACTCACCCCGGTGACCTAAGGCCAGCCGCCAGAGCACACATAGTCACCATGCCCAAAGCGCGCGAAATGCGACGTTAAACCATTTCCTGCAGCGCCTCCCGACCACCCTTCAAATTGGCTTTCAAAAGGCACTTGAAAGCTGCGAAATGCTTCAATTCCTTTGAAGGACCCGAAAGCACCGGGACCGTACCACATCATATCCTGATGCCAAAAAGGGCGCCATGCTTCATCGGGCGTGTTGAGTGCCCTGAGCATCTCAGTGACCCTTTGAGAGCTGTCGTCTCCGCGCGAGGTGTCGCGGTCCCATATGAGACCGTCTTGGCTCGCCGGCCCTTGTATCAGGCCAGTGTAACCGCGCGAAAGCCCTGGCCCAGTTGCAATTGGCCATTGATGCGTGGCCATCATGAGTTCGGGTAAGTCGAGAAAGACATAGGCCTCGACAACTTGCGACTGATCAAAGCGATAGAATTCACCGTATCGTAAATAGGCCAGCTCTTGAGTTGGCTTCAAACCAAGCCAGGGCGCGTCAAATCTGCCGGCATAATAGCCTGTTACACTGATCCAGGAATGCTCCTCAAAGCAACCTGACATCACAATATCATCGCGCCGTGATAGACCAAGAAAGCTCTCGTTCAGCCCGCCCAGAAAGGTCTCCAAATACGCGTCTCGGGACATCGCATTAAAGGGATGGACAACATTGATCACAGCCTGGGGCGCAAAGAGAGCGTGCAACGCAGGCGCCCAATCACCAGGTTGTTTGGCGCTCTGCCTGAAGATCTCATAGAGCTGTTGTTCAGAGGTCATTGCGCGTCCTCCATGATGTAATCTGCACCTTTATACCCGATCATCATCGAGGGGGCATTGGTATTGGCCGAGGTGATCTTTGGCATCACTGAGGCATCCGCGACCCAAAGGCCTTGCATGCCACGAACCGCCAAGCGTGCGGATATAGGGGCCTCTTTGTCATCCCCCATGCGGAGCGTTCCCACTGGGTGATAGGCCGTACCCGCATTCTGGCGAATATAGCTGGCCAAATCCTGTGCTTGGATCTCGGCCCCTGGCGCAATCTCATGCGCTTTTCCTTCCCCAAACCTGGCCGTGCCAAGTAACTTCCGCAACCGGAGCACCCCTTGCACCATTGTCTCTAGATCTCGCCCGTCCCGAAAAACCCCGAGGTCAATAATAGGCGAGGCTTTGGCGTCTTTTGAGGCCAGGGTCAGGCTGCCTCTTGAGCGTGGACGACATAGGCAAACGTCAGCAAAATACCCAGACGTGGCGCGGTACTTGCGATCTTTGGGATCGAGATAAAACGGAATGAAATGCGATTGCACATCCGGCTCTGAGCTTTCACCGCGCGCGTTGAAGAACATGGCACCTTCCACAGTGGGAGAGGTCAAACGCCCACGCCCCAGCAAGTAGGCAAAGGGGGCCATTGCCCAGCTTGCCCATTGACGCGGCTCTAATCCATAGCCCGTTCCCGGGCCCTCGAAATGCAGGCCAATGCCGGGGTGATCGTGCAGGTTTTGCCCAACCTCTGGTGCATCCAATCTTACATCAATGCCAAGGCGATTAAGATCCGCACTGGGGCCAATGCCAGAGCGCATCAAGATGGCGGGCGACAAAAGCGATCCTGCCGAGAGCACAACACCTTTTGTAGCCTTGATCTCACTGTCATCGACAAGGCGCACGCCCGTTGCGCGATCGTCGGTCCACAACAGGCAATCCACCTCACAGCCCGTGCGTACCTCTACACCTGATGGACGCAAGAAGGCTGTGGCTGCGGAATTGCGACGCCCCCGAATGAGGTTGTGAGAACAGATGCCCGCGCTTTCAACATCAGGGTTCGGGTGCGGATCATTGGCGCGCAAGACGCTTTGTAACTGGGCTGTGAGCGGATGGGGCGAGGGAAAAACCTGTGGCCTAAGTTTGGCTTCAACCGCATCAAAGGCAGGAGATACCTCTGCACCGCTCCACCCATTGAGCTGCCAAGCGTCGAAATCTTGCGCGCGTCCTCGAAACCAAACCATCGAGTTGATAGAGCCGGACCCGCCGACCATTCGGCCACGCGGAATAGCAATGGAGCGCCCGTTCAATCCCTTCATAGGGTTCGAGCGAAACGCCCAATCACGCGCGCCGCCTAAGAGCCAAACCAGGCCAAACGGCATTGACACTAAAGGATGACGCTCGGAGCGGCCCGCCTCTAAAACAAGGACCTTGCCCGCCCCTCTTCGCTTCAGCTCTGCAGATAAGACGGATCCCGCAGAACCTGCGCCCACAACCAAAAAATCCGCCTGCATCTAGGCTCCTTTGGATACAAAGTCTCCGCTGCTTGAACCCTTTTGGGGCTCCGCCCGTGATCGCCTGAAAAGGTCTCCCAGACCTTTTCTATTTCGGCTCTTTCCCTGGGCTCCGCCTGTGATCGCCTGAAACGCTCCACAGGAGCGTTTCCGAGACGGCGATCACCCTTTAACAGCGCCGGCGGTGAGGCCGCTCACGATCTGGCGTTGGAAGACCATCACAAGCACGAAGAGCGGGGCTGTTGCAGAGACAACGGCGGCCACGGCAAACATCACATTGCCTTCCGTTTGTGTTGTTCCCAAGAAAGCCGCGATGGCGGGGATCATGGTGCGATTGCTTTCGGCCAGAACCAGCGAGGTCACGATGAAATCGTTGTAGGCCAATAGGAACGAAAAAAGCCCTGTGGTGATCACGCCAGGCCACATGACAGGGATGATCACGTGCCAAAAGGCCTGGAACTGCGTGCAGCCATCCACCTTGGCGCTTTCGTCGAGATCCTTGGGGATCGATTCAAAGAAGGAATGCAGCATCCAGAGTGTGAAGGGCTGGTTGATCGCCACGAGCACGATGATTGCTGTGGGCAAAAAGCCCCAAACATTCCAATTGAAGAACACAGGCAAGTAGCCAGACACGAGCGTGATCTGCGGCAGGGCCCGGAACATCAGCGCAATGATCAAGAGCCAAAAGACGTAGCGGTAGCCCGACCGTGAGAGCGCGTAGCCGCCCAACGTGCCAATGGTGAGAGACGTTGTCACAACAAAAAGGCACACGAAAGCGGTGTTGATGACGTTGCGCCAAAACTCTTCTTTGATCCACGCGCCTTCATAGCCCACGCCGGTGAAGGGGCTGCCATAGGTGTTTTCGGTGTTGGCGCCTGTGAGGGCGTTTGTCCAATTGGCAATAGAGAAGAAATCCAGCTCGACCTTGAACGACCCCCAAAGGGTCCACAGGAACGGGAAGGCCGCGATGATCAGCCAAACAACGATGAAGGCTGAGAGCGCAAAGCGCAAAGCGGGGGAACGACGTTCAGAAGCGATGGACATGGCTTAGGCTCCCCTTCCCGCAAAGTCGCGCCAGGTGCGCACCAAGACAGGCGACAAAAGCACTGCCACGCCCAAGATGGTGAGCACGGAAGTGGTGGCAGCCGCGGATAGCTGCTGGGTTTCGCCAGAGAGGTCGTTGAATATGATCCAACTGAGCGAGGTCGCATGAGCCTCTGCATTGAAGCCAACTATCGGTTCAAAGACGCGGAAGTTGTCCATAAGCTGGATGAGCGCCACGAAGGTCACAAGAGGCATGAGATGCGGGATGGTCACGTAGCGGATCTGTTGCCAGCGCGTGGCTCCATCGATCATCGCACTTTCAAGCGTGTCTTGCGGCATGGTTTGCAGGCCTGCGTAGAACACCACAAAAGCAAAGGGCGCAGAGGACCAGATCCCATAGACAATCAGCGAGATCCACATGAGCCCTGTTGAGGCCTTGAGCGACAGATCAGGATCAGCCGCAAGCCATTGAATGAGATTTCCGAGCACCCCGCGCGCATCGATCATCCAAAAGAGAATGAGCGAGCCCACAAGCGGGGTTACGATCATCGGCAGAAGCGAAAAGAAGATCACAAAGCCTTTGAGATGGCGGTGCAATGTGTTGACCGCCACCGCGATGGCAAACCCGAGAGCGATCAGCGCAGGTGTGCAAACGAAGGTGTATGTGAGTGTGAAGGCCAAGGCGCGGTAAAACGGCAGGTCGCCAAGTTCGCTGAAGAACGAACCCAAACCTTGGGAATTACGCCAGGCTTCCCCCACCTCTTTGATGGCGAGGTGGCCGCGGTCGAAATAGATGTCGAGCCCAACAAAGCGGCCCAAAGGCTTTTCAGCCCGCAATTGAGCCGTGGCTTCTTGATCAATCGACGTCTCTTCTGTGCACCCAAAAGGACCGCAGTTTTCAACAACAACCAGCACGGCCTCGTGCGGTGTGAAGAACGACTGCATGACCACCGAGACAATGGGTGCCGCGATGAAAATAAGCATCGCAAGAGCTGTTGGAAGAAAGAACCAAAAGAATGTGCGGTGTTTCATATGTCCCCACTTAGGTTTGACATTTCTTAATCGGGATAAATCCCCTCCCCGGATCTGCCCGGACCTGATCAGGGGTCTCTTTGAAGCGCCTTGCCAAGAGACCTCGGATCAAATCCGGAGCACGCGGGTTGTGCGCGTGCTCCGAACTTCAGCTTCTTAGAGGAAGCCTTTTTCTTTGGCGGCCGCGATATAGGCGGCTTCAACGTCTGCCAGAGCTTGCTCAGCAGATTCTTTGCCCTGCATGAAGTCAGACAGTTCAGCGCCTAGAGCTGTGTGCATCAGGCCCATGAATGGCAGCATTGGGTAAGGAATGGAGCCCGCTTGTGCGGCTGCAAACACACCAACAGCAGCTTCTGTTGGCTCATAGCCGTCGATCAACCAAACCGCTTGCTTGGCCACTTCGTCGTCGCTCAAGATCGCTGGGCTAATGGCTTTGGTCATCGCCATGAAGGTCGCTTCTGCGTCTTCGTCAGAGATGTTTTTGGCCACTGTGAAGCCGTCCCACCAGAGTGTCGTGGCAGGAATATCACCGCCACCGACTGTCATTGGGCCTGCGATTGCAAAGCCATCAACCACTTCTTGTGGCACGCCTTCTGCGTCAGTCATTGTTGCGGCACGGGAGCCCCACATGTTCATCAGCGCAACGTTGCCCGCGCGGTATTCCGCGTTGGTGGCGTTTGAGTCGTGCGTGAGGAAGTCTGGGTTCATGTACTCAGACAACGCTTTCATCATCTCAAGCGCTTTCACACCCGCTTCTGAGTTTACCATTGGCTCAGCGGAGCCAGGCTTGAAGTGCGTGCCACCGTAGCCCAGGAACATGTTGTTGAATTCCTGCGCGAGGTTCCAACCGGCTTTGTAAGCGCCGCCAACCGGGTTCTGCGAAATGCCTTTCTCGCGCAGCATTTTGGCAGCTGCGAGCATGTCCTCATAGGTTGTTGGGACTTCAACCCCAGCTTCAGCAAGCTGGTCAGCACGGTACACAAGGTGCTGTGCGTTCGCCATGAAGGCTACGGCCATGACTTGACCGTTGATGGTGATCAGCTGGTTTTTCGCCAAGCCGCCGCCGTGCTTTGCAACGAGGTCATCTAGCGGACGAATGACGTCTTCGTTCATCAATGCAACGATAGATGAGTTTGCGATGATAGCGGATGTGTATTCCGCAGGGTTACCTTGCATGCCCGCCAGGTTGATTTTCTGGTGGTCTGCTGTGAGGTTTGAGCTCGCCTCAACCGCGTCACCACCGCAAGCAAGCGCGCCTGCGCCAACGGTTTGGATCGCTGGGAATTCATTGCCAACGATGCTGATGCGGCCCGACTCTGGGCAGCCAGCGTGGCCACCGGCAAAGGCTGAAGAGCCCATCAGCGCGACAACACCCGCAAGTGCAAATTGTTTCATGTACATTCAGTTTCTCCCTGATTTGTTGGGCGTGTCTTGCAAGCCCACGCCCGGATTTCGCCGCCCCAGTTTTCGGGGCGTGCAAATTTCTAAATGGCCTAAGCCGGATACCGCTCCCCTGTCGTTTTGTCGAAGAGGTGACAGATCGTTGCAGGCACCGAAAAGCTCACAGAGCTGCCGATTTCGGTGCGATATTCTTTGTGAGCTTTGACGCTCATCAATGATCCTTGCGGGCGAACGGAGACCATGGTCGCATCGCCCAAAAGCTCCATTGAGTAGACCTCAGCATTCACTTCCGCTGGGCTGTCCGAAACGGTGGCGTCTTCCGCGCGATAGCCAAGCGTGACCGCGCCATCGGGGGCCGAGAAGCCTTCCACACGCATGCCTGGGCCTTCAAAAACACCGCCTTTGAGCGTGCCGTCCACCAGGTTCATCGCCGGAGAACCGATAAAGCCAGCCACAAAGGTGTTGGCTGGATTGTCGTAGATATCTGTGGGTGTGCCCACTTGCTGCACGATGCCTTTGCTCATCACAACCACTCGGTCCGCAAGCGTCATGGCTTCGATCTGGTCGTGGGTCACATAGATCGTTGTGACCTGTAACTCGTGGCTGAGGTTTTTGATCTGCGCTCGAGTCGAGACGCGCAGCTTGGCATCGAGGTTCGACAGCGGCTCGTCCATCAAAAAGACGTTGGGCTCACGCACAATCGCGCGCGCCAGGGCCACGCGTTGGCGTTGACCGCCCGAAAGAGCCGCAGGTTTACGATCCAGGAAAGGGCCAAGCTCTACCATATCAGAGGCACGGCGCACGCGCTCATCGTGTGTGGCGGGATCTACTTTGCGCACCTTCAACGGAAAGCGGATGTTTTCGTAAACGTTCATGTTGGGGTACAGGCCGTAAGACTGGAACACCATCGAGATGTCGCGATCTTTGGGCTCTTTGTCATTGACGCGTTCACCGTCCACAAGGATATCGCCTTCGGTGGCATCCTCAAGCCCCGCGATCATGCGCATCGTGGTGGTCTTGCCGCAGCCCGACGGCCCGAGAAGCACCAGAAATTCGCGGTCCGCGATGGTGAGATTAAAATTGTCGACGCCGACAAAGTCGCCCCACCGTTTCGAGACATTTCGGAGTTCGATTTCAGCCATAATGCATCTCCAAATCGCAGCGCGCACCGATTTTTGCACACGTTTGCAAAAACGCTAGACTCAGCGTCCCGGGTTTGCAATTGCTTTTGTGGAAACAGAAAGAAAAACCATGCCAAGCAGTTCAACTGATTATAGAAAAACCCTCCGCAACGCTCTGGATCGCCTGTTTTTGGATCCTTCTGCCCATGCATTACTCGCCCCAAACACCACTTGGGATCTTGCTTGGCCATTGGCGCAGGCGAATGGTCCGGAGGCTGTGATCGATCAGTTTGTGAAACCTCTTCGGGAGGCCTTTGAGCACCTGCACCGCCGAGACTTGCTCTTTATTGGCGGGACAAATCGGCTCTTTGAGCAGGGCCAGTGGTGCGCAGCTGTGACCCACTACGTGGGCAATTTCACCAAGCCGCTTTGGGGGCTAGAGCCCTGCAATCGCCTTGTTTTTCTGCGTGTCGGTGAACTTTACCGCATTGAGAACGACCAGATCGTTGAGGCCAAGATCATCTTCGACTTGCCCGATCTGATGCACCAATGCGGGCGCTTGCCGTTAAGCGAAATCGGCACAGCGCTCACATGGCCAGCACCCGCAACTCAAGATGGGCTTTGCCCGAGCGGCTCTTACGAAGGCGATTCTTTCGACGTTGTGCAGCGCATGATGGACAATCTGCACGTCTATGACCCCAAAACCATGGGCTCAGCCGGACAAACCGGGCCGGATGGGGTCTGGGCGGATGATATGATGTGGTATGGGCCGTCTTCCATTGGCTCAAACTTCCGGTGGGAGGGGTTTGTCCAAGATCACCGGCGTCCATTCCTGCATGCCTTCCCAGATCGCAAAGGCGGCAATCACTACTGCCGCTTTTCGGATCAAAACTACGCCGCCATGTCTGGCTGGCCTTCGATGACCATGACCTTCAAAGGCGATTATCTGGGCCAAAAAGCCAACGAACAAGTCATGACCCTGCGTGTCATGGATTTCTACCGCATCGCAAATGGCAAATTGGCTGAGAACTGGGTCTCGCTGGACTTGGGCGACTTCTTTGCGCAACTCGGCCGTGACTTGATTGCTGAGAGCAATGCGATGGGGGCTTAGAGGTCACCGGAGGTCAACCAGGTTTGAGACTCCCCTGCAACTCAGATATTTTTGAGCCATGAGCCAAATCTCCTTTGTTGCACCTCCAGACCCAGAGCCCAGAACCCCTAAGGCTCCGATACCCGCCGGGGCCTGTGACTGTCACTTCCACGTATTTGACGGGCCCTCCCCTCAGATTGCAGAGCGCAGCTATTCCGCGCCCAGCGCACCTCTGTCGGCCTATCGCGTCCTGCAAGCGGCCTTGGACTTAGACCGCGCGGTCATCGTTCAGCCCAGCATTTTTGGCACTGACAATCGAACCACTATGCAGTCCATGCCCACGGATGGGTCCGTGAAAGCCATTGTTGTGTTCAATGATCAAACACGCCTATCAGATCTGCAGGCAATGTCCGCGCAGGGTGCTGTAGGCGCTCGGCTCAATATGCTCTTTTCAAGCGGCATCCGTGCCGAAAATCTCACGAAGCTGGCCAGCGTTTTGGCCGATATCGGTTGGCATTTGCAGATCCTCACGGATGTGTCCGCGCAGCCCGATCTGATGCAGCGCGTGACCGATCTGCCGGTTCCAGTGGTGTTTGACCATATGGGTCATGTGCCCACCGTGCGCGGCGTGAACGATCCGGGCTTTCAAGCGCTTCTCAGGGCGGTTGAGTGTGGGACCGTTTGGGTAAAACTGTCGGGGGCCTATCGCATCACGAAGAGCAGTTCCCTCGACTACGACGACGTTGCGCCCATGGCCAAAGCGCTCATTTCCGCCAATCCGGACCGATTGGTCTGGGGCAGCGACTGGCCGCATCCGGCCTTTGACGGCCCTATGCCTAACGACGGCGATCTTTTGGATCTTCTGTTCGACTGGGCAGGGCCTGAAACGGCTCGTAAAATCCTGGTGGAGAACCCGGAGCGCCTCTATAGGTTCCCCAAATGGGAGGTACAAAATGGATCATGACGCCTCCGTAAAGGCCGCCCTTGATGTGATGCAGGCCCATATCGACGCGCTCAACGCGCGCGACGAAGCAGCACTCGCAGCAACGCTGCATTTCCCGCATTTTCGGATGAGTGGTGTTGCGTTGAAAACCTGGCACACACCGAACACCTATTTCGCAGATTTCCGTGCCCGTGCTGGGTCAGATTGGTCCCATTCCGCCTTTGAAGACATCCGCGTCCTTCGTGCTTCAGAGGCAAAAGTGCATTTAGATGCGCAGATCAACCGCTATGGCAGCGATAGGAGGCTCCTCACAACCTTCCGCTCGCTTTGGATCCTCACGCAAGAGCACGGGCACTGGGCAGCTAAGTTCCGCTCGTCCTTTGCCGATCGATAAGCAACTGAGAGGTCAACCTTGGCCAAGCGCACGCTCAAAACGCCAAACCTCTAAAAGAAAGGACCCTTCGGAGGTATCCAAAGCAACCTCTTCAAGGCCTGCGTTCACCCATCCGCATTTTTCATAAAACCGCGCGGCGCGATTGTTGTTTACAGCGCAGGCGAGCCAAGCCGTCTTGTGCCCTTGCGCGCGCATTCGAGCTTCCGCGTCCCACATAAGCGCTTGTGCCACCCCCTTGCCGCGCGCCTTGGGTGAGACATACATTTGATAAAGCTCATCGGCTTTGACCATTGAAAACCCCAGCACATCCATCCCCGCCAGCGCAATCCGCGTGAAAACGCGGTTCTCTGCAACACGGTCCTGAAAGCTCTCTAGCGTCCGCAGAGCAGTTAGGCTGGAGGGAACGATGCTCGCATGCGCCTCATGCCAGCCCGCGTTCCAAATCGCGTTGACCTGGCCGTCATGGATCTCTTGTGCAGATGTAAGCTTGAAGCCCATGGCTCCGTTATAGCGCGTTTCCGCCAGCGCAATAGAGGTTATCCTGACTTCTTGAGCCGATGAGGCGTGCTTAGCTATGCTGTCATGTTCGGAGAATTCATCCTTGCCTGGTTTTGGTTTTTACCCGTCTTTTCGCTGCTGGTCTTAGTCTTTGCAAAGCAACGATGGGCGCGGCTCGTGGTTTTGCTCAGCTTACTCTTCGTTGGTGTGGCCTACACCTCTGTGTTTTGGACAGACGCCCACTTTAAGGCCGTTGGATGTACCGGAGGCAGTTTAAAAGGAGTGCATTGCGACGAGTGGAGCTTTGTGACCAAACTGGCTGCATGGCATGGATTGTCGTTTATTCTTGCTGGCCTCTACGTCATCTTTGTTACACCGTATGTAGCCATCATCATTTTTGTGAGCGAAGTGTGGGTGCGCTTCGAAGCTTGGCTGGATCGCAAGCGCGCGCACCATGACAATCAAACTGGATAGACTGGCTTGGGATCCGCATTTCGCTGATCCATAGGCCGATAAGCGTTGGTAAATTCGAAGGACACCCGCCCTCCCATTATTTCACGCAGTTTGTCGAGAACACGACTGTTGGGCCTCGCCTTTGTGATTTATGGGTAAGCGATGCGTCGATTTCTCAAGACATCTACGATTGCTATCGCGCTCCTCGGCGTAGGGCTTTGGCTTGGGAATACGTCGCGGTTTGTGTCTGGGCTGGACCAACATGAAACGCGCGTGATTGCCCATCGGGGTGTGCATCATATCTACACAGGCTCAGATCGGTCGAGCACGTCTTGCCATGCCGCCCCGGTGGAGCCGATCACGCATAGCTTCATCGAAAACACGATCCCGTCGATGGCGGAGGCCTTTCGTCTCGGCGCCGCGGTTGTGGAGATTGATATTCACCTGACAACGGACAAGGCCTTTGCCGTTTTCCACGATTGGACGGTTGATTGCCGTACGAATGGCACTGGCGTCACGCACGAACAGGACCTTGCGACGCTGCAAGCCTTGGATCTTGGCTACCGTATAGACGACGGGACGGAGACGTATCCGCTCAGAGGCAAAGCTGTTGGTCTGATGCCCAGTTTGAACGGAGTGTTGGAAGAAAATTTGGGGGGCCAGTTCCTCATCAACTTCAAAAGCACACGCGGTAAGGACGGCTTAGAGCTGGCTGCAAGGCTGGAGAGATCGGATTTTCGGGCACAGGTTTTTGGCGTCTATGGCGGAGCCCCGCCAACACGCGCTGCGCTCAAAGCAATACCAGGCCTCCGAGGCTTTGACCGAAACTCATTGAAAACCTGCCTGCTGCGCTATCTCGCGCTGGGTTGGAGCGGCTACGTGCCGGAAAGCTGCCGCAACACGCTGATTTTGGTGCCCCAAAACTATGCAAAACTCCTCTGGGGCTGGCCGCACCGCTTCACACGGAGGCTAGAAGCGGCAGGAACAGAGGTTATTCTTGCAGGCCCCTACGATGGATCCGGCTTTGCAAGCGGGATTGACGATGCAGAGAGCTTTGACAACGTACCGCATGGTTTTGACGGATACATTTGGACCGACCGCATTGAACTGATCGGCCCGCTCAACTCCGCGCGCGACTGAGAAACCTGCGTTCCAAATCACGCGGAGCAGTTGGCTTTGGGTTTTTTACGCTTAGAAAAGACTCCTGGAACTGTCAGATTACAGCGTTTGACGAAATACCTGAGATATCGTGCATCAGCTAACGCGTTGAAACCAAGGGTTTCAGGCAGCGTTAGGTGATTCAGGTTTTTCGCATAACGCTTTAGAGGACTTTCCTGCCATTCATGGCAACGGCTCTAAGGTCCAGTTCCTACTATGAGCGGCAGATCCATGGGTTAGTCTCCATGACCAGCGTCATGTTGAAGATTTCAGCAGTTTACGCTTGCAGCCCGAACTCAAGGTTGGTTCCCGCACGCACGTTGAAGCGCGAAAATAGAAACCGAGATCTTTCTCGTCTTGCCTCCCCCTTTTGCATGCTAGGAAGGGATACCTTAATCCCGGCGGGAAAATCGCGCTGCGGATACACTAGTTCATACTCAAAAAGCTTCATTCCGCTTACAAAGACAAACTCCGCCCTCGACGATCCAGTATTGTAAAGGTCTTGAAAGTAGTTCCTTGATTTGACCTTCGCGGAGAATTCGAAAAATCTGTTCTTTCGCATTTCAAAGTGAATTCGAGCCCGAAGTTGTTGATCCGTGTGTTCAACCAGCTCAACCTCACTATCAACCAAAGAGTTCAAGAATTTATCGTACAACGAGAACCGAATTATCTCAATATCGCCCGGATCAGACTTCCAATGAAAAAACTCGTAGAATCCAAGCTGATCTCGTATCGGCATAATGACTTTTTGAGTGCCGACAATCGTATCTTCAGAATTAACAATTCTATCTGACTGAACGGTGGACGCTGTGACAAATCCTTTTTCAATATCCGTACTTGAAACTGCGACACTCTCGCTTTCTCGTATGACGAAGGATTTACCTCTTCTATTTATTTTGGCAACGCCGATTTTCGCAGCGATGCTCTGACCTATTTCCGCACGGGTCGAAGTTGGGTATCTTTCTGCCACAATGTTCGCTAAAGGCAGACTTTCTTTAGCAACATAATCAAATTCTATGCCGCTCCAGATTGGCAGTATAATGCCAGGTTGGTCAATGCTCTGTTGAACAAGCCCGTCGTACTCATAGTTCGTCCAACCCTTAGAGAAAAAGGCTGATGAAAGAACAACAACGCCATAGTTTGACCTGGACAGCCCTTTGTCAATTGCGCGCCGCAAGCTATCGCCGACGCCAAGTTCAAACTCATCAAACCAAACACGGAAGCCCGAATCTCGAAGGAATTTTGCAAGCGGGCGGGCAATTAGGCTTTTGTCTTCGCTAGCATGCGAGATGAAGACATCATATTCCTTCATAGACAACCCCGCACCGACAGCTCGCTTTAACCATATCATCGACTTGTCAACATATCTAGCTTTCGGAAGAAGGCAGCGGGGACGTGGATCAACGCAAACCAGACATTGGTGGATACTGCAGCATCACGCACCTTGGGCTCCGAGCAGACTTTCGCAGCGCTAAAAGTAAGCGTGTTTTGAGCTTAAGCGCTTCAATAGCTCATCATCAGCGCTTTAAACCAAACCTCCTTAGCGCAAGCGCAGCTCGCTTTGGCTGTCGAAGACATAGACCCGTTCATTCTCAAAGGAGAGGCTGACGCGGTCGCCTTCTTTGGAGCGGTGGTCGCCGCGTTGTTCGACGATCAGGCTCTCGCCCGTTTCGGACTTCAGATAGACGTAGCTGATGCCGCCTAGGGCTTCGGTCAGTTCAACGCGGTGGGTGTCACCGGTGAGGTCGATGGCGATGTGCTCAGGACGCACGCCCACAAGGACCGAATGGCCCTCTTCTGGCATCGCGATCTGAGGGGAGACGCGTGCGCCATATCCCGGCGCATCAATCGCGCCATCGCCCACGGTGCCTGCGACAAAATTCATAGCCGGTGAGCCGATAAAGCCTGCCACAAATTTGTTGTCGGGGTCACGGTAGAGATCCATCGGCGCGCCGACTTGCTCGATCCGACCCAAGCGCAGCACAACGATCTTGTCGGCAAGCGTCATGGCTTCCACTTGGTCGTGCGTCACATAGATCATCGTGGCGCCGATCTCTTGGTGGAGCCGCGCGATCTCAACGCGCATTTCAACGCGCAATTCTGCATCCAAATTCGACAGAGGTTCGTCAAAGAGGAACACTTCCGGGCCACGCACAATCGCCCGCCCAATGGCCACCCGTTGTCGTTGCCCGCCCGAAAGGGCTTTCGGTTTGCGTTTGAGATATTCGTCCAGCTTGAGGATGCGGCTGGCCTCCGCGACCTTCTTGTTGATCTCCTCTTTTGGATGATTGTTCATCTTGAGGCCGAAGCCCATGTTTTCAGCCACGGTCATATGCGGATAAAGCGCATAGGTTTGAAACACCATCGCCACGCCGCGCTCTGATGGGTCCATCTTGGTCACGTCGCGCGCGCCGATGTGCATTTGACCTTCGGTGGTCTCCTCCAGGCCGGCCACCATGCGCAACAGCGTGGACTTGCCGCAGCCCGAGGGGCCCACAAAGACGCAAAACTCGCCGTCTTCGATCTCTAGGTCCACGCCGTGGATCACCTGGGTTTCGCCGTAGCGTTTGATCACATTGTTTAGGGTCACACCTGACATGGCCTAGTCCTCCATAGACGCAGGAGCCTGGTCGGGGAACCGCCAGGCTTGTACCTCTTCGGCAATGGCCGAAACGGTTGTTTGAATTTGCGGAAGCTGGGCTTCCAGAGCTGCAAGATTTGTGCGCGAGGTGGTGCTTGTGACCGAAAGGGCCCCGAGCAAGCGGCCTTGCGCGCTTAAAATTGGGACAGCGACACAAATGATGCCGGGTTCGTGCTCTTCGCGGTCAAACCCATATCCATTGGCCCGAATGTCGCTGAGTTCGCGGCGCAATTGGTCTTCGTTGGTGAGCGTATGGGGCGTAAAGCGGTGAAAGGCTTGTTGTTGCAACACGCGGTCCAGCTCGCTTGGCCCCAGATAGGCCAACATGACTTTGCCAACGCCCGTGCAATAGGCTGGGCCCACTTTGCCCGCCTGGGAGTACATCTCTACAGGCACGCGCGCGTTGCGCTTGTCCACGTAGAGAACCTGGGCGTTGTCGATCTGTGCCAGATGGACTGTCTCGCCAACCTGAGCGCTAAGCGCATCGATGTGCGGGCGCGCGATGGGCGCCAAGGAGGACTGGTCCCAGGCCGCATGGGCCAAACGCACAAGGCGCATGCCCAAACTATAGGTGCCTTGATCCGCATTAAAGGTGACCATGCCTTCGCCAACCAAAACCTGCACGAGCCGATAGAGCGTCGCCTTGGGATAGGGTGAGCCCGTCAGGAGTTCATTGAACCGCACAGGGCGCGCGAACATCGCGATGTGATCCAGCACATCCAGTGCCTTGCCCACGGTGCCACCGCCCGCCATGCCGTTCTCGGCCGCCATCATTCTCCTCCCGGCGCAAATCGCGCTCTTGGTCCCGCAAATCGAGACTCACTGTTGACAAGACTAGGCGAGTCGCGGTTATGATTTCAATATGCAAAACCAAGTTTCACTATTTGGAACTCGGAAAAGCCAAATGGAAGCACCCAGGGAGGACACATATGCGTTCCATGATCAAAGCGACCCTCGCGTCGCTCGTAACCGCGACTGCACTCAGCGGCGCGGCCTTCGCAGGCGGCCACAGCCTCACCGGCGATCTCAAAATTTTCCTCGACACATCGAACCCAGCACCCCGGGCCACGATGGAAGCGATGATTGCACGCTTCGGCGAAAAGCACCCAGGTCTGAACATTGAGACCACCGTGATCGACCGCGAAGCCTACAAAACTCAAATCCGCAACTTCCTGACGGCCAACGCACCAGACGTGGCAACATGGTACGCGGCCAACCGCATGACTCCTTACGTGAAAGCGGGCCTTTTTGAGGACGTGTCGGATCTGTGGATGGAAGAAGACATCGCCACAAACCTCGCCTCCACAAAAGGCGCTATGACCATTGATGGTAAGCAGTGGGGCGTGCCTTACACCTACTACCAGTGGGGCATCTACTACCGCAAAGACATCTACGAAGAGCTCGGCCTCTCTGAGCCAGCGAACTTCGACGAGATGGTGTCTAACTGCGAAGCGATGATCGCATCTGGCCGCAAGTGCTACACAATCGGCACCAAGTGGCTTTGGACGGCCTCTGGCTGGTTCGACTATCTCAACATGCGGACCCACGG
Source organism: Pseudomonadota bacterium (assembly GCA_039182515.1). Lineage (GTDB taxonomy): Bacteria > Pseudomonadota > Alphaproteobacteria > Rhodobacterales > Rhodobacteraceae > JBCDCE01. The sequence goes on along the minus strand of JBCDCE010000002.1, from coordinate 79,010 downwards.
TTTTGACTTCCACATGCAAATGGCACGTGGCGAAATCCCATGGACAGACCCACGCGTGCGCGAAACATTTGCCAACTGGCAGCGTCTCGTAGACCTCGGCGCCTTTGTAGACGACCACCAGAACAAAGACTGGCAGCAATCGCTTCCCTTCCTCGTAGACGGCTCAGCCGGCGCGATCCTTAAGGGTAACTTCGCTGTGGCACCGCTGCGTGAAGCTGGCCTCACAGACGATCAGCTCGACTTCCACCAGTTCCCAGCGATCACACCAGGTATCGCTCTGGCAGAAGACGCGCCAACGGATACGTTCCACATCCCTTCAAACGCTCAGAACAAAGAAGCCGCACGTGAATTCTTGCGCTTCATGGCTTCTGCCGAAGAGCAAACAGAGATCAACAACGGCGCAAACCTCGGTCAGTTGCCTGTCAACGCCTCTGCTTCTGTAGACAACGACAAGTTCCTGAACAAAGGCTTCGAAATGCTGTCTTCGAACTCACCAGGTGGTGTGGCCCAGTTCTTCGACCGTGACTTCCCAGCAGAGATGGCGAAAGCCGCGATGGAAGGCATGCAGGAGTTCATGGTGTTCCCACAGAACCTCGATGACATCCTCGAGCGCCTCGAAGAAGTGCGTCAGGACGTCTACTGAGACAATCCCTCGGGTGCGCGGCTCTCGCGCACCCGACCCCACTCGCACGCCAAACCTATCGATATCGACAAGGGCCTGACGCTAGGGCCTTTATCCATGCCGATCCCTTTTTGCCGATCCCTATGTGACGGAGGCACCTATGGCCCAACTTGATGCTGGTCAGCCCACCACTGCCCTTCAAAAGCGCAGCTGGTACAAGCGCAACCAAATCGCGATCACGCCCTGGCTCTTCTTGATCCCAGGGGTGGCCATGTTCCTGCTCTATGTGATCTTTCCAGTGATCCAGAGCTTCAACATCTCGCTCTATAAATGGGACGGCCTCGGGCCCCTGCGCCAAACCGGCGAATTTGTGGGCTTGGGGAACTACGAAAAGCTCCTCTTCAACGATGGCCGGTTTACGGTGTCGTTCTGGAACAACGTCAAATGGCTGATCCTCTATCTTTTGGCCCTGCCGGCAGGTCTGGCGATTGCGCTATTTCTGAACCAAACCGTCACGGGGATCCGGCTTTATAAGTCGCTTTTTTTCTTTCCGTTTGTGATCAGCCAGATCGTTGTGGGCCTGGTGTTCACATGGTTTTATGACCCGCAGTTTGGCCTCTTTAACGGCATCATCGGCTTTTTTGGCTTTGAGCCGGTCAACATCCTGGGCGATCCGACCACAGCCACCTATGGCATCATCGCCGCAGGCCTTTGGCCGCAAACCGCTTACGTGATGATCCTCTATCTCACGGGGCTGAATGCTGTGGATCCCGAGCAAGTTGAAGCAGCCCGTCTTGATGGCGCAAAAGGCTTTAGGATGCTGTGGTACGTGATCCTGCCGCAGCTTAAACCCGCCACTTTCATTGCCTTCGTTGTAACGATCATCGGCGCGCTCAGGTCTTTTGACCTCATCTCCATCATGACCAACGGCGGCCCGTTTGGCTCCACCCGCGTGCTCAGCTTTTACATGTTCGAGCGCTCGCTCTCAGAATACGGCTTCCGCATGGGCTATGGCGCAGCCATCGCCGTGGTGCTCTTTTTGATCATGCTCGTCTTCATCGCCTACTTCTTGTGGCGCATGTACCAAGACGAAAAAGAACTTCGCCGCTAAAGCGCAGGAGACCTAGAGATGTTCCCCAGACCCATCGAAAAGTCCTCCCGCACTTGGCAACTGACCTACCAAGGCATGTTGCCCATCGCGATGCTCTTGTGGCTGGCCCCCCTGATCGCCGTGGCGCTCTTTTCGGTGCGCCCAGCCGTGGATTTTACCACTGGTAACTACTGGGGCGTGCCGTCGTCCTTCGAGTTCTGGGCCAATTATGGTCAGGTCTTCACCTCGTCGATGCCGCGCTACATCCTGAACTCGTTTTTGATCACTATTCCCACGGTGATCGGCGCTGTGGCACTGTCGTGCATGACCGGCTTTGCTTTGGGCATCTACCGGTTCAAAGGCAACCTGCTGATCTTCTTCATGTTCATTGCGGGCAATTTCGTGCCCTTCCAGATCCTCATGGTGCCGGTGCGCGACCTCACTTTGGACATGGGGCTCTACAATACAAAAACAGGCCTCGTACTCTTCCATATCGCTTTCCAGACCGGCTTCTGCACGCTCTTCATGCGCAACTTCATTCGCGCTTTGCCCTATGAATTGATCGAAGCAGCCCGCGTCGAAGGCATCGCAGAATGGAAGATCTTTTGGTATGTGGTGCTGCCGCTCATGAAGCCTGCGATTGCGGCGTTGTCCGTCTTGATTTTTACCTTCATTTGGAATGATTACTTCTGGGCAGTTGTGCTCACCCAAGGCGAAAACGCTCAGCCCGTGACAGCTGGCATCACCAGCTTCAACGCGCAGTTCCGCGCCATGTATCACCTCATGTCTGCTGGCTCGATCATCGCCGCCCTGCCCCCCGTTGCCATGTTCTTCCTGATGCAACGCCACTTCATCGCGGGTCTCACCCTGGGGGCCGTGAAATAGAATGAAAGTTTGGCGATTGGATGATGGCCAACAGACGCTCCTGTTGGCCGCAAGGCGTGAGCGCTTGCCCGAAGTGGTCTATTGGGGACCTCCGCTGAGCTCTAATGACGATGGCGAAACACTTGCGGCAGCCCATTGGATCGATGTCACAGGTGGCATGCTGGACGAGAATCCAGAGCTGTCGATCTGCCCGGAAGCTGTGCGCACCTTTCCTGGCCAGCCAGGCCTTATTGTGCGCGACACCGATGGCACACCGCTTTTGCCAAAGTTCTGCTTTGAAGAGGCTGCGCATTCTGACAACCGGGCAGAGCTGATCCTGACGTTTTCGGACACTGCGAATGCGCTGACCTACACCGCCTCTTTCCGTATGGATGCCGCCAGCCATCTGATCACCGCCCAAGCTGTATTGGAGGCAACCCGGCCCGTGCATCTGCATTGGCTCGCCGCCCCCGTGATCCCTGGGCCTCAGCATTCGGATGAGATGATCGATTTTACAGGGCGATGGTGCGGTGAGTTTCAAACCGCGACCACACCCTGGTCGGCGGGTATGCGGTACCGCGAAAACCGAACGGGGCGCACCGGGCATGAGCATTTTCCTGGCCTGATTATCCCGTGCAAAGGGGCAACCAATACCCAAGGCGAAGCTTACGGTTTTCACTATGGTTGGTCAGGTGGCCATAAGATGATCGCGGAAGAGCTGCCGGATGGGCGCCGCCAAGTACAATTTGGCCATGCTGCCCGCATGGAGCACGAGCCCGCTACGCGCTTTGAAACCGCACCGCTCTACCTGACCTATTCCAGCGATGGCTTGAACGGTTGCGCGGTAGCCTTCCAACGCTATCTGCGCGACAAAGTGGTGCCTTGGCCAGACCGTGAACGCCCCAGGCCCGTTCACTATAACTGTTGGGAAGCGGTTTATTTTGATCACAAACTGGATGTTTTAAAGGATATCGCAAGCCGCGCCGCGCGACTTGGCGCGGAACGCTTTGTGCTGGATGACGGTTGGTTTGGGGAACGCGACGACGACACAACCTCCCTAAGTGATTGGGAGGTTGATCCGCGCAAATACCCCGATGGGCTTGGCCCTTTGATTGATCATGTGAAATCTGAAGGCATGACGTTTGGGATCTGGTTTGAGCCGGAAATGATCAATCCAGAAAGCAACATTCACCGCGCACATCCCAACTGGGCGCTCGGCAGCGAAGATCAAACTTTGGGTCGGCAGCAAAAAGCGCTGAACATGGCTTTGCCAGACGTGCGGGATTTCATCTTCGAGCGCTTGTCTGCGATCCTGAGCGCCTATGATGTCGACTATATCAAATGGGACCACAACCGCGTTTTGCCCATGCCCGATGCTGCGCAAACAAGAGGGTCTTATGCCCTCATAGACCGTCTACGCACCGCCTTCCCAGATGTTGAGATTGAAAGCTGTGCCTCAGGGGGCGGCCGGATTGACTTTGGTATCTTGAGCCGAACACACCGGGTATGGTTGTCTGATAGCAATGATGCCCTCGAACGCTTGCGTATTCAGCACAATGCTGCACTCTTTTTGCCTGCAGCCGTCACTGGAAGCCACGTGGGTCCCCGACGGTGCCATACCTCGGGGCGCGAACTCGACATTTCCTTCAGATCCTGGGTGGCCGCCCAGCGGCACATGGGATTTGAAATGGATCCTCGCGAGCTCACAGAAGTGGAAGAGCGTGTTCTCAGTGAGGTAACAAGCTGGTTTAAGCACAATCGCGATTGGATGATGCACGCCGATATCCTACGTCTCGATAGCGCCGATCCGGCCGTGATTGGTGAGCAGCAGATCAGCCAAGGTGGCAATCGTTTTGTTGTCTTTTTGGGCAAAGCTGACACAAGTGCGCAGATCGCGCCGCGCCCCCAACGTCTCACACGTCTCGAACCGCAAGCGCGCTATAAAGTGCGCCTGATCAACCGTGCCAATGCGTCTACTTTGTCGCGCGGCGCTCCTATTCTCAAAGAGCGGGCGATCGAGGCTTCTGGGGCATGGTTGATGTCCCATGGACTCGTTGCTCCGTGGTCTTTTCCGCAAACCATGTGGGTTTTTGAAGGAGAACAGATATGAAGGGCGCAAAATTTTTGAACAAAAATTTTCGCAAAAGTCTTGCAAAGACTTTTGCCGAACAAGAGGCCAGCCAATGATCGCAGTTTACCCAGATCTCAAAAACGCATCTGTTTATATCACCGGTGGCGGTTCTGGTATTGGTGCAGCCATAACAGATGCCTTTTTAGCCCAAGGCGCCAAGGTTGCCTTCATTGGTCGCTCTGACGCCACAGATTTCTGCAATGAGATGGAAAAAAAGCATGGGGCAAGACCCCTTTTCCACCAAGGCGACATCACGGATGTCGAAAGCTTTCGCACCTCTTTGACCCAAGCTGCAGAGGCCCACGGATCCATAACCTGCCTGGTCAACAACGCAGCCAACGACAAACGCCACAGCACCGAAGAGGTCACAGAAGACTTTTGGGATTGGATGCTTGCGATTAATCTCAAAGCCTATTTCTTTGGCTGCCAAGCCGTGCTGCCCGGTATGCAAAAAGCTGGCTTTGGCTCTATCATAAACTTCAGCTCAATCAGCTACATGATGGGCAATGCGGGTTATCCGCTTTATACGGCTGCCAATTCAGGCATCAATGGGCTTACACGCAGCCTTGCGCGCGAGTTTGGCCCAGATCATATTCGGGTCAACGCACTGGCACCAGGTTGGGTCCTCACGCAAAAACAAAAAGACCTTTGGGTCACAGAAGATGGGCTGAAGGCGCATTTGAGCCGCCAGTGTTTACCTGATCCCTTGGACCCCGAAGACATTACCGGCGGCGTGCTCTTTTTGGCCTCAAAGGCGTCAAAAGCCATGACGGGCCAAGCGCTTGTGATCGACGGCGGTGTGGTGACAACGGGATGAGCGAGATTAGCTGGATCGCAGCAGACTGGGGCACCTCCAACCTGCGGGTTTGGGCGCTGTCGGACGATGATGCGGTTCAGGATCAGGCCGAAAACAACCAAGGTATGGCAAAGCTTGCACCCGGCAGCTTTGAAAAGGCCTTGCGTGAGATCATTGCCCCTTGGCATGCCAAAACACTCAATGTGCTGGCCTGCGGTATGGTTGGGGCGCGACAAGGTTGGGTAGAAGCGCCTTATGCGCAAGTGCCCTGCAAGCCTGATGGAACGGAACCCGTTGCGGTAACGACAAGTGCAAGCGACCTTCGGGTCTCGGTTTTGCCAGGTCTCAAACAAGTCAAACACCCTGACGTTATGCGCGGCGAAGAAACGCAGATTGCAGGCTTTTTACGACTGAACCCAAATTGGGACGGCGTGGTGTGTTTGCCGGGGACCCATAGCAAATGGGTCCATGTGAGCGCGGGCGAAGTGGTGAGCTTTCGAACCTTTTTGTCTGGCGAGCTTTTTGCGCTTTTGGCATATGACTCGGTCCTCAAACATTCGGTCGACACAAAAGACTTCGACAAAGAGGCCTTTCTTAGCGCTGTGTCTGACACACTCTCCAAGCCTGCGATCTTTGCAGCCAAACTCTTCGAATTGCGCGCCAGCCATTTGCTCAACGACACCGAGGCAAGCGTCAGTCGCTCGAGGCTTTCTGGTTTGATCATCGGATCTGAAATAGCAGCCGCGAAGCCCTATTGGTTGGGCCAGCAAGTAGCCCTGATCGGCGCCCCTTATATTTGTGGTTATTATGCAGAGGCTCTAAGCACTTTGTCCGTGCCAACCCGGAGCGAGGATGCTGGGCAAATGACCCTTTCTGGGCTGATTGCGGCGCGCCACGCTCACAACCTGTTTTAGCAGGTCGACAAAAAAGACGGAGACATCCATGACCCGGCCCTTGATCGCCATTCTACGCGGCATCACGCCAGATGAAGCAGAGCCTGTCTGTGCGGCCTTGATCGAAGAAGGCATTACCAAAATTGAAGTGCCACTGAATTCCCCGGAGCCCTTTGAGAGCATACGGCGGATGAGTATTTTTGCCAAAGAAAAGGCCACGATTGGCGCAGGTACTGTGCTGAGCGCGCAAGACGTGCACCAAGTCCGTGAAGCCGGTGGCACCTTGATCGTATCACCCAATGTGGATCTAGAGGTTATCGCGAAAACCGTCGACTATGGCATGGAAAGTTGGCCTGGCGTTTTCACGCCATCCGAGGCTTTTGCGGCCCTCAAAGCTGGCGCCACTGGTCTCAAGCTTTTCCCTGGATCCATGGCGGGGCCCGGTGGGCTTAAGGCGCTACGGGCCGTTTTGCCTGAAGGCTGTCAGGTTTATGCAGTGGGCGGTGCGGGACCAGAGAATTTCGCAGAATGGAAAGCGGCCAGCGCGGATGGCTTTGGCATTGGCTCTGCGCTCTATAAGCCGGGCATGTCGGTTGAAGATGTGAGGGCCAAAGCCCGCACATTGGTTGCGGCCTTTGATGCGGCTTTTGGGGCATGACCGCTCAAGTCTACGATGACCGGTGTTGCACGTTGGGCGAAGGCCCTTTGTGGCATCCAGCGCGCCAAGAGCTCTTTTGGTTTGATATCTTAGAAAAGCGTTTGCACTCAGCCGCGCAAACTTGGACCTTTGATCGCTATGTGTCTGCTGCGGGATGGATTGATGAGACCCAACTCCTGATCGCCTCAAGCACGGATTTGTTTGTGTTTGATCTCACTACCGGCGCTCAGACACATCTTGTTGAACTTGAAGCTGACAAGCCAAACACCCGCTCAAACGACGGGCGCGCAGATCCTTGGGGCGGCTTTTGGATTGGCACCATGGGGTTAAATGCAGAGCCTGAGGCAGGTGCGATATACCGCTTTTTTGGCGGCAAAATTACAAAGCTTTACGATAAGGTTTCGATTCCAAACGCGATCTCATTTGCGCCAGATGGAAGCTGCGCCTACTTCGCAGATACAGCAACGCAGCGGGTGATGCGCCAGCCGCTTGATGCACAGGGTTGGCCTCAAGGCAAGCCTCAGCTGCATGTGGACTTGACCCAAGAAGATCTCAATCCTGACGGCGCAGTGACCGATGCAGATGGGGTGCTTTGGATCGCCTGTTGGGGCGCTTCAAAAGTAATTGGCTATGATCCGTCAGGTGCCTGTGTGGGAGAACTCAGGTTCCCCGCCAGCCAAATGACTTGCCCGGCGCTGGCCCCTGGCACGCTTTATGCGACCAGTGCAGCAGAGGGTATTGAGGAGCCCCAAGGCGGCAAGACCTTTGCGCTCAATACAGATATTCCTTTCAAGCCTGAGGCTCAGATCGCGCTATGACCCAAACTCTGGGCACCTGTTATTATCCTGAACATTGGGACGAAAGTCTTTGGGCAGAAGACGCGCAGCGTATGATTGAGGCTGGGCTCACTTGGGTGCGTATCGGCGAATTTGCCTGGTCGCGGATTGAGCCTGAACCCGGCCAATACCGCTGGGATTGGCTCGACCGCGCAATTGAGATCCTGCATGAGGCGGGCCTAAAGATCATTCTCGGCACGCCTACAGCCACACCGCCGCGATGGATGCTTGAGAGACACCCAGATATGCTCGCGGTGGATGAGATGGGTCGGCCGCGCAAGTTCGGCTCGCGCAGGCATTATTGCTTCTCGCATCTTGGCTACCGAGAGAGCTGTGCAGAGATTACGCGCGCCTTGGCTGAACGCTATGCCAAGCACCCAGGCATCGCCGCTTGGCAAACCGACAATGAATACGGCTGTCACGATACCACTTTGAGCTATTCTGAGCCTGCAAAGCATGGCTTTCAAACTTGGCTTGAGGCCAAATACACGCGGATTGACGCGCTGAATGAGGCCTGGGGCACTGTCTTTTGGTCGATGGAATACGCAAGTTTTTCTGAGATCGACTTGCCCAATCTTACGGTCACGGAAGCCAACCCGGCCCATTGGCTCGATTTCAAACGTTTCAGCAGCGATCAGGTGGTGGCGTTTAACAGGGTCCAAACGGAGATTTTGCGCGCGCATACAGATGCGCCTTTGCTCCACAACTACATGGGTCGCGTGCTTGAGTTCGATCATTTTGAGGTCGGCGAGGATCTCGATATCGCGACTTGGGACAGCTACCCGATTGGTTTTTTGTCCGACAGGTTAGAGGCCTCAGAGGCTCATAAAGCGCAGTTTTTGCGCCAAGGCGATCCGGATTTTCAGGCCTTTCACCACGATCTTTACCGCGCGGTTGGCAAAGGGCGCTGGTGGGTGATCGAGCAACAGCCTGGCCCTGTAAACTGGGCCCCTTATAACCCTGCCCCGCTCCCCGGGATGGCGCGGCTCTGGGCGCTTGAGGCTTTTGCCCACGGTGCTGAGACCGTTTGTTATTTCCGCTGGCGACAAGCACCGATAGCGCAAGAGCAAATGCATGCAGGCCTTTTGCGGCCTGACAGTGCGCCTGCGCCCGCATTGGCCGAAGCCAAGCAGGTGGCGGAGGATTTGGAGGCTCTTGGACCCATGGAAACGGGCCAGGGCGATGTGGCCTTAGTCTTTGACTACCCCTCTGCTTGGGCTTGGAGCACGCAGCCTCAGGGGGCTGATTTTGATTATTTTAGGTTGGTCTTTTCGGCGTATCGCGCGTTGCGGCGCGCGGGCCTGAATATCGACATTGTGCCCAGCACGGCGCGGGATTTTGACGGCTACAAAGCTGTGTTTGTGCCGGGTGTTTTGAACCTGGCAGACGGGTTGGCAGAGGCCCTTGAAGGGGTCACAACCGTCTACGGGCCACGGACCAACAGCAAGACGGAAGCTTTATCGATCCCGTTGCCGATGGGCCCAAATTTGCTGGGCTGTGATGCAACAGTTGTTTATGCGGAGTCTTTGCCGCCCAGCGCCGCGCGTGCTTTGCAAGAGGGCGGCGCGTTTCGTCATTGGGTTGAGCGTGTTGAAACCTCTGAGGAGGTCTTGTGGCGCATGACGGACGATGCGCCGGGGCTTCTTAGGAAGGCCAATTGCTATTACTTGGCTGGGTGGCCAGAGGAGAGCACTTGGGACAGGCTTGTGCACATGCTTTTGCCTGAAGCGATGGCTTTGCCCGAAGGGTTGCGGGTGCGGCGCACCGCTTCTCATGCGTTTTGGATCAACTACGGTGCAGAACCTGTGGAGCATAATGGGCTCCACATCCCAGCAGCGGGTGTTCTATGGCAGAGCTTATGATTTTTGATCACATGCCAGATGGCACGCCTGTTCGAGAAGTGCGTCTGAAGTCAGGGGCTTTGGAAGCGGATCTTCTGACCCTTGGTGTTACGCTGCGGGCTTTACGGTTCCAAGGGCAGAATTTGACCCTCGGGTTTGACAGTGCCGCGGACTACCTTACGCCTGGGCACTCGGCTGGCGGGATTTGTGGACCGGTGGCAAATCGGATCGCTGGTGCGCGCGCCAGTCTTGATGGGACAGAGTACCGCTTCGACGACGGACCTGGTGGCAACACGCTGCATTCGGGGCAAGCGGGGACTCAGCTTCAGGCTTGGCAGTTGGACGCACCTTCCGAGCGCGAGGCGCGGTTTTCGATTGATTTGGCGGCAGGTGCTGGTGGCTTTCCAGGCAATAGACGGATCGAGGCCATTTACCGGTTGTCTGACGACACACTGGCTTTAGACCTCTCCGCGACGACCGACGCACCGACCTGGATAAGCTTGGCACAGCATGCCTATTGGAACCTTACCGGTGCGCCGGACTACTCCGGCCATGAGCTTGAGATCAACGCAGAGCAATATTTGCCGAGCGTTGGCTCCTTGCCTAAAGCACCTGAGGACGTGGCAGGAACGGATTTCGATTTTAGGAGCCCAGTGGTTTTGGATCGCCACAGTGTTGATCATAATTTCTGTTTGCGAGGCTCTGGGATGCGGTGGGCGGCGCGGCTGCATGCGGCGGGATTGAGCCTTGAGATGTGCACCGATGCGCCTGGGCTGCAGGTTTACGATGGTCATGGGCTGAACCAAACGCCACATGGGGCTTTTGCTGGCATCGCTTTGGAAGCACAGCATTGGCCCAATGCACTGCATAACCCTGAGTTTCCGAGCATCGTGCTGCGCCCTGGTGAAACTTATACACAGTCGACAACTTGGCGTTTTTATAGATCTTGAGCTGTTTTTGGGGCTCTGCCCCCGACCCTTAAACATACTGCGAAAAGCTTGAGGTCCTTTTTCACCCTAACGCGTTAAAACCAAAGGTTTCAGGCAGCGTTAGGGTCGGCAATGATTTCGAAGTATGTTGGGACTCCCCGGAGTATTTGACCCAAGAAAAAGACGCGCGCTTAGGAGCCTTCGTACCAGGCGCGCAGAAGGGCGCGCTCTTCAGCGCTCATGTAATTGGCGACGCCCGGCGGCATGGCATGGCTGAGGCCCGCTTGCAGATAAATTGAGCGGGCATGGAAGACGGTGTCGTATTCCGTCTCGAAAAGCACACCTTTGGGGGCGCGGGGCAGGCCAACCCAGCCAGGCTCATAGGCGTGGCAGCCTGAGCAGTGGGCGGCGACAGTGTCGTGGGCTTCAGCAAAGAGCGGTGAGGCGGCGAGGCGGCTCATCTCTGGGCTGAAGGCGGCTTCTCGGTCGTCATAGGTGTCGCGCGGGGGCACAAAGGAGAGGGCCACGATCAGCGCAAAAAGGAGGGCTGTGGCGCCCCAGGTCCACCACAGGTGGCGCTTGGTGAGATGCAGCGTGTTGAAGTAGTGTCGGATCGTGACGCCCATCAAAAAGACCAAGCTAGCGATCACCCAATTGTAGGGCGAGGCAAAGGCCAAAGGGTAGTGGTTCGACAGCATCAAAAAGAGCACAGGCAGCGTGAGGTAGTTGTTGTGAGTGGAGCGCTGCTTGGCGATTTTGCCGTATTTTGGATCCACGTCGCGGCCTGCGACCATATCCGCGACCACGATCTTTTGGTTGGGGATGATGATGCGAAAAACGTTTGCGCTCATGATGGTGGCGGTGAAAGCACCGAGATGCAAAAGGGCGGCGCGGCCGGAGAAGACTTGTGTGTAGCCCCAAGCCATCACGACCAAAACGCCGAACAAGAGAACCATGAGCTTGGTGTTGTCTTCGCCAAAGCGGCTTTTGCAGAGCGCATCATAGATCAGCCAACCGCCGAAGATCGACACCAAAGAGATCGTGATACCGGCCCAAAGGGGGATGTCGAGCACGGTGGGGTCGATCAGATAGAGCTCCCCGCCCAAGTAATAGACGAGGATCAAAAGCGCGAAGCCTGAGAGCCAGGTGGAATAGCTTTCCCATTTAAACCACGTCAGATCTTCGGGCATCCCATCTGGGGCCACGCGGTACTTTTGCAGATGGTAAAAGCCACCGCCGTGCACCTGCCAATCTTCTCCTTGCAGATCATCACGACCCGCCACAGGCCTGAGCCCCAGATCAAGGGCGATGAAGTAAAACGACGAGCCGATCCAAGCGATGCCAACAATCACATGGGTCCAACGCACAGCAAATTCGAGCCAGTGTTCGATGATCGCCCAGGCCATGGTTACCCTTTCTGCTGTTGGAGGTGCATGGCTCAGCTCCCCCGATAGGTCGAATAGCCATAAGGCGAAAGCAGTAGCGGCACGTGATAATGCGTGTCTTCGCTGAGCCCAAAGCGGATTGGGACTTGATCCAGAAACAGCGGTTCAGAGGCTATGAGCCCTGCGCGCCGCAGATAGTCGCCCGCATAAAAGATGAGCTCATATTGGCCAAGCTTGAACTTCTCTTTGGGAAGGATGGGCGCATCGGTCCGGCCATCTGTATTGGTGATAGTTTCCGCGATCTTGCGATGGCTGTTGCCGCTCACCCGATAGAGCCAAATCACCAGACCTTCCGCAGGACAGCCGCGGCTTGTGTCGAGGACATGTGTTGTGAGAAAACCTTCGGCCATACCGCCTCCTTTTTACGCAGGGTGCGCCGCTTATCCGCCTGGACGCAAGGGGCAAGTGCCGCATTTTCTTGCAAGTTGCAGGCGTTGCGCGATATTTGAGCAAGGTTTTCTCAAAAGGCCAAGGACCCCCATGACGAGCCCCCCTCGCTACCCCCGCGACATGCGCGGCTATGGTCAATCCCCGCCCGATCCTTGTTGGCCCGGTGGGGCGCGGATCGCTGTGCAAGTGGTGGTGAATTATGAAGAGGGTGGTGAGAACAACATCCTGCATGGAGACCCAGCTTCAGAGGCATTTTTGAGCGAAATCGTGGGCGCCGCGGCTTGGCCGGATCAACGACACGCCAATATGGAATCCATCTATGAGTATGGCGCGCGCGTGGGCTTTTGGCGCTTGCAACACATGCTGACTGGCCTGCGCATTCCAACGACTGTTTTTGGCGTGGCCACGGCCTTGGCGCGTGCGCCTGAACAAGTGCAAGCCATGAAAAACGCAGGCTGGGAAATCGCAAGCCATGGTCTGAAATGGATCGAGCACAAGGATATGGATCCAGCCGAGGAGCGCGCTCAGATGGCGGAGGCTTTGCGCTTGCATGAAGCCGTTACAGGGGCACGGCCTAAGGGGTGGTATACGGGCCGAAGCTCAATAAACACTTTGGATCTGGCCGCTGAACAAGGCTTTGCCTACTTGGCGGACAGCTATGCGGATGACCTGCCGTACTGGCGCGGAGAGCAGCTCATTGTGCCCTACACGTTGGACGCAAACGACATGCGCTTTGCGACCCCGCAAGGGTTCAACTCCGGCGATCAGTTTGAGGCCTATCTCAAAGACAGCTTCGATGTGCTCTATGCCGAAGGGTTAGCGGGCGCGCCAAAAATGATGTCGATCGGGTTGCATTGCCGTTTGGCGGGACGCCCGGGCAGAGCGGCAGCACTCAAGCGTGCGCTCGAGCACATGGCGGGCCACGAAGGGGTTTGGTTCGCAACGCGCTTGCAGATTGCGGAGCATTGGGCGCAATGCCATCCGCGGCAGCGGGGCGGCATACAGCCATCCGCAATGGCTCAAGAGACCTTCATGGGGCACTTTGGTGGCGTTTATGAGCATTCGCCTTGGGTGGCTGAAGCAGCTTTTAGCGCAGAGCTCGGGCCCGTGCACGATACAGCCCAAGGGCTGGCCTCTGCCATGGCCTCTGCCTTCCGTCTGGGTAATGAGGCGCAGCGTCTTGATGTTCTCAAAGCGCATCCCGATCTTGCCGGCAAGCTTGCCGCCGCCAAACGCCTCACCGCAGAGAGCACCTCCGAGCAGGCTTCCGCAGGCCTTGATGCCCTTACAGAGGCCGAGCACGCGGCCTTCACCACGCTCAACACTGCCTACACGGAAAAACACGGCTTTCCCTTCATCATTGCCGTGCGCGATCATACAAAGGCCGGCATCTTGCGCGCCTTTGAAACGCGTGTGCAAAACGACACAGAGACCGAGTTCAAAACAGCCACTGCCCAGGTAGACCGCATCGCAGCCCTGCGGATCGCCCAGATATTTGAGGACCTTTCATGACCACAATCGAAACCCTCAATGAAGACCGCCCTCTTTATGCGCGCACCGGCATCAACCTGGCCTCCCAAGGGCTGGGCGCCCGCGCCATAGAAGCCACGAACGACTTCTTTGCCCCGCTCGAGCGCATGTTGCACGATGCTGAGCCTGTGTTCATTGAGGGCAAGTTTGATGATCACGGCAAATGGATGGACGGCTGGGAAAGTCAGCGCCGGCGTGACGGCGGGCATGATCACGCCGTGATCGCTCTTGCTGCCCCTGGCCGCATCTTGGGCTTTAATGTCGATACGCGTCACTTCACCGGCAATTACGCACCGGCCTGCAAGATCGAGGCCTGTGCCTTGCCGCCCGGCGAAGATCCAAATCTTGAGACCCGCTGGGTGCAAATTTTGAACCACAAAGCACTGGGGGCGGACGCGCCCCATTACTTCAGCTGCGACAGCTTCGAGAGTTGGACACACCTAAAGATCCACATCTATCCCGATGGCGGCATCGCCCGGCTGCGGGTCTTTGGCGTACCAGAACTGTCTGAAGTTAACAGGCAAGGCGAGATCGATCTCGCCGCAGCGCTCAATGGCGGGCGCATCCTGGCGTTTTCAGATGCGCATTATGGCGACTATAGCCGTCTCTTGGCGCCCGGACGCGGCCTCAACATGGGTGATGGCTGGGAAACGCGCCGTCGCCGCGAACCAGGTTACGACTGGATGGTCATTGCCCTAGGTGCACGCGGCACAATCGAGAAAGCCATGATCGATACCGCCCATTTCAAAGGCAATTACCCCGACAAAGCCTCTTTGCAGGCCGCAGATCTTTTGAACTTCGGTGATGGTCTGACAGATGCTTTGGTCACCGACAGTATGTTTTGGCGCAATTTGATGGAGCCGCAAAGCCTCAAACCCGATGCCGAGCATAATTTCCGCGCGGAACTCGCCGATTTAGGCCCTGTCACCCATGTTCGGTTTAACATCTATCCAGATGGGGGCGTCAGCCGGTTGCGGCTTTTCGGAACCACCTCCTCATGAGCCATATCACCGCCAGGCCCCTGACCCGCGAAGGCTTTGCGCCCTTTGGCGATGTGATCGATTGTGCTGGAGAGCCGGATAAAATCATCAACGCCGGGCTCTGCGGGCGCTTTCATGACCGTGCTAAGATAGATGTCGGTGCTGGCCGGGTCGGGCTCTCGCTCTTTCAAGCTGAGCTTCGCAGCCTTCCCTACGAGCTCACTTTGGTTGAGCGCCATCCTTTGGGCAGCCAAGCCTTTGTGCCCATGTCCATGAATCCCTTCTTAGTGATCGCCGCCGAGCCGGGAGACATACCCGGCAACATCCATGCCTTTCTCACTCAGCCAGGCCAAGGGATCAACTTTCACAAAAACACTTGGCACGGCGTCCTCACACCCTTGTCTGGCTCCGGCCTTTTTGCCGTCATTGACCGGATTGGCGCGGAGCCAAATCTCGAAGAGTTCCCGCTCCCCGACCCTGTCATGATTTTGCCCTAACACCCCCCCTTTTTCTTGGGCAAAATACTCCGGGGAGTCCCGCAGGGACGGGGCAGAGCCCCATTATTCCCCCTGCCTATAAAGCCCCTGAGTTGCGACCTGCTGTCCCATCATCTGGATCAAGCACCGGATCAGAATACCTCTAAAGTAACAGCAGATCGACCCGTCCTTAAAAGGTGCTTCGCATGGACACCCTTCTTTTGTCGCGCATCCAGTTTGGTGCAAACATCTCTTTCCATATCCTCTTCCCAACGATCACAATCGCTCTGGGGTGGGTGCTCTTATTTTTCAAATTGCGCTTCAATACCACTGGGGACCGCAAATGGATCGCGGCTTATGGCTTTTGGGTGAAGGTCTTTGCCCTGAGCTTTGCGCTGGGTGTGGTCTCGGGCATCACCATGTCGTTTCAGTTTGGCACCAATTGGCCGGGCTTTATGGAAAGCGTCGGCAATATCGCCGGCCCGCTTTTGGCCTATGAAGTCATGACAGCCTTCTTTCTAGAAGCGGTGTTCTTGGGCATCATGCTTTTTGGCATGAGCCGTGTTCCAAGCTGGGTGCATACCACAGCCACCTTCCTGGTGGCCTTTGGCACCACAATGTCAGCCTTTTGGATCTTGGTGCTCAACAGCTGGATGCACACCCCTGCGGGCTTTGAAATTCGCGACGGCGTGGTCTTTGCCACCAATTGGTGGGAGATCATCTTCAATCCATCCCTGCCCTACCGCTTGGCCCATATGCTCTTGGCCTCAGGCCTCACGGTGGCGTTCTTGATCGCAGGTCTGTCTGCCTTTCGCTGGCTCATTGGCGACCGAGGCCACGAGGTGCGCGCAACGCTGCGCTTTGGCGTGACCTTGGGCGCCATTTTGATCCCTGTGCAGATCCTCATGGGCGACATGCACGGGCTGGACACCCTCGAACACCAACCGCAAAAAGTGGCGGCCATGGAGGGCAACTGGGAAACTGGGCCAAACGTCCCCCTGCTTCTCTTCGCTTTGCCGGATGAAGAGGCGCGCGAAAATAAGTTTGAGATCGGCATTCCGAGCGGTGCCTCGGTTATCCTTAAGCACAAACCCTCTGGTGTTGTGCCGGGTCTCAATGACTTCGTGGCAGAGGACGGTACCGTCCTGCACCCGCCTGTGGCGCCTGTATTTTGGGGGTTCCGCGTGATGGTCGGCACGGGCCTTGCGATGCTTGTACTGAGCTGGGCCAGCTTGGGCTTTATGGCCTACAAGCGCCGCGGCGTAGAGGGCCTACCAAAGCTCTTCACCTGGGCCTTGGTCCCCATGGCCTTCTCAGGCTGGGTTGCCACTTTGGCGGGTTGGTACGTGACCGAGATTGGCCGCCAGCCTTGGCTTGTATCCGGCGTGTTGACCACCAAAGAGGCCGTGGCGCAGGTGCCAGCTGGCATGGTTTTGGGCACGCTCATCGCTTACCTTGCGATCTATGCGATCTTGCTCACCGCCTATATCACAGTGCTTTTCTACCTCGCGCGCAAAGCGGCCTTCGGCGATCCAATCGCGCCCAGGGGCCCGCTCTCAGGCGAGGCGATCACCGTGGTTGCGGCGGAGTAAACTGCGATGTTCCTCTTTGGAGATCCTGCCCAATGGCTGCCGCTAACCTTCGCGGCGCTCATGGGGCTCTCGATCCTGATCTACGTCTGTTTGGACGGGTTTGACCTCGGCGTTGGCGTGCTCTTTCCCTTTGCAGAAGACGACGAAAAAGACCGCATGATCGCCTCTATTGGCCCCTTTTGGGATGCCAATGAAACCTGGCTGGTCCTGGCCATTGGAATTTTGCTTGTGGCCTTTCCAACGGCTCACGGCACAATCCTCACCGCGCTCTATTTGCCCGTGGCCATCATGCTGATCGGCCTGACCATGCGCGGGGTCGCTTTCGAGTTTCGCGTCAAAGCGCCAGCACCTTGGAAGAACACCTGGAACTGGACCTTTTACGCAGGCTCGCTGCTGACATCGCTCAGCCAAGGCTTCATGCTGGGCATGTATATCATGGGGCTAGAGTACAGCTGGGCCACCTTTGGCTTTGCCTGTCTCACAGCCGTATTCCTCACGGTCGGCTACAGCTTCATAGGTGCGGCCTGGCTCATCTTGAAAACGGATGAAGCCTTGCAACGCAAAGCGGTGGATTGGGCCAAAGGCGGGATTTGGGGGTTGATCTTAGGCATGGGCGCCATCTCCTTGGCCTCACCCCTCGTCTCAGAGCGCATCTTCGCCAAATGGTTCAGCTTTCCAGAAGCCCTGTTTCTCGCCCCTTTGCCGATCATGTCAGCGGGCTTGATGGTGCTTTTGTGGATATCCTTGCGGCACCTCCCCACCAAGACCGACGCCTTTGCTTGGGTGCCTTTTGTAGCTGCGATTGCGCTCTTTGCCCTGTCGTTTTGCGGGCTGGCCTACAGCTTCTACCCCTATGTTGTCCCCGAAAAGCTCACGATCTATGAGGCGGCCTCCGCGCCAGAGAGCCTGTTCATCATTCTCATAGGCACCTGCTTCGTGTTACCGACAATTTTAGGCTACACAGCCTTGGCCTATGTCATCTTCCGTGGCAAAGCGACGGAGCTCAGGTACGACTGAGCCCAAACTGAGAGGCTCACAGGATGCGCACAGCTTTGATCACTGGCTCTGCTGGCTTTATCGGATACCATCTGAGCAAACGTCTTTTGGCGGACGGGTTTCGGGTCATCGGCCTGGATGCCATGACGGATTACTATGACGTGAGCCTTAAAGAGCGGCGTCACGCCATGCTCATGCAGTCCGAGGCGTTCACGCCTGTGATCGAGCATGTCGAGACGGAAGGCGCGCTAGAAACACTCTTTGACGCGCATAAACCAGATGTTGTTGTCCATCTCGCCGCCCAAGCCGGTGTGCGCTATTCGATCGACAATCCGCGCTCTTATGTCCGCTCCAACCTCATCGGCACGCATGAGCTTTTAGAAGCGGCTCGCGCGCGTACCCCAAGCCATTTGCTTTTGGCCTCCACAAGCTCGGTCTACGGCGCAAATACTGAGATGCCTTACGCCGAGACCCATAAGGTCGACACGCAGATGTCGTTCTATGCCGCCACCAAAAAAGCGAACGAGGCGATGGCGCACAGCTATGCGCATCTCTTTGATATCCCAACAACTTGCTTTCGGTTTTTTACTGTCTATGGGCCCTGGGGGCGTCCTGATATGGCGCTCTTTAAGTTCACCAAAGCGATCCTCGAGGACCAACCCATCGACGTCTATAACCACGGCGATATGAAGCGTGATTTCACCTATATCGACGATCTTGTTGAAGCCATTCGGCGTCTTTTGGATGTGCCACCTGGCAAAGAGGCTGTTGGTTCAGCCGATAGTCTTTCGGACGTTGCTCCTTGGCGCGCGCTCAACATTGGCAACGCCGCACCCGTGCAGCTCACAACCTTTATTGAGGCGATCGAAGAGGCCCTTGGGCGCAAAGCGAGCCGCAATTTAATGCCGATGCAGCCCGGCGATGTTCCCGCAACCTGGGCGGACACAACGCTTTTACATGATTTGACGGGCTTTGTACCAAACACCTCTGTGAGCGATGGGGTGGCCGCGTTTGTAGAGTGGTACCGCCAAGACTACGCGCCATCGTGAGGCGCGGTCTTTAACCGATTTTTCCTCGAATAAGAGGCTCAAGTGCGCCGCAAATGCGAGCGAGATCTTCCGCATCTTTAGGCTGCATATGATCGCGTAAAAGCTTGGAGAGAACATCCATTTGCGGCGATATCTGTAAAAAGAGCGCGCGCCCCTCTTGGGAAAGCTTAATCACAGCGACCCTTTTATCATGTGGGCTTTTTTGCCGCTCAACATAGCCGGCCTTAACCATAGCGTTCAATCTCCGGCTGAGTTGAGCTTTTTCGATATCATAGTCGCGGGTCAAAGTTGCGGCCGTGAGTGTGTCATGCTGCATAAGTGCTTCGAAGACGCGCCAATCGGTTACGGTAAGCTCCGAATATTTCGACAAAACACGGGTCTGAAAAAGTCGGATCAGGCTCGATATTTTTTGCACCTCAGACAAAAAATCTTCGGTGGCAGGCGATGATTGCAAACTTGGGTTTCGATCAGACATAAGCACCTCTCACATAGCTCAACTTTCAACCTATACGAATGCGATACACAAGAGAGTTAACTTTAGATTTTAAATTCTTTTGATGACTTTGGTGTGATATTTCGAAGCAAATATCAGAGTTTATTAAGGCTTCCGCGCGATTGGATAGAGGTGTTTAAACCTAAAAAGGACAGGATCATGCTCCGCAATATCGCCCTCGTTTGCGCTATTTGCCTCGCTCCTGCGAGCGCGCTTGCAAACACCAGTACTGAACTAAAATCCACACTACAGGCCTCTATGCAGCGCACAATTGAACGCGCGACCGTTGAAGGTGCGCTGCACCATATCAATTTAGAAACCGGCGAGGAATCGCGGTATTATCCCACGGATCGTCACCCAATGATCGTTCAGTTGGGCGATGTATATGTAATGTGCGCTGAGCTCAAAACGAAAGAAGGCACCGAGCACACCGTTGACTTCTATATGGTCGAAAACGGCCGTCGCTACACGCTCATTCGCACCGAAATCGATAACCGCGCGCCGCTTAAAGAGCTTATTGGCGACGGTAAAGCTGCGCGGATCAAATAAACCGTGACAGCGACAAACACAGATGCACCCTTGCTGGATCGGACATTTGGTCTTTACGTCAAATTGTCCGCCGTTTTGGTCCCTACTTTTTTACTATTTGCCAGCGTGGGGCTCTTTTGGTTGTCAGACCGGATTTTACAAGCCGGTCAAGAACAAATGGCCCTCCGAATTGGAGGGTCCACCGCTCGTGTCGGTGGGGCGTTGGAACGGTTCAGTGATCGCGCCTACGACATGGATGAAGAGGTCGATTGGGGGCACGACCACGTCCAAGATCTCATGCAAACCCTGCTGTCAGACCCAGCCGTGCGCTGCATGCAGCTGCGCGAAGAAGAGACGGGCCAGATGCTTTTGACCCTGCCCCAAGGACTTGGGTGCGAGGGTATGCAAATCGATGAAACGCTTGAATTTGAGGTGTTTTCGGAGCCTTTGTCGCTGCTCACTGTGAATTATCACACTAATGAGTTGCGCGAAGCCAAGCGCAACCAACGCGAATTTTCTATAGCTTTGCTTGTGGGTGGTTTGGTCATTGCTATGGCTGCCAACTGGCTATCGTTTAGTTTGATTATTGGCCGACCGCTCAACAGTCTTGTTGACCGCCTCAGACGCGCCCGCGACGAAGCACAAGCCGCAAACCACGCAAAATCGAGCTTTTTGGCCAACGTCAGTCATGAAATCCGCACGCCGATGAACGGGATCATTGGCATGGCCGACATGCTCGGGCGCACCAAGCTATCAAAGGATCAAAAGACCTTTGTGCAAACCATCGCTGGATCTGGTGAAGCCCTTCTTACGATCATCAACGATATCTTGGACTTTTCCAAAGCCGAAGCTGGTAAAGTTGAGATCAAAAAAGAAGTCTTTTCACCTGCCGCAGTCTTTGAACAAGTTGGGCATTTGCTGGGGCCTTTGGCTGACAAAAAAGGGCTCGAGATCACGCTCGATATCGCCTCAGACATTCCAGATTTTGTTTCAGGTGACGCAGGACGCTTGCGCCAATCTCTCCTGAATGTTGCGGGCAATGCCGTTAAGTTCACCTTTGAAGGCGGTGTAACTCTACGCGCACGGCGTCACGGCCAAGGCCAGGTCGAATTTGAAATTCAAGACACCGGGATTGGGATCCCTTCTTCTAAGCTCGCGACAATCTTCTCCGCCTTTGAGCAGGTGGACAATGAATTGACCCGAAATTTTGAAGGGACGGGGCTCGGGCTTGCCATCTCTAAGCAACTCATCGGCTTAATGGGAGGTCAAATCGTCGTCGCCTCAAAAGAAGGACTGGGCACAGTATTCACCATTACGCTTCCCTTCGAAATTGCAGAGGCGCCTGTTGGTTCAGTCGAGAGCGAACCAACCTCTCAAAGTGCTGCGAATTCAACCAATTTCAGCAATTTGGGCCCCATCCTTGTGGTGGACGACAACGCAACCAACAGCCTGGTTGTAAAACACTTCGTCAAAGACACCGGCCTCACCTGCCATTTTGCAGAAAACGGCAAAGAAGCCGTGGAAGCTTACGAAAAGAGCCCTTACCGCCTCATTCTTATGGATGTCTCCATGCCCGTGATGAACGGCTATCAAGCCACTGGCGAAATTCGCAATATCGAGAAAATAAAGGGCCTAGAGCGCAGTACAATCATCGCTGTAACCGCAAACGCTTCTGAAAAAGACAACGACACCTGTCTGCGCAAGGGCATGGATAACTGCCTAACAAAACCCTTGCGCAAACAGCTTTTGGTAGAAGAAATCCGAAAGCACATTGGAACGCCGGTAGAAGAGGCGCCCTAGCGATAGCGCTGAGGGTCAAAGGCTGAAAGATCCTGGTTGGAGGGTGTGTTTGATATCATGTCCGCAACCAATCGGCCGGTTTTCGGGCCGGCCGTTAAGCCAATGTGTTGATGACCAAATGCAAGGTATGTTTGGGATCCTTCTTTCGTTGGGCCCAGGAGCGGGAAGCTATCGGACGGTGCGGGCCTGTGACCCATCCATGTTTCCTCGCGCTCCCATGTTACGTCAGGCAGAACTTCAAAAAATTGCCGCCGAAGCAGAGCCAACGGAGCAGCACTCGGCGGCGTATCGAGCCCACCAAATTCAACAACACCAGCGAGCCGTAAGCGCCCTTGCATAGGCGAGATAACAAATTTTCCAGACGCAACATACGTCGGATTCACTGGCGCTTCTGACGCACCCCAAAGCTCAATGTGGTAACCCCGCTCGCTCTCAAAGGCCAAAGTCTTAAGTCCAAGCTTTCGTGCCACTTTGGCTGACCAAGCGCCCATGGCGATCACGATGTTGTCGCCGGTCACAGGCCCTTGGGTGGTCAAAAGTGCAGTGCAGCGACCATCGCTCATTTCAACGTCTTCGATGTCCGTGATCATAAGCGAACCGCCAGAGTCAACGAAATGACGTCCTAATGCCTGAACATAGGCGCCGGGATCCTTGACATGGCCGTGGTTTTTGCAAGCGACAACGGTATGAAACCGTCCGTCAAAAAGAGGATCGATTTTCCCGTAGTCTTTGCCGGTCATCACATCTAGCCGGACGCCATGCTTGCGCCGCATGTCCCAACCCAGGGCGTCTGCCTCAAAAGACGCTTGGCTGGCGTACCCAAAAACATAGTCTTTGTCAGAAATGAGCTCTTCGGCGGGTGTGCCAGCAGCCAAGGCTCTGTGCTGATCCACACAATCCTTAACCAAATAAGCCATCTCTGCCGCGTAACGCTCCATATGAGACCTGGTCGCAAATCCCATATACTTCCATAAAAATGGCACCAAGCGCGGCAAATAAGACCAGCGAATAAAGAGCGGTGCATTGGGGTCAAAAAGCATGCCAGGGGCTTTTCGCCAAAGCCCCGCTGTGGTGATGGGCACAAGGGCGCCTGATGCCAAAACACCCGCGTTGCCATAGCTTGTCCCAGCTGCGAAGCCTTCACGGTCGACCAAGGTCACGCTATGCCCGGCGCGTTGCAGCCAAATGGCCGTCGAGACGCCAACAATGCCAGCTCCGGCCACCACAACATTCGCCATTTTTGACCCCTTGATCCATGAGCAAAGCCGACAAGAGGCCCCAATCAGCCTCGTCATCCAAGCCATATCATATTCGGTCTGAAGGGGAAGTATGGTGGCGGTACAGGGACTTGAACCCCGGACACAAGGATTATGATTCCTCTGCTCTAACCAACTGAGCTATACCGCCACGCTGGCGGGTCACTTACGGGCAGCACTGCGCTACGTCAAGACCGAAATCGCACCCTATTTCTTGCCAGACAGGCTGAGGTGGCGCAGAGTCCTCTCAAAGCCAACTCTGGGTCAACTCTTGGTCAACTCTGGGCCAACAACTGGCACCTTGTGCGAGGAAAAATGGAAAATTCACTGTTCGAAATATTTGATCCCGCGTTTACCGCACGAGGCACCGACGCTGCCAAATGGCAACAAGACTGGACAGGTGCCCTCTCCTGGGACCCCGCATGCGTGGTGCGCCCAGGCTCAACACAAGAGGTTGCTCAGATTATGCGGTGGGCCAGCGCAACCCAAACCCCAATTGTCCCTGTTTCGGGCAATACTGGGCTGGCAGGCGGCACCAAAGCTGACGGTGCCGTGATGCTGTCGCTGGATCGTTTAGACTCACTGGACATCTCGCCCCGCGCGCGAACGGCCGAGGTGGGCGCAGGTGTCATCTTGTCTGATCTGCATACGGCAACTGAAACGCACGACCTCCTGTTTCCAATGACCTTCGGCGCAAAGGGCTCTGCGATGCTCGGCGGCATGCTGGCAACCAACGCGGGTGGCTCAAACGTCTTGCGCTATGGCAATACGCGGGATCTGTGTTTGGGACTCGAAGTGGTGTTGCCCAATGGTGAGATCATGAACCTCATGAGCGCTCTGCACAAAGACAACACAGGCCTTGATCTCAGAAACCTCTTTATCGGCGCAGAAGGAACGCTGGGTGTGATCACGAAAGCGGTTCTCAAGCTTGTGGCGCAACCCAAAGCCACCGCCACTGCCTTTGTGGCGACAGATACACTCAATTCAGCTCTTTCGCTGCTACGTGCCCTGCAAGAAGCAACGTCAAACAGCGTTGATGCGTTCGAGTTTATGGAGCCCGCCTACCTCGAAGCATTGGCGAACCATGATCCAAAACAGGCCACGCCACTGTCCAAAATCTATCCTGTAAACATCTTGCTTGAGATTTCTTCTTCTGCGCCTCGCGATACAGACATGCGCACCGATGGCACGGTACCCTTAACCGAGTTGTTAGAAACAATGCTGGCTGGATTCTTGGAAAAAGGCGCACTCCTGGACGCTGTTGTCGCCCAATCTGATGCACAAAAGAGTGCATTTTGGGAACGTCGCGAATTGGCCGCCGAGGTCACGTTTGCGCATCCAGGTCATTGCGTGAACCACGATGTGGCGGTTGCACCTGAGCGTGTTCAGGACTTTACAGACGCGGTTATGGCGGCTTTGCGCGCCAAAGATCCAGGCGTCACCAGTCTGATTGTCGCGCATCTTGGGGATGGCAACGTGCATTTGCCAATCTTCCCAACGCACGAGGATCCGGCCCATTGTGACGCCCTCACTCAAACAATTGAGGATGTCGTTGAGGCTTTTTCGGGCAGCTTTTCAGCAGAGCATGGGGTTGGCATCAAGAAACGCAACACATTGGAACGCCGCAAAGATCCAGTGGCCCTAGCGGCTATGGTCGCGATAAAACGAGCGCTTGATCCCTTGGGGATCATGAATCCGGGCAAAGTTTTTGATGGCCTTACGGGCTCGTGAGGCAGGTAGAGGCACTAGGATTTAAGACGGCTTGTCACGCATAATGCCAATGAGGATCGATAGAGGAAACGAAGCCGCTTTGGATGCCAACGCAGCGCAAATAAAATTTTAAAGAAAAACTGCCCGGAAGTTCAGCACGTCTTAGCCGAATCGCCAAACAATGAAGGGTGGTAGGGAGCGGGCCGCCAAAAACTCAGGTTTTTTTGAAGGACGCTAAAAATCCCTACGAAACCCAGCTGAAAAAGCCCTCGCCTGCGCGGGCACGCAGCCCTTCGGCGAGTTGGCGTCCCATTGCCTCGGCGTCTTCAATCGCTCCAGTTGAAGCATCCGCCAAAACCTCTGATCCATCCAAGCGGAGAATCTCCCCGCGCAGATGAAGGGAACCGCCCTGCAATTCCGCCAAACCGCCAATAGGCGTTTCGCACGAGCCGTCCAAAGCCGCCAAAAAAGACCGCTCCGCCGCCAGGCGTTGACCTGTTTGCACATCGTGGATCGCGCTGAGCATCTCGGCTGCACGCATATCATCAACTCGGCGCTCGATCCCAATTGCCCCTTGAGCGACGGCTGGCAGCATGTCTTCCACCGGAATGGGCGTTTTAGGGACGTCGTCCAAATTCAACCTCTTAAGCCCTGCCATAGCCAAAAAGGTCGCTTGTGCTACGCCACTTGCCAATTTGCCCAAGCGCGTCTGCAGATTTCCGCGAAATTCCACAATGTTGAGGTCTGGCCGCTTTGCCAAAAGCTGCGCTTTGCGTCTAAGGCTCGACGTTCCAACGGTGGCCCCTTCGTCCAGATCCGCAATGGCGCGCAGATCATGGCTGACAAAAGCGTCTCGCACATCTTCGCGCGGCAGATAGGTATCAAGCAAAAGTCCTTCGGGCTGCGCGACAGGCATGTCTTTCATGGAATGCACTGCGATATCGATTGCACCGCTTAAAAGATCGTCTTCAATTTCGCGCGTAAACAAGCCCTTGCCGCCCACTTCTTTGAGTGGCCGATCCAGAATTTTGTCGCCCGTGGTTTTGATGACAACGATCTCAAAGGCATCTTCTGGCAGATCAAACGCTTCTGACAGGCGCCGCCGGGTCTCATAGGCTTGGGCCAGAGCCAAAGGAGAGCCGCGCGTGCCAATTTTGAGCGGCGCAGAAGGGGTTGGATAGTTCATAGCGATCTCGTCATCTTTACTTGACAGCGCAAGTGTCAAAGTTTCCAATGATCTGCGCTTTGCACGCGCGAGCCTAACCGCTCACCTTGAAAAAGAAAATCTTCTTTCTTCAAAAAAGGCGATGCGTTACCAGAGACTTAGCGACCGTGCGCCAAAAAGGAATTGTTCGCCATGACCCAGCATCAAGCAATCTCGCCCGTCAGAGCGGAAAAGAAAATGTTGCAAACCCTCCGTGGTGAAGTGTTAAAAACACCACCCTGTTGGATGATGCGTCAGGCCGGGCGCTACTTGCCAGAGTACCGCGCCACACGGGCCCAAGCGGGTGATTTCTTATCGCTGTGCTATACGCCAGACCTCGCGGCTGAGGTCACTTTGCAGCCCATCCGGCGCTACGGCTTTGATGCTGCAATCCTTTTTGCTGACATTTTGCTGATCCCCCAAGCCTTAGGCGCCGATCTGTGGTTTGTAACCGGCGAAGGCCCTCGGCTCTCGACCACCACGAGCTTGGATGCTGCAACGGCCCTCAAAGGCCCGGATGATATTCACGACCACCTCGCCCCCGTTTATGAAACGGTCCGAATTTTGTCTCGAGAATTGCCCTCCGAGACAACGCTGATCGGCTTTGCGGGCGCCCCCTGGACGGTGGCCACTTATATGATCGCAGGACGTGGCACCCCCGATCAAGGCCCTGCCCACGCCCTTATGCAAAGCGATCCGGCAGCTTTTGACATGATCATCAAGCGGATCACGGATGCCACGATCACCTATCTTTCGATGCAAATTGAAGCGGGCGCTGAGGTTGTGAAGATCTTCGACAGCTGGGCCGGATCTTTGAAGGCAGACGCTTTCGAGAGGTATGCCGTAGCGCCTGCTAAGGAGATCATCTCTGCTTTGAAAGCCAAGTACCCGCAGGTGCCGATCATCGCTTTCCCAAGGGAGGCGGGCGACAATTACATCGGTTTTGCTGCCAAAACGGGCGCGGATTGTGTCGCCTTGGACAACTCAATCTCTGCGGCTTGGGCTGCCAAAAACGTGCAGAAAGATGGCCCCGTACAGGGCAACTTGGCTCCGACTCACTTGGTCACGGGCGGACCTGAGCTTGTTTCCGAAACGCGCAAAATTGTGGCAGAATTCAAGAATGGTCCACATATATTCAACCTCGGGCACGGCATAACGCCCGATGCGGACCCTGAAAATGTCACAGTCATGTTAGAAGCTGTGCGAAACGGCGCCTAGGCATAAACACCCATGTAAAATGGACGGGAAATGTGCTATGAGGCGTGCGTTTCCTTGTAACTTTTTCGTCGGTATCACATGGCCCAGCTCAAGCCCCCAATTCATAAAGACCTCCAGGGCACAGATTTCAAATCCGCCCTGACCAAACCCAAACTTTTGGCCGCTGCAGCAGTGATCCTGGCTGGCATTGGTTTTGTCTGGTTTATGTCGGGCGACGAGACCTCTGGCGCACAAGAGCAGGCTGAAAACAAGCCCAGCCAACGCCGTGAGCGTGTTGTGGATCCAGCAGGACTGGTGATCTCGGAAGGTTTTGTCAAAGGGACGGGCAGCGATACCCACACCTCACAAGAGCTTTTCAGCAATTACAGCTTCACCAGCCGCGCCGCACGCACCTATGAAATGGTCTTTGCACCGCGCAAAGACGATTGCAGCCTCACCACGCCCGCTCAGGGCACTGCCCT
The DNA here is from genome assembly GCA_039182515.1 of Pseudomonadota bacterium. GTDB lineage: Bacteria > Pseudomonadota > Alphaproteobacteria > Rhodobacterales > Rhodobacteraceae > JBCDCE01. The sequence goes on along the minus strand of JBCDCE010000002.1, from coordinate 51,222 downwards.
GCATTACGTCCAGCTGGGCAATGCTCGGATGCGCAGTGCAATCCGCGCGATGTCTGTCAACGACATGCGGGACGATATCCAAGAGCTCCAGCTTTATAATGCCAACAACCCCACCCCGCGCAGCGTGGACGATCTGGCCAAAGCTCCGGGGCTACGCCGTGCGGATGTTTTGGTTACGCAAACGGATCGGCCTGTCGCCCTTGTTTTGGAAGCCATTGAAGAAGGCACTGTTTGGAACATCATCCAAGCCCCAGGCGTCCAGCTCGAACGCGTGTCTTTCATCGCACCTGGCACAAGCGGTGTGGCCGTGGCACCTGGGCCGCAGGTTGAGGGCATTGACTTGAAACTCGCCCCTCAGTGTCGCAATGCGATCCGATCGCTCACCAATGGCGGTGGCCCCACTATATTTGCAGACAGCGCCCTTCAGGTTCTTGTAGGGCCTGTGCCGTCAGAGCCGGTACAATACATTCCGCTCGACGGGCGCCCAGTGCAGATTTTGCAGAACGATGTGATCTTTGCACCGCTCGACGCAGAGCAAGGTGCGCAATACTTTCGCACGCTTTATTTTGATCTGATGACCCAAGGCTAAAGCCGGGCAGACAGTCTCGTTTGCAAAAGGCCCGCTTGATCCAATCCGGCGGGCCGTTTCGTTCGTCCGATGCGCAAGTGCTTTAATGCCACTTGGCCAAAGGCGGCAGGCTCATCAAAACCGCGTTGGCATCATGCCCGGTTTCTAAGCCGAACTTTGTGCCGCGGTCATAAACAAGGTTGTATTCGGCATAGAGCCCACGGTGCTCGAGCTGCTTGTCTTTGTGGCTCGGTTCAAAAGTATCGCCCAGGCGTTTTTCAACCAAAGGCACAAAGGCCGGTAAGAATGCCTTGCCGATGTTCTGGGTGAATTCGAAATCCCGCTCCCAATCGTCTGTGCACAGGTCATCGTAAAAAATCCCTCCCACACCGCGGGCTCGGTGACGATGCGGGACGTAGAAATACTCCTCCGCCCAGGCTTTGTACTTGGGGTAAATCTCCGAACCAAACGGATCACAGTGCGCTTTGAGCACGTCGTGAAAAGCTTGGGTGTCTTCCTCGTATTCAAGGGCTGGGTTGAGATCGGAGCCTCCGCCAAACCACCAAGCATGGGGCGTCCAGAACATCCGTGTGTTCATGTGAACGGCCGGGCAATGTGGGTTTTGCATATGGGCCACCAAGCTGATGCCCGCCGCCCAAAAGCGTGGATCTTCTTTCATGCCCGGCAGGCCTTTGCGGGCCGCCATAGCGCCCTGAGCGCGCTCGCCCAACGTGCCATAAACCGTGGAGACATTCACGCCGACCTTTTCAAAGACCTTGCCGCCGCGCATCACACTCATCAGACCGCCGCCTGCATCGCTGCCATCGTCTGAGGTGCGCTTGGTCTCGCTCACTTCAAAGCGGCCGGGTGCCATGTCCGCAAAAGGCCCGTCGTTGTGGTTGGCCTCCAAGCTTTCAAAACTGGCCACGATTTGATCCCGCAAGTCTCTGAACCAAGCCGCAGCCCGGGTTTTGCGATCGTCAAACATCTTTGTCATCGTGATGTCCTCTTAAGTTGACATTAACGCTATCACGGCACTTGTGTTTTGCCCAGTCCAACCGGCTGGGATAAGCTTAATGCTGAAACCTTTTAGGAATCGCTATGCCCGCCACAAACCGTGCTAGTTTGCCCGCCACATTGCGCGCTTTGCCTATGTGTTTGGCTTTGGCTGCATGCGCCACACCCGAGCAAAGCTGCATCTTATCAGCACAGCAAGACTACCGGGTGCTGGATGCGCTCTATCAAGAGACTGCCGCAAATGTTGAGCGTGGCTATGGGCTCGAGCGGGTGGAGCGCACCCGGATCCGGCTTGTGCCGTGTGATCTCAAAAACAAGCGTGAATTCTGCCAAGAGGAATATATTGAGGCCGAAACCGTCCCTGTGACGATCGATCTCGAAGAAGAAAAGCGCATCCTCGCCCAGCTTCAAGTGTCGCGCGCCAAAGCAGGACGTAAAGCGGATCGCGCAATCGCGGAATGCAAACGCACTTTTGCCGAGCCGGAGACTTAAATTAAGCGAAGACCTTAGTGGGCGGGGGCCTGGGAGGCATCAATCAACGAGCGTCCACCGTCCACCGTGATGATTTCACCGGTGACAAAGCTCGCCGCGTCGGAGGCCAAATATTGCACAGCGTCTACAACCTCCGTTGGCGCCGCGATCCGCGACAAGGGCGTCGCGTCGCAAATGTCAGAGCGGTAGTCCTCGTTTTCTTTGAGCGCCGCTTGCAGCGAGGCTGACATGACCGATCCAAAAGCCACAGCGTTGATGCGAATGCGGTGGGGTGCAAGGGCCACAGCCATGGAGCGCGTCATCTGATCAAGGGCGGCACAGCTCACTGAATAGGCCAACAATTCCGCTTGAGTGCGGCGGGCTGCAATGGAGCTGAGATTCACGATGGCGCCAACGGGGCCTTCTTCTTTGCCTTCAGCCTGCTTGATCATGCGCTTTGAAACCGCCTGGGTCAGCCGCAGCGAGGTGATCAGGTTTTGCTGCAAAAGCGCTTCGACACCGTCCTCATCCGGGTTAAGCGGATCGGAGGGCACGACCTGACGCGAGGCGTTCACCAAAATGTCGATCTCTTCAAAGCGGTCGAGCGTGGCAGAAAGCAAATTGGCAATTGTCAGGCGTTCGCGCAGGTCTCCGGCAAAGACCGCAAAGCTGTCCTCGTCGCCCGGTGTTCCAAGCTCTTTGGTCAGCTGTTTTTCGTCCATGTCAGCAAAAACAACGTTCGCACCGCGCTCTAAGAAATTTCGGCCAATCGCCAGGCCGACGCCGTTGGCGGCACCCGTCACAATCGCGGTTTTGCCGTTGATGGAAAATCCCATGTTACCCCACCTGCCGCAAACTAGCGCGCATTTCGGCGCACCGAGACGCGCGCGGGAGCTTTGCTCCTTGGGCGTTCAGCGCAGAATACTTTAAATCCGTCTGCGCTCGCCACCTCTGACCACTGCGCAAAACAGGTCTCAAGACTGGCTTCATAAGGCAAATGACGGTTGGCCACCATCCAAAAACGCCCCCGCGGGCTCAGAGCCTGCGCTGCTGCATCGATGAAAGCCTGGCCTAGGCGCGCATCGCTTTTGCGGCTGACATGAAACGGAGGGTTGCTGATAATGCCATCGTAGCTGGCGCGCGGCGCAAAATGGCGGATGTCTTCCCAATAAAACGCGGCGGGCGCGCCCTCAAGGTTGACCTGCGCACAGCTCAGGGCAGCATGATCCGCCTCGATACAGTCCACATGCGCCACGCCCCGCTCACAGATCGCTTTGCTCAAAAAGCCCCAGCCTGCGCCAAAATCGGCCCAATGGCCTGAGAGCTTTTGCGGCAAGTGTTCCACCAACAAAGCAGAGCCTCTGTCGATTTTGTCGGCGCTGAACACACCTGGGTAGGTTTGAAAACCGGGCACAGCTTCCGACATCTCGCCACGCCAGCCCTCCAAGCCTTCTGAGTTTTGCTCAAAGCGCGCTTCAAAAGTCTTGCCATGGGACTTCGAAAAGGCAGCACCCAGCTCAGCGATGGGTTTGAGGGCCTTATAGAGGCTATCCGCCCCTTCGGTTTTGAGCCCATCGATAATCAGCGGACCTTGGGTTTGGGCCGACGCACGGGCCACGCGGTCCCGCAGGGCGCCGCGCGCGCGGGGCAAAAACACCAGGCTTTGCTCAAACATGCCTTGGGCCGCAGCGGTGGTTTCTGGGAAAACGGAAAAGCCTCGGGCTTCAAAAGCCTCAGCGTCGGGCTTGAAATTTTGCAAAACGACCACGCGGTCTGGATCCAAAAAGCTCAGATCTGTGTCCGCCCCCGGCCCCCAAAGCGCAATGCGCCCAGTCTCAGCCTCGGCTCGAGTCAGGGCGACATGCCCCGCCTCGATCGCAAGCTTAAGCCGTTGGTCCAAAGCGGAACGCTACTCTTTTTCCATTGTGCATTGCAGCGGATGCTGGTGGCGCTGGGCAAAATCCATCACCTGCGCCACTTTGGTTTCCGCCACTTCGTGCGAAAACACCCCCACAACCGCCACGCCTTTTTTGTGCACTGTGAGCATCAACTCAAAGGCCTGGGCATGGCTGAGGCCGAAGAAGCGCTCCAAAACATGCACCACAAATTCCATTGGGGTGTAATCATCGTTGAGGATGAGCACCTTATACATGGGCGGACGTTTGGTTTTCTCACGCGGTTTGACCGCGATAGCCAGATCATCATCCGGACTTCCGGTCTCTTTGTCCGCCATACGAGCGGGCATGTGGAGGGCCATTTTAGAGGGACGCAAGATCATAAGGGCTCGTTCAAATCGGTCTGGGGTTATATATAGGATAATCAGCAAGCGTGAAAAGTGTCTTCGCGCGAAAAGCTATTCTCTCATCACGGCACTTAAATCGCCAAAATTTTCAAGCCGGATGATGTGGTGAGCCCTACATCTGGCGTCTGAGTGAAGATATGCTTCAACATCTAGATGTATGCCTTCTAAGCCCTCGAAACTAAAAGCTTTTCCAATTTTCGATAAAGTGCTACGGCTTTGAATATTAAAACCGCACCGTGAAAACACGGGCGGATCTGAGGCAGAAAAAATGAGGCATCCCGTGACCAATTGGCTTGGGCAGTGCATCCGTATTTCGTTGGGTTTTTTCCTAGGCTTGAGCCTTTTGCTCAATCCCCAAACGGGCGTTGCTGCGCCCTATGCGGCCATGGTGATGGATGCGCGCACGGGCAAAGTGCTGCATTCGCGCAATGCTGAAACCCGGCTGCATCCCGCATCTCTGACCAAGATGATGACCCTCTACATCGCGTTTGAGGCAATCCGGCGCGGGGAAATTTCCGCTGATACCAGGGTCAAAATCTCCAAGAAGGCTGCTGCTGAGCCGCCCTCAAAGCTCGGGCTCAAATCTGGCCAGAAAATTCGCCTGCGCTATTTGCTGCGGGCGGCGGCTGTAAAGTCGGGCAATGATGCGGCCACGGCCATTGGGGAAGCAATCTCGGGCTCGGAGGCTGCGTTCGCGCGCCGCATGAACCGCACCGCCAAAGCATTGGGCATGACCCGGACAACCTTCAAAAACGCCCATGGTCTGACCGAAGCGGGGCATCTGTCGACCGCGCGCGACATGACGATCCTGGGCCGCAGGCTCTTTTACGATTATCCAGAATACTACAACATGTTCTCACGCCGCACGACCGATGCAGGCCTGCGCACTGTTTCCAACACCAACCGGCGCTTGCTGGCCAATTACCGTGGGGCAGACGGCATCAAAACGGGCTATACCCGCGCGGCTGGTTACAATCTTGTGGCTTCCGCCGAACGCGGCAATGAGCGCATCATCGCGACTGTCTTCGGCGGGCGCTCGACCATAAGCCGCAATGCACGCGTCGCAGAGCTTCTTGATATGGGCTTCAAGCGCGCGCCCAGCCACGCAACGGTGCGCAAACCAGCCTTGCCAACCTACGGGCCGAAGAAATCCAAAAAGGGCAAGATCACAATCGTGGCGCAAAGCCCGCGCCCCAAATTGCGGCCCGTTCCAGCAAGCGCACCTTCCGAACCCGTGCCCTCGTTTTCTTTGAGTGAGGAAGACATGCTCTTGGCTTTGGCCGACAGCATTGGGCAAACGGTTCAACTCAGCGCAAAAAACCTCGCCCTGCCCAAGCCAGATGAGAAAATACCAGAGGCGTCTTCAAACCAGGTAGACCCTCAGGATCTGGCTGAACCCAAGGCTCTGACCCGATCGCCCAAACCCAAACTGCGCCCCCCGAGCAAACCTGCGAAGATCGCACGCCTTCCAAGGCCACTGAGCGACGGCAGCTATGGCATCACCGTGGGGCGTTACGTTACGCGGTTTGAAGCGGAGAAGGTGCTTGTCAAAACGGCCCTCGCGGAGCTCACAACCCTCGATGGTGCGCTGCGCGAAGTTGTGAAAAGTTCCAAAGGCTTTGATGCGACCTTCAAAGGCCTCAGCGCGGATCGCGCGGCTTTGGCCTGCAGGAGGCTCAAAGCGCGCGGTGCGACCTGCACGCTCTTGAACCAGGGCTAGCCCTACTCTTTTTGCCAGTATTCTTAACCAAGACAAAACACCCCCTCTCATGGAGAAGGGGTGTCTTTGATCACGGCAGACTGGGGTTGGTTCCAAAGGGCGGGGAACTGCCGCGACCAATCCGTGATGTCTCACGGGAAGGACCCGGACGCGGCTTTTGCCACGTCCAGGCAGGGAACCTCTCTTAGTTCAAGCGTGAGCGGAGGGTTGAAGCGAGGGCGTGCTCGTCGTCTTGCTCAGCGGCTGCGATCAGCTCGATGATGTCCGATTGGCTCACAGCTGTGCGGCCGATCTTTGTGCCCGATTCCTTTGCGCTCTCAAGAGCACTGGCCCGAGCAAAGTCGTCTGAGGAAACCGCTTCGGCAATCAGCGCGTCATAGTCGACAACGTCAGCGCCGCGGGACGACAACCGTGTGTTGTCCAAGGTCTGTGTCAGAAGGAAGTTGTATTGTGCGTAGTCGTCGCTTTCTGCTGCGTGGATGAGGCCAACAAGAGTGCTGGTGGAGTAGACGCCCGCGTCAACACCGGCGGTCTTTGCAAGCTGGCTTTGGTCTGCAGTTGCGAAACCGGCAGAAGCAACAAGGGCGATGGCGGCGATGGCTGATTTGAAGGTCATAGTGTGTTTTCCTTTTCATGTGGGCCCGTTTTAGGTGAGGACCCGAGAGTTTCTGTTTTGTAAGCTGCGAGCGGTGCGTCAGGGCGTTGCTCGCTTTCGATGACTGACAGATGGGAGCGGAAAACTGTTTGAAAAGGCTGGGTTAGGTCACATCGTGCTCTCAAATTCTGACCCAAATGTGAGCGATTTTCTGTGCAGATGAGCTCTGCAAAAATGCACATCACGCGGCTGTGACTTTGCTTGCGTGCAAAATCCAAAATAGCGCTGTTTTCTAAGTAAACTAAACGGTTCAGCAGGCTGAATTGTAACAGACGAAAGAAAATATCTTACAGAGCCTGTCGCAAAACCGTTGCAAAGCTCACGAAACACGTGAGCAAATCCCAAAACTTTTTTGAAAAAAAGTGGGAAAAAAATTTATTTTTTTTCAGGTGAGTATTTTTCCAAGGAAAATTAGGACGCAATGGCGCCCGAGGCTTCCAAATCAAAGGCCGCAGCCATCAAAGCACGGGTGTAATCGGTTTGGGGAGCGTCAAAAATCTCAGCCGCGGTCCCCATTTCCACCACGTCGCCGGCGCGCATCACCATCACTTTGTGGCTCAGTGCACGCACGACCCGCAAATCGTGACTGATAAAGATATAGGCCAGGCCCAATTTCTTCTGGAGGTCTCGCAAAAGCTCGACGATCTGCACCTGCACGGTCATATCGAGGGCAGATGTCGGCTCGTCCAGCACAACCAATTGCGGTTTGAGGATCATGGCGCGCGCAATGGCGATACGCTGGCGTTGCCCACCTGAAAACTCATGTGGATAGCGATCCATCATGTCTGGCGAGAGGCCCACTTCGGTGAGGATTTCTCCCACCATCTCACGGCGGTCCCGCCCAGGCTCCAAACCATGGATGCCAAGACCTTCGGCCACAATTTGCTCCACGCTCATACGCGGGCTGAGCGAGCCGTAGGGATCTTGGAAGACGATCTGCATTTCCCGCCTTAAGGGACGCATTGCGCGCCGCCCCAGGCCTTGAAGCTCCCGCCCCATGCACACGATCCGGCCCTCAGAGGCGATCAAGCGCATCATCGCAAGGGCCAGCGTTGTTTTGCCCGAGCCACTTTCGCCGACAATGCCAATCGTTTCGCCTGCCCGTACCTGGAGGCTCGCGTCGTTCACAGCCTTCACATGGCCAACTGTGCGCTTCAGGATGCCGCGTTGAATGGGGAACCAAACTTTGAGGTTTTCGGTCTCCGCCACGACAGGCATATCTGCGGGCACTGCATCCGGCGCGCCAACCGTTTCGGCGTTGAGAAGCATCTGTGTGTAGGGGTGTTGAGGATTGCCGAAAATCTCGGCCGTGGGGCCTGTTTCGACGATCTCCCCGTCTTTCATCACGCAGACCCGGTCCGCGATTTTGCGGACAACGCCCAGATCATGGGTGATAAAGAGCATCGACATGCCCAGGTCGCGTTTGAGATCCGCCAAGAGCTCGAGGATCTGCGCTTGAATAGTCACGTCGAGCGCGGTTGTGGGCTCATCCGCGATTAAAAGCTCGGGACCATTGGCCAGCGCCATGGCAATCATCACGCGCTGGCGTTGCCCGCCGGAGAGTTGGTGCGGGTAAGCGCCAAGGCGGCTTTCTGCGTCCCGGATGCCAACTTGCTCCATAAGCTCCAACACCCGCTTGCGGGCTGGCTCGCCAGAGAGCCCCTGATGCAGGGCGAGGCTTTCGGTGAGCTGACGCTCGAGCGTGTGCAAGGGGTTGAGCGAAGTCATCGGCTCTTGGAAGATGAAGCTGATGTCATTGCCGCGCACGCGGCGCAGATCGCGCTCTGACGCGCCGACCATTTCCGCGCCTTCATAGAGGATTGAGCCTTCTACATTGGCGTTGTCTGCCAAAAGCGACACGGTTGAGAGAGCGGTGACAGACTTGCCCGAGCCGCTTTCGCCCACCAGGGCGACCGTTTCACCCTTGGCCACAGAGAAGGACACATCGCGCACCGCATGGCTCATCTGACCATCTTGGGCAAAGCGCACATTGAGGCCGCTGACCTTTAGGACGTCACTCATACAAAGGTCTTTCTGGGATCAAAGGCGTCGCGCACGCCTTCAAAGATGAACACCAAGAGCGAGAGCATGACCGCAAAGGTGATGAAGTTGGTGAAAGCCAGCCAGGGCGCTTGCAGGTTTCGTTTGGCTTGCAGGGTCATTTCGCCAAGTGACGGGGACTCTGCGGGCAGGCCATAGCCCAGGAAGTCGAGACCTGCGAGGCCGCCAATGGTGCCTGTGATGATGAAAGGCATCATGGTGAGCGTGGCCACCATGGCATTAGGCAACATATGGCGGAACATCACCGTCCAGTTTGATACGCCCAGCGCTTGGGCCGCGCGCACGTATTCAAAGTTGCGCGCGCGCAAGAACTCCGCGCGCACCAGCCCCACGAGGGCTGGCCAGCCGAAGATGATACTGAGCAAGATCAAAAGCCACACAGATCGCCCAAAAATCGCGAACATGATGATGATCACATAAAGGCTGGGCGTTGCGCCGAAGATCTCCAAGAACCGTTGGAAGAACAGATCGAGCCAGCCGCCAAAGAAGCCTTGGATGGCCCCCGCGATGATCCCAATGACCGAGGCACAGCTGACCACCGCAATCGTAAACAGAATAGAGAGCCTGAAGCCATAGATGGTGCGCGCCAGAACATCGCGCGTGCCTTCGTCAGTGCCCAGCCAATGGTCGGCACTGGGGGGGGATGGAGAGGGTTGGCCAATCCGATTGGGCGTGTCGTAGCTGTAGGGAATGATCGGCCAGATCATCCAGCCTTTTTGGATCTCTTCGCCGTTAATCTGCCCGTCGGCGGCATCCTCGATCACGCCTTCTGGATCATCAAAACAGATGTCCATGCCACCGCTTTCAATCAGGCATTGCACCTCGATATCGCGGTAGACGGCCTCGGTTCGGAAATCTCCGCCGAAGGTTGTTTCGGGATAGAAGGTTGTCACGGGGCTGTAGAACTGCCCCTGATAGCGCACCAAGATGGGCTTATCGTTGGCGATGAACTCCGCAAAAAGCGAGATCACAAAGAGGACCGAGAAAATCACAAGCGACCAATAGGCCCGCTTGTTGCCTCGGAAATTGCGCCAGCGGCGTTTGGCGAGCGGGGAGAAATACGCCATCTAGGTGCCTCCCCGCGCTTCAAAGTCGATCCTGGGATCAACCCACACATACATCAGATCGGCAATGATCCCCATCAACAGGCCCACGAGGCCAAAGACAAAAAGCGTGCCGAAGACCACCGGATAATCGCGGGTAACAACAGCCTCAAATCCAAGGCGGCCCAAGCCATCGAGCGAGAAGAGCACTTCGATGATCAATGATGATCCAAAGAAGATGCTGATGAAGGCAGCGGGAAAACCCGCGATGACAATCAGCATCGCATTGCGGAATACATGGCCATAGAGCACGCGGCGTTCGGTGAGGCCCTTGGCTTTGGCCGTGACCACGTAAGCCTTGTTGATCTCATCGAGAAAGCTGTTTTTCGTCAGAAGCGTGAGGCCCGCAAAGCTGCCGATCACAAGCGCGATGGTGGGCAGAGTCACGTGCCAGAGATAGTCTGCGATCTGTTGCAGCGTGTTGAGATCCTCAAAACCTTCGCTGACAAGGCCCCGCAGTGGGAAAATCCGAAAGTAAGACCCGCCCGCAAAAACCACCAGCAGCAGGAGCGCAAAGAGGAAGGCCGGGATCGCATAGAGCACAATGATCAGGCCCGACGTGGCGAAATCAAAGGTGGAGCCGTCGCGGATGGCCTTTTTGATGCCCAAGGGAATGGAAACCAAATAGGCAATCAAGGTGGACCAAAGCCCAAGCGAGATCGAAACGGGGAGCTTTTCAATGACCAGATCTACCACGGAGACCGAGCGGAAATAGCTCTCGCCGAAATCAAAGCGGATGTAGTTCCACATCATATTGAGAAAGCGCTCAAGCGGCGGCTTATCAAAGCCAAATTCGCGCTCAAGCTCTTCGATGAACTCTTTGGGAAGGCCGCGCGCGCCCGCGTATTCGAAATCTCCCACGTCCGCGAGATCTTCTTGAAAGCCAGCATCGCCTTCTGAGCCTGTGATATTGCTCAGTGCATCACCGCCACCTTCCAGGCGCAAAAGCACCTGTTCGATGGGGCCGCCTGGCACAAATTGCACCAGGAAGAAGTTGACCATCATAACGCCCAAAAGGGTGGGGATGATGAGCAAAAGCCGTCTTAGGATATAGGCGCCCAAAGCGGTGGTCCTTTACCGAAACGCGCCAGCGGCTTCGAGGGCGGCCTGCTTTTCGGGGTTGATCCACCAGTAATCCCGATAGCCCAGCCCAAAGGGCGGCAGGTTTTCGGGATATTCGAACATATCGTAGTAAGCGATCCAGTTGTCGTTTTGTGTCCAAGTGAGGATCAAGAAGCGATCTGAGCGCAAGACCCGGTCAATCGCTTTGAGGATGCTGCGGACCTCGTCATAGGTCTCTGCGTCGTTCAAAAAGAGACGCAGCTTGTCGATGGCGGGGTTGCAATAGGCACCTGCGTTGAACACGTCGTCGCGGTCTGCGCAGCCATAGCGCTGTTCAATTCCTGCACTGCTGTCTTCCAAGAAGACGCGGTAGGAGGCGCTAATCATGTCGAAGTCTTTGGCATCAACGCGCGCTTTATACTGGGGTTCGTCCACACGGGCATAGGTTGCATCCACGCCGAGCGCCTTGAGGTTGTCGACGAACGGCAGGACCAGACGGTCCATCTCTGCATTGTCGCTCAAAAACTCGAGCACCAAAGGCTTGCCGTCTTTCAAGAGCTGCCCTCTTGCCCCAGGCTCATAGCCCGCCTCGATAAGCAGCGCCTCGGCTTTCGCTCGGTTGCGGCGATCCAAGGGGCTTTTTCCGCTTTTGTGCGGCAGAACCGCTGGCTCGGTAAAAATGGACTCAGGCAGGATGTCGCGCACCGTTTCCAGCAGCTCCAGCTCACGCCCTTCCGGCAGGCCCGTCGCCATCACAAGCTCGTTTTGGTAAAAGGCCTCGCGCTGTTGAAAGAGACCGAACTGCAATTCTTCATTGGTCCAGGTGAAGTTGTACATCAGACCAATCGCTTCACGCACGCGGGGATCTGCGAACTTCTCTTTCTTCATGTTGAACACAAAGCCGCCCGCGGCCTTGAGCGCACCGTCTTTGAGGGCCTCTTTCTTCACCCAGCCTTTATCAATGGCGGGGAATTCATATTGCGTGGCCCAGGTGCGCGAGGAGCTTTCAAGGCGCACGTTCACATCGCCAGATTTGAAAGCCTCAAAGGCGCCCGCTGTGTCTCCGAAATATTCGATGCGCAGCTCATCATAATTCCAGCGGCCGATCCCAAAGGGCGTGTTTTGCCCCCAATAGTCAGGGTTTCGGCGGTAAGTGATGGAGCGACCCACGTCCAATTCTTCTGGAACCAGCATGTAAGGGCCCGTTCCTGGCCCAATCTCCAGGCGCTGTTCGTCCAATCGGTAGCCAGTTTTCTCGTACCAAGCCTTGGACCAGGCAGGCGTTGAGCCCACGATTGCGATCAAGTCTTTCTTAGGTTGATCTTCCGCAAAGGTGAATTTGAGCGTGTGGTCGTCAAGCGCTTCTGCCTGCGGCACCATAACGCTCACAAAAGATGCGTAAGAGGGCGTGCCTTGGGTTTTCAGGAGGTTATGGGTGTAGAGGATGTCATGGGCTGTAAGCGGTGTGCCATCCGAGAAGGTCACATCCTTGCGCAGGTTGAAAATGACCCAGGATTCGTCTTCCGGGTACTCGAGCGTTTCACACAAAAAGCAATAAGATCCGCTGACCTCGTCTGACGTGGAGGTCATCATACGCTCGTACATAACCGTAGACAGCGCGCCCGCCTGACCCTTTTGCGTGGCGTATGGGTTCATGCCGTCGAATTTGCCCACAATCGCAAGCGCAACGTCGCCGCCTTTGGGGGCATCCGGGTTCACGTAGTCCAGATGGGGAAAATCAGGGCCATATTTCAGTGCGCCGTATTCTGAATAGCCATGGCTTTTGATGATCGTCTCGTGGTTTTCGCCCAAGGCGTATCCAGCGGCTCCAAGAAAAACGAGGCCTCCAAGCGCCCATGGCGCCATCTGATGCGCGAGGGTGGCTTTGAGGTCTGCCGTTTTTGCTACACCTTTGCTTTTCGAGGTGCGTCGCTGGGGATGCTGCATTTGATGGATCTCCGCTCACGTTGGCCTTTCGGCTTATCTATGTCGCCAAAGCTATGAGGCCAGTGCGGGGAGGTTCAAGTTGAAACTCTGTGAAAACCCGTGAGCAGGCTGTAACAATCGCTCAAAAAGCAAAAAACGGCGCAGGGATGCGCCGTTTGATCTCATTTACAGTCGTCTGAAGCTCAGCCACCAATGGTGGAAAGATAGGCAATGACGTCTGCACGGTCTTCAATTTTGCCCAACTTGAAGTTCATCGAGGTGCCCGGCAGGTAGTTGCTCGGGTTGGTCAAGAATTCGTTGATCTCCTCGGGTGTCCAGTTGCCGTCAGCGCCCGCCAAAGCGCCTGAGTAGGCAAAGCCGTCAACGCTTGCGATTTCACGTCCAACAAGCCCATAGAGATAAGGGCCCGTCCCATTCACGCCCTGCTCAAGCTTATGACAGGCTGAGCATTTGCGGAAAATTTTCTCACCAGAGGCCGCGTTTGCGTTTGAGTAGATATCGGCAAAGGCAACCTCGACGACCTCTTCAGTTTCAGCGCCTTCTACTTCAATGCTGTAAGCTTGCTTAAGAACCTTGTGCCCGTCGCCGTGGTCATCGCCATGATCATCCGCATGGTGCTCAATATGAGGGCCAACATGATAAAGCTCTTCGGCAAACCATGCGCCCAACAGGAAAATCAAGAGGGATCCGCACATCGCGCCAAGCACTTTTGTTAAGGTCATTGTGTCTAACATGTCGCGTCCATTCCTCGCGTAGGTCTCGGGGGTCTATAGGCCCTTCCAAGCGCGCCGCGCAAGGTGTATCCCCCGCGACGAAAACGCCCAACTAGGCGTCTTCTCGGGGGAACGCACTATGTCACATCGGATTGCCTTCCAGGGTGAGCTCGGCGCCTATTCGCACCAAGCCTGTCGCGACGCGCGACCAACCTACGAGCCTATTGCCTGCGCAACCTTTGAAGACGTGATCGAAACAGTGCGACGCGGCGACGCTGACCTCGCAATGCTACCCGTAGAAAACTCCACTTATGGCCGGGTTGCAGACATCCATAGGCTCTTGCCGCAATCGGGCTTGCACGTGATTGATGAGGCTTTTGTCCGGGTCCATATCAATCTCATGGGTGTTCCCGGCAGCACGCTAACTGACATTAAAACAGCCTATTCTCACTTGGTGCTTTTGCCGCAATGCGCAGGCTTTTTGCGCGAACATGGCATTGCCGGCGCGGTGAGCTCGGACAATGCGAGGGCGGCACGTGATGTTGCGGAGGCGGGCGATGGCACAGTGGCGGCTTTGGCCTCAGAACTGGCTGCCGAAGTCTATGGGTTGCAAATCCTGGCCCACAACATTGAGGATCATGACAACAACACAACGCGGTTTTTGATCATGCAGCGGGAGCTTGAGCTCAAAAGGCGCGGAAAGCACGGCATGATGACAAGCTTTGTCTTTCGCGTGCGCAACATACCGGCCGCCCTTTATAAAGCCATGGGCGGTTTTGCGACAAACGGCGTGAATATGGTGAAACTCGAAAGCTATATGATCGACGGCAAATTCTCAGCCACGCAGTTCTTAGCGGAGATTGAAGGGCATCCCGACGATCGCTCTGTTCAACTGGCGATGGAAGAGTTGGAGTATTTCACGGATCATATTTCGCTTTTGGGTGTGTATCCGGCAGATCCCAAACGTCGATAAATCTTGTGCCATCTCGCTACGCTAAAACGTTCTGCAAAAAACCTGAGTCACCTAACGCTGCCTGAAATCTTTGGTTTCGACGCGTTAGCTGGCGCACGATGTCTCAGGTATTTCGACAAACGCTACAGGCGCGTGCGCGCTGGGGGATTGGGCTTTGGATTATCTCTTTTTTAACACTTTTTCGCCCGGCGCAGCCCTCTCCCTACCGCCCTTTATCCTTAGGCGATTCGATTAAGGAAAAGTGAGCTGCCGAAGGTTCTCGAAGGTTCGGGCCCAGAAACATCCCTAAAATTTTTGTTAAATGGGCGTATGCTCCTGTCCCAGACCCAGCACGCACTCGGTTCGTATCGTTAAACACGCGTGCTTGCTAAGGCTTCCTGGCGTCCAATACGAAACTTGAACCGCCGCTAACCCGACACGCAACGCAGTCTCGGGAAATCGACGATCTCAGGGTGGTTGACCAAAAGGCGGGCGTTCTAGGCGGACGAAACCGGTCGATAATTTTCTTCGATTGTGTTGGCGAAATGAGCGGTGCGGTCTTTGTAACCTGCTTTGAGCCGTGTGCGCGCGAGCCGCATTGATTGCAGCAAAAGCCGTGCAGACAGGGTTTCTGGTTTGAGATCGAGCGCTGTGCTGATCCGCGTTCGCCGCGGCGAAAGCGCGATCAGATCAACCGCATAGTTCATGACCAACCCGCCGACGCTGCCTGCAAATCCAATCTCGTGAGGGCTATCGAACTTAACCATTTGAGCGCTAAGGGTGCGTGGCTTACCTCGAAACCGAAAGGCCACATCCCATGCCATTCCGGGACCAATGTCTTCATAACTGTCGGTCCGCTGAACTCGGATCCCACGACGAAGGGCGAGCCGTTCCCAAGTGTCAAAATCCGATATGCGCTCAAAAATCACGTTTGCAGGCACATTTATATCGTCTCGCGATGAAAATTTCATCTTTTACGTCTCATTGCTCGATTTGATACCGCCCACTAGAAACGACCTATAAACCATTGAAGAGGCGACACAGCGCCCTTGAAGTTTCAGGTCTTCTCTTCGCGTATTAAGCCATGCCGTGCAAGAAATGCAAAGTTTCTATTCCAAGCTGTCGCGCAACCAATAGTCGAGCAAAAAATGCGCGATTGCGCCGCTGCGGGCTGGGTTAATCGTGGGGTGCTGTCCCGCAAAAACCGCAGCCATGTCCTCTCGGGTCACCCACAGCGCGTCTTCCAGCTCAACGGGATCAAGCGTGATCTCCGTGCTTATGGCCTCACCTTTTGCGCCAAACATCAAAGACGCTGGAAAGGGCCAAGGTTGGGAAGCAAGATAGCTGACCTCTCCCACAGACACCCCAGCCTCTTCAAAAACCTCGCGCCGCACCGCCGCTTCCATTGTCTCGCCCGGCTCCACAAATCCCGCCAAAAGCGAATACATTCCTTCCGGCCACCAAGGCGAGCGCCCGATCAACACGGAATTCCCATGGGTGATCAGCATGATCACAACAGGGTCTGTCCGCGGGAAATGGGTCGTGGAGCAGGCCGGGCAAGACCGGCTCCAACCCGCTTGGCGCGACAGGCTTTTAGCACCGCAGTTCGCGCAAAACCCATGTGCGGCATGCCAATTCAAAACAGCTTTCGCCGTGGCCGCGACCTCTGCATCCCAAGGGGTGAGCCGGGTCATGAGCGCACGCAGTTCAGCAAAACTTGCAGTCGCTTCTAGCCCAGGCGGGGTTTGTTGGGTTGAATCTAAAAAGAGGCCCAACCCGCTTGTGTCTTGTTCAATCGGGTCCCAACTCGAGACATCCGAAGCAAAGAGGCCCACGCCCTCCGGATCAAGGCCCAAGAAAACGTCTTGGCTCCCATGCTCTTTTAAGAACAGGTCTTCAGGATCCAACCAATGCAAAGCCCCACGAGGCGCCCCGTCGGACCCAAGCGCCATCAAGGGTTTGCCGTTCCAAATGAGCAGCGTTTTGGACGTGGCGCGCAGAGCCTCGATGGCGTCCTTATTGCCGCGCAATTCGGCGTGCCGTGCGAGGCCACCACCACCAAAGGTAACTGTTTCTGCGTGCTTCATGACCCGTCCTTTTGTTCCCTACGGGCCTTGCATGAACACGTCCTGAGAACAAGGGCGCCGTGTGATCAGAGCCGCCGACAAGCCCAGTGACAAAGCCAGTTATAATCCCTGTGAAATCCAAACTTTCGATTGCACTCCCCCACCATCTCGCTCTTAAGTAAAGAGAGGTGGGCCAAGCTCAATAGGGAGAGCTCTGTGCGCGGAACGTCCAAAACGCAGAGGCTTCGTGCCGACCTGCGCATTTTGACCACCTCAGACGTCCACGCGACGGTGTTTACCTATGACTATGTGGCAAACCGGGTTGCGCGCGGGCGCGGCTTTGCACAGCTGGCCACCGCGATCGAACAGGCCAAAGCCAACCATCCCAACACTCTAGTGCTCGACAACGGGGATTTTTTGGGGGGAACAGCGCTTGCGGACTTCAGCGTTGAGATGTTTGAGCGCGGCAAACCGATGTCGGATCCTGTCATCGCTGCGATGAATGCAGTTGGATACGATGCGGTTGGCCTGGGAAATCATGAGCTGGATTTCGGGCTTCCCTACTTGCGCAAAGCCTGTGCGGAAGCAAGGTTTCCGATGATTTCCAGCAATTTGGACGTGGTCGAATCCGCGCATCCTGGCCATGTACCAGAGGTGATTTTGACCCGAGAGATCGCGCTCAAAGATGGCACCAAACACAAACTTAACATTGGCCTTTTAAGCGTCTTGCCCCCGCAAACCGTGGCTTGGAACGACGCTGAGCTGAAAGGCATGGCCAGCACGGGCGAAATCCTGTCCGCTGCAAAGGCCGCCAGCATGTCCTTACGCGCAAAAGGCGCAGACATCGTGATCGCTTTGGCGCACACCGGCCTGGGCGAAAGCCAGGAAAACGCAGGGTCAATTTTACTGAATGACACGCTCGCGGACGCCGTGATTTTAGGCCACACGCACGAGGTGCATCCGCCGATCGCAGAGACGCTCAGCCCAAAAGAGCAAAACTGGCTCATGCCGGGCTTTGGGGGCCGCTACTTGGGCATTTTGGATCTCGCGTTGGAAATCTCAACTGACCCGTCCACACCTGCTGCAAGGACGTGGCATTGTGGGAAGGCCCGTGCCAAAGTGCGGGCCATCGCACCCGAAACGCTTGCCAGCCCTCAGGTTTTGGAGGAGACCCACCAAGCCCACCGCGCTACGCGCGCGCATTTGGATCAAGTGCTGACACGCATAACGCATCCGCTGTCTGCGGCCTTTGGCCTAACCCATCCGTCGAATGCGCTGCAGTGTGTGGCCGAAGCACTCATGCACGAGCTCGGACCCCACATTGATCCGGCACTCACTGCCCGCGCACCGCTGATGGCGGCTGTATCGCCTGCGCGCTATGGAGGCTTTGACGGGCATCAGAACTTCTTGCATATCCCCTCTGGCAATCTGCGCGAACGCGACCTTGTGGGGCTCTATCCTTTCCGAAACACAGTGGAATTGGTGGAGCTGTCTAGCGCGGATCTGCGCATTTGGATTGGCCATTCAAGCCAGATTTACCGCCAGATCACGCCTGACCCCACCCCAAATGCGCGCCCTCAAGAGCTCTTGGAGGCCAGCGCTATCCCTTATTTTTGCGACACGATCTTTGGCCTGACTTACCGGATTGATTTGGCTGAGCCGCCGGGGCCCGCTCGGGTTAAAGACCTGGCGCAGAGCGGGGAGGTTTTGCGCCCCGATCAACGGGTTTTGGTGCTGACCCACAGCTACCGTTTGAGCCTGCTCCAGCATCTTTTGGGATCGCTTTGCGTACATCCTATGCCCAAAACCACTGTCAGACGCCTTGTCCGCCAATATATGCGCAAAAACCCAACGCTGTCCTTCGACTCGACGCGCGTTTGGTCTTTAGACCTCCCTAATGGTGCCTATGTGGCCTTTCGGGGCCCTCGCCCGTCGCCTGATTTGACGATTCCATCAGACCTCGACGCATTGCCTCCGGATGCGGAGGGGTTTGCGCGTTACGGCATGCGCGCTGCACCGCGTTAAATGCCTACTTTTTAGGCATTTGGTAATTATAGCACCAATTTGCAGTTCGAATTGCCAATTGAGCCACCGCCAGCCCTTGCTCCTGCGGGTCAGACGCGCAGCCTAGCGGGCGAAAAAACACGTCAGGGAGTGATCTATGTTTAATCGCGCAATTCAAATTGGCGCCGCATGTTTGGTTTTCGCGGGCGCCGCTCAGGCTGAAACAGATGTGCCTTTTGCCCTCGATTGGAAATTTGAAGGGCCCTCTGCCCCCTATTTCTTGGCCATCGACAACGGCCACTTTGGGGCCGCTGGCCTCGATGTTAGCATCTCTCCAGGCAGCGGCTCGCTCGACGCCATTCCAAAAGTGGCCACGGGCGCTTTCCCGATGGGCTTTGCAGACATCAACTCGGTCATCAAATTCCTGGATCAAAACCCGGGCGCGCCGGTCACAGCCGTGATGATGGTTTATGACAAGCCACCTTTCGCTATCATTGGCCGCAAAAGCCAAGGCATTAACGGCATTGCTGACCTCGAAGGTTCTGTTCTGGGTGCTCCACCCCCCGATGGCGCTTGGGCACAGTTCCCAGTTTTGGCTAAAGAAAACGGCCTCGATGTGAGCAAAATCACCGTGGAGCCGGTGGGTTTCCCCACACGCGAGCCGATGCTGGCTGAAGGCAAGGTCGACAGTGTGACGGGCTTTAGCTTTTCCAGCTATCTCAACGCTGTGCGTCTGGGTGTGCCAGAGGACGATCTCACAACAATCTTGATGGCCGATCACGGCGTTGCACTTTATGGTAATGCTTTGATCGCCAACACGGATTATGCCGCGGCCAACCCAGAGATTGTCAAAGGTTTTGTGGCGGCGGTTGCCAAAGGCTGGGCAGACGCCATTGCGGATCCAGAAGCCGGTGCAAAGGCTGTTATTGCGCGCAACCCAGCCGGTGACGTGGCCCTTGAAACGCGCCGCCTACAGCTTGCCATCGATGCCAATGTTGTGACCGACTTCACGATGGCCAATGGTATGGGCGCGATTGATCCCGCGCGCATGGAAAAGGCGATCGAGCAGCTCAGCATCACCTATGAGTTCAAAAACACGCCCGACATGAGCCTTTATTTCACAGACGCTTACCTGCCAGCCGCTGAAATGCGGATGGTGAAGTAACGTCTCTTAAGCTAGGCCAATAGGGGCCCCGCCCACCGGGGCCCCCAGCCGTAATCAATGCGGCCCAAATCAAACAGGCCCAAACCAAACACAATAGACCCTACCAAACCAAACACACACACGATCATAAAACTACGCGCCTCAATGGAGCTCCTTATGGCAGCGATTCCTTAGGAAATCGTGAAACAAAGCAAGAACATAATGCCTCAATCGATAAACCTGTCCAACATCACCCACGCTTACAAAACAGAATCTGGACCGCTGCCGGTTCTGGATGCGCTCTCGATTGAGATGGCGCCCGGCAGCTTTACGGCTGTTGTTGGTCCTTCGGGGTGTGGGAAATCCACGCTCACACGCCTTGTCGCAGGCCTTATGCGTCCAGATCACGGTGAGGTGAAACTCGGGGAGGAAGCGGTTCTCACACCGCGTTCGACCGTTGGCATGGCCTTTCAAAACCCCGTTCTTTTGGAATGGCGCAGCATTCTGCAAAACGTGCTTTTGCCTTTAGAGATCGTGAATTCCAAAATGTCGAAGGCCGAAGGCGAAGCGCGCGCGCGCGATCTCTTGGCTTTGGTGGGCCTCACAGGCTTTGAAGACAAACGCCCCTCCGAGCTTTCAGGCGGCATGCGCCAACGCGCCTCGCTCTGCCGGTCGCTGATCCACAGCCCAGAGGTGCTCATTCTAGATGAGCCGTTCGGCGCGCTCGATGCCTTCACGCGCGAAGATCTGTGGCAAACCATGCATGATCTGCGCCAAAAAGAGCCCTTCACAGGCCTTTTGATCACACATGATCTGCGCGAAAGCGTGTTTTTAGCCGACCAAGTGGTGGTGCTCTCAGACCGCCCCGCCACGGTGCAAATGACGCTCGACGTAGACATCAAACACCCCCGCGCGCTGGACGACCTTTACACGCCCCAAGCCGTAGAGATGCTGGCCACGCTGCGCAAACAAATCGAAATTGCCCAAGGACGGCGCACAGGAGACGCGGCATGAAAACTCTGCGTGCAATCGCTGTGCCTTTGGCCACGCTCGTGGCCTTCGGGATCTTTTGGGAATGGATCGTTTGGGTCAATGGATGGCCCAATTATAAAATGGCCTCGCCGTCGGACATTTGGCCGGCGTTTTGGAAGTTTAAGGAGCTCTTTCTGACCTATGGCTGGCAGACCCTGTGGCGCACGATTGTGGGGCTTTTGCTCGCAATTGTCGTAGGCACAGCGCTCGGCATGGTGATGGGGCTCAACAAAACGGTGCGCGAGGCGCTTTATCCTCTTCTTGTGGGCTTTAATGCGATTCCGAAAGCCACAGTGGTGCCGATTGTGGCGCTCATGTTGGTGGGGCAACACGATCTCAACACGGTGCTCATCGCCTTTATGATCAGCTTTTTTCCCATCGCGGTCTCTGTCTCGATTGGGTTGAGCACGCTTGAGCCCGAATATCGCGACATCCTGCGTGCCCTTGGGGCCTCTCCGTTTACGATATTTTGGAAAATTGCCCTGCCCAAAACTTTGCCGGAGTTCTTTGGAGCCTTGAAGGTCGCCGTGACGCTGGCCTTTATTGGCACGAACCTGATGGAGATTGTCGAGCCGCATGGCAGGGGTTTAGGCGCGCTTTTCGACTCAGGCAAGATCAACGCAGACTATCCTTTGATGTTTGCGGTTCTCATTGTTTTGGCGCTGTTAGGGATCGTGCTGTATTACGTGGTTGTTGTGCTGGAGAAGATTTTTGCAGGCTGGGCGGAGCGTCCGCAAAGCTAAAGGCTTTCTTAACAAGAAGGCGCAGGAATCAACCCTTGGTAGAAAAACATACATACCACATGCATACGTGAAACATACGTCACGGCATACGTGATATGCGCTTGGATTTCGCCTGAACCAAGAGGCTTGTCAGCGCGGCTCAAGACCCCTATTTAAACCAGTGAGAGGTTGCGCGGGCATGCGCTTCGCCAACCCGGTCAGGTCCGGAAGGAAGCAGCCGTAACGATTCCCGCATGGGTCGATGTAATCTCTCACCCTTTCCTTCCCTCCGTCAGTCGATTTAGCCAATTGGGATGCGCGTAAGCGCTTACCAAATGCCGTCTTCAACTAAGCTATTAGGATGGGCCGCGACCCAGTCTTTAAGAAGCCTTTGCACCGGCTCATTAGCCGCAACCTCCAAGGCAGGTCGGGGCACTTCTGCGCCCGCTTGCAAGGCCAACCGCATCGCTCCCACGTGATCGCGCGTGGCGCGCGCAGGGCAGTGCTCCGCCCCGTGCAAAACGGTCGAAAAGAGGTTGCCGCCGTAAGCGTTGATATGTGCGAGATCCGGCTTGAGATCTAAAAAATACGCCAGCCGATCCGGCAGCCCTTCCCAGCCTGCCAAATGAAAGGGCGGCATGTTTTGCCCTTCGGGATCATGCGGATTGATCCCCTGCTCCACAAGCGCCGTGATGTAGGGCCACGCCTTGGGCCAAGCGACCATCTGAGCAAGGAGCCCTTGGTAGGCTTCCGGCAGATCAACGTTTTCAAGCTGTTGTGGTGGGGCTTTAGAACCCTCAAAGGCCGCGCGGGCAATTGTGCGAAAAGCCTCTTCAAGGGGGCTCAACGTGGTGTCGGCACCCGCCTCTGCAAGGGTTTCTGCCACCCCCAAAAGGCCATGTGCTATAGCAGATCCATAGGCGCTAACCCCCTGATTTATCTCAGTGTAATCCGCACCACCATCGATCAAAGCTTGCATCACGGGCGCGGAACAGCCGCGTATGATTGCATGGTGGATATGAGAAACGCCCTCGCTTGGGTCTGCGCCCGCCGCCAGCAAAGCTTTCACACTTTCCAGGCAGTCGAAATCCAGCGCCCGCCCCAAAGCGTTGGTCCCTTGAGGCTTCGCCCCATAGCGCAAAAGCATCAAAACGCCGTCCGGCGTGCCAAGCTCAGACGCATGATAGAGCGACTCCCCGTCGTTTGGATCCGCGCCTTTTTCCAGCAAAAATTCTGCCAGATCTAAGTGCCCGGCATGCCCAATCGCGCCATACAGAGCTGAGAGCGGTGCTGTGCCAAAATGTGGATCCTCGTGCATATAGCTGTCGTTCACATCCGCCCCGGCTTGGGTCAACAGATGCGCCATGGCCAAGCGCTCATCCTGTTTTTCGCCAGGGGCCGCAAAGCGCGAAAAGGCAAAACAGACGAAGGGGGATCTCCCGTTTTCATTCCGCGTCAGAGCAGAAGGATCTTGGCTCAGAATGCGAGTGGCTGCGGGCAGGTCATAGACCATCGCAGCGACGGCCAAATCGCGCGTCGCAAGCTCTGGCTCCGCACGCATCAAGTCCGCAGCCTGGCGTGAGGCCCCTTGCCAGAGAGCGCGCTTGAGCCGCGCTGCGTTTGGCATTTCTTTACCCATTTCTCCCATCCTCTTATTTCGCCCACCCCGTGCAATTCCGGCGCAATCGCTGGACCTCGTTTTGGCCAAGAGGTAAGCTCGCTCTCGCACCTGGAGGGCCGTGATGTCTGAGCAAACCTACCGCGTTTTGGCGCGAAAGTACCGGCCTGAAACCTTTGCCGATCTTGTCGGCCAAGATGCTATGGTGCGTACGTTGCACAATGCCTTTGAAGCGGGCCGCATTGCGCAGGCATTTATTATGACCGGCATCCGCGGCACGGGCAAAACAACCACCGCCCGGATCATCGCCAAGGGGATGAATTGCATTGGTCCGGATGGCAAAGGCGGGCCCACCACGCAGCCCTGTGGGGTCTGCGAGCATTGTGTGTCGATCATGGCGGGCGAGCACCTCGACGTCATGGAAATGGACGCCGCTTCACGCACCGGCGTGAACGACATTCGCGAGATCATCGATTCGGTGGCTTATCGTGCGGCCTCCGCGCGCTATAAGATCTACATCATCGACGAAGTACATATGCTCTCCACCTCCGCCTTTAACGCTTTGTTAAAGACCTTGGAGGAACCGCCCGAGCACGTGAAATTTATCTTCGCCACCACCGAGATCCGCAAGGTTCCCGTCACCGTTCTGTCGCGGTGCCAGCGGTTTGATCTGAGGCGGATCGAGCCCGAGGTGATGATCGATCTGCTTGGCAAAATCGCCAGCGCGGAAGGCGCTGAGATTTCACACGAAGCGCTCGCTTTGATTACGCGCGCGTCTGAGGGGTCTGCCCGCGATGCAATTTCCCTTTTAGATCAATCCATTAGCCATGGCTCAGGCGAAACGACCGCAGATCAAGTGCGGGCCATGCTGGGCCTGGCGGATCGCGGACGGGTGCTCGATCTTTACGACATGATCCTCAAAGGCGAGGCTGCAGGCGCACTCACAGAGCTTTCGCAGCAATACGCCGATGGCGCAGATCCCCTGTCTGTCTTGCGCGATTTGGCGGAGCTGACCCATTGGACAAGCGTTGTGAAAATCACGCCAGAAGCGGCAGAGGATCCCACCATCTCGCCCGATGAGCGGGCGCGCGGCCAAGCCATGGCGAGCGCATTGCCCATGCGTGTGCTCACCCGGATGTGGCAAATGTTGCTGAAGTCCATCGAAGAGGTGCGCCTTGCACCTAATCCCATGATGGCTGCAGAAATGGCCGTGATCCGCCTCACGCATGTGGCTGATCTGCCAAGCCCCGGAGACCTGGTACGCAAGCTCAAAGACACCTCGCCGCCGCCCCTGCCGCAAAGCCCGCCTGCCAGCAGCGCAAACCCCGGCGGCCCTGGTGCCGCGCCCACTGCGGTCGGCCGCGCTCCTGCTGGCCCCGCCAGCGGCGCGGCCCCCGCGCGGGCGCTTGCCCCGGAGGCCAATCAAGCTTTGGCCCATTACACAAGCTTCGAGTCGGTCCTGGACCTGGTGCGTGCCCATAGAGACGTAAAGCTTTTGATCGACCTGGAAGCTGGCGTGCGCCTTGACAGCTACCAGCCAGGCCGCATCGCCTTTACGCCCTCACAAAAAGCGCCCAGCGATCTGGCACAGCGCCTTGGGAGCCGTCTCCAAGCCTGGACGGGCAATCGCTGGGCCGTGACCCTCACCAACACCAGCACCGCCCCCACGATTTTTGAAGAGCGCGATGCCGCAGAAGCCTCTTTGAAAGCCGAAGCCCAAGCCCATCCGCTGGTGCAATCCGTACTCGCGCATTTCCCTGGCGCGGAGATTGACACCATTCGCTCGGCAGCAGACCAATCTCAACAAGCCGCCCAAGAGGCTCTTGAGGAGGTGAGCGAAGAATGGGATCCTTTCGACGACGATTGAGCATGAACCCAGTGCGCCACCTAGTTGGCCTCTAGCCGGGCAAGCCGATCCACTGTAAAGAGAAACTGACAATCATCAGGAGAAATTTGATGCTCAAAGGGTTAGGCCAAATGGGCGATATGGCCAAAATGATGAAGGCCGCCAAAGAGATGCAAGAGAAAATGGCCCAGATGCAGGACGACCTGCATGAGGTCATGGTCACAGGCGAAAGTGGTGCTGGCTTGGTCAAAGCCACGGCGTCTGCCAAAGGCGAGCTGAAAGCCCTCGATATCGATCCATCGATCTTTAACAGCGACGATAAAGAAGTGGTCGAAGACCTGATCTTGGCTGCGATTAAAGATGCCCAGACCAAAGCTTCCGAGAAGGCCCAAGAGGAAATGGGCAAGCTGACCGAAGGCCTGGGCCTGCCACCAGGCATGAAGCTCCCGTTCTGATCGCCCCATGCGGTTTGTCCTTGCAGCTCTCCTGTGGGTGTTTGCCTCGCCCGTTGCGGCGCAATACTGGGCAAGCCAAGAGGCCTGCGCCTTTGACCCAAAGGCTCAATATGGCGATGGTTTTGAAAGGGATGTGCTTAAAGAGTTAACCGCCACTGCACGCCAAACTCAGAATGGCTTGGGTCGGTACTGGAAGATCACGGCCCCAAACGGGGCTGTCTCGCATTTACTTGGAACTTGGCACAGCACCCGCATTGAGGTCCTTAACCTCCCAGACCAGGTGGAAGCTGAGATCGCACGCGCGCGCCTTGTTGCACCTGAGATCGTCTATACGCAAGGCGACCGAAACGCCGTTACTTTGAGATTAAAGGCGGATGGATTTTTCCGCGACCCAAATCGGCCGTTTCAGCTTGAGGACTACGGGTTTCCCGACGAGGTTAACCTCTGGATCCGGCAGCGCACAGATGCCATAGGCTGGGATGGCGCAGCAGGTGATTTTCTCACGCCATACGGGTTGCTTAGTCTCCTCTTCAGCCATCCTTGTGATGATTTTGCTTACGGGTTTTACCCCATTTTAGATGATCGCATTCAGATGTTGGGTGAACTGGGGGGCGCGCAGCTACTGAGCCTTGAACCACCGGAGGCGTTACAACGGCATCTGATGAAAAACCAAGACTCAGGTTTGGCCGAGGCCATGATCTTGAATTTTGCCAGCTACCTGAACCCAGAGCTTTATGCACCTGGCACACCCGATCTTGTGAATTACTACTTATGGGGCGAGATTGGATTTCTCCGCGCCTGGGATTTGAAGGTTGTGGAAATGGCCATGGAGCCTGTTTTGGCGGAAGAGGTCTTAAGGCGCACAGACGACTATTTGATAGATGAGCGCAACGCGAATTTCTTGCAAAAAATACGCCCTGAGCTTGAGAAGGGCAGTGTTTTTAAGGCCGTTGGCGCCTTTCACCTGCCCGGTCCCAAAGGCCTTGTTACGCTGCTGAGGTCTTTAGGCTTTGAGGTTGTACGTGTCCCACTGCCGGGCGAGTGCTTATGAGCGGGCCGTCTTCGGATATTGAAGCGCTCATTGAGATGCTGGCGAAAGTGCCGGGGCTTGGGCCTCGGTCGGCGCGGCGCGCCGTCTTGCATCTCATTAAGAAAAAATCACTGCTTTTTACACCACTTGCGGATGCCATGGTTCAAGTGGCGGCGACGGCGCGCGAATGCCTGAATTGCGGCAATATCACCAGTAGCGATATTTGCGAGATCTGCGCGTCCAACAAGCGGGCGACAGGCGAGATTTGCGTGGTCGAAGATGTTGCGGATCTTTGGGCGATGGAACGTGCTGGGGTATTTAAGGGGCGTTACCACGTGCTGGGTGGGACGCTATCTGCACTTGATGCCATTGGGCCTGACGAGTTGCGGATCCCGAAGCTTTTGGACCGGGTGCAAAGCGAAGAGATCACCGAAGTGATCCTTGCGCTGAATGCGACAATAGACGGGCAAACCACAGCCCACTACATCTCAGATCAGCTCCAAGGCGTGAAAGTCACGTCCCTTGCGCAGGGCGTGCCAATTGGCGGCGAGCTAGATTATTTGGACGACGGCACAATCACCGCCGCCCTTAAGGCACGCCAGAGTTTTTGAGAGGGGCTCCGCCCCCGCGCCTTCGGCGCTCCCCCGGAGTATTTCTCCAAGGAAAAATAGGGTGGAGCACTTTGTGGGCTTAGGGCTGTTCGTCATCGTCCTCGTCAGAGGAGTCGCCAGGCAAGTTGAAGAAACTGTCGGCGTCGACGATTGTGTCTTCCAAGAGATCACTTTTCTCTTCTTCAGGCGCATCGCCAAGCGTGAAGGTTTCCAAGCCGGAAATCGCTGCTGGGATTTTGGGTTCTTCGGAGCCCGCAATGCCATCGGCCGTGCCAAGGGATTGCTCGGTTGAGACGAGCTTGCGGCGCTCATCGTCTGACATAACCGCGCCTTCCTTGGCCTTTTTGGCCGCGGCTTTTTGCACGGCGGCATCGAGCTCAGATTGCTTACAAAGGCCCAAAGCCACCGGATCGATGGGTTGGATATTGGAGATGTTCCAGTGGGTGCGCTCGCGGATTGCTTGGATCGTAGGTTTTGTGGTGCCGACAAGCTTAGAGATCTGACCATCCGACAGCTCTGGGTGGAACTTCACCAACCACAGAATTGAGGCGGGACGATCCTGCCGTTTGGAGAGCGGCGTATAGCGTGGGCCACGGCGTTTCTCTTCGCCTTGCGCGGCCGCATAAAACTTTAGCTTAAGCTTATGCAGCGGGTTGTTTTCCGCCTTTTGGATTTCTTCGGCGTCCAATTGGTTATTGGCAACCGGATCGAACCCTTTCACGCCCGTGGCGACATCGCCATCTGCGATACCTTGCACTTCGAGCTCATGCAAACCGCAAAAATCAGCAATCTGCTTGAAACTGATTGTTGTATTGTCCACCAGCCATACTGCGGTGGCTTTTGCCATAATCGGTTTGCTCATCGGTTCTCTCTTTCTCTTTTTCCCCGCGAACATGGCTTTCGCGCAGCCTGGCTTAAGGCTATCCCGGTTGGGATCGGATCGCGCTGGTGGGGGATCTAACCACCATATAGGCGGTCTGGCTTGAGAGGGAAAGGGTTATAACATGCGTTGGCTGGTTATGTGGTGTTTGACGGTGAGCTTTGCTTATGGCGAAGGCGAGCGCGCGGGTGATTTTGATTACTATGTTTTGGCCCTGAGCTGGGAGCCGAGTTTTTGTGAGCTTGAAGGCTACGCGAAGGGCCGCGAACAGTGCGACCGCCTAGACGGCTGGACCCTACATGGGCTTTGGCCGCAAAACACCACCGGCTGGCCGAGCTATTGCAAAACGTCTGAGCGCCCGCCCAGCCGCAGCCAGACCCGGGGGCAAACAGCCCTTTTTGGCAGCTCAGGCTCAGCTTGGCACCAGTGGAAAAAGCATGGCAGTTGCAGTGGCTTGAGCGCTTCGGCCTTTTATGACCTTTCCCAAAAGGCCATGGACCGCATCACAGCGCCCCCGGTTTTCCTAAAATTGGACCGCGAGGTGAAACTGCCGGCCAGCGTTGTGGAAGAGGCATTTTTGCAAGCAAATCCTGCTCTCATGGCCGATGGGGTGACGGTCACCTGCCGCTCGAAACGCATCCAGGAGGTGCGTATTTGCCTTACGAAAGATCTGGAGCCACGCAGGTGCGGACGAGACGTGATCCGCGATTGTACACTGGAGGATGCGCTTTTCAGCCCAAGCCAATAAACCGAGATTTATAAGCGCTAAACCCGAGGCGAAGCCCCCTCGTGGCACGGGTCATGTTTTCCGGACTGGAGTGATTGGCCTGCGAAACTTAAAAGCTGGCGCATAGTGAAAGGCCTTTCATCAATTTTTTTAAGTCCTGCGATTTTAGCAGACATTTATTGATTGGAGCCCCGATATGTTCGGACGCAATTGGCGTATTCACGAGCCCTTAAAATCCAATCTGACCCGCGACCGTCAGATGACATCTCTGATGGAAGCAGAGTTCGCTGCAAGTACAGATGACCTCGAATACAACACCGAACTGGGTGCTGATGTGGCTTGATACCGGGCACATCGTGCGCGGCGACTGCGGCAAGATCACTGCCACGCGCGGCATTGACCTTGATGGCCAATTTGTATGGTTTGTACGCCATCCCGAAAAGCGGCACGGCTATCACAGCCAGGAAGACGATCCCTTTAGAGCCATTAAGCAGGCCGAAGCGGCCTGGGCAGCCCGCAGGGCTGTTCGCAAAAACTGGCCGGAGGTCAAAGCGCTGGCGCAAGATCTGATTTGGGGTCGGGCGCGCTTGGATGTGCGCATTGAGGACGCTTATGCATCACCGCTTTGTGCTTTGGGGATCAAGTGGTTTTTGCGGCATCTTGGGCTGGGTGGATCGCAGCGGGTGTCGGGTCGGCTTGCAGCTCTCTTGATGCAGTTTGAGCCACAGTTGGGGTTTGTCATTTATGAAGCGCAGGCCAGGACGAACGCCCACGCCTTGCGCCCTACCAAAGCCCGTGGAAAGGCTTTGCCACTGGGTCTTCCACAGAGGTCATGAATTCCAGACTATCGCTTTTCGCGATAACATCTTAACGTAGGGTCAAGATTTACTCCCTGTTGGCAGCGTATTTGCCAAAATTACTTTCTACCAAGCGGTCCTTCGGGGCCGCTTTTTTTATGCCTTTACTGTAAAATCAGGGCGTTGGGGCCGTCTGCGACGACCAATCCATCCCAGAGCCCCACAGGCAGAGACCATCCCCACCACCGACCAAGGCGTGGGCACAGGGGCCACGGCGCCGATGAGCGGGTCTGCAATTGGAGCGGCGGCTGCAGAAAGACTGCCGGGCTGAAGACCCACAAGGTCCTGACTTGTGGAGCTGGCAAAATAGAGCGGATCGTAACTAGCGGTTGCGACGCCCGTCAGCCCGCCCAGAAAGTTACCGGCGGCTGTGTATTGAGCACCCGTGGCGCCAATCGAAAACCGGCCTGCGCCCAGATCAAGATCGCCGCCGTTTTCGGTGGCAATTTCCCACAACGCCAATTGAAAGCCTGCAGCCGACGTCGCGTCGATCACTTTGTCATAGCCGGTGTTATAGAGCTGGCCGATTTGAGCTTTGGTGTCTTCTGTGACAATGGGCGTGCCCGCCACGTAGTGTTCGGGCAAAGACAACATTTGGAAAAGGTCGATGCAGAAGGCTAAAAGATCGGCGTTGGCACTCTCATTGCGCAATCGAAAGAGCCCCGCTCCATAGGTATGCGATTGCCCATCCAGAAAGATTGTCGCGCTTTTGGCCCAGACATTGCTGCCCCAGGCATGGTCTGTTTGATAATCAAGCGTAACCGTTGCGGCCTGCGAGGGCGAAGCGCTTAAAGCGCCACAAAAGGCTGCGAGACCAAGCAGTTTTGGCAATGTGCGTGTCATGAGGATCCTCGTGCGGAAGTCAGGGCAATAGTGCGCTATGACCTCAAAAACACTGGAACCTCTTAAAATTTGATAAAGACTGTCGAGACTCTTCTTGTGCTAGAGTTTCAACACCAGCTTTCCGATATGCTGGCTGGATTCCATATAAGCATGCGCTTGCGCGGCCTCGGCCAAGTCAAAGGTTTTGTGCATCACAACACCCACTTTGCCTGTCGCGATCAGGGGCCAGACATGGCGTTGGACCTCTTGCACGTACTGCGCTTTGGCCGCGTCTGATTGCGGACGCAGGGTGCTGCCTGTGATGGTCAGACGGCGGGTCATCAGCTGGACGAAGTTCAGCTCTGTCTTAGGCCCTTGCAGGAAAGCAATCTGTACGAGGCGGCCATCATCTGCGAGCGATTTGAGATTACGCGCAATGTAGGGCCCACCCACCATATCGAGGATGAGATCCATACCACCCATGCTGCGGGCCATCTCAACAAAATCAGCCTCGCGGTAATTCAGAGCCCGTTCTGCGCCCAACTGCACGCAGGCTTGGCATTTTTCCTCAGATCCTGCCGTGGCGAAGACCCGTGCGCCCAGAGCGCGCGCGATTTGAATGGCCATTGTGCCAATGCCCGAGCTGCCGCCATGGACCAAAAAGCGTTCGCCGCCTTTTAGGCCACCGCGCATCACCACGTTGGACCAGACCGTCAGCACGGTCTCCGGCAGCGCGCCGGCCTCGGCCAGGCTCATACCCTCGGGAATGGCCATACAATGGGCCGCGGGCGTGGCCACATATTCGGCATAACCGCCGCCTGGCAAAAGGGCACAAACCTTGTCCCCAACCTTCCACCCCGTGACGCCTGGGCCAATCTCCGCGATCTCGCCCGAAGCCTCGAGCCCCGGCAGATCGCTGGCATCTGGTGGCGGATTATAAAGCCCCGCGCGCTGCAGGGCATCGGGGCGGTTCACGCCCGCATAAGCCACTTTGATCACCACCTCGCCAAAGCGGGGCGCGGGTGGCGGCCTCCGCGCCTCGACAAGCACCTCAGGACCTCCCGGCTTTTGGATTTCGGTCACGCGCATATCACTCATTGGGCAAATCTCCTGGCTGTGCAGCTCGTGCTAGCAGTCTGATGGGCCAATGGCCATTCATCCCATTGATGAGAGCTTAGAGGCCGCCAAATCCACCGGGCAGATCAGGCGCGCGAAACTTCGTGGGCGCTTTGATCTTGCTGGCCAGCCAGTTGGGGCCTGCTAGAAGTTTGGACAAGCCCGGCGCTTCGCGCACTTGGGCTTTGGCCTTTTCGATCTGCATCACGTTCTCAATGCGCCGGTCCAAGAAGTCCCAAGTGGCTTGATGGTCTGGTGCGTCGTCGCCCAACCAAAAGAGCACCGTTGCTCCGTACACACCTGAAAGTGTGGCGCGCTTTGTGTACCAGTTGAGATCGTCAGACGTGTCGCCGATGGTATCCCAGATCAAATTGGACGTGCCCCACAAAAGCTTGGCGCCATCCGCCGCCAGATGGGGCAGCGCAAAGAGCGTTGTTGCGCGGCGCACGGCTTCTTTGTCGGTGATGGCTTCAAGCCGGGTGCGGACCGCAAAGGTCACCTTTTCGCGGATCTTCATATCAGCCAAAGACGCGCTGCGCAGGCTTTTTACCATGCTTGCATCCCCCATCTGATGAAACGCCACCGCCAAATCCACGGCCCCGCGTGGACAGGTGGATTTGGCCAAACCCGGCGCAAGCTCCGTATCTCGAATCGCCGCGTTAAACGCGGCTTGCGACCAGCCATCAAAGGGGACATGCATCAAAATGGCTTCTAACAGCTGCATTTTGGGTGTCTGTTGCGGCGATTGAGCGGCGGCTTGAGACATGAGACGGCTCCTTTAAGGCTGAAGTCCTAGACAACATAGGGGGCGCTTGCTATAGGGCCACCTCCTGCAAATCCTTGCAACTCAAATCTAGAAAGGTGGTGACAACCACATGCAGGTTAGTGTTCGCGACAATAACGTCGATCAAGCGCTCCGCGCGTTGAAGAAAAAACTCCAACGTGAAGGTGTGTTTCGGGAAATGAAGCTTAAGCAACATTTCGAGAAACCATCGGAGAAAAAAGCACGCGAGAAGGCAGAAGCCATTCGCCGCGCCCGCAAGCTGGCTCGTAAAAAAGCACAGCGCGAAGGGATGCTTTAAGCGCCTGAGAGACGGTGTGACACACATTTTTAATTCCGTGGGCGCTATCTCGCATATTCCCCGCGCGTTTTAATCGAAAAAGGCCCCAAGCATCGCTTCGGGGCTTTTTTGTTGCAGGACCCCTCGTTTTCCCCGCGCATTTTTGGCAACATATTTGATACGTGTTTTGCACCAACCGTTCGTTTATCCCGGCATGAAACGGTTGGCCTCGTATAGAGCCGGTTTGAGCGCGCAGAAATAACGTAAGGACCCCCCTTGGCCACTGAGCAAACCCGGATGGAGCATTTGATCGCCCTGACGGCGCGCGAAGATCGTGCGGCTTTTGAAGAGCTTTATCAGCTGGCGTCCCCTCTGCTCTTTGGTCTTTTGCTGGAACGAACACCAAATAAGAAAACCGCTGAGGCCGCTTTAGAACGGGTCTTTATGGTGATCTGGGCAGAGGCCAAATCTTATCAACCTGGGCTGTTCTCGCCGCGTTTGTGGCTCATCATGTTGGCACGCGACGCCGCACACTATGTGC
Source organism: Pseudomonadota bacterium (assembly GCA_039182515.1). GTDB lineage: Bacteria > Pseudomonadota > Alphaproteobacteria > Rhodobacterales > Rhodobacteraceae > JBCDCE01. The sequence continues at coordinate 18,119 of JBCDCE010000002.1, read as the reverse complement.
AAGCGGCAAAAGGAGAACCTGTAACCGTCTTGGCGCAGCTCTTTTTGCGCTTGCGCGGTCAGCAACCGCTTGAACTGCGGCTCGCCGCCGCCAGTGACGCCTCTCATCTCAAAAGCAGTTTGGCCCAACTGCCCAGTCAGGAAGCCAGCGCCATTCGGCGTCTTTACTTGCAAGGCGGCAGTTACGCCGACCTCGCAAAAACGCGAAAGATATCAGAGCTTGATGCCCGCGCCTGGCTGCGCGGCGCGCTTTTTGATCTGCATCAAAGGATGACCAAATGACGCCCGCGCGCTCCTCGCAAGATAAGATCGACGCGCTCGTGGCTGCCGAGATCGCCTTGGGTCTCGTATCTCCGGAGGCCGCGCAAGATGTTGAAGCTGCGGACAAGGGCGATGCCCAGGTCTTGTGCGACATCCAAGCTTGGTCTGCGCGGCTGATGCCTTTGAACGACGAGATCACGGCGGTTGTACCACCCGCGCGCGTGTGGGCGAGTTTAGACCATAAGCTGCAATTTCAATCGCGCGGGATCGAGCGGCGCCTGAAGGGCAGATCGCGCCAAAAGCCCAGTGCGTTGCGGTGGGCTGTGGCTGTACTCTTATCTGCAGCCGTTCTCGGAAGCGCTCTGTTTCTGGGCTAAAAGACAGAGCACCACGCGCCTTGAGGCTCGTTGCGGGTGTTTCAAGACCGTCACGCAAGCGTGTGCGCCCGTGAGAGCGCTGAGGATAGACAGAGCCATTTTCGCTCCGCTAAGCTCGCCCCCGTCAAACAAGGACCCAAGATATGGACCGCAGAACCTTTCTTCTCGCCAGTGCCGCCGGTGCGATTGCCGCTCCCATGGGGCAGGCAAAAACCACCTTTGAGATTACCCGCACCGACGCTGAATGGCGCGCGATGCTCACATCTCTTGAATACAAAGTGATGCGCAAAGAAGGTACAGAGCGCGCCGGATCGAGCCCGCTCGATAAGGTCTATGACAAAGGCACCTATCACTGCCGGGGCTGTGATCTACCGCTTTACAGCTCAAAAACAAAATATGACAGCAAGACCGGTTGGCCCAGTTTTTGGAAACCTTTGCCAAATGCTGTCGGCACAAAGCCCGATCGCAAGCTTTTGGTAAGGCGCACCGAGGTGCATTGCCGCCGCTGTGGGTCCCATTTGGGACATGTGTTTAACGACGGGCCCAAGCCAACGGGCAAACGGCACTGCCTCAATGGCGTAAGTTTGGTCTTTAAAGCGGCTTAAGCTCAGACTGCGGCTATGCCGCAGCTTTTGAGTATTTTTTCCAAGAAAAAGGCCCAAGCAGCGGTTCGTACCGCAGCCCGTGCCCTGTTTCAGGCCCCGTTGATGGGCAGCGCCGTTGTTTTGAAGACAGTTCTGAGCGCAAAGCTTGATTGCATTTGCGCGATACCGGGCAGGCGAGACAAGGAGCGGCGGTGAATGCGCGCGAAGTCTTCCGTGTCTTCCGCGACCACTTTCAGGATATAGTCCGCAGAGCCTGCCATGAGGTGGCATTCGAGCACTTCTGGGACGCGTTTGACAGCCGTTTCAAAGGCATCGAGCACTTCATCGGCTTGGCCAGAGAGTGTGATCTCCACAAAAACGGTTGTTGGGCAACCCATTTTGCGCGCATCGAGCAGGGCGACATAGCTCTTGATCAGGCCTGCGGCTTCCAAGCGTTGGACCCTTCGGTGACAGGCAGAGGCCGAAAGCCCGACCACGTCCGCCATTTCCGCATTCGACATGCGCGCGTTGCGCTGTAAGAGGCCCAGCAATTTGCTGTCTAAACGGTCCAGATCCAACTCAGTGTCTCCCCAACAAAAAAAGCCTGCCCCCTGGTATAGGAGCAGGCTCTTTGGTCGGTTTTAAAGCGTGATTAGCTTTTCACAAGAGCGTCGCGGATTTCTGCAAGCAATTCTTCTTGTGATGGGCCAGCCGGCGCTTCTTCTTTTTCTTCTTGTTTGATGGCCGCGTCTTTGACCCGGTTGACCATTTTCACAAGGAGGAACACGACCCATGCGATGATCAAGAAGTTGATGATCGCCATGATGAAGTTACCCCAGGCAAGGTAAGCCGCGCCATCGCCTTCACCGAAGCTTGTGCCCATCGAAGAGAAATCCACACCACCCATAAAGAGGCCAATGATCGGGTTGATAAGGTCATCTACGAGCGATGTCACGATCGCTGTAAATGCTGCACCCATGATGATACCAACAGCCATGTCCATGACATTGCCCTTGGCGATAAAGTCTTTGAATTCTTGAATCATATCCCGTTCAGTCCCATCCAGTTTTGGCTTTGTATGCAAAATCTTGTATATCTCAACATACGCGCACAGCCATACTGTTTTTTTCAAACAGGTCTATGGCTTTCTTTCGTGCGAATTCTCCATATCTTTGTCGTAACGCAGCCATTGTGTGCTCTCTCATAAGGATTTTCCATGACCGATCTTTCCGCTTTTCCCATCACGCAAAAATGGTCTGTTCAGGATCCGAGCGTGATCCAGCTCTTCTCTTTTCCAACGCCAAATGGCGTGAAAGTCTCGATTGCTTTGGAAGAAATGGAACTGGCTTATGAGGCCCATCTCGTCACACTCGCGGATGCGGATGTGAAGAGTCCTGAGTTCTTGTCGCTGAACCCCAACAATAAGATCCCCGCAATCATCGACCCCAACGGACCAGACGGCCCGCTTGGTCTGTTCGAATCTGGGGCGATTTTGCTCTATCTGGCTGGGAAATCAGGCAAACTTATTGGGTCTAATGCCGCGCAAAAAGCCGAGATCACGCAATGGCTCATGTTCCAGATGGGCGGGCTTGGCCCAATGTTTGGTCAGCTCGGTTTCTTCTATAAGTTTGCCGGATCTGAGTGGGAAGATAAGCGCCCGCAGGAGCGTTATATCAACGAAGGCAAGCGCCTTTTGGCGGTTCTTGACGGCGCGCTTGACGGCAAAGACTGGATCGCTGGAGACTATTCCATCGCAGATATTGCGATTGCGCCTTGGTTGAGAGCCCTTGATTTTTACGGTGCAAAAGGCGTGCTTGGCTTTGACAGCTTCCCGAATGTTGTTGCGTATCTTGAGCGGTTCTTGGCGCGTCCTGCGGTTCAAAAAGGACTGAATATTCCGCCGCATCCTTAACCCCGGCCTTAAGATTGCCTAAGGCAGGCGGGCTCAGCTTGGGAGCACGCCTGTCTGCACATAGGTCAGGATTTGAACAACCTGCTCGGGCGTTTTGCAAACCGCGAGGGCTGCGGCGTCCACTTCCTTTAGAGCGTGTTGATGCTCATCCTGGTGCATCACAATCAGCGATTTTCCCAGAGCAGCTGCATAGCCTGCATCAAAAGCCGCGTTCCACTGCTTATATTTCTCTCCGAACCGCACAACGACGATGTCCGCCGTCTCAATACCATGGCGGGTGCGGATCGCGTTGACGTTGGCCCCTTTGTTGTCGTGCCAAAACTTGTTGGGCTCTGCGCCCAAAATCTCAACACCACAATCGTCGCTCGCATCATGATCCGTGACAGGGCCAGAAAAGACAACGTCTAAGCCTGTCGCGCCCGCTGTGATCTGGTCGCGCCAATCCGTGTGAATTTCTCCGGAGAGATAGATTTTGAGTGTCATACAAAGCTCCTTTGGCAACTGACCTTTTGCGGGCCGAAACAACATTGAGTTACGCGGTCTGGATCACCGCTTTTGGGCGGCAGCACCAGGGCTGCGTGGTCTCTCAAGATGCTGTTGAGGCCACTTAACGGGATTACTTCGGGGTTCAAGTGAAGAAGACACGCAACTGTGAATTTCTTGCGAATGATTTTCAGTTACAAATCATATGAGCGAGAGGACAGTTGCATGAAAAAATCCAAAAAAGTCGCCGCAAAGCGTCGGAAATCCAACGACCAAGCTCCATCAAACCAGGTCTCATCAAAAGAACGGAAAATGAGTCGGCGAGATATGCTGGCCTGGGGTGCCACAGCCGCAGTTGCGGTACCCGTGTTTGGTATTGGCGGGCTCGTCTCAGTGCGCGCCGTGCAAGCCAATATCGTTGAACAAGACCTATCCCGCCTAGGAACGGGCACACCCAGCATTGTTCAAGTGCACGATCCAGGTTGCGCACTCTGTGGCCAGCTTCAGCGGCAAACGCGGCGGGTGCTGCGAGCTTTTGATAGCGATGCCTACACCTATCTTGTTGCGCATCTGACCAATCCAGAAGGCGCGGCTTTCGCGTCGAAATATGGAGCGGGCCGCATCACGCTTTTGCTCTTTGATCCCAAAGGCCGCCATGTCGGTAGCGTGGTTGGACCACTTGAGAGTGACGTCCTCAACCGGGAGATAGAGGCCCATCTACGCCGTTACCGCGTCCTGAGGTCGTCGTAACAAAAGCACCTAAAATACGTGATTTAACAGCTTTGGAGTTGGCGGTTGGCCTTTGCCCAAACTCATGTGTTGGAAAGATAAGTCCGTCAAATTTTACACACTGCCCAAAGAGCCGTTCAGAAATTCTTATCCGACTCCCCCAACAATTAAGGGCGGTAGGGAGGGGGAATTTTGATTTTGGGTTAACGCATCGTTTAAGCGCACAGCGACCAAAAAGCTGATCTGCATCAGCCCCTCAAAACTCCACCGGTTGCTTTACTCACTTTTTCCACAATTTTTGCCGACACCGTCTCAATGTCTTTGTCAGTCAAAGTTGCGTCTTTGGGTTGCAAGCGTGCAGTGATCGCAAGGCTCTTTTTGCCCTCACCTAGGCTGCCCCCGATAAACTCATCGAAGACCCGAACAGCCTCGATCAGCCCTTTATCTGCACCCGCAGCTGCATTGACCAAGGTCAAAGCTTCCACATCCGCATCCACCACAAAGGCGAAATCGCGCTCTACCGCTTGCAGATCCGTGATCGCAAGTGCCGCCCGCGCCGTTGATTTCTTGCGCGCTTCTGGGATCTCACTGGGCCAAAGCGTAAAGGCCATGGCCGGCCCTTTCACATCCATCGCAGCAAGCACTTTGGGATGAACTTCACCAAAAACCCCCAGTGTCTTTTTGGGTCCAAGACAAATCCGACCATGCCTGCCGGGATGCCACCAGGCCTCGCCTTCGCGCAGGATCATCACCTTCGCAGGTGCCCCCATGGCCGCCAAAGCAGCCTCCGCATCAGCTTTCACATCAAACACATCCACAGCGCGGCTCGCCCCCTGCACATCCTTTGGCCCCGTGCGGCCCACAAGCAATCCAGAGACGCTCAACGCTTGGTCCTCAGGCTCGCCACCCGACCAAACAGGTCCCACTTCAAAGAGTGCCAGATCCATAAATCCACGCGCTTGATTGCGGCTCGCCGCTTGCAAAAGCCCTGGCAAAAGCGAGGGGCGCATGTGGCTCATTTCGCTTGAGATTGGGTTTTCAAGCTTGCTGGCCTCCGTGCCACCCCCAAAGAGCGCTGCGGCTTTTTCATCCACAAAGGAATAGGTCACGCATTCATTGTACCCAAGCCCAGCAACCGTCCGGCGCACAATCTGCTCGCGACGCTGCGCAGCCGTCAACACAGCTTTCGGAACACTTGGCGAGGGCCGCGCCAAGGGCTTGCCTTCCAGCTTGGTGAGCGACGCAACACGCGCAACTTCTTCCACGAGATCCGCAGAGCCCAAAACATCGGGCCGCCAGCTCGGCACATGGGCCTGATCGCCTTCGATCTCAAAACCCAACGCTTCGAGTGTAGCCACTTGGGTTGCTGCGTCGATCTCCATGCCCACAAGGCTCTGCACCCGGTCGGTGTCGAGCTTGTAGCTGCGCGACACATCCGGAATGGCCCCCGCAATCACAACCTCAGAGGCCTCCCCACCGGCATGGTCCAAAATCATGCGCGTCGCATGCTCAAGCCCCTGCGCTGTCCAGGCCGGATCAATGCCGCGCTCAAAGCGGTAGCGCGCATCTGAATTGATCTTCATCGCGCGGCCCGTATAGGCCGTGAGCACAGGGTCAAAATAAGCCGCTTCGAGAAAGACATTCACAGTCTCGTCGGTCACACCAGAGGCCAGTCCGCCCATGACACCCGCAATGCTCTCGGGCCCATTGGCATCTGCAATTACCGTGGCCCCTTCAGGGAACACGTAGTCTTTCTCATCAAGTCCGGTGATCGTTTCGCCACCTTCCGCTTTGTAGAGTCGCAATGTGTTCCCTGCGATTTTGTCGGCATCAAACACGTGCAGCGGGCGGTTGCGGTCATAAGTGAAAAAGTTCGTCACATCGACCAAGAAACTGATCGGCCGCAAGCCAATGGCTTTGAGCAAATTTTGGAGCCACTCTGGCGAAGGTCCGTTTGTCACGCCTTGAATGACACGCCCATAGAAAACAGGGGCTTGATCAAGCGTGTCAGCGTCGATCGTTACGCTCACCGGGCATGGAAAGGTCCCTGGCACGGGCGCACAGGACCGCTCTTTCATCTTACCAAGACCACGCGCAGCCAGATCACGGGCGATCCCGCGCACACCCAAGGCATCTGGGCGGTTCGGCGTGATCGCAATCTCAATAACCGGATCCACTTTGGAAGGGTCATGCGCTGCCAACCAATCGACAAACCGCTCGCCCACTTCACCAGAAGGCAGCTCAATGATCCCATCGTGCTCTTCCGACAGTTCCATCTCGCGCTCTGAGCACATCATGCCAAAGCTCTCGATGCCGCGAATTTTGCCCACACCGATGGTTGTATCGATCCCGGGCACATAAACCCCTGGCTTGGCCACAACCACGGTGATCCCCTCACGCGCATTGGGCGCCCCACAAATGATCTGAGTTTCGCCCTCTGAGGTCGCCACTTGGCACACGCGCAGCTTGTCGGCATCGGGGTGCTTTTCTGCGCTTACCACTTTGCCAATGGTAAAGGCGCCAAGCCGTTCCAAGGGATTTTCAACACCTTCGACTTCCAGCCCGAGGTCTGTGAGCGCATACAGAATGTCCTCCAAAGACGCGTCGGTCTCCAGGTGATCTTTGAGCCAAGACAGTGTGAATTTCATCAGCGTGTCATCCGTCGTTTGAGCGGCCTATCAAACCGCGAAGTCCCTAAGTGGCCCAAACCCTCTCAGGTCTTTTTCTTGGCCAAAATACTCAAATCCTGAACCTCGTCAGGCGCGGCTCAACCCGCCATGCAGCGCAGGTTGATCCAAGCTCGCAAAGCCGTAGTTCCGCAACCAGCGCAGATCGCTGTCAAAGAAGGCCCGCAGATCGGGAATGCCGTATTTCAACATGGCAATCCGGTCGATCCCAACGCCAAAGGCAAAGCCTTGATAGACCACGGGATCAATGCCGCCCGCGTGCAAAACCTTGGGATGCACCATGCCAGAGCCCAAAATCTCCAGCCAATCATCGCCCTCACCGATCTTGAGCGTGCCACCTTCCCAAGAGCAACGGATGTCCACTTCCGCGGACGGCTCTGTAAACGGAAAGTGCGAGGCCCGGAACCGCAACTCCACACCGTCTACCTCGAAAAAGCTCTTCACAAACTCTTCCAAAACCCACTTCAGGTTGGCCATGGAAATATCTGTGTCGATGGCCAAGCCTTCAACCTGGTGAAACATCGGCGTGTGGGTCTGGTCATAATCCGCACGATACACGCGCCCCGGGCAGATCACGCGAATGGGCGCGCCTTGCGCTTCCATCGAGCGGATCTGAACCGGCGAGGTATGGGTTCTGAGCACATGCGGCGGGCGAATATCCCCATCAGCGCGGTGCATATAAAACGTGTCCATCTCCGCCCGCGCGGGATGGTGGCCAGGAATGTTGAGCGCATCGAAGTTGTACCAGTCGGTCTCAACCTGGGGCCCTTCGGCCACGGCAAACCCCATATCAGCAAAAATCGCGGTGACTTCTTCAGAAACCTGAGAGATTGGATGGATCGAGCCCTGGCGCAGCCCACGTGACGGCAGCGTTACATCGAGCCATTCTTCGCGCAACCGCGCATCAAGAGCCGCATCGGCCAGCGCTTCTTTCTTGGCCGCCAGCGCAGAATTGATCTCATCTTTCAAAGCATTGAGCTTTGGGCCCGCCACCTGGCGCTCCTCAGGGCTCATTTTGCCCAATTCGCGCATCTTAAGACTGATCTCGCCCTTTTTGCCAACGGCTTGAACCCGCAGGTCTTCCAAAGCGGCTTCATCCCCAACTGAGGCGATCAGGCCAATATATTTCTCACGCAGATCGTCCATGCAAAGCCTCCAAACATCCCCGCGGGTGCTACCCATATTCCCAGAGCGGCGCAAGGGAGCGCCAAGTATCTCGCGTGTGGCCCGTCAGGGCCGCACACATTTTGGTCCAACAAACAAAAAACGCCGCTCCCGAGGGGGCGGCGCTTCAAATCTCTTACCTCAGGGGCCGTTAGGCCATCGCCGCTTGAACCTTTTCGACAATCGCACCAAAAGCCTCAGGCTCGTTCACAGCCAGATCTGCCAGAACCTTACGGTCCACTTCGATGCCCGCGAGGGTCAACCCGTTGATGAAGCGCGAATAGGTCAGCGCTGGGTCGTGCATGCGCACAGCCGCGTTGATCCGTTGGATCCAAAGAGCGCGGAATTGGCGCTTTCGGGCCTTGCGGTCGCGGGTTGCGTATTGATTTGCTTTGTCGACCGCCTGACGCGCCACCTTAAAGGTGTTCTTGCGACGACCATAATAGCCCTTCGCTGCATCGGTGACCTTCTTGTGACGGGCGTGGGTTGTTGTCCCACCTTTAACGCGTGCCATATCTCACTCTCCTCTTAACCGTAGGGCATCATGGACTTGATGATTTTCGCATCAGGATCCGAGAGCGTTGTGGTGCCGCGCGCATTGCGCAGGAATTTGTTGGTGCGTTTGATCATGCCGTGGCGCTTACCGGCTTGGGCAGATTTCACACGACCCTTAGCCGTGATCTTGAACCGCTTTTTGCAGCTCGATTTCGTCTTCATTTTGGGCATTTCGGTCTCCTATAGTTGAGTCCTTCGCGCGCACTTCGGCATGCCACTTTTGGCCGAGCCCGCGGACGAAGCCGCTCCTTACGCCGCAATGCCCCGTCAAGCAAGAAGATTCTTTAAATATAAGCGCCTACAACCTGCATGAAGATTTGGGGGATTTCGTTCAGGCTGTAGCCTGTGGGCTTTTGATTGGCCGCATAGGCGATCATCCCGCCTCCTACGACAAAAAACATCGCACCCAAACGCGGTGCGCGCCCTTCACTGTAAGCCGAAACCAGGCTTGGGATAGACAACACCGTAATGATGAGCCCAAGCACAAGGTATTGATCTGGTTGCATCGCGCTGTCCTCTTGTTGCCGTTTTGGCAGTGCGCCGGTTATCGCCCCCGACGTTCGGACAGTGGTATCGCCCCAATTGCTGAAAAAATCAAATCTGGACGCGTTTTCCGCCGCGCTTATTCCGGATCTGTGCGGAAAATGAGCCGCTCATCACAGGGCGCCACACGCAAAATATTGGTGGTGCCCGCTTGGTTAAACGGCACACCTGCGGTCACAATGATAGAGTGCTCCACATCTGCAAAGCCCAAGCTCCGCGCAGCCCTTGCAGCGGCAACCACGGCCATCTTAAAGCGCTCTACTTCGCCTGTGATGGTGCAGGTTGTGCCCCAGGTTAGGCACAGCCTACGTGCCGTACCCCGCTGCGAGGTGAGCGCAATAATAGGCACACGCGGGCGTTCGCGGGCCGTGAGTACGGCTGTGGTCCCCGATTGGGTGAAACAACAAATGGCTTGTACGTCCGTGGTCTCCGCAATCTCACGCGCGGCTTTCACGATCCCATTAGCCACCGTGCTGCCAGGCGACACGCGGCTCGCTGCAATCACATCGAGATACGTCGGGTCGTGTTCAACCTCAAAGGCCACGTTGTTCATGGTCTGAACAGCTTCAATGGGAAAACTGCCTGCCGCCGATTCCGCTGAAAGCATGATCGCATCCGTGCCCTCATAGATCGCAGCCGCCACATCAGAGACCTCCGCCCGTGTGGGCATGGGGCTTTCAATCATCGACTCGAGCATCTGTGTGGCCACGATCACAGGCTTTGCCGCCGCTCGGCACTTGCGCACAAGCTGCTTTTGGATGGGCGGCACCTGTTGCACTGGCAATTCCACACCCAGATCCCCGCGCGCGACCATGATCCCGTCTGAGACTTTCAGGATCTCATCAAAGCTCTTCACAGCCGCAGGCTTTTCGATTTTTGACAGAATGGCTGCGCGCCCATTGGCCAAAGCCCGCGCCTCATAGACGTCTTCGGGTCTTTGCACAAAAGAGAGCGCCAGCCAGTCCACGCCCAATTGGCAAACAAACTCGAGATCCGCGCGGTCTTTTTCTGAAAGCGCTTTTAAGGGCAAAAGCACATCCGGCACGTTCACCCCTTTGCGGTTTGAAATCACACCACCTGCGATCACAACACAATCAGCGAAGTCAGGGCCGCAAGCCTCCACCTTCAGCCGGATCTTGCCGTCATTCACAAGCAGAGAAGAGCCCACTTCAAGAGCCGCAAAAATCTCCGCATGGGGCAGCTTTACGCGGGTCACGTCCCCTTCCGCATCATCGAGATCGAGCCGAAACTTCGCGCCCTCTTCCAACATTTCGCCTTCGGGATTGGCAAAGGTGCCCACCCGCAGCTTAGGGCCTTGCAGGTCAGCGAGGATGGCGATCGGGCTGTCGAGGTCTTTTTCGACCTTGCGCACGATCTCATGGCGCGCGCGGATCTCGTCGTGATCTCCATGGCTCATGTTGAGACGAAAGACATCCGCACCGGCTTCATGCAATGCACGGATTGTCTCGTAATCATCGGACGCCGGACCAAGCGTCGCGACAATCTTTACATTTCGTTCGCGGCGCATGGTTCAAAACCCCCAAAACTGGCTCAATGTTATCGCTATCAGCGCCCTACCACGACCTCACCAGCAACACCAGCCTCCGGATCCCATCCCTTATCTTTTTCTTGGCTGAAATACTCAATTGACCGGGTCGCGCTGCCCACTTGACGCGCAGGCTCATCAGAGCCACCTCTTATCTCAGAAAAGCCATTACACTCCCAAGGAAATGCCATGGACCCTCAAACCCAACTTGAGCTCGAAGCCGCAGCATTCCGGCGTTTGCAAAAGCATCTCATGCAAGAGCGTTTGGATGTGCAGAACATTGATATGATGAACCTCGCTGGGTTTTGCCGCAACTGTCTGAGCCGTTGGTACCAAGAAGCCGCCAACACGCGCGGGATAGAAATGGACAAAGCCCAAGCGCGCGAGATCTTTTATGGTATGCCCTTTGAGACCTGGAAGGCCAAGCACCAAACCGAAGCCTCAGAAGCGGCTCAAGCCAGTTTTGACGCGAGCCACCCGCCAAAATCTTAAGGCAAAAACGTCTTAGGACGCGCGGGCCTCAAACTCAGTCAAACGGGCGCGCAATTGCACCAATTCCACATCCGCAAGCGTCAAGCGGCGATCTTTTTCGGCCTGCGCCTGACGCGCGCGTTCCAAATCGTCTCTGAGACGCAGGATCTCTGTCTCTTCTCTGCGCCCGCGCTTTGCGCTGCGCGACGGCAACCATCCTAAGATCACACCCACCAAAAATGCGAATGCGATCCCCCACCAGGCCGTCATTCCTAATTCGCTCAAGCCCAACATCGGCTCTCTCCTCACCAAGCAGCAACACTATCTTGAGTCAAAATGGTTGAGATTCAATTCACACCAGCTCAGCAATCGGCGAGCAATTGCCATGTGTGTCTAAAAACATACGCCTGGGCCATCTTCAAAGGACAGAGGACTATCCCCAAAGTGCGGGCGTCGCCGCAGCCAAATACCCGTCTTTAATAGACAAACCGTGACGCCGATCCTTTTTGAGCCATAAAGCGCCGTCAAGATCGACAAAATCAACTTCGCGCGCCAGCCGCAGCGCAGGCGCAATTGAAAGAGATGTGCAGACCATACAGCCCAGCATCGTCAGAAGCTGTGCGTCTTTTGCGGCCCGAAGGGCGCGCATCGCTTCTGTCAGCCCGCCTGTTTTGTCGAGCTTGATATTGATTGCATCATATTTTCCCAAGAGTGGCGCTAGGCTTGCGGTGTCGTGAAAACTCTCATCGGCACAAATTGGGATCGGGCGTGGCACATCGCGCAATGCGTCGTCGTGATCTGCGGGAAAGGGCTGCTCAATCAAAGCAATCTCTAGGGCCTGAAGCTCAGGCAAGAGCTCTAAGTAGCTGGCCGCGTCCCAGCCTTCATTGGCATCAAGAACAAGCGTTGCATCTGGACGTGCCGCGCGCACCGCGCGCAACCGTTCAAGATCCTCGAGGCCACCGAGTTTCAGCTTCAAAAGCCCATATTGCCCAGCCCGTTGGGCCGCCTCTGCCATCGCGGAAGGTGTGTCCAATGAGAGCGTAAAGGCGGTGGCAACCCTGTGCGCCAAAGCCTCTTCTTGACCTCGCGCCTCGGCCCGTTTCGCGGCTTCTTTGACCTCTAAATCCCAAAGCGCGCAGTCGGCTGCGTTGCGCGCAGGGCCAGCTGGCAACGTCTGCTGGAGGCCCTCGCGGCTTATCTGTGGATCAAGAGCCTCAATTTCAACAGCAACAGGCTCAGGGGCATGGCCAAAACGCGGGTAAGGCACAGCCTCTCCGCGCCCCACCAGACCATCGCGGGTGATCTGGGCAACAACCACCTCGATCTTGTGCTTCGCTCCACGCGAGATTGCAAAGGTCTGCGCCAGTTCAAACTGCTCGATTGTGGCCTGCCATGTCATGGCGCGACCCTGGTAAGCTGGGCAAAAAATGTAAAGGTGCAGTGCCCTCAAGCGCGCGCGGTTCCAATGCAAGCTAAGCCTGCCACTGGGAGCCGTTGCATCCGCTGCCCTCAAAGGCCATATACCGCTGCAGACAACGCTCAAGACAAACGGCAGGGCACAAAGCGCGTGACCAACTATCTCGATTTCGAAAAACCCTTGGCTGAAATTGAAGGCAAGGCAGAGGAATTGCGGGCGTTGGCGCGCAAGAACGCCTCGATGGACATCCAAGATGAAGTGGAAGGTCTGAACCGCAAAGCCTCCGAGATGCTGGTCGATCTTTATAAAGACCTCACACCCTGGCGGAAATGCAAAGTGGCACGTCATCCAGATCGCCCCCACACGGGCACCTATATTGATGAGCTTTTCACCGAATATATGCCCCTGGCGGGCGACCGGAATTTTGCAGACGACAGCGCGGTTTTGGGTGGGCTTGCGCGCTTTGAGGGGCGCGCGGTGGTCGCTTTGGGCCATGAGAAGGGCAACGACACCAAATCGCGGCTTACCCACAACTTCGGCATGGCGCGGCCTGAAGGTTACCGCAAAGCCATTCGGCTGATGGATATGGCCGATCGCTTTGGCTTGCCTGTGATCACACTTATCGACACGCCCGGCGCTTATCCCGGCAAAGGGGCAGAGGAACGCGGCCAATCAGAAGCCATTGCGCAATCCACCGCCAAATGTTTGCAGCTGAAAGTGCCTGTTGTGTCGATTGTGATCGGCGAAGGCGGTTCTGGCGGCGCTGTGGCGTTTGCAACGGCCAACCGGGTGGCGATGCTCGAGCATTCCATTTATTCGGTGATTTCACCTGAAGGCTGTGCCTCGATCCTATGGAAGAACGGCGAAAAGGCGGAAGATGCAGCAGAAGCGCTGCGCCTCACAGCACAGGATCTCAATGCGCTTGGGGTCTGTGATCAGATTATCCCCGAGCCTTTGGGCGGTGCACACCGGGCACCGGACACTGCGATCAAATCGGTCAAGAAGGCCCTAAAGGCAATGCTCAAAGAGCTGGACCGGCAGAGCCCCGACGATCTTCTGCAAAATCGCCGGAAGAAGTTTTTGGCAATGGGCGCGCGCGGCTTGGGCTAGGGCTTTACCAGAGGGTCTTTTTCGCGCGATCCGGCCACTCTTTGTCGTAAGTGGCGCCGTCAAAATCACCTTCCATCATTTCCTCTAGGATCTCGCCAACGCTCGGCAGACCGGTGCTTTCGTCATCGCCTGTCCATAGTTTGGCGCGCATCACAGCGCGGGCGCATTGACTGTAAATCTCGGCGATTTCGATCACGATCACGCAAGCAGGAAGACGCCCTTTTTGCGAAAAGCGCTCCCGCAACTCTGGTGCGGCGCTCAAATGCGCCTGCCCGTTTACCCGCACCACATTGTCAGAGCCTGGCACCATGAACATCAAAGACACGCGCCCGTCCCGCACAATGTTGCGCAGGCTGTCGAGCCGATTGTTACCGCGCCAATCGGGCATGAGGAGATGCTTTGGGTCGAGCTCTTGCACAACAGGGCCATCGTCGCCGCGCGGGCTTCCGTCTGTGCCTTCAGGTCCCACCGTGCTGAGCACTGCAAAGCGCGAAGCCAGGATCCACTTTCTATAAGACGGTGTTAGCGCATGGGCCACTTTGCGCGTTGTGGCGACGGAAAGCTTACCCGGATAGAGCGCTTCAAGAGCCTCAATACTGTCAATCATCGCGCAGCACTCTTCGCTTCTTCCAAGAGCGTGTCGGACGCCTCTTCGACTTGGGTCTCTAAGACCTCCATAAAATCGGCGATGGTAAGGCCTGGCTGGATTGGCTCTAGAAATTCGACAACAGCTGTGCCGGGCCTGCGTGAAATGCCTCTGCGTGGCCAAAAATGACCCACGTTGACCGCAACAGGATAACACGGCTGCTTCATTTGATCATAAAGCGCGCCAGTGCCGACTTTGTAGGGGCGCTTTTCGCCCGGAGGCACGCGTGTGCCCTGCGAATAAATGATCAGCTGTCCCGCCTCGCGAGACCCGTTCTCCACATCTGCCAACATCTTTTTAATCGCCACACCCCGTTTGCCGCGCACCACCGGCACGCAATTGAGCCGCCAGGCATAGAGGCCGATCACCGGCGTCCAGAGGATCTGGCGTTTCATAATGAAAATTGCGTCTGGAAGCGCTTCAAAGATGGCCATGATATCTAAGAAAGACTGGTGTTTTGAGGCAATCAAACAGCCTCCTTCGGGCACGTGTCCGCGCACCTCAAGCTTGATGCCAACCATCCAGCCCATGGTCCAGAAAATCCACCGGCAGTAGGTTTTGCAGGCGGCCATGGCACCTGCGCGGCTCACCGCAGCCCAGGGTAAAAAAACAATGCCAAGCACAAGCATCATCACAAACATCTGCAGCGTAAATAGGAGCTCGATGACTTTTTTCACGATAAGTTCTCCAAAACGGACCGCGCTGCAAAATGGGTGGCCAAGAGAGACACGCCTGCGCAAATGAACGGGATTAGCAAAGGCCAAAGCCAGCCTGAGCCCACAAAAGCCAGCCCGGTGAGAACAACAGTGCCTTTGGTCGGCACAAAGGCCACGAGCAGGAGGCCTGCAAGCATGCCAAAGACAGCGCCGAGCACCGCGCGCAGGGTAAAGCGGCGCACAAAAGCGCCTTTGATATAGCCGTCATCCGCGCCCACAAGACGCAAAGTGGTGATTACCTGTTTGTTGGCTGCCAAAGCTGCATGCGCGGCGAGCGAAATGATTACGGCTGCTGTAGCCGTGATAAGGCCCAAAGCCACATAACCCACCCAACGCATCCGTTGCGCAGAGGCCACCATGGGCTTGCGCCATTGCGAGTGATCATCAAGCACCGCACCCGGCACTTCGCCTTGCAACCTGAGCCTGAGGCCCGCGGCATCGAAGCCATCTGGGGTTTGAGCAATTTCAACAAGTTGCGGCACGGGGAGCAAATCCACAGGCACATCTGGGCCAAGCCAGGGGGTCAAAAGCACTTGCTGGTCTTCTTCGCTCAAGGCGCGTGCAGAGGCCACGCCCGGCGTTTGGTCAAGGATTTCGAGAACTTGCGCCAACTGTGCTTGGGCTTGGTCTGCGGGTGCCGAAATGCGTACCGTGGCGGTTTGGGCCAAAGCGCTTGTCCAGGTTTGGGCCAGGCGCGCGGTGGCAAAACTGAACGCCAGGGCAAAGACGGCTAAGAAAGCCATGGCCGCAGAGGCAAATATCGTGGCACTGGCCGTGAACCCAGTGGGGGGCACGATCCGATCCGCACCCTGATTGAAGCCCAAAGCGGCCTCGATGCGGGCAAAGAGCGCCCTCATAGCTCGGCACCTGCAAGCTGTACCTGGGCGTCTTTGATGCGCAAAACCCGCGCGGCGACCTTTTGCTTGGCAGCGCGCACCAGAGCCATGTCATGGGTGGCCACAAGGATGGTTTTACCCAATTTGTGTAGCTCGATCAAAAGGGTCAAAACCCGCTGGGACATCTCCCAATCGATGTTGCCTGTTGGCTCGTCGGCAAGAATAATATCTGGCGCCAGCAGCACAGCGCGCGCAAGGGCTGCGCGTTGGCGTTCTCCGCCCGACAGCTCTGGAGGGCGCGCGTTGGCGCGCTCAGAAAGACCCACCCAGGCCATAAGATCCTGTAGATCTTGCCCGATTGGACGCCCCTGAACGGCGAGGGGTAGGGCCACATTTTCGGCCAAGCTCAGGTGATCGAGGAACTGGCAGTCTTGATGCACAACACCAATCCTCCGGCGCAATTTGGCAACCTCGTCTCGCGACATTTGGCCCGCATCTTGATCAAAGATTTGGACAGACCCCCGCGTGGCTCTCAGTTCCGCATAAAGCAATTTGAGCAAAGTCGATTTACCCGAGCCAGATGGACCTGTGAGAAAGTGGAAAGAACCGGCAGGCAAGGCAAAGGTCAGACCCGACAAGAGGGTGCCGCCATCGTAGCTATAATCAACGTCTTGAAGCTCGATCACGCGCAGAATTCCTGTATATTGGTCGAGAATGTGGCATTTCTATGGCGTTCTTGCCGCAGGAATGCCTAAGTTTCAACGTGCTAGGGGCAATTGAAGTTGCTCTTTTTTAAAGGATCGCTAGTACTTAGCATGCCTCCGCATTGTATCGCGTGGGTTATTTGGGGATAGATATGCGACTGGTTTGCCCAAATTGCGGCGCACAATACGACGTCCCTGCGGAGGTTATTCCCGCAGAGGGGCGGGATGTTCAGTGCTCCAATTGTGGTGACACCTGGTTTCAAGAGAGCGAAGCAACGCTCCAAGCCCTTGCAGAAGACAGCCCTCACAGCACCGCAGAACCAACTTTTTCGGTACCGGCAGAACCGCCTGCACCCAAGACGAACGAAAAAGATGTCCCGTCTCACGCAGAAACCCAGAGTGCTTTCGATGAAGACGTTGACGGGGACGTTGATGGTGAGGTCGACTTTTCGCGCTATGACCCCAACGTGCCGGCAGACGATAATTTCTCCCAAGCCGTAAATTCTGCGAAAATCCAAAAGACGACGCTCACACGCGATGTCGAACAGGTGTTGCGAGAAGAAGCAGCGTTCGAGACCAAAGCACGACAAACGCCCTCGCTGGAAACGCAGTCGGAACTGGGCGATCTGAGCTCAGACGAGACCGATGAAGACCTGCGCGACAAGATCAAGAGCTTAGAGTCTCTCGAAGACCGCGACATTGCTGTGGCTGGTGGGCGCTCGGCCCGGCGCAATTTGCTGCCCGATGTCGAAGAGATTAATTCCTCTTTGCGCACAACGCAGGCCAAAAAGATCGAAGACCTCACACCTGAGGGTTTCGAGTATATCAGCGAAGAATATGAGATTGAGCACCGCCGCGGATTTCGCTGGGGTTTTGTTGGAACGCTTTCAGGGATCGCAGCCGCCATCGCGCTTTACATCTTCGCGGATCCTCTGAAAGAACGCGCGCCCGACTTTGCAGGCCCCATTGATACCTATGTGGCCACAATCGATCGCGGACGCGCTTATATGGACGACGCCCTACTTGAGGTGGGCATATACGTCCAAACGTTGATGGCCCAAGCGACGCAAGCTGTGACCGACCGTCAAGCGCAATAAGCCACAGGTCAAGCCACAGATCAGTGATCCAGACCCAAGCAGTTTTGCACCAGAGCAAAATCTGGCGTTAAATTTCCTAAGCACGTCCAAATCGACGATGTTCAAGCTCAGCTTGAGCAGGCCTCCTCAAAAGGTACTCCCGGCGTTAAGGTTAATCGGCGTTAAGGTTAATCGGCGTTAGGGTTAATCGGCGTTAGGGTTAATCGGCGTTAGGGTTAATCGGCGTTAGGGTTAATCGGCGTTAGGGTTAATCGGCGTTAGGGTTAATCGGCGTTAGGG
>JBCDCE010000001.1:0-142094 GCA_039182515.1 Pseudomonadota bacterium | reverse complement strand
TTTGGGCGTTACCTTACGTTCACGTAATTTAGGGAACTCAACAACCTTTCGGTGTGTGAATCACCAAAACAGGTCGTAACCAACTTACCAAAAACCTTAGGAAACACCCCAGGTCGCACCCGCGGCGCGTTAAAAGCCAGTAAAGGCATTTGGTATGGGAAACGTGCTCGTGTCATCTGTACCGGCTTAGGTTCTCGTGTCAGATCACTCAGCGTCAGAGTCGCGATGACGCCAGGCATCCAGCGAAATCACGTCGGCTGATCGTGCCTTTTCCGCCTGCACAACATGCAGCACAGGGCGCTTGTATGTGCCATGCTGAACCTGGAGCTCGTGCAATTCTTCTGCAAACTTCGCCATTGCACGAGCAATTCGTTGAGCCGCTTGTGCGGCAAAAACCTCTACATCTGTCATCCTATCCACTCCCGTGTAAGAGCAAACCTAGCCCACACTGCCCTCAAGTGAGATCGCAACGAGTTGTTGCGCTTCCATTGCAAATTCCATCGGCAGGGCTTGCAGCACTTCTTTGCAGAACCCATTCACCACCAAAGCCACAGCCTCTTCTTCGTCCATGCCCCGCTGGCGGCAATAGAAGAGCTGGTCGTCGTCCACCTTCGAGGTGGTCGCTTCATGCTCGACGCGTGAAGACGTGTTCTTCACCTCAATATAAGGCACGGTATGCGCCCCGCATTTATCACCGATAAGCAAGCTGTCGCACTGCGTGTAGTTCCGCGACGACGATGCTTTCGGGTGCATCGAGACAAGCCCGCGGTAGGTGTTTTGCGCTTTACCGGCCGAGATGCCCTTGGAGACGATCCGCGATTTGGTGTTTTTGCCCAGGTGGACCATCTTCGTGCCCGTGTCAGCCTGCTGGTAGTTGTTGGCAATGGCGATCGAGTAAAACTCGCCCTGGCTCTCATGACCGCGCAAAATGCAGCTTGGGTATTTCCAGGTCACGGCGGAGCCTGTCTCCACTTGCGTCCACATCACTTTGGAACGGTCACCGCGGCAATCGGCACGCTTGGTCACGAAATTATAGATGCCGCCCTTGCCGTTCTCATCGCCTGGGAACCAGTTTTGAACAGTGGAGTATTTTACCTCCGCGTCCTCTTCGATGATGATCTCTACCACGGCTGCGTGCAACTGGGCTGTGTCGCGTTGGGGGGCTGTGCACCCCTCAAGGTAGCTCACATACGAGCCTTTGTCCGCGATGATAAGCGTGCGCTCGAATTGGCCGGTGTTTTCTGCATTAATCCGAAAATAGGTTGAGAGCTCCATCGGGCAGCGCACGCCAGGCGGCACGTAAACGAACGAGCCATCCGAAAAGACGGCCGAATTGAGCGTCGCATAATAGTTGTCCGTCACAGGAACCACAGAGCCCAGGTATTTCTTCACCAGTTCAGGGTGCTCTTTGATCGCTTCTGAGATCGAGCAGAATATCACGCCCGCTTTCTTCAACTCTGCCTGGAACGTCGTTCCAACAGAGACAGAGTCAAAAACAGCATCCACCGCCACTTTACGCTCTTCTTCTGGCGCTTCCACACCAGCGAGCAAGGCCTGTTCTTTCAAGGGAATGCCGAGCTTGTTGTAGGTTTCCAAAAGTTTTGGGTCGACCTCGTCAAGGGACTTGGGCTTTTCCGCCATGCTTTTGGGGCGCGCGTAATAATACTGATCCTGAAAGTCGATCTCTGGGTAATCAACCATTGCCCATGTGGGCTCTGACATTTGCTCCCAGCGTTTGAAGGCTGCGAGACGCCACTCGGTCATCCATTCAGGTTCGTCATTCTTGCTCGAGATCAGTTTCACGATATCGGGGTTTACGCCTTTTGGGGCGTATTCCATCTCAATCTCAGTGTCCCAACCGTATTTATAGGTGGAAAGCTCCTTCACCGCTTCAACGGTGGCTTCCTCAACGCCGTCTTTTACGTCTACATCCAAGGCCGTCATCCGATCTTCCCCCAGCTTTAAGCGGCCCTCAGGCGCGCTGTCTTTTCCGCTTTAAGCCATGCTTGCGCAAAGCGCAGCACGTCCTCATGTGTCGTTTCGGGCCCAAGACTTACGCGCACCGCGCATTTCGCTTGAGCCTCCGAATATCCCATCGCCTTGAGCACTCTGCTGGCCTTTACTTTGCCGCTCGAGCACGCAGAGCCTGCACTTATCGCAAAGCCCGCCAAATCCATCACCATCACCTGTGTCTCACCAGGCCATCCTGGCCGGATAAAGCACGTTGTGTTCGGCAAGCGCCGTTGATCGCTTCCTACAAAGATAAGATCAGAACAGGCGTCGCCAAGTGCCTTCTCTAGAATAATTCTAAGTTCCGCAACCCGGTCCCATTCGCCTTCTGCCAAATCCCGAGACGCCGCTTCAATAGCTGCGCCAAATCCCGCAATCCCGATGAGGTTTTCGGTACCCGAGCGCCGCCCCAGCTCTTGTCCGCCCCCTTTGATCTGAGCGGGAAGATCCAGCCCCTGTCGAATTACAGCCGCACCAACGCCTTTGGGTCCCCCCAACTTATGGGCCGACAAAAACCCAGCCTCTATTCCTGACCAATCGAAGGCAAAGGGCAGCCTTCCGATCCCTTGGGTCAAGTCACTCACAGCCAAACCAGCAGGCAGGTCCTGCACAATCCCAGTCTCCGAGTTGGCCAGCTGCAGCGCTGTCGTGCCAGGATCAGCCACGTCAACGAGGCCTTCTTTCACAGGCAGGCTGGCGTCAACCCAAGCCGCCACTGCATCATGTTCGATGTCTGCCGCGCGCAAATTGCGCCCCGCTAAACAGAGCCCAGCCGCCTCCGTGGCGCCAGAGGTAAAAACAATATCCGCGCCCCCGGCACCTAAGGCTTGAGACACTTGTAAGCGCGCGCGCTCCACAAGACCCTTCGCAGCCCGGCCCTCTCCGTGAACAGAAGAGGGATTGCCGACAAGATCCATCGCTTTAATCATCGCATTACGGGCTTCTTCGCGCAGCGGTGCGGTTGCGTTATAGTCCAAATAGACCCGGCTCATCCAAACGACCTCGCCTTGAGTGCCGCAGATTTTCCTGGTGGAAAATACTCCCGCCGGAGACGTTTGCCGGATCGGCAACGCGTGACACGCCCCAAAATCCTAAGCCTCATCGACAACCTCAAAGAGCGACGGCACAGCCGGGCATGGCACCAGATCGTTGCTCACAACATCGCTCAAGCGCGTTTGATGCAAGAAGACATAGACGTGCGCCGACAGTCCTTCCCAAAGCCGGTTTGTCATGCTTTGTGCCCGGCTCCCAGACACGCCCCCAGAGGCACCGCCACCTGTATGCAGCGCAGAGACTGTTTCATCCACCGCCCCTAAGATATCTGCCACTCGGATCTCCGACGGCGGGCGCGCCAATCGGTAGCCACCGCCTGGTCCGCGCACCGACACAACCAAGTCCGCCCGGCGCAGCTTGACGAAGAGCTGCTCGAGATAGGGCAAAGAGATATCTTGGCGTTTGGAAATTTCTCCTAACGAGACCAATGCATCTTTGGGCTGCAAAGCAAGATCGGCCAAAGCCACCATTGCGTAGCGCCCTTTTGTGCTTAATTTCATGCGCCCAACTTTCCATCTGTCGTCGACCGGGCAAATGAACGAGCCCCGCCATGCATTGACGCCGCGCGCGCAAGGGACTACCCCCCTACCACCCTGCGGGCCGCTCAGGCCGTGTGACCGGTATTTAGAATTGTTCTAAGGTGGCGCGCTGAATTCGTCAAGAATTCGCAAGCTACCCCTGGCAAGAAAAGGCGAAAGACGAAAAAACCATGCCCGAGGTAATTTTCCCAGGTCCAGAAGGCCGACTTGAAGGCCGCTACCACCCGCAAAAAGAAAAAGACGC
The DNA here is from genome assembly GCA_039182515.1 of Pseudomonadota bacterium. Taxonomy (GTDB): domain Bacteria; phylum Pseudomonadota; class Alphaproteobacteria; order Rhodobacterales; family Rhodobacteraceae; genus JBCDCE01. The sequence continues at coordinate 138,248 of JBCDCE010000001.1, read as the reverse complement.
GCCCATTGCGATCGTGTTGCATCCTCATCCGCAATTTGGTGGGACGATGAACAACAAGGTCGTGTATAATTTGCATTATGCCTTCTACGACATGGGCTTTACCGTATTGCGGTTCAATTTCCGTGGCGTTGGGCGATCCCAAGGCGAATATGATCAGGGCATCGGCGAGCTGTCGGATGCGGCCTCGGCACTCGATTACCTTCAATCGATGAACAACAACTCGAAGCATTGCTGGGTCGCGGGCTTCAGTTTTGGCGCTTGGATTGGCATGCAGCTCTTGATGCGCCGCCCAGAAATTACCGGATTTGTATCGGTGAGCCCGCCCGCCAATATGTACGACTTTTCCTTTTTGGCGCCATGTCCAAGCTCTGGATTGGTCATAAACGGCACCGGCGACCGCGTGGCGCCGCCCGCGGACACAACAACTCTTGTGAATAAGCTGCATGAGCAAAAGGGTATTACGATTACCCATACAGAGGTAGAGGGTGCCGGTCATTTTTTTGAGGACCCCCATATGGACACGATGCTGGGCACGGTCACCAACTACGTGCAACGCCGACTCACTGAAAACACACGTTAGACGATCTTAGGCGATTTTCTTCACGTCAGAGAAGACCTCCCTATTGCTGCCATAATCCTGACAAAGCGCCGTCCAATTGGGCGGCGTTTTCATGTTTGAGGTGAAGTTCTGCCACAAAATGACCTCGCTTGTGGCGTGGAAATCATGGTTACGAATTGGTAAAAATTCCCCACTGGGGGCGAAGAAACAATGAGTGATCAGACATGTCTCGCATCGTCCTTGCCCTACCCTTCATGCTCTGCGCCACAGCAGCGCCAGCCGCGATGGTCATCAACCTCTCCGGCACCGTTGGAGATGGCTTCACCACGCTTGAAATCTCGGGCAACACCACGATCAACCGCACCGGCCCCATGCGCGACACTGCATCAAACAGCTTTTCGAGCGCTGATACGTTTGAAACCTCTGGTAACTTGATTTTGGATGGAAGCATCCAAGACCAGGTTTTGGCCTTAACAGGCAGCGCATCAATCACCCGCAATGGGGTGACCACTGCGATCGAAGGGCTCTTTTTGGATGATGACGGTGGCGGCACAGGCACATTCGCTTACGACGACATTGGCCTGCGCTTTGGGTCTCCGCTGCAGACGCTCGTGGGCGATACCGTGAGCTTCAGCGGGTCAAGCACCCTGGCGCTCGACATCTCCGCTTTCCGTGAAAGCTCCAACCAAACCAACTTATTCAACTATTTTGTGGGGTCCAATCAGGCACAGGTTACTGTCACCTATGACACACCGTCAGCATCGGTCCCACTGGCCGCAACTTTTCCCGCACTCATTGCAGCCCTCGGAACATTGGGCGGACTGCGCACGCGCAAACCCGCTTAAGCACTTACACACATTCCGAAGAAAAATGGCGCGGCCTCGCTCGCGCCATTTTTTTGCCTAACGCACAGGCTAATCATCTGCTCCAGAATACGGCCGATGATTATTTTAAAGAGGGGCAATCAATGAGCATTATGGAAGAAGTGGCCGATCAGTTGGCCCAAGACGTCATCGCGGCGGCTGAAGAGATTGGCAACGACAACTTGATTGAAGACGTGTCGAAATCCCTGGCTGCAACGTCCACCACCACCCAAGAGGCTTTTTTGACGGCTGTCAGGTATCGCCAGGCTGAAAAACGCGCCCGCAGACTTTTGAAAACCAAGGTTGCATCAGAGAGCTGGTAGAAGCTTATAAATCGCAGGCCCTCTGCGCTATGCGCAACATTTACAAACCGCGAAAATCACGTCACCTGATAGAAAAATGTGGGGCTCTAAGCCTCGCCAGTCAGGACCTACACCTTGTCGACGCTTGAACAGCAAATTGCTTTTCTCACCGAGATTGACCGGCTCAAGCAGGTCAATCGCGCCAATCACTTGATCCACACCGCACGACCTGAAAACACAGCCGAGCATTCGTGGCACGTGGCGCTTTGGGCGCTCGTTTTTGGAGTAGATCAGGCGTTGGATGAGATCCTACCGATGCTTTTGGTGCACGATATCGTTGAGATTGATGCGGGTGATCATCCGATCTTTGAAGATCATGATCCTGCCGAGATCGCGACGAAAGAAGCCAAGGCGGCTGAGCGGCTGTATGGGCTTTTGCCTTCGCAACAAGGCGCCTTTCTGCGCAGCACTTGGGAAAGATTTGACAACAGTTCTGATCCTGCCGCTCAATTCGCACGCCGGATCGATCACGCAGCCCCTGTTTGGCAGGACCTTGCGTCGCCCGATTGTTCTTTAGAACACAAGAACATCTCTCGCTGGGATCTCACCGAGGGGCGCGCACGCCATCTTGCAAACAGCTTTCCTGAGTTTCACGGCCTTATGGTGGCTTGCCTTGAAGGTGGCACTTTGGACGACAGCGACACGGCCAAGCGGTTGGCCTTTCTCGCCGAAGCCTGCCGACTTAAAGAGATTAAACGCGCCACGCCATGCTTGACCCACCCGCGCCGCGAGAACACAGCTGAACATTCGTGGCATCTGGCGATGTTTGCGCTTGTTTTGCAGGGAATTGCAGAGACGCCGATCAATATAACTGAAGTTCTCACCATGTTGATATTACACGATATTGTTGAGATTGACGCTGGCGACACACCGATACATGGGCAAACAGACCCGCACCAACAAGCGGCCGCAGAGGCCAAAGCGGCTGACAGGATTTATGGGCTGTTGCCACAAGAAGATGCCGCGCGCCTGCGCTCGATCTGGGAGCGCTTTGAAGAGGCACAAAGCCCTGAAGCTGTATTCGCCAAAGCGCTCGACCGCGCCCAACCCGTGTTGGCCAATCTGAGCAATGGCGGCGGCACTTGGCCTGAATACAAGGTCACGCGCAGTCAATTGGAGGCGCGTGTCGGCGAAAAGGTTATGCGGGGTGCTCCAAAACTTTGGGCGTATCTCACGCCGAAAATTGATGCCTATTTCGCGCAACTGCCCAGCTAGCCTGCCCAAGAAATCATTAAACTCCGTTTAAAAACCGTGGGGAAAGCCATGGTTTTGTACCGCATTTGGCCCCCGATTTGCGCCAAGACCGACGGCATAGATTGCACATTACACAAAAGGTCTTGTTGCGATGTCCATTCCAAGCGCCCCTGAACCGCCCACAGGCGCCGATCAGCTTATGCCCAAGGGTAAAAAGCAGAAACCTGGTGATACACAGACGCCTGGCAAATCACGTTTTTTTCAAAACGGAGTTTTGGCGCTTTGGTCACTCACATTGATTGCCTCGACACTTCTTGGGCTTGGGCTCGCGCGCTTTGAGACGCCTTTGAAAGATATTGTGAGGATGGCCGCAGCGGATGCCGCCCCTCCAAACTTGTCAGATCTCAGCGCCCCATTGCGCAACGGGCCAGTAACGCAAGAAACCTACGGGGCAGTGCGCAATTTTGCATACCGGATTGACGGGCAAGCAAATGCAAGCTTTGAGCGCCTCACCGCAGGAGCCCCGCATCACCTTTGGTATGTGACCTGTCGGACCCATGTGGCAGGCATATGCGTGGCACAGGCGGGTCCATTGATTGTGGTGGTGGATGCCAAAGGCGAGATCCGCGTGATGACAGAAGAGGCTGGATACGACAGGATCTACGTCACCTCTGGCGCAGGCAGCTATAACAGGCCCTATCTTTTCGGTAGCCCGCTTGATCCCGTCACCCTAGGAATTCTGACCCATCAAGGCGCCATGATTGAACTCGAGCAGAACTGGCGGGTGCGCGTACAGATGGAAACTGAAGGGTTGGATATAGCTCTGGATTTCATTGCATTTCTGCGAGACCCAAACGCGAAGTCCGAAGCCTGGTCTTATGCCAATCGTGCAGGTGTCACCACACAGGTGCCGCCCGCGCTCAGCCACTTTGCGGATCGCGATCTCGTAGAACACGGCTCTAAGTGGCAGGTCGTTCCGCAACGCAAGCCCCAAAGTGAGTTTGCCATTCGGGCGCAGCAATAAGCTTTGTTGAGCCTCACAGCCGCCCTTTTTTAACTCCGCGCAAAACTGTCTAAGGATGCCTGCGGCAAAACGGTATACTTGCGCATACAAAGCTTCCCTCTCGCAGCATGTTCGGTTAGAGCAAGGCAAAAGCCTCACATTTTCCAAGGACCGCTCATGTCTGATTTTACCGGTACGGATATCGTCTACACAACCGTTGATGAAGCTCCAGAACTCGCAAGCGCATCGCTTTTGCCCATCGTCACGTTTTTTGCCAATGTGGCAGGCGTGAACGTGTCTAAGCGCGACATTTCTTTGGCGGGCCGGATATTGGCGACCTTTCCAGACGCGTTGAGCGCTGAGCAAAGACAGAGCGACGACCTCGCTGCTTTGGGAGACTGGGTCAAAACCAAAGAAGCCAACGTGATTAAACTGCCCAACATTTCGGCCTCTGTACCCCAACTGACGGCTGCAATCTCTGAGCTGCAAGAGCGTGGCTATGCCCTGCCCGATTATCCGGCAGATCCAAGCACACCAGAAGAGAAAGAGATCCGCGCGCGCTATGACAGCATCAAGGGCTCTGCGGTGAACCCGGTGCTTCGCGAAGGCAACTCTGACCGCCGCGCGGCCCAAGCGGTTAAGAACTACGCCAAAGCCAACCCACACCGGATGGGCAAATGGGAGAACTCCAGCAAAACCCATGTGGCGTCTATGTCAGGTAACGATTTTTACGCGAACGAGACCTCAACCACTGTCACGGCCGCCCAGGCGGGCGACGCCAAAATTGTGATCGGCGATACGGTTCTCAAAGACGGCATAGCCTTGGCCGAAGGCACCGTGGTTGACGCAGCCTTCATGTCGGCTGCAGCCCTGCGGAGCTTTCTCAAAGCTGAGATTGCCAGCATGGATCCAGGCGTTCTCTTTTCACTGCATATGAAGGCGACGATGATGAAGGTCTCAGACCCGATCATCTTTGGCCACGCAGTAAGCGTCTATCTTGAACCGTTCTTTGCCAAACATGGGGACAAACTTGCCGAGCTTGGCGCAGATCCCAACGGTGGCATTGGCGCTTTGGAAGCAGCAGTTGCAGGGCAAGCGGATCTGGAAGCAGATCTTAAAGCCGCACTCGATGCGGGGCCGGACATGTATATGGTCAATTCCGATAAAGGCATCACCAACCTGCACGTGCCCTCAGATGTGATCATCGATGCTTCCATGCCCGCCGTGATCCGTGCGGGCGGCAAAGGCTGGGGCCCAGATGGCAATGAAGCCGATACAAAATGTGTGATCCCAGATCGCTGCTACGCTGGCGTTTATGATGAGACGATCAACTTCTTCAAAGCAAATGGCGCTTTGGATGTGACAACCTCTGGCACCGTGCAAAACGTAGGCCTCATGGCGCAAAAGGCGGAAGAATACGGCTCACACCCAACCACGTTTGAAATTTCCGCGCCCGGTACAATTCAAGTGGTTGCTGCGAACGGCGATGTGCTTCACAGCCACGCGGTAGAAACAGGTGATATTTGGCGGATGTCTTCGGCCAAAAAAGCACCCATTGAAGACTGGGTGCAACTGGCCATTGATCGCCAAGCCGCTACGGGCGCACAGGCTATCTTCTGGCTTGATGCCAACCGCGCGCACGATGCGCAACTCATCGCAAAAGTGAAGCCCCTCTTGGAAGCTGCTGGAGTTACAGAGAAATTCCAGATTATGGCGCCTCGTGACGCCACTAAGTTGACGCTTGAGACCATCACCAAAGGGGCCGACAGCATAGCGGTTACGGGCAATGTTTTGCGCGACTACCTTACGGATCTTTTTCCAATCCTCGAGCTCGGCACCTCCGCCAAAATGCTCTCGATTGTGAAATTGATGCAAGGCGGTGGCCTCTTCGAAACAGGCGCTGGTGGCTCTGCGCCCAAACACGTGGAACAACTGGTCGAAGAGAACCACTTGCGCTGGGACAGCCTTGGGGAGTTCTGTGCTCTTGGAGAGAGTTTTGCCTTCTTGGCTAATGCCAAAGGCAATGCGAAGGCAGGCGTTTTGGCGAAAGGCGTAGATGCCGCCACACAGGGGGTTTTGGATCACGAGCGCTCTCCAGGTCGCAAAGTCGGACAACCCGACAACCGCGACAGCCATTATTGGTTCGCACGCTATTGGGCCGAAGCCCTGGCTGCGCAAACGGACGATCAAGAGCTAGCTGATTACTTCAAACCTGTAGCGGAAGCGCTTGGAACAAATGAAGAAAAAATTGTTGCGGAGCTGGCGTCTGTGCGTGGCAAACCTGCAGACATCGGCGGGTATTACAAAGGCGACCCCGAGAAGCTTGCGTCCGTGATGCGCCCTTCCGCAACACTGAACAGCATCATAAAATAACAAAGCGCTCAGCCCTCAGGCCGGGCAGCCCCCGCCCCTCCACACGGGAGGGGGCTTTACCCCCACCCAGGGTCAGGCATGCCCTGTCCCAGTCGCAAAAACGGCGAGGACGTCTCAGATGACCAAGATCAAAGTCGAAAACCCGATCGTAGAACTCGACGGTGATGAAATGACCCGCATCATGTGGGCCTTTATCAAAGAGAAATTGATCCTACCCTACCTAGATGTGGATCTCCTCTATTACGATCTTGGCATGGAAGTTCGGGATGAGACCAACGACCAGATCACCATCGACGCCGCCGAAAAGATCAAAGAGATAGGTGTTGGGGTGAAATGCGCCACGATCACACCTGATGAGGCGCGCGTTGAAGAGTTTGGCCTCAAAAAGATGTGGCGCTCACCCAACGGCACGATCCGCAACATCTTAGGCGGTGTGATCTTCCGCCAGCCGATTATCTGTAAAAATGTGCCGCGCCTTGTGCCTGGATGGACGCAGCCAATTGTTGTTGGCCGCCACGCCTTTGGTGATCAATACAAAGCCACGGATATGAAATTTCCAGGTGCTGGGACGCTTACGATGAAGTTTGTCGGCGAAGACGGCACCGAGATTGAGCATGAGGTTTATAAAGCCGACAGCGCGGGTGTCTTTATGTCCATGTATAATGTGGACAAATCCATCTACGATTTCGCCCGCGCCAGCTTCAATTATGGCCTCAACCTCGGCTGGCCCGTGTATCTTTCGACCAAAAACACGATCCTCAAGCAATACGATGGCCGCTTCCTCGAAATCTTCGCAGAGGTCTTTGAGAAAGAGTTCAAAGAGCAGTTTGACGAAAAGAAAATCTGGTACGAACACCGCCTCATTGATGACATGGTAGCCTGTGCACTCAAATGGAACGGCGGGTTCGTTTGGGCTTGTAAAAACTACGATGGAGACGTGCAATCAGACGTGGTTGCGCAAGGCTTTGGCTCCCTCGGCATGATGGCCTCACAACTCATGACACCCGATGGCAAGATCGTCGAATCTGAGGCCGCCCACGGCACGGTTACGCGCCATTACCGACAGCACCAGGCCGGTGAAAGCACATCGACCAATTCGATTGCTTCGATTTATGCTTGGACTGGCGCGCTCAAGCACCGTGCTAAACTAGACGACAATACGGAACTCAATCGCTTTGCGGAAACTCTTGAAAGGGTCATTGTTGAAACGGTTGAATCCGGCTCGATGACCAAAGATCTCGCGCTGCTTGTGGGGCCCAACCAAGGTTGGCTTACCACTCAAGGGTTCCTTGAAAAGATCGATGAAAACCTCAACAAGGCTCTGGCTGGGTAAGGCCACAAAAGGCAACCTGCCTTTTCTAGACTTGTCCTGGCCAACGATCGGCCCGTAGGCTCGCCGGCATGAACATTGACGCGCTCACAACAGCGCCGCAGCCCATACCAGTCCATGCCGTTTTTGCGTTGGCAGCCATTTTTCTTGGTGGCGTTCAATTTGCTCTGCCTAAAGGCACCGCTTTTCATCGCGCGCTCGGGTATATTTGGGTGACCACGATGGTGCTCGTGGCAGGCACGAGTTTCTTTATCAATGAATTTCGCTGGATCGGTCCTTTTGGTCCGATCCATCTCCTCTCCGCCTTCGTTTTTCTGTCTGTCTGGCAAGCGATCCGCTCAGCACGCCACAGAGATATAGAAGCGCACCGGCGCGGTATGCGGCAACTTTACGTGCTGAGCTTACTTGTTGCTGGCGCGTTCACGCTGCTGCCGGGGCGCATCATGCATCAGGTTTTCTTCCTCTGAGGTTTACACTCAAACACCCGCTGTTTGAATAGGCGTGGATCCGTCCCCTAGACAGAGCTTCACCGCTTCAATATCGAATTGAAGCAAGTCCGACCGTGCAGAATGATGCCAAGATGATTGAAGATTTCAAAGCGCTTGCGGTGTTCGTTACCGTTTCTGAAACCGGCAGTTTTAGTGAAGCCGGACGGCGCTTGGGGCTCTCCACTTCCGTCATAAGCCACCATGTGAGCAAGCTCGAAACTGGGCTGAGCACGTCGCTCTTTTTCAGATCTACGCGCTCAATCTCTCTGACGCCAGAAGGCGAACGCATCTTACCAGCAGCCAGGCGGATGATGGAGGCTGGCTCCGAAGCGCTCGATCTTTTGGCCGAAACCAGTGACCAGCCCACCGGCTCTTTGCGCATCACTCTGCCAAGCTTTGGAGATAACAGCGCGATCCATCAGGCTGTTTGGGGTTTTGCCCAAGACCATCCGCAGGTTGAGATCACTTTAGAAGCAAGTGACCAACAGATGGATCTAATCAAAGGCGGTTTTGATATCGCAATTCGGCTTGGGCGACTGAAAGACAGCGCGCTTAAATCCCGAAAGGTGGGTGAATTTCGGCGTGTCCTGGTTGCAGCGGCCTGCTTTGTGGAAAAACATGGGCCCATTGGCTCGCTTGAAGCGCTCGCACAGTGTGATTTTATCTCGATGGTCATGCTACCAGACTATCACACCCTAGTTCGCTCCGGCCCAACTGGACTGGAAGAGGTAGAAATCGCGCAAGAGAAGATCCGCTTAAAAGTAAATTCGGTCTCGAGCGCAAAAGCCGCCGTGAGAGCAGGTTTGGGCGTGCAAGTCTTGCCCTCAAGTGAGGTCGAAAGCGAGCTTGCAGATGGCAGCCTTGTGCACCTTTTGCCTGAATGGTCAGTTCCAATGGCCAACATCTATGCGGTCTGGCCTGAGAACGGACCGCAAAAGAAGCTCACGCGGCGCTTCATTGATCATTTGGTGGCCAAGGCCCAGATATCCCTCGATCAAACAGCCTAGCACACATCCATGACAGAACCGCACAAACCCAAACCACATGCCCTATGGGAGGACGCTCTTGCGCTGTGCTTAGGCGCATTGCTCTGTGCTTTTGCGGTGGAAACGCTCAAACATCTTGGCTTGATCACAGGCCAAACAGCAGGGCTTGGGGTGCTTTTGTCTTATGTCACAGGCATGAGTTTTGGGCTCACATTCTTTTTGGTGAACCTTCCCTTTTATGTTCTGGGCTATCTGCGTTTGGGCCTGCGCTTCACAGTGAAAAGCTTCATCGCGGTTGGGCTCGTATCCCTCTTTTCTGAAGCGCTTCCCTACCTTTTCGAATTTGCCAATCTCAATCCGATTTTCGGCGCTCTTCTGGCTGGCATCTGTGCAGGCATCGGCTTGATGGTGATCTTTCGCCACGGTGGGTCCTTGGGTGGCATCGGGGTCTTAGGGTTATGGTTACAAGAGCGCTTTGGCATTCAAGCCGGGTGGGTTCAGCTGGGCTTTGATGCGCTACTTTTCCTGGCGGCCTTTGCCGTGCTGGACCTTAGCCTTGTGCTTTTGTCTCTTTTAGGAGCGGTGGTTGTGAACGTTTTGATCGGCGTCAACCATCGGCAAGATCGCTACATCGGACGGTAACCCAGAGTTCCGCTCGTCAATCCTAACCGAAATTTTGATCCTAAAAACTCACTTGCACCAACCACAGGGTGATCGCCGGAAACGCGACAAGGATGCCGATACGCAAAAGGTCTGAGACCACAAACGGGGTCACGCCGCGGTAGGTCCGCGCCATTGGGATATCTCCAGCCACGCCATTGATGATGAAAAGGTTCATCCCCACAGGGGGCGTGATGAGGCCCACCTCCGTGGCCACAAGCGCCAACACACCAAACCAAAGCAGTGTTTCTTCGGGAGTGAGCCCAAAGTTTAAAGTCTCAATAATGGGCAAAAAGATAGGAACCGTGAGTAGGATCATCGAGAGTGAATCCATCACGCAGCCAAAGATCAGATAGGTGATCAGCATCACCGCCAAAACTTGAAGCGGCGCAAAGCCAGCCGTGGAGACCCAGTCGGCCAATAGATCAGGAGCGCGCGATAAGGCCAAGAAAGTCTTGAAGATTTCCGCACCGAGCAAAATGAAAAAGATCATGCCTGTGGTTTTGGCTGTCTCGAAGATAGCCTCTTTGAACCCTGACCAAGACAGTTGGCGGGTCAAGATCCCATAGACCAGAGTTGCGATTGCCCCAAAAGCGGCTGCCTCGTTGGGCGTGAAAAGCGCTTGTGGTCCTGGCTTGCCCCAGTTCCAATCGCCAATGATGCCGCCAATTGTGAGCCCAAAGATCACAATTACGGGCCAGGTACGCGCGAAGGTTTTCAATCTGTCCGAATATGGAACTCTTGGTGCGGTCTCCGCTGATCCGGGACGCAAGCGCACATAGATTGCCACGGTTAAGATGTATCCCAGCGCCGCCAAAATGCCGGGCACCAAGGCTGCCAAAAAGAGCTTTACGATGTTCTGTTCGGCCAAAATGGCATAGATCACAAGGATGATGGACGGCGGAATGAGGATCCCCAGCGTGCCACCGGCCGCGAGAACGCCGGTTGAGAGGCTTTCTGAATAGCCACGTTTGCGCATTTCGGGCAAAGCCACCTGCCCCATTGTGGAAGCTGTTGCAAGAGAGGAGCCGCAAACAGCTCCAAAGCCAGCACAAGCCCCAACCGAGGCCATCGCGACCCCACCCTTACGGTGTCCGAGCCAATCGTTTGCAGCCTCAAAGAGCGCAGCCGACATACCCGTTTTGGTGGCAAATTGACCCATCAACAAAAAGAGCGGAATGATCGACAGGCCTTGATTGGAAAAGCTCTCATAGCTCAGCGTTTTGAGCTGCGCCAAGGTGCTTTGCGGATGCCCAAGCACATACCACGTGCCGAAAAACCCCGTGAGCGCCATGGCCAGGGCAATGGGCACACGCAGGAAGATCGCGCCGAGCATCAGGCCAAAGCCTGTGAGTGCCAGTTCGATCCCACTCATAGCTCTTCTCGCCCTGCAAGCACCCAATTCAGGCTGCGCCATACCGTGTAGAGACAGACCACAAAGAAAAGCGTCGACCCGATCACAGCGATGCCGTAGGGAATCCAAACTGGGATTTCGAGCTCATAGGTTGTTTCGGCGAAAAAGGGTTTGTAGCCCATCTTAAAGGCGTCTCGAAACGCGTCCGATCCATAGGGAAACTTTTCGCCGAAACCCAGATACAACTGGCGCAGTATGATCCAAGAGGCTGCTGTCACAAGAAGGTCGCCCAAAAAGCCAAAAACGGCTTTGGCCCGCGTTGAGAACCTGTCTACCAGCAGATCAACCGTCACATGACTGCGCGCCAATTGGCACAGAGGCAAAAACGAAAAAACCGCCAGAGCACAACCATTTGCGACGAGTTCATAATCCCCTTGGATGGGCTGGTTAAAGAGCCTGCGCCCCAAGATAGACACCACCGTCATGGCGCCCAAAGCCACAAGCAACAGGCCTCCAAACAACGCGAAGAGCCGTGCTAATTGGCTCAGGCCACGCCCAACCCGTGTTTCCAATTGCCCCGCGAGTTGCATGGCGGCAGGCTCCCTCATGTTCCGGCCGCACTAGGACCAGAATTTGCCCTCAGCTTCTAGAGGGATTTTTGCCTACTACAGCTGATTGGTGCCGAAGGTATCGCAAGATTGCACTTGAGCCGTTTCATAGCCGCGCGCAAACCATCGTTGGCGCTGCTCTGACGTACCATGGGTAAATGTGTGTGGGTTGGGCCGTTGGCCGGCATTGCGTTGGAGCGTGTCATCCCCAATCTGGCGCGCAGCATTGAGCGCTTCTTGCAGGTCTCCTGGCTCAATCGTGCCAAGTTTTTCCTGCGCATACCGCGCCCAGATCCCCGAATAGCAATCCGCTTGCAGCTCAATGCGCACAGAAATTTGGTTGTTTTCACGTTTGCTGACTTGTGCGCGCAACCGGTTGGCTTGGCTCAAGATGCCAAGCTCGTTTTGCACATGGTGCGCAATTTCATGGGCCACCACATAAGCAGCGGCAAAGTCACCACCCGCCCCCATTTGGCGGGACATCGTGGTGAAGAAATCCGTATCGAGATAGGCTTTGCGATCCGCGGGACAATAAAACGGACCAGAAGCGCCGTTTGCGCCGCCGCAGGGGCTTTGTGTCGCTCCCTTAAAGAGCACAAGGGTTGCAGGCCTGTAGGGTTTGCCCACTTGGCTGCGGAAAATTTCGCTCCAAATCACTTCAGTATCGGCGAGCGTCACGCTGACAAACTGGCCAGCGGCTTCATCTTCCGGTGTGATTTCAGAAGAGCTGCTGCCTGTTGTCAGACCACTGCTGCCGTCGAGAAGAAAGCTGGTATCGACCCCTAAGAAGAGGCCGATCACAACGACCAGGACAGCACCGATCCCACCAATCCCGGCTTTGCCGCCTCTGCCCATGCCAGAGCCCCCACCAGACCGGCGGCGATCTTCGATGTTTCGGCTCCCTCTGCGCCCTTGCCACTTCATAACCCACTCCCTGCGTTCCCTTATCTTGAGCCTAACCTGCGAAAGGCCGCAGGCCAAGCTTGACGCGCCATCCCCTGCGCGGGCAAAAGGCCCGCAGAGCAGCCAGGAGCCCCGAATGATCAAACGACTTTACGACTGGACCATGTCGTTGGCCGAGCATAAACACGCGCTTTGGTTTCTGGCCTTCATCTCTTTTATTGAGTCCTCCGTCTTTCCGATTCCGCCGGATATCATCATGATCCCAATGATCATCGCGCGCCCCAACCGCGCGTTTTTGATCGCTGGTGTTTGCCTTGTGGCCTCTGTTTTGGGTGGGCTCTTTGGGTATCTGATCGGGGCTTTTGCCTTCGAGACGATCGGACAACCGATTTTGGAAGCTATGGGCAAAGGCGAACGCATGGCGGAGTTCAATGCCCGCTTTAATGACCTAGGGTTTTGGGCCGTTTTGGGCGCAGGCATTACGCCCTTCCCTTACAAGGTCATCACGATCATGTCGGGCTGGACAGGCATGCCCTTGGGCACTTTTGTGGCGACCTCAATCCTGGCGCGTGGCATCCGTTTTTTCGCCATCGCAGGGCTCTTGTACTACTTCGGCGCACCCATCCGCGACTTTATTGAGAAGCGCTTGGGCCTTATGTTCACGCTCTTTCTGATCGTCCTGGCGCTCGGTTTTTATGCCGTGAAGTACCTATGACAACCCATCGTCTGATTGTCCTCGCCGCTTTAGGGTCCATTGCGCTTTTGGGCGGGGCTTATGCCTTTCAGCATTTGGGGGGGTTAGCCCCCTGTAAAATGTGCCTTTGGCAGCGTTGGCCCCATGCCGCCGCAATCACCATCGCCGCTTTGGCCTTGGCCTTCCGCCTCCGAGCCCTGGCTTGGCTTGGCGCTTTGGCGGCGCTGATTACAGCGGGGATCGGCGCATACCACGTCGGTGTCGAGCAAAAGTGGTGGGAAGGCCCCAGTTCGTGCTCGGGCGGTGCGTCACTTTCAGGCCTTTCGGGCGGTGACTTACTGTCAACAGCTGAACCAACAGGGATCGTCATGTGCGACGAGATCGCGTGGTCCATGCTGGGCATTTCAATGCCTGGGTGGAACGCGCTTATCAGCTTGGTTTTGGTTGGTCTCTGGCTTGCGGCGGCGCGCCGAAAGCCCGCTTAGCGCAGGTTTTGGACTATCCCGCTACGCGCGCAAATTTTTCGTCGAGATAATCGAGCAGTGGTGCCACGCTTGGCGCTTCACCCGTGGCGCGTGCGATGACATCCCGAGGTTCATAGAGCCCGCCGTGGACCTGCACGTGGCGGCGCATCCAATCCGTGGCGGCCTTTACGTCTCCCTTGGCATAAGAAGCCTCTTGCGTGCCCAGATCTGCCACCATCGCCGCATTGAGACAGCCCGCATAGACGTTGCCAAGCGTATAGGTGGGGAAGTAGCCAAACAGCCCGACCGACCAATGCACGTCTTGCAAAAGCCCATTGGAAGGCTTGTCGACCGTGCGGCCAAAGTCCGCTTCAAACCGCGTGTTCCAGGCCTCTTCAAGATCCGCAACATCCAGCGCACCCGAGATCAAATCGCGCTCGAGATCGTAGCGCAAAAGCACATGAAGGTTGTAATGAACCTCGTCCGCTTCGGTGCGGATAAAGCCCGTCTCCACGCGGTTCACTGCCTTGAAAAAGGCATCAGGGCCCTCAAGCCCCATATCTCCAAACACGGCCGTCATCTCGTCATAGAGCCAAGCGCAAAAGCCCGCGCTACGGCCAATCTGGTTTTCATAGAACCGCGATTGGCTTTCATGCACACCCATCGACACGCCGCCCCCCAGAGGGCTGAGCGCATAGTCCTGGGACACGCCCTGCTCATAGCACGCATGGCCCACTTCGTGGATCGTTGAGTAGAGACAGTTGAACGGATCACTCAGCTCTGTGCGGGTTGTGATGCGAACATCGAGGCCCGAGCCTGACGAGAACGGATGCACGGCTTTGTCGATGCGCCCATGGGCCATGTCGTAGCCAAAGGTCTCCGCCAGTTTTTGGCTCAATGCCAATTGCTGCGTCTCGTTGAAACTGCCTTCGAGTTTGTGCGGCTGCGGTGCGTCGAGCATGGCTGCGCGCAGAGCGACCAAACGCGGTCGCAGATCAGCAAAGAGCTGGGTCAAGTCAGCTTCCGTGGCACCACGCTCAAAGTCATTCAAAAGCGCATCGTAAAGCGGGCCACCGCTGGCAAGGGCTGCGGCCTCTTCGCGTTTGAGCTCAATGAGATGAGACAGGCTCGGCAAGAACTTCGCCACATCTTCACCGGCGCGCGCCTCAGCCCAGACACCTTGTGCCAGCGAGGTTTCTTTCGCCAGCGCTTTGGCGAGGTCTGCAGGCACTTTTGACGCACGATCATACACACGATGGAGATGCGCGATATTAGCTTGAGACACGGCGTCGCTCGGGCCTTCGCCCTCCATAGCGCTCAGCCAGTCTGCCATTTGCGGATCGCTGCGCCGGGCGTGCAGGACCGCTTCTAAGGCCGAAAGCTCTTCGGCGCGTTGCGGTGCGGCGCCGCGCGGCATCATGGTTTCTTGATCCCAGCCAAGCCGCCCAGCGACCTGTTCTAAAGCGGCCGTTTCGCGGGCAAAGCCCATCATTTCTGAATAGACTGACATGGATTTACCCTCTCAAGGATTGGGCCAACGGATAGCCTGACAAAAAGCGCGCGCGCAGAATCAAAACCCAGAGCAGTATGGCTCCGAACTGGTGCAAAATCGCGAGGTGCAGCGGCGCAATATAGAGAACCGTGATTACACCGATGGCAATTTGGACCAAGAGCATGGCAAAGGCTGCGTTAAAGGCAAAGCGCGTGGCCCCATTGGCCGATTTCCGCGCCGCCATCCAAACACCGATCCCAAGGCCCAAAAGCAGGTATCCCCAGATCCGGTGGATAAATTGCACAAGGCCAGCCTCTTCAAAAAAGTTGCGCCACCAGGGCTCGAGCCGGAACGGTTCAGGCGGTAAAAAACCTCCCGCCATTGTGGGCCAATCATTGTAGGTGCGGCCTGCATCAATCCCGGCCACCAAAGCACCCAGCAGGATCTGTACAAAGCTCATATGCAAAAGGCCCGTGCTCATGCCCCAGAGTTTGCGGTCTTGCGCGCGGCGTGCTTGCAAAAGCTCTGCCTCCGTACGGCCAAGTTTTAGGACAAACCAAGCGATGACACCCAAAATCACAAAGGCCAGGCCCAGATGCGTGGCGAGACGGTAAGACTTCACATCAAGCTGGCCGCTTTCCAGCCCACTGGCCACCATCCACCAGCCAATTGCCCCCTGCGCGCCCCCAAGTGCGCCCAGCAGCAAGAGGCGGCCTGTCCAACCGGCGGGGATCTGTTTGAGGATGTAGAAATAGGCAAAGCCTAGGGCCCAAACGAGTCCAATAACACGGCCCAATTGCCGGTGGCCCCATTCCCACCAGTAGATGACTTTAAACTCCGCCAAGCTCATTTCACTATTTTGCAGCTTGAACTCGTCGATCTCTTGATATTTGGCAAACTCGCTGTCCCAGGCGGCAGCTGACATTGGCGGCATCGCTCCTGTGACCGGGCGCCATTCGGTGATCGACAACCCGCTGTCTGTCAGACGTGTCAGCCCACCCACTGTGATCATCACCACAACCAGCGCAAAAAGCACCATGAGCCAAGCCCGGATTGGCCCGCGCGCGCCGCGTTGCGCAGCCCGGTCGATCACGCCGGCGGAGGTTTTGGCAACCTCTTCAGATTTCTCGGTGCCAACCTCTTCAAAAATCGAGCGTTTCTGGGCCATCACAGCGCCTCCCTCAGCTTGAAGCGCAACCTAATCCCGGCTTGCCGGGGCTTCAACGCTTTGTATCGTCGTTTTCTTTCCACCAGACGATCTGACGCAACATACCATGGAACATCTGCACATCTGAGCGTGTGAGCGGCATACGGCTCCAAAGATTGCGCAGATTGATCTTCATGCCGGGCGCTTTGTGCTCTGGAAAGAAAAAGCCTGCGGTCTCGAGCCTATCTTCAAAATGCTGGGCCAAATGTTCGATCTCTACTTGGGGGGCCCATTCTGATTTGCCCAAATCCATCCGGCTGGGCTGGGTCTCGAGTGCCGCTTTGCGCCACTCATAGCCCATCAAAAGCACACATTGCGCAAGATTAAGCGAGGCAAATTCGGGATTAACGGGCACGTTCACGAGCGCATTTGCGCGCGCGATATCGTCGTTTTCGAGCCCCGCGCGTTCCGGCCCAAACAGTACGGCCGTTTTCTGCCCCGCTTGGGCCTTTTGCCAAAGGCGGGTCATGGCCTCTTCGGGGCTGAGGATCTCTGCCGTGAGCCCGCGCGCACGGGCGGTTGTCGCCACTACGTAGTCACAGTCGGCCACGGCTTCGGCGGTGTTTGACGTTACCTGTGCTGCGTCCAAGACCCGGCCAGCGCCACTGGCCATGGCCACAGCTTTCGGATTGGGCCAGCCGTCCCGCGGATCCACGATGCGCATGCGGTCTAACCCGAAGTTCAACATTGCGCGTGCGCTTGCGCCGATATTTTCGCCCATTTGCGGGCGCACAAGGACAAAAGCAGGTAAAACGAGCGGATGCGTGGCAGGATCTGTCATGGCGCGCACTTACGCCATGGCTTGGCCTCGACGCAAGCCCAGGCTAAAGGGAATGAAAACAAAGCGAGGCCGCGCATATGACTGAGACATCTGAGCACCCACAGATCTATCTCATTTCCCCGCGAACGGTGGATTTATCCCAATTTCCAAATGCCTTAGCACAGGCTCTTGATGTAACCGATGTCGCTTGTTTTCGCCTCGCCTTAAGCTCAACCGACGACGATCGCATTTCACGAGTTGCAGATGCGACGCGGGCCATTTGCCATGAACGAGACATCCCGATTGTGATCGAACACCACCTACTGCTTGTGGAGCGTCTTGGCCTTGATGGCGTGCATCTCACAGATGCCGCGCGCTCCGTGCGCGCCACGCGGACAGCCCTTGGAGCGGATGCGATTGTTGGTAGCTTCTGCAATGTTTCGCGCCATGATGGGATGACCGCAGGTGAAAGCGGCGCCGATTACGTGAGTTTTGGTCCTTGTGGTGCGAGCGCTTTGGGCGACGGCAGCCAAGCAGAGCCTGAGCTTTTTCAGTGGTGGTCTGAGATGATCGAGGTGCCTGTGGTGGCCGAAGGTGCGCTTGATACAAATCTCATTCGCAACCTTGCTCCGATGACCGACTTCTTCGGCTTGGGAGACGAAATTTGGCGAGAAGACAATCCCGCAGAGACGCTCAAAGCCTTCAGCTCGGAGATGCGTTAGAATCCGCCTCTACCGCTTTTGCAAAAGCCTCTTGGAGATCGCGCTCTAGCGCTTTGGCTAAGTCTTTGCGCGACGCATAATCCTTAACAGCGCGCGCTGGTAGAAAGCGCAAAGTAACTTTGCCTTGTTTTGGTTGGGCCAAGACATGAGCCAAGTTTTCCACAAAACTCATATCGCCCCACCACCCGTAAAACCGCGCTTCTTTTCCTGGAGGCGCTTGATAGTAAACCATTATGGCCTGTAAATAGAGCGGCTGGCTTTCCTCAAACTCGACGAAGGGTTGAAAGAGCGGAGATTTAAAGGCCAGAACCCTGCGTCCATCTGTGGAAGTGCCCTCGGGAAAAAAGAGCATGCGGTGGCCCTCTGAAAGGCGCTCCAACAAAGGGGCTTGCTGATCTTTCGCACGCGCGGCTTGGCGTTCGACAAACAGCGTGCCGGTGGCCCGGGCGAGCCATCCAATGCCTGGCCAGCCCGCCACTTCTGATTTGGCAATGAAATAAAGCGGGCCGGTGGCGTTGAGTACAAATATATCCAGCCAAGACGCATGATTGGCCACCCAACCTCCGGGCTCAATCATGGGACGGCCTTCCAGCTTCACGGGCAATCCCATAATACGCAAAACGACCCGACAAACTGTGACAGTGATATATGGCGTCCATGGGCGTTTGAGCCCGTGCAGAGGGCGTTCGACACAGCGCACCACAAGCAGGATCGCCAAACCGCCGAACACAATAATGGCCATGGGCAGAGCGCGCAAAATGACCCGCAGCCAAGCTGCGCCGCGCGGCCATATGGACCCGACTGGTACTTCCGCATCCCAGGTCATTCAGGCGCGCACCTCAGTGAGCCTGGCACGTTGTTTTGGCCCTATTTTGGCAGTATCGAGGATCATGCAAATATCAGTTGTGTTGAACACTTTGTCCTGAAAAGCGCCGTCTCCCACCATGCCGCCCAAACGCAGATAGGCCTTTATAAGCTGTGGCATCGCGCGCATGGCGCGCACGCGATCTATTTGGTCTGGCCGGTGTTGGTTCATTTCGAAAAAGCCCTCAGGCAGCGCTCGAGGGCGCACGGATGCTGGTGCCAAATAGTTTTGATGCAAAAGACTGAGCGGTTCCGCATGGGCAGAGGCATCCGCGCCATGAAAACTCGCAACGCCGAATAGAAGTTCAATGCGATTGGCTTCGATATACTGGGCCAGTCCCTGCCAGAGATGATGCATTGCAGCCCCACCTCGGTAATCCGCATGCAAGCAAGAACGCCCAAGTTCGAGCAGGCGGCGACCTGACGACATCAAAGGCGCGAGATCATACTCTCCTTCACTGTAATAGCGCCCAAAACTTGCAAAGCGGTCGGGCGGCATGAGGCGATAGACCCCAACGACTTCAGAAGTTCGGTTTGCGCGATCGTAAAGCAAAAGGTGCTCGCAGACTTCGTCAAACCTGTCCTTTTCCAATCGGTTAGTATGATCCACCAACGGCCCATCGCTTCCTAATTCCTCCACAAAAACCTCATAACGAAGGCGTTGAGAGGCCGCGATGGATCCCGCATCACGCGCAAGAGCAACTTCGAATTTAGGCAGGGCCTTTTGCAGCATCTTGCGGTGCACCTTGGCTGTTGGGCTTAAAAGATAACAGCGCAAACAGCAGATGGCAAAAAGGTTACCAAGCAGCCAAAAATCAACCCAAAGTTGTTTTTACCTTAACAGATTGTTAAGGTTAACTTGTGAAACTGAGACGGAGCCCCATTCCCTAAACGTCAAACACCATGTCCAATTCAACAAGGTTACCGTCAATGACCACTTTGCCCACTTCTTGGAAGTTCACAGTGACCTTTCCGCCGATATTGGATTGTACCTGCCCCAATCCCCATTCAGGCTTGGACGGGTTTCGGACAACTTGGCCGGGTTCTAAAAGAGCATTTAAATCTGACATCAAACGCATTTCCAATCTGCATCTTATTGAAGGCCAAAAATGACCCAGTCTCCCACAGATCTAACGAGCCTTGTCGGATCGAGGATATGCCACGACTTAATTAGCCCATTGGGCGCAATTGCCAATGGGATTGAACTGCTTTCGATGTCTGGGGTGGCCACAAGCCCCGAGCTGGCTTTGATTTCCGACAGTGTGCAAAGCGCCAACGCACGGATCAAATACTTCCGCGTGGCTTATGGTGCTGCGAAATCCAATCAACAGATGGGACGTGGGGAGATTGTGAAAATCCTCGCGGATATGTCGAAAGGCGGGCGAATTTCCTACAGTTGGGAGCCCAATGGCGACAGCTCACGCTCAGACGTTCGGATCGCTTTTTTGCTCATGCAGTGTTTGGAAAGTGCTATGCCCTACGGCGGCACAATCAAAGTCGCGTCACTTCACGGGAAGTGGACGTTAACGGCCGTGAGCGACAAGTTTAAATTTGACGACGCCCTGTGGGACAGTCTCGAGGATGTAAACGGGCCCCATGATCACATCGCGGCAGATGTGCATTTTGCACTCACACCACATATTCTCCTCGCCCATGGAAAAACGCTTGAACGCGATCTGACAGACGAGGCTCTAACGCTGCGCTTTTGAAGGGTCGGAGGTCGGGATCAAGCCCGGACCGTTCCGTCGCCGCGCACCAAATACTTAAAGCTGGTGAGTTGCGTGGCCCCTACCGGGCCGCGCGCGTGCAACTTCCCGGTTGCAATCCCGATTTCAGCGCCCATGCCAAATTCGCCACCGTCGGCAAACTGGGTTGAGGCATTATGCATCAAAATGGCACTGTCGAGTTCATTGAAAAACTGCGCAACCGCATGAGCGTCTTCAGCCATGATTGCTTCCGTGTGATTGGATCCATAGGTTTGGATATGCGCGATGGCCTGCGAGATGTCGGGAACAACGCGCGCCGCGATTTTCATATCGAGGTATTCCGTGCCCCAATCGTCCTGGGTGGCAGGCCGGGAACCAGGCAGCCCTTCGGAAGCGACTTCGACACCGGCCTCCATCAAATCTTGGATCACTCGCGCACCAAGTTCAGCAGCATCTTTGTGGATCAGCAAACACTCGGCGGCCCCGCAGATGCCTGTGCGGCGGGTTTTGGCGTTCATCACGACAGCACGGGTTTTCTCGGGATCGGCAGAGGCGTCGATGTAGATGTGGCAAATCCCTTCCAGGTGGGCAAAAACAGGCACCCGCGCTTCGCGTTGCACCAGGCCCACCAGACCTTTGCCGCCGCGAGGCACAATCACATCGATGCTGTCTGTCATCGTGAGCATGGCTTGGACCGCCGCGCGGTCGCGCGTGGGCACCAGTTGGATCGCATCCAGAGGAAGGCCCGCGACTTGCAAGCCTTTTTGCAAGGCTGCGTGAATGGCGCCCGAGCTGTGAAAACTCTCAGAGCCACCGCGCAAAATGACGGCATTGCCCGCTTTTAAACAGAGCGCGCCCGCGTCCGCCGTCACATTGGGACGGCTTTCGTAAATCACACCAATGACCCCAAGTGGGGTGCGTACACGGCTTATGTTGAGGCCAGAAGCCATCTCCCAGCTTTCCATGACCGCGCCAATGGGATCATCCTGTGCTGCAACGGCCTTCAGGCCGCCGACGATGCCCTGGATACGGTCCTCGGTTAGCTGCAAACGGTCTAGCATCGCGTCTGACAGACCTTTTTCACGTCCAAAGGCCATGTCTTTTGCATTGGCCTCTAGAATTTCCGCGCGCATCTCCCAAACCGCATCGCTCGCTGCTTCAAGAGCTTTTGCTTTTTGCTCTGACGGTGCCATAGCCAGCGCTAAGGCGGCTGTTTTGGCGCAGGCGCCAATGTCTTGCATTAAAGAAAAGATATCAGTTTGCGTGTCCATGGTGGGGCCTTTTTAAGCTTTTGGGCAAACGGGAAATTAGAGGGTCATGTCGTCGCGGTGTATCACAGCCGCGCGCCCTGGGTAACCAAGCAGAGTTTCGATATCGCGGGTGTGTTGGCCTTGGAGCCTGCGGGCCTCGTCAGCCGTATAGCGCGTGAGACCAACAGCAAGAGCCGCGCCAGTGTGCGTTGTGATTTGAACAGGATCGCCCCGCCCAAACCGGCCCTCCACTTGCGTGATCCCAGCCGGAAGCAGTGACTTTCCGCGCCGCAAAGCCTGAGCAGCGCCTGCGTCTATCACAACCGCACCCTTAGGCTTCATCGCAGCAATCCATGTTTTTCGAGCGGCTTGGGGATCCGTTTCGGCCAAGAACCAAGTGGCACGTGCGCCTGCTTCGAGTGCTTTAAGAGGATAAAGTTCAGCGCCAGAGGCAATCGCCATATGTGCGCCAGCTTGTGTGGCCATTTTGGCCGCCATGACCTTGGTGATCATCCCGCCTTTTGAGAGCCCCGAAGTGCCCTCGCCCGACATGGCTTCAATTTCTGGCGTGATAGCCTCAACCAACGCAAGATGTGTGGCCGTGGAATCCACTTGCGGATTGGCGGTATAAAGCCCGTCCACATCCGAGAGCAAAACCAGTTGATCCGCGCCCAAAGTCACAGCGACTTGGGCCGCCAAACGATCATTATCGCCATAGCGGATTTCATCTGTGGCCACCGTGTCGTTTTCATTCACAATGGGCACCACGTTGAGGCTCAAAAGCTGCTGGAGCGTGGCGCGTGTGTTCAGATAACGCCTGCGGTTTTCGCTGTCTTCGAGGGTCAAGAGCACCTGCGCCGTGGTGATGCCATGCGGGGCCAATTCTTCTTCATAGGCTTGCGCGAGCTTAATCTGCCCCACAGCAGCCGCAGCCTGGCTTTGATCAAGCGGAAGTGCGCCTTGTGATAAGCCAAGCACGCCACGACCCAAGGCGATGGAGCC
Source organism: Pseudomonadota bacterium (assembly GCA_039182515.1). Classification (GTDB taxonomy): domain Bacteria; phylum Pseudomonadota; class Alphaproteobacteria; order Rhodobacterales; family Rhodobacteraceae; genus JBCDCE01. The sequence goes on along the minus strand of JBCDCE010000001.1, from coordinate 115,404 downwards.
TGAAGAGACGATCGTCACGTTTTGCCCGCGCGCTTTTACGCGTGCGACGTCTTGCGCCAAAGCGCGCAACCAGTCGCGGTTCAATTGGCCTGTGGCTTGGTCCACCAAAAGGGCCGATCCGATTTTGAGCACGACATGAGCGGCATCTGAAAGGCTGGGAGTTACGGTTGCCACGGCTGAGGCTCCTCAGGGATCGCGCGAGCCTCCTGAATGGCGGCGCGCACCGCACGCAGACAGGTTTCAAGACCGGCTCCGCTCACACCGGAAATTGCCAGTGGTTTTGCGCCGCAGGCCTTTTCCAACTCATCCAGAGCCTCCGCTTGCGCTTCGTCATCCAGCGCATCGATTTTGTTGAGCGCTGTGATGCGGGGCTTGTCTGCTAATTCGCCACCGTAGGCTTCAAGCTCGTTGATGATGGTGGCGTAGTCTTCCGCGATCGTCTCGGACGTGCCATCGACAATATGCAAGAGAACCGCACAGCGCTCGACATGACCCAAAAACCGGTCCCCGATCCCCCGCCCTTCGGAGGCTCCTTCAATGAGGCCTGGGATATCCGCCATGACAAATTCCGCGCCATCCACGCCCACAACGCCCAAATTTGGGTGAAGCGTGGTGAAGGGATAATCCGCAATCTTGGGGCGCGCGTTTGAAGTGGCGGCCAAAAAGGTGGACTTACCTGCATTGGGCAGGCCCAAAAGGCCCGCATCTGCGATCAGCTTAAGGCGCAGCCATAGGGTGCGTTCTACACCGGGTTGCCCAGGATTGGCGCGCCGCGGCGCTTGGTTGGTGGACGACTTAAAATGCAGGTTGCCAAAGCCGCCGTTGCCGCCCTTGGCCAAGACCACGCGCTGGCCCACTTCCGTGAGATCGGCAATCACGGTCTCTTCGTCTTCATCAAGGATTTCGGTGCCAACAGGCACCCGCAAGACGATCTCAGCACCGGACGCGCCAGTGCGCCCTTGGCCCATCCCGGGGATCCCGTTTTTGGCAAAGAAGTGCTGCTGGTAGCGGAAGTCTATCAGCGTATTGAGGCCCTCGACGGCCTCCGCCACAACGTCCCCGCCTCTGCCGCCGTCGCCGCCGTCTGGGCCACCGTATTCGATGTATTTTTCCCGCCGAAAGCTGATAGAGCCACCGCCCCCTGATCCCGACCGGATGTAGACCTTAGTGAGATCGAGGAATTTCATGGGCTACGTCTCTATTATTCTTCGGTCGTTCAATCGAGTTTTCGCAGATATGTCCAGGTGCCAACCTGAGCGCCGCGCGCAACGCTATGAGATTCTGCGTCGCCGATGTAATCAAATCCGCAATGGGTCAAAACCCGCGCCGAAGCAGGGTTGTCTTGAAAGACCGAGCCAAAGTAGGTCCGCACCCCTTGTGGGTTCTTCTCAACAAGCTGGCTCAATGCTTCACGCGCATAGCCTTGGCCCCAAAAGCCAGGGGCCACCCAATAACCGATCTCGGATTGATTGCTATCAAGGCGCTGGAGACCAATTGCCCCAATAACTTCGGGCATCCCGTTTTCAGAGCCGTCGAGGATCCAAATATCTTCAGACCGCGCCTCATCGTTTGCGCGCGCGATAAAGGCTTCCGTCGCACCTGGCGGCAAGGGATGGGGGATGCTTGTTGTCATCTCCGCCACGCGTTTGTCAGCGCAGTACTGCTCCAATAGGCCTTTGTCAGACAGGCGCGGCGCGCGCAATGTCAGGCGATCAGTGACAAGCGGGGCTTGCAAGGTTGCTGCATCAAAACTCATTTGGGTCCTCCTCCCCAAATTTAGGCTCAAAACGAGAAAGGGACCGGCGTTTCCGCCGATCCCCCCTCAATTCCTTTACGGGTCTTCGGCTATTCGGCGGCCTCAGCTGCCGGGAGCACGGAAATGAATGTGCGGCCCTTAAGGCCTTTGTGGAAGGTCACGGCGCCATCGACAGTTGCGAAGATCGTGTGATCTTTGCCCATGCCTACGCCTTCACCTGGCCAAAACTTCGTACCGCGCTGACGCACAATGATGTTGCCTGGGATGGCCGCTTGGCCCCCATACAATTTCACACCAAGGCGACGGCCTGCGGAATCGCGACCGTTGCGGGATGAACCACCTGCTTTTTTATGTGCCATCTCGACTTACTCCTTCTCAGCGGCAAACTCAGTGGCTTGCGCGATCCAGTTATCACGTTCAATGCGCCCTTTAAAGGACAGTTGATCATCCATGTACGCAATCTCAGACGGGCCCCAAGCCATGATCTGATCAAAGTGGAACACGCCGTTCTCGTGCAGAAGGCCTTCAAGCTTCGGACCAACACCCGAGATCCGCTTAAGATCGTCAGGGCCGCCTTCGCGTGCTTCACTCAGCAGGTTTGCAGGTTTCGTACCCTCGACCTCTACCGCAGGCGCTTCAGCTTTTGGCGCTTCTTTCTTAGGAGCGGCTTTCTTTTCTGCTTTGGGCGCAGCTTTCTTTTCCGCTTTTGGCTTGGCAGCCGCGGCGGCGGCAACAGCTGCAACAGAAACGGAGCCTGCACCGACTGCGGCTTTCACGCCTGATTTCTCAGCGCCTTTTTCCATCAGCTCGGTCACGCGGACCAAAGTCAGTTTCTGACGGTGACCCTTGGTGCGTTTGGAGCTATGCTTACGGCGGCGCTTCACAAAGTTGATCAGCTTTTCGCCTTTGATCTGGTCGATCACTTCAGCTTGCACGGCAGCGCCTTCCACAAGGGGGCTTCCGATCGTACCGCCGATCATCAGAATCTCATTGAATTGGACTGTTTCGCCTGCATCCGCTGCAAGCTTTTCGACACGCAGAATATCGCCAGAAGCGACTTTGTACTGCTTGCCGCCGGTTTTCATAACCGCGAACATATGGTTTCTTCCTTTTTCACCGCGCCTTGTGGCCCTTTTCAAGCGATCTCTCGCGAAAAGCGTTTGATATGCCGCAGACAGCGTGCCCGTTTGGACAATCGTTGAATGAGCGCGCTCAATGCGCGCATGGGCTAAGTAAGTCAAGCCTTTTCTGGATGCCTAGCGCCACTGAGCAGAACGATCTGCGATCAAAGATCAGGCGTGTCAGGCTTAAAGGTCAACCTGGCTCAGACGAAGACCGAGTTCGCGTCCTAAAGCCCGGGAAATCTCCACGTACATACTGTCGTAGCCTTCAAACATCGCTGTGGTGGCCGCTCGGCCCGCATCGGTAAGAAGGATATCATTATAGGCCTTCAATTGATCCTCATCCAAAGGCTGGTAGGACATGTACAAATAGGCGTGGAGCCATTCGGTGGTGCTTTCGCGGATTTCAGGCTCCTGCGCCCAAACATTGCTCAGCATATCGCGCGCTTGGCCTGCGCGCGATCCCAAAGTGCTCACAAGGCCTTCAAAAAAAGCGTAGTTTGCATTGAGCGCCCCAACCACGTTGCGATCAACATAATCATTGTCAGACACGAGCGCTTTGACCTGATCGACACGGGGATCCCCGGACTGCTCCATGCTTGTGAAGCGCTCTTTGGCAAAATCTTCGAGTGTTTCATCCAAGAAAGCTTCACGGGCAGAACTTTCCAACCCCAGGACGGTCTGTCCGGTCGGCGTTTCAAAAAATGTTATGAGGGGCTCGACATCGACATCTTTAAGGTTGGCCTCAAAGATCCGGCGCATCGTTTCGATCATGGTTTCTTCATGGTAGATTAAACCGACCGTGCGTTCCCAAGATGCCCCTCCCTGCCCTGAGAGCCAATCTGTGTCGAGATCCTTGCCGTATATCAAACCCTCCAGATGCATAATCTTGATGATGTCAGCCATCCGCATCGTATCGAACAACCGTCCGGCCTGCGTGGGTTGAGCCGTTGCTACAGTGGTGTTGGCCATCAACAAAAAGAGCATCATCCAAGCTCTGAGGACTGTGGCAAGTTTTGGCATAATCTCTCCTTGGTGTTTGTGATCGATATCTTAAACACGATCTAAGGGTATTCCAAGAAGAGCACAGCAGATCTGCGCTTGTCCGGTGTTTCGGTTTTTGCGCTTGGCGGATGGCAACAGATCTTGCGCATTCTGAGATTGCTGGTTAATCCCCCCAAACCACACAGCGCGGAGAGGTGCCGGAGTGGTCGAACGGGCCGGTTTCGAAAACCGGTGTGGGTGCAAGCCCACCCAGGGTTCGAATCCCTGTCTCTCCGCCACTACATCCATCTAAGATGTTTAACTAGAACGGTTAATTCTACGTCCCTTTTAATTGTTCCCACATTTTTTCCCTCACTGAGCTCCCACTTTTTGGCCCAGCGCGCTTGAAACCGGTAAACAGCGCTGCGCTCCAATTCAGCATTGTCCGGAGAAAGCCCCCAGGGTTCCAACAGGCGCCAAGCGGCTTCGGTTTCGGCAAACTCGTTCTCGTCTTCACCAGGCAGCAACATGAACTCCCAGCGACGGCGCTTCGGCTCGCCTGGCACAATGGTTGTTGGACGCTTGGGATCGCACAATTGCCACTGCGCAGGCGAGGCTTTGTAATCCGGCGGCGGGATCATATCGAGGATAAGCCAATCGAAGAAATAGCCCTTGTCGACCAAACCAAGGCCCAAGGTCTCACGTACAAAGCTATTTGCCCCATCAGCGCCGACCAAATACTGCGCTGTCAGCCTCAGCTCTTTGGTTTCTGTTGCCGTGTCGGTCGCGCTTAACGTTACCGCCTCGTCTGTCTCGCTGAGCGCATGAGCTGTCCACCCGCGCAGAACGGTGACCGTTGGGCAGTCCTCAATTGAGGCCATCAATCGCGCTTCCAACCGAGGCTGATTGAACCAATAGGTCACATGCCATTGCGACGGCGCGAGACTCTCCCAATCCACGATCTGCAAATCCTGCCGATCCGCGTTTTTCCAATAATAGAGTTCCTTATGGTTCTCAAAATCCGGATCGGTGTCGCAATCTATCCCGAGAGACGCCAAGATCCGAGCCACTTCGGCGTCCATCGTGACGGCGCGGGGACGCGGGTATATTTCCGGCCACTTTTCGATGAGAGTGACAGTCTTACCAGCACGACCAAGCTGTAACGCTAAAAGCATCCCGACAGGACCGGCACCGACAATGGCAACGTCGGCTTCTAAATCTTTTACTCGCGCGGTTTCGCCTATGTGTTCCGACCCAATCTAAGGCAGCTCAATTTCTTCAATGATATGGGCATAGGCTGCGCCGTGCATGTCTCTGTCTTCTTTGGTACCTTGAAAAATCGGACGTGGAAAGCTCAGCTTTAAAACGTCTAGATCCTTAAGCTCGAACCGCAAAATCTCGGTTGCATCTACTTTATAGAGCTCCGCAATCAGAGTGGTTGGGATCTGTTCTGAAATCTGCTCAAGCGAACCATCCGAATGGCAAAAGATGTCGACTGTGATCCAAAAGGGCCCCGCGTTCTTGGAGCGGACTTTTTCAACGAGGGATTTTAACTTTGGCATTTAAATCTCCACGACCTCGAGGCGGAAGGCCTGCATCGGATCGTCCAAAATCATCACATGATTGAGGCAAAACTCATAATGCGGCCCGCGTTCAATTTCATTGGGAGAGAACGGAAAGGCAAAGGTGGGCATGGGCTCGGTTTTGGTGAGCGGAAAGTGCAACAGAGCCGGGTTCAAGAGCTTGGCGATTTCTGTGGCGCGGGCTTGTTCGGAGGCCGTGACGATGGTCATCACACCAATCTCACTGGGCGCTTGTGGACTATGTTCCAAATCCCCAAGCGTTGCGTTCTGGCCAATAAGACGGAATTCGACGTCAAAGTCTTGTGGGCTCACCGGCCCCAGGATCTCGTCGCGGACGAGATCCAGCCAATCGTTGATATGGGCAACATATCGGGGATCCCGGACCAAGGTCACCGAGATTGTTTGATACCCCACACAGCGCGCTCCCTCGAGCTTCACTGTATAAGTGTCGCTTGGCACCCATTGGCTGCCCCGCACACGTGTACTGCGCCCTTGCGCCTCATACACAGCTCCTTCGACGTCCAAATAGCCACCCGGCTCGTAAAGCTGAAAGGGGTTGCTGTTTTCATATAGCATATGGGCTGACACTGTTCTCGGCGTCGCGTCCCCCTCTTCCGCCATGGGTGTTACTAAGAACCCGTCTTGGTCGAACTCGATCAAAATTACGCCCGCGTTGGGGTTGGTCGTTGCCAAGGCTCCACATTCGCCGATTTTTGCACCGTGCCAAGCGGCCCCTGCATAGCAACCGCGTGCCAATGGCAGGGCCGCAATCACAGCCGTATCCGTGGTGCGCCCAGCGATAACGATATCCGCACCGGTATTTAAAGCGGCCTGGATCTGCTCAACGCCAGCCAAAGCTACGATATTCGTGCAAGCTTCTAGTGTGTCTTCGTCAATTGGGATTTCTGGTTTGAGCGGTGCGACTTGCCACTGTGCCAAGGCGGTTTTGACCGTTTGCGCTGTTTGTCCCGATTTGAGAACAGCGATTTTGAGCGATTGCCCCAACTCAGCTGCGATGTCTTTTGTGATGTCCAAGAGCCAGTCCACGGCGCTATCGGCGCCACAGGTGCCCGCGGTCCCGATGAGCAGAGGCACGTCAATCTCAGCCCGCGCGATCATCAAATCCCGCCATTCCGCCCAGGTGGATGCGCGGGAGTACTTGCTGACGCCTTTGCCCAAATAGGACGGCCCACTGTCGGTTGAACCACCATCAATCGCAATGATATCTGGCGCCTGCGCCAAACCATTTGCGAGAGCCTTGCGATCGTATTTCAGACCCAATGCGCCTGAGGGGATAAGAACTTTTACCATATCATATGCCCAACACGCCCATTGTCCGATGCAACAATCTTGCCTTTCGCGCTCGGCTGACGCAAGCTCGGTTTTAATAGGCGCTCGAACGCTTAGACTTGGGAGGAAATTATGGAAAAATTCGAATTGGGCCGCCGCGCCCTTCTTGGTGCAGCGTTGGCTATGGGCCTGAGCTCTGCAGCGCTCGCGGGTGGTCATCAGGTAGTTGACAGCATTCACTTTGTGATCCCTGGCGGTGCAGGTGGTGGCTGGGACGGCACAGCGCGTGGCACCGGCGAAGCGCTGACAGCGTCTGGTCTCGTTGGCTCCGCGTCGTATGAGAACATGTCCGGCGGTGGCGGCGGTAAAGCGATCGGCTATATGATCGAAAACGCCGACAGCAACCACGGCACGTTGATGGTGAATTCGACACCTATCGTGATCCGTTCGCTCACAGGTGTGTTCCCGCACAACTTCCGCGACCTGACGCTCGTGGCCGGCACAATCGGCGACTATGCAGCAATGGTTGTGGCTGCGGATAGCGACATTAGCGACATGGCGGGCCTCGTTGCCGCCTATGATGCCGATCCTTCTGGCACCGCCATCGGCGGCGGCTCCGTCCCAGGCGGCATGGACCACCTCGTGGCAGCCATGGTGATGGAAGCAGCCGGCAAAGACGCGCTGAATGTGAAATACATTCCTTACGATGCAGGCGGCAAAGCCATGGCAGCGCTGCTGTCTGGTGAGATCAAAGCGCTCTCAACAGGGTTTTCCGAAGCCGTTGCTTTGGCCCAAGCAGGCGAAGTTAAGATCATTGGTGTGACCTCCGACGAGCGCGTGGCCGCGATGGACAGTGCCATGACAATGAAAGAGCAAGGCATCGACACGTCATTTGTGAACTGGCGTGGGTTCTTTGCAGCCCCCGGCCTGCCAGCAGACAAGCTTGCGATGTACCAAGACGCTCTGGGCAAAATGTACGACACACCTGAGTGGGAAACAGTTCGTGCCCGCAACGGTTGGGTCAACATCCACAACTCAGGCGACGACTTCATGTCCTTCTTGGAAAACCAAGAGCAAGTCATTGGTGATCTGATGAAGAAGCTCGGCTTCTTGTAAGCAACACCGCTTGCCAGCCTAGGCAGGTGTAAATGCAAAGGCCGGGCTTTGGTCCGGCCTTTCGAATTTCGGGGGGATAGAATGGCACTTGATCGTTGGATAGCCTTGGCATTGCTGAGCATTTGTTTGGCCTACGGCTATGCGGCCTGGTTCACGATGGATGGCACGCTTCCGCCCATTATGCGGCGCTTGGCTGTTTGGCCTTCGTCCTTTCCAAAGGTTCTATCGATCCTCGGCATCGCGCTCTCGCTGATCGTGCTTTTGAACCTCGAAAAGGGGGAGACCAAGGTAGGTGATATCGACTACCGCAAACTTGGCTCCTACAATCTAGGGCAAGCGCTCGCGCTTTTGGGGCTCATGGTGGCCTATGCCCTTCTCTTGCGTCCGGCAGGGTTTTTGCTTGCTACAAGCGGTTTTTTGATCGGCGGATCCGTCCTTTTAGGCGAACGACGTTGGATCACGATGATTATCGTGGCGGCCATTGCCACCTTTGGCATTTGGTATTTGGTACAAGAGGTGCTCAGCATCTTCTTGCGCCCCCTGCCCTTTTTCATGGGAGTGTAAGCGATGCTTGAAGGGATACTGCTCGGCCTCTCAACGGCGCTTTCGGTTCAAAACATCTTGATGGTCATTGGCGGGTGCTTGATCGGCACGTTCATCGGGATGCTGCCGGGACTTGGACCGATGTCGATCATCGCGATTATGATCCCAGTGGCGATCACCATTGGCGATCCCTCAACGGCGCTCATCTTACTCGCAGGCGTCTACTATGGCGCGATTTTCGGCGGCTCGACCTCATCGATCCTACTCAATGCACCGGGTGTGGCAGGCACTGTTGCCACAAGCTTTGACGGCTATCCCATGGCCCGCCAAGGCAAAGCGGGCAAAGCGCTCACCATTGCCGCCATCGCCTCTTTTGCAGGGGGCACAATCGGCGCAATCTTGTTGATGATCTTTGCCCCTATGCTTTCATCCGTGGCCCTGCTCTTTCACTCAGCCGAATACTTCGCGCTGATGGTCGTTGGCCTTTCTGCCATTGCGGCCTTTGCGGGCACTGGCCAGGTTTCCAAAGCGCTCTTGATGACGGTGCTCGGCTTGATCATGGCAACGGTTGGCGAAACAGCTCAGTTTAACGCGCCGCGCTTCACGATGGGCTTGATGGACTTGCAATCTGGCTTTGGCTTTATCACGCTTGCGATGGCGATGTTTGCGCTTCCTGAAGCGCTCTATCTGGTGTTGAAACCGTCTCGGTCAGCGCAAGGCGAAGGTGGCAGCAACGAAATCAAAGATCTGCGGATCACCCGGACGGAAGCCAAAAAGATCGCGCCTGTGATCGGCCGTCAATCGCTGCAAGGGTTCTTCATCGGCGTGCTGCCCGGCGCTGGGGCAACCATCGCATCGTTTCTCGGCTACGCCGTGGAGCGCAACATCGCCAAAGCAGATGAGCAAAAAGAGTTTGGCAATGGATCGGTCAAAGGCTTGGCGGCTCCAGAGACGGCAAACAACGCTGCCTGCACGGGCTCCTTTGTGCCCTTGCTGACGCTCGGCATTCCAGGCTCTGGCACGACGGCCATTTTGCTCGGTGCGCTTATCGCTCTGAATGTCACGCCGGGCCCAAGGCTTATGGTGGATGATCCGGCGATTTTCTGGTCAGTGATCATCTCGATGTATATCGGCAATGTGGTCCTCTTGATCCTCAACTTACCGCTGATCCCCTACATCGCAAAAGTCCTCGCAGTACCGCGCACCTTCCTCATTCCGTTCATTTTGTTCTTCACCTTGATGGGCGCCTATATTGGCCAAAACAACTCTACAGAGCTTTTGATCCTTGTGGGCTTTGGGGTTTGCGCAACGCTCTTGAAGTTTGCGGACTACCCCCTCGCGCCGCTGCTCATCGGGTTCATCTTAGGCACAATGCTGGAGGACAACTTCTCGCGCTCGATGAACCTTTATGATGGTGCAAGCTTTGTTTGGGAGCGCCCGATGACGCTGGGCCTTTTGATCCTCGCGGTCGTTCTGGTGCTGTTGCCGAGCTACCGCGCCCAGCGCGCGCGGGCAAAGCAAAAAGGTGTGGCCAGCGGTGACTAAACCGCTGGACGGCATCCGCGTCTTAGACCTGACGAATGTCTTAGCGGGCCCGTTTTGTTGCCACCAATTGGTGCATTTTGGTGCGGAGGTCATCAAGGTCGAAGCGCCGGGCAGAGGCGATCTCGCGCGGCAACTGGGTGCGGATCCGGAGCTTAATAAGACAGGAATGGGTGTTTCCTTTCTAGCGCAAAACGCTGGTAAGAAATCTGTCACGCTCAATCTTAAATCTGAGAAAGGCAAAGCGCTTTTAAAGCGCTTGGTCGCCTCCGCGGACGTGCTCGTAGAGAACTTTCGGCCCGGCGTTATGAAGCGTTTGGACCTCGATTACGACGTTTTGAAAGACGTGAAGCCTGAGCTGATCTACTGCGCGATTTCTGGCTTTGGCCAAGACGGCCCTTGGGTGGACCGCCCAGCTTACGATCAAATCATCCAAGGCACGAGCGGCGTGATGTCGATCACGGGAGACGCTGAAACCGGGCCTCTGCGCGCGGGCTATCCTTTGGCCGACACCATTGGCGGGATGACCGCCGCCTTTGCCATTTCAGCCGCCCTCAATGCCCGCCCCAGAGGCAGCTTCATTGATGTGTCGATGCTCGAGTCGGTTATCGCCACAATGGGCTGGGTGGTCTCTAACCATTTAATTGCGGGCCAAACTCCAGAGCCGCGCGGCAATGAGAATTGGACCTCCGCACCGTCCGGTGCATTTGAAACAGCAACGGGTCTTCTCAATATTGCTGCCAACAAAGACGAGCAATGGGCTCTGCTCACGCGCCACCTCGAGCTGGACGCACTGAGAGATAGACCGGAGTACAAAACCCGCGAAGACCGGAAGCGCAATCGCTATGCTTTGCGCGCTGAATTGGAAGAGATGCTCCGAACGAGGCCTGCGCAGGAGTGGGCAGATGAGCTCAACGCCATTGGCGTGCCTGCGGGTGTGGTGCTCACTGTTGGTGAGGTTTTGAAGGCCCCCCAAATCGCAGAGCGTGGCTTTTTGGCTGAGTTTGAAAACGTGCCTGGTGTTGAGCGCGATATCAAAGCGGTCACCACCGGTACTAAGCTCGATGGCAAAGCGCCCAGTGTCGAGGCGCCCCCACCCCAACTTGGACAAGACAATCAGATGATTTGGCAAGAGCTGGGCGTCTCACACGAAGACCTTGCGGCTCTGAAAGAGGACGGCGTGATATGAATGAAGCGGACGTTGCAGACTGGTGGGAAACCGCGATCATCGACATGGAGCCTGGCCGGATCGATTTTCGAGGACATGCCATTCAGGACCTCATCGGCGCGGTCAGCTTTCCGCAAATGATTTGGCTGATGCTGCGCGGCGATCTTCCAAGTGACGGCCAAGCCAAACTGTTGGAGAGCGCTCTTGTAGCTGCGGTGGATCATGGCCCCCAAGCCCCGTCAATTGCGACAGCTCGTATGGCCATCACCTGTGGCGTGGGCTTGCAAAACGCCATGGCTAGCGCGGTCAATATGCTGGGTGATGTGCATGGCGGTGCGGGCGAGCAAGCGGTTGAGCTTTATCACCTCGCCGCAGTCGTGGGAGTTGAAACAGCCCTAGAGGCCTGGCGAGAGCAACACGGCAAGATCATCCCGGGCTTTGGGCACCGGTTTCATAAAGACGGAGATCCCCGCGCCCCACGCTTGATGGCGCTTGTGCGCGAGGCGCAGGACGCAGACTTTGTTTCGGGACAGTTCGCGGACATTGGGGAAGAAATAGAGCAAGTGCTCAAAGCCCAAAAAGGCCTACCTATTCCGATGAATATCGACGGGGCCACAGCCATGATCTTTGCAGAGCTTGGGTTTGAAGCCCCCTTGGCACGTGGTCTCTTTTGCCTGTCGCGCTCTGTGGGCATTTTGGCCCATGCCTGGGAGCAGAGCCAAAAAGGTGAGCGCAACAAAGGGCCGACGCCCCCTGGGTATCGTTGGCGGTATACGGGCGTTTAGGGCCTAAAATGCGTTATTTCGATTTCTCTGCATGCACGCGTTTGATCTGAGGTGAAGCAACGTCCGGATCAATGGGAATGTCCCACACCGTTGGTCCGCTCAAGCTCTCCAGGTCTTCCGAGAGTTGACTGAGTGCCCCAATCCGACGGCCCGCCAAGCCAAAGCCTTTTGCCAGACGCGCAAAATCCGTTTCTTGAAAGACCGAGCCTTCGAGGCTCAGTCCGTCGGCTTTGAGTTTGTGAATTTCGGATCCATAGGCGGCATCGTTGAGCACGCAGATGAGAATGTTGAGATTATAGCGGCGGATGGTTTCGAGCTCTTGCACGTGCATCAAAAGCGAACCGTCTCCATCGAAGAGCACCACACGAGCATCGGGCCGCGCGATTGCCGCGCCAATCGCGTAGCTGATCCCGTTTCCAATCGCGCCAAATTCTCGGATCGTTAGGAAGTTGTCAGCAGAGCGCCCGAACATAGAGGCTGAGAAATAAGAGCTGTGCCCAGAGCTGTTGACGCAGAGCCAGTCTTTGGGAAGCACGGCATCGAGAGCGGCGATGGCGTTTGCAGGCTCATGAGGTGCAGCGCTCTCTTTGATTTCCGGGTCTTTGAATGCAGCAAGCTTGGTGCGCATCTCCTGTGACCGCCAACCAGTTTTGGGCGTCATCTTCTCAAGGAGGGCTTTTGCGCCCAGCGCCGCATCGCTTGGCATGAGATGGTGAGCTGTGCGAGCACCTTGGTGAAAGCCGCTTGGCGCAATATCCATCTGAATGATTTTAGCCTTTGGAAAGAGCTTGCCGCCATCCAAGGTATGGCGAGATAAACTCGCACCAATCGCCAAAACAAGATCTGCGTCGCACAAGATGTCTCGTGCCGGTTCTGGCGAAAAGCCGCCCGCGATGCCGATCTCAAAGTCATGATCACAAAACAAGCCACGCGCTGGCAAAGTTGTCGCCAAGAGCGCACCGATGCGGTCGCCCAGCTGGACACATTCAGATGCGGCGTTGCGCGCGCCGAGCCCAGCCAGAAGCACCACCCGTTCTGCAGCATTAATTAACTCTGCGGTCTCAGACACAGAATTTGGATTGGGTATCTGCACATGCGAGACCGGATCTTCAGCTGGCGGCATTTGTTCTGATCCTGACCAGAGCTGCTCTTGAAGATCGAAGGGAACACCGAGAACCACCGGCACGCGCCTATCGCGCGCAGTCCGAAAGGCGCTTTGTATACCGTTGAGCATCTGAGCGGGGTGGTGCAAGGCCATATAGACCGCTCCGCAGGCTTCTACGAAAGGACGTTGTTCAATGGCTTGGTTGTACCAAGCTTTGGAAAGAGGTGCCTCGCCTGCAAATATCACAAGGGGCAAGCCCGCGCGTGCGGCAGCTGGTAAAGCCGTGGTGATCTGGGTCAGCCCTGGACCACAGGTGACTGTCGCCACTCCGACCTCGCCTGTAATCCGAGTAAAGGCAGACGCCGCAGCAACTGCACAATGCTCGTGCCGCATGTAGATCATATGGGCTTTCTCGGAGAGCGCATTTGCCCAATGCATGTTGGCGTCGCCCAGCAGAGCAAAACAGGTCTCCACGCCTTCGGATAGAAAAGCCTGTGCAAGCGCTTCATAGGTTTTCATGGATATCACCCTGTTTTGTAGGATCTCGCGAGGAGCCTATCGAACTATTGGCCCCGAAGCGATATCGCCGTTTTTTGAATTTCGGCTTTCGTTCTGCGTATGCCGCCAAGCGCTTTGGCGCGCTGGCTGATCCATTTTTTCCAAGCTTTTAAAAGCAAAACACCCTTTCGGAGGCGCGAAAGGGTGTTTGGTGATCCGTGTGCGATCAAGTGCTCGTCGCTATGAAGGCGCCTGTGAGGCACGACGAGGCTTTTTGCGCCAATCAGTTCCTGGAGGGCAGACGATTGGCGAGGGCTTAGATCTGTGGGTTTGTCTCCTGTGCTGGTCTAGAGGATGCCGTACCCTGGCGCTCTAGAAGGTTTTTTGAAAACTGGCGGATGCCAATGTGGTTGATGACGAGCACGAGAAGCGAAAGACCGCTTTTCCGTAGACGCTGGATTTCAACATCAAGGAGCAGGCTCGGCCTTCGAACAAAAAGTCGATGCGCTCTCCGACAGAGATCGAGGGGCTGCGGTTTGCAAAGTTCACCTTGATCCGGCCACCCGCCAAAGCTTGCACACCCAGCATGAGATTTGGTTCGGCCAGCCAAAGCGCTTTGCTGCTGTCGGTGACTTCAATGTCTTTTGCAACAACATAGCCTGTGTCGATTTCCCGGCGCAGCTCCCGCAGCGCGTGATCCTTCTCGTCGATTGCGGCCTTTGCTTTGCGCAAGAGATCTGCGTACTTTTGATCTACCTCTTGTTGGAGGCTCCGCTTTTCCATTTCGCGCGCTTCCAATCCCACTTGTGAGTCGAGCGAGGCCGGGCGTTTGGCCACCAAAACGGTGAGCGTGGACACCAAGACCGCGGCTAGAAGCAACGTGTAGTTGATGGCAACAAGGCGCTTTAGTCGCTTAGAACGGCGAGACCGACGGGGCATAGTGAACTCCACAACGAAGGAACGTTTGAACTGAAGCTAATCTATGCGGCTGAGGGGATGCTGTCGTGCTTTCGAAAGGAGGGCCAAGCTGAAATTTTGGAAGTTCTGGTATCCAAAAGGATAGCGTTTACACGAGACCGGCGTCTTTCGCGATCATAGCAGCATGCGTGCGGTTGCGCGCTTCCAGCTTTCGACACAGCGTCTTGACGTGCAGTTTGATCGTGACCTCTTGGAGATCCGTTTCACGCGCCACTTCTTTGTTGGACAAGCCCTTCGACAGCCCAACCAAAACCTGCATCTCGCGCGGGGTCAGTTTTTCGGCCAAAGGATTACGCTGAACATTGGCGCTCGACAAAAAGTCAACTGGCACAAACTTCTCACCTGCAGCCATGAGTTTGACCGCATTCGACAAAGACTTAGCAGCCATCGTTTTGGGCAAGAACCCGATCGCACCCAGTTCCATGGCTTTGTTCGCAATAGAAACGTCTGCCGTTCCTGAGATCAAAGCTACGGGAATATCGTCAACCAAAGCCAGTGCTTTTTCCAACCCGCGCAGTCCCGCCATACCCGGCATGTTGTAATCGAGTAAAATGAGATTGAAGGGACCGTCGGTTTTGATCGCTTTTTCCGCAGAGTCAAAATCACTCGTTGGCACAACTTCGAAATCCGGTTCGCGCTCGAAAAACGCTACGAGCATATCTCGGACAAGGTCATGATCATCAGCCAGGAGAATTTTCATCGTTTTGGTCCTTAAGCGTTTGCCAGATTTGCGAAACCAAGGTGCCCGGCACAATTGGTTTTGACAGTCGCGCATTGAAGAGCTTTGAGCCTTCACGTTCTCTGCCCATGTATACCGGCAATGCTGTACAAAGTATTATAGGCAGGTTTTCGGCGATCATACGGAGTTTTTCAGCCAAAATCGCTCCGGTCATGTCCGGCATGTCATAGTCTGTGATAACGATGTCCCAGTAGTTCGGATCTTCTTCAACCACCATTAGGGCGTCATTTGGATCCTCACACACAATCGTTTCGCAGCCCGCTCGCTCAAGCGTCGTGGCAATTGTCTCGGCCACTTGTATGTCGTCATCGACGATAATCGCCTTTGTGCCCGTCAAGTCTTTCTCCGAAACACTAGGGGTTGGCTGGTCTGTTTCTGGCTTCTCTGCCGACCCCAGTGGCCAATAAATCGAAAAGCGTGTGCCCACACCCAATTGGGAGGAAAGCTCGATGCCGCCGCTATTTGCGAGCACGAGGCTGCGCACGACCGACAAACCCAGCCCGGTTCCACCCGCATCTGATTTTGTCGTGACATAGGCTTCGAAAATCTTGTCGAGCGTTTCTGGCGCGATACCGCCTCCGGTGTCCTCCACATAAAGGGCAACGTAGTCTTGGTCAGATGCGAGCTCTCCAAAAACGTCGCGATCGACCAGACGCGATCCAGGCACAGTCTCCAGATCAATGCGAATGGTTCCCGCTGACCGACCAATTGCATCCCTCGCGTTGATGACGAGGTTCATAACAACTTGCAAAACATCCGTTGGATCAATCTCACAAAAGACGGACCCAGAGGGCAAAGCCATTTTGAGATCGATATTGGCCCCAACACTAGATTTCACAAGCTCATAGGCTGATTGCATTGGCTCGCGCATATCAAGCCGTTTGCGTTGAGAGTTGCGAGATCCAAATCGCAGGAGCCGCCCGGTCAGTTCAGCGGCCTTTTCGCTCGCGTCGATGATACGTTGGGTGTGAACACTACGTTCTGCGGGAGCTTCGGTGTCTTTCAAAAGCGCCGCAGAGCCAGAAACGACGGATAGGCAGTTGTTAAAGTCATGCGCCAATCCGGCTGCCATTTGCCCAATCGCTTCTTGTCTTTGTGCCGAATTGAGTTGTTCGCGCAGACTTAAGCGCTCAGCTTCATTCTGAAGCCGCTCTGAGACATCTCGCGTGACGCAGATCAATCCGGTGTCTGGAAGTTGGGTCAGGGTTACTTCATGGGCAATGGGCGTGCCGTCTTTGCGTTGCCCCATGACATCCCCGCGCCATTGCCCTGTGTCGAGCATTGCCGGGATCGCCGTATCCTCGATAAAGCCCATCTGCTCGGTATGATACAGAAGCGACCACTTTTTGCCGAGCAATTGGCGCGGATTGTCATACCCAAAAAGTTTGGTGTGGCCCGGGTTTGCATAGACGATGCGCCCCGCGATATCTGTAATCGCAATCCCATCTTGCACATTGTCGATTGCAACCACACGATCAGAGAGCTGTTGTTGAGCAACTTTTAAAGCTGTGACATCGCTTAGAACACCTACCGTGCCCCCCGCGGAGGTCGGAGAATTTGTCTCCAAGACCTGAAAACCGTTGGACAGGGTTTTTTCCACCTGACCGGCACTTGCCTTAAGCTCTGATAACTTGGCTAAGGCGCTCTCTTTTGCCTCCAATGGAGCATGGCCGCAGGCGATCAAAGTCTTTTGCCAAGCTGTGACAAAGGCCTCGCCGCGCGCGAGCTTTTCTGTGCCCAGCCCATGAAACAACAAATATTGCCGGTTTGCGAAAACCACGCGGTCTTCTGCATCCAGCAAGATGATCCCTTCTTTGACGCTCGCAAGGGCGGAAATGAGCTGCTGGCGCGCCAGATCTCGCTCCGCTTCCGCGTTGATGCGAGAGGTCAGATCCCATTGGGTTGCAACTACATATGTGCGATTGTCAGCTTCCACCGGAAAGATGGTCAAATTATTCCAAAAAATCTCGCCAGACTTCCTTTTGTTGCGTACCTCAAATTCCCCAACTGCACGGTCTGCTACGGTTTGGCGAATATCGCGTCGCACGGGGCTATCGGGATCTTCCGCGCTGAGAAACCGGCAGTTCTGTCCCAAAGCCTCTTCTCGGCTGTACCCTGTAAGAGCTTCGAAAGCGTCGTTCACATAGATCAACGCGCAATCGGGATCGCCCGCATCTGCGATTGAAAAACTCGCAGAGGAGCGGTTCAAAACCTCTGCCAAAAGCGCGTTTTCGTCCGTGAGTTTTTTCGCAGCAAGGGTTTGAGTTGCCAAAGCCACAAGCTGCTCTGCAATCTTTTTGTGAGAATTGGTGAGGGTTGAGGCATTGGAGCTCAAACAAAGTAGAACCAGGCTTTCACCTGTCGCGCTTTGAACGGGGGTCGAGATCATGGCTTTATACCGACCACCCGACAAAGTGGGCCCAACAAAGTCCCGAACGGCACTTAGATCCACAAGCCTTCGCGTTTGCTTGGTTATAAACGCGGGATCCATACCGCTAAAATTTTGAAGCTCGAGATCGGTTGAAACGATGCGCTCGCATTTGTTCTCACCGACTTCCAGCAAAACGGCAGCATCGCAGCCTGTGCTTTCGCGCACGGAAATCAAAAGAGCTTCGAGGGCATCCCTTGGAGTTTCGGCGGCCGAGATCCGTTTAAGCCCAGCCAGGATCGCTTGGGATTGCGCCAATTGCTCCAAATCAGCATTGCGCTGTTGGTTTAGCTCAAAAAGCGCTTCGCGTAGGTCTTCGACGCTGTCCATGCAAAGTCCCTGCCCTTAGGCGAAAAACGTAACACATGAAATCATCAGGTTCCCATGGGAATTTTTCTGATCGAGGACATGGCCTTGTTCGCCAAAGGTGAAAAGCCCCAAGAAGGGCGCTCCATCCAGGCTTTCGTTAACCCCCGAAACAACGCGATCCATGTGGTCGGTGACCGACAACATGCACCCACCGCAATAGATCATCAAAGCGCCTGCAACAGGTGCGCCTGTGGTGTCGGCTTGCCGCCGCGTTTGAGCCGCCACACGGCCTGCGCGCTGCGTTAAACTCTGAGTAGAGCCGCTCATCGCATGCAGCTCAGTGCCTTCGGCGACATTGGCAAACAGATCGATTGAGCCATCGCTGTTCAGTGCGGCAGCGTGCATCAACAGATAATAAGGGATATTGGCCACACCACCAATCTCGACCCCCAAGGGATCAAAACTCGTTTGGGAGAGTATCGCAGTTGGCGTGCCGTCACCTGATGCCTCAAACTTCAAACCAGAGAGCTCTTGATAGACATCTCCCGCCGGACGCCCATCAAGCTCATAAAGCCTGCGACCTTCAGCGCGTGTGACTTTCGCCGTTTTACCCGATGGCGCGTATCCGCTTTGAAACTCAGCGGCGACGCTTTTCGATGGGAAAAGAACACTAATCTGCACACCGCTTGTGTGAATCCCGTCTTCTCCGAAAATCGCCCATCCTCCCGACACGGTATTGTCAGCAGCGCTGCCTCCAACAATCGGAATGCCCCCCCCGATGACCGCTTCGATACCTTGTATGATCTCTTCTTCTTGGCCTGGGCTTGCGGAGACCCAGATCAGGTCCGGCGCTTCACCTGGCCGCCCAGCCCGTGACAAAGCAAGTTGTGTTGCCTTTCTGGCAGCCATTGATGCGGCATGGTTCTCGGTTTGATCAAAACCAACGCCAGCCGATCCAAAGGCACCGTCTTCGTCCCAAAGAGCAAAGTACCCAATACCATTTCCCTCGCGACCGGCCATGCCTTCATTCGTCATGACACCAAGACAAGAGGTGGTGCCATGCAACGCTTTCGCGCTCAAATCGCTCAGCGCGGCATTTAGGGCCAAAAGATCAAACTCAGAGCTGCAAGAGACAACCAGAAAGTCAGGTGTGTGTTCCGTGAGTGGGCTCAATAATTGCCGAACACTATCAATATCGGTGCCTGCAGCGGCGTGGGTTTCAATTTTCATGTGCGCACCTTAGCAAAGTTGTCTGCATAAAAAGATCCCCGCAAAAGGAGAGCGTGACTATCCTAAAGTATAGGTTTGACGCCTGGAGCCCGGCATCCTTGCTCTTTTGTCAAGGTGTGCGAGATGCCAACGGGGTGTGACTCGTATTTAGGGATGAGCTCCTCAATATCTCACAGCCTTCGTGAACACTTCCTTACCAATACCGCAGTGGCCGCTCAGCAGCCGTTCAAACTCAAGGCTTAAGACAGCCCAAGTCTCCTTACTTCCCCTGAATTTCGATACGATTTGGCAGCGCAGCTATCCTTTCGTACACGAGCTGAGCCAATTGGATCTCAATGCCTACCCCAAAGCCGCGTGCTCTATCCAAGCGCTCAAGTGCATTCGTTTTTCGCGCCCTTTAGCCATTTGCTTGACTGAACCAAACAGCCTGAACCGGAGTGTGTACGAATGACATCTTTTAAAAGTTTCTCCTGCCAACTTGGCGCTAAGATTGCTCCAATGTGGAAATCCTTTGGCTTGGGCGCGGCTTTAGCGCTTGCGCCACTGACGGCACAGGCCGTGCCATTGACGTTTGACCAAATCATTGGAGGCACCGGCGGCACGAACCTCCTTGGCGCAACAGCCAATCGCAGTACGCTCTACTTTCGAAACGTGGCCACAGAGAATGGCCAAACCTTGGACGCGCGTGTGACAACCACCATCAAGGACGGCACAGACTTTGCGGAACAAAGCAATCCTAATGCGCAAAACTACTTTGGGGACGCTGGTTATATCCCAGACTATCGAAACGCTGCGACTGGGCCTCAGGATGATCTTGGCTTTTTGTACTACGGCAATGGCGTCAACGCGGCTGAAAACGGCATCGCGATGACGTTAGAGTTCTTTGATGGCACCGGCGAGGCATCGGGCTCTTTTGAAACACCGATGATCCTCTCCGATATCGAGCTTGCGATTTATGATGTTGATGGCGAGGCCTCGCAATCAGAGTATTTCTCTGTCTCAAAATCCGATGGCCTTGTGTCTTACGCCACAGGCCTTACGCCACAAGCACTCAGCGTGACAGATTTGGGCGCCACTTTGCGGTTCGACGGTCCGGGTACAAACTTCTCTGAATCCGATGCCACGGGTGCGGCGATACTCTACTATGAGCTCACAGACTCTTTGACGATCGACTTTGCCTCTGTGCAAACCAGCGGGCCCAGCCAAAACGCCGTGTTTTCCGCGATCGATGGTGACTTGAGCCTCATTTCGAGAAGCGACTTTGGAGATCCAACGCTTGTCCCAGCCGTACCACTTCCAGCTGGTGCCGGTCTGCTTCTGTCAGCGATCGCAGCGGCCTTCACCAAGCCCAAAAAGCACTTTCTTCATCTGCTCAAGATCTTGGCCTTGCTTTTGCCCAAGAAGAAAAAGCGCTTGGTGAAGATTGGCTATGCCCATCAAGGCAACTTGTCGATGTATCCATACACCCGTGACAGAGAGCAGCTCTTGGCCACCACAATCACATCCCGTTTTCGTTATCAGACTCCGCAAAGAGCGCGTTGCTGAGTTTTGCAGATGTGGCTTGCAGTTTCGGGAGCTGTTCCGTGGCGCTGTCAATCGACATGCGCTGCGTCGGCCCATGAAACGAGACCGCCCCCACAAACCCTCCAATTGGATTGCGTACGGGCACAGAAATCGCGACCATATGAAGAAGAAACTCTTCGCGGTCGAGCGCATAGCCTTGCTTTGCAACTTGGTTAAGTTCGGCAAGCAACGTCTCAGGCTTGGTATGGCTGTAAGGTGTTTCTTCGGAAAGATTGAGCGTGGCAACCAGAGCTTCGCGTTTTTTGCGCTGTAGGCTCGCCAAAAAACACTTGCCACTGGCCGTACAATGAAATGGTACGCGGCTGCCCACGGGCAGTTGAATGCGGAAAGCCCAGTCCGTTTCCACCCGGTCGATGTAGTTCATGCCATCAGGTTCTGGCACCACAAAGTTCACCGTCTCCCCCACTGTTCGGGACAGATCTTGAAGAATTTGGTGACGAATAATGTGCATGCGCGAGTGGCCAAGCAAATTGACCCCAAGCTCCCGCATCCGCCTTGCCGCATGAAACCTCAAGGACGGACCAGAGCGCGCAATAAATCCCTCACGTTCCAGGGTAGAGCAAAGTCTGTGAAGGGACGGTTTGGGCAAATCCAGGTGTTGGTTTATCTCAGTGAGAGACATGGAGCGGTCATGTTTTCCCAAGACTTCCATAATCAACAAGCATCGTAAGTTTGTTGGAATTCGGCTGGTATCTTCGTTCTTGTCAGGCATCATGAAAAGAAATTGATTGCGTTTAGGAGATTATACAATAGCCTCTTAAATGGTCAAATTATGATTCAAAACGTCTCATTTTTTGCACCTTGAGGGAGGATTGCTTTGGAATACGACTATATCGTCGTCGGCGCTGGCTCTGCAGGCTGTGCAATTGCACATCGCTTGTCCGCTTCGGGACAGTATAGCGTGGCCCTTTTGGAGGCTGGCCCCAAAGACACAAACCCCTGGATCCATATCCCCGTTGGGTACTTTCGGACCATGGGCAATCCCAAGACGGACTGGCGGTACAAAACCCAAAGCGATCCGGGCATTGCAGGCAGATCTATCAATTGGCCGCGTGGACGCGTGCTCGGTGGGTCAAGTTCGATAAACGGCTTGCTATATGTCCGCGGTCAAGCGGAAGACTACGATCACTGGGCCCAACTGGGGTGTATGGGCTGGTCTTGGGAAAATATACTGCCCTACTTCCAGCGCGCTGAAAGCTGGGAAGGCGACAACACAGATGGGTTGCGCGGCAAAAGCGGCCCTTTGTCGGTGCAAAACTCGCGCCTGACTCGCGATGTTGTAGATTACTGGGTCGATGCCGCTGAAGCCGCCGGCTACAAGCGCAACCCCGACTACAACGGCGCTGATCAAGAAGGCGTTGGACATTTCCAGCTTACAATGAAGGGCGGTCGCCGCTGCTCATCAGCAGTTGCCTATCTCAAGCCGGCACGAGGCCGCAAGAACCTCCACGTCATCACAGACACACAAACCGAAAAGCTTCTCATTGAAGACGGTCGTGTGGTGGGCGTGCGCGCGCGCACCAAAGGCAAAATGGTTGATTACAAAGTGCGCCGGGAAGCTATTTTATCTGCAGGTGCAATAGGTTCGCCACAGATCTTAATGTTGTCGGGCATCGGCGATCCGGATGAACTGCACGAGCATGGGATCGAGTTGAAGTCGGCGCTGCACGGTGTTGGCAAGAACCTCCAAGACCACCTTCAAGCCCGTCCCGTGTTCAAAACTGATCTCTCCACGATCAACATTGAAACAAACAACCCGCTCAAACAGGCTATGATCGGCTTGCAATATGTGCTCACCCAAAAGGGGGCCATGACGATGGCTGCGAGCCTCGGGACAGCCTTTCTCAAAACAGATCCACGGCTTGAGACACCCGATATTCAATTCCATATTCAGCCCTTCAGCGCTGATAGCCCCGCTGAGGGGGCGCATAAGTTCTCGGCGTTTACGGCGTCGGTCTTGCAAATGCGCCCAGAAAGCGCCGGGCATCTAAAGCTCGTATCGGCCAATATGGATGACCACCCAGAAATCCATCCAAATTACCTCGCCACCAAAACGGATTGCGATACGATCGTGAAAGGCATCCAAATTGCCCGGAAAATCGCGCAATTTGAGCCGCTCAAATCGCATATCATTGAAGAACACTCCCCCGGGCCAGGTGTGGCGATGGAAGATGAGGCCGCGACGCTGGAATGGGCCCGCAAAACCTCTGTGACGATCTACCACCCCACAGGCACCTGCAAAATGGGCGTAGATGAAGAGGCTGTGGTCGATCCACGGCTCAAAGTTCAGAATATCGAAGGCCTGCGCGTCGCAGATGCTTCGATCATGCCGCAGATTGTCAGCGGCAATACCAATGCTCCGGCCATTATGATCGGAGAGAAAGCCAGCGATATGATCTTGGAGGATGCGAGATGACTATACGCGCCAGGGCTTTCGGTACAGACTAAGAAAAGTGGTGGGGCGTTCATCCGCCCCTTCGCAAAAATCGCTTCGGGAGAAAGCCTTCGTCCCAAAGCGAAACGCAACAAAGAGGGCTACGCATAAGGGAGGACATTTATGTTCAACATTAAAACTCTAACCGCGAGCGTTGCAGTGCTTGCCATTTCGGCAACGGCCGTTATGGCGGAAAAAGTGCTGCGCATTCAGTCGGTTCTGCCCAACACGGCTGACGAAGTGTTCATGCTGAATGAGTTTGGCAAAGACGTTGCAGCCCTCACAGGCGGCTCGCTCACAATCGAAGTTCTGCCAGCAGGTGCAATTGTTGGCCCACGCGACATTCTCGACGCGGTTGACGCCGGTCTGGTTGAAGGCGGCTTTGCTTGGACCCACTACTGGGGTGGTAAGCACGTTGCAGCGAACCTCTTCGGCGCACCTGTTGCGGGTGCTGGTGTTGGTCTCGACAACATCGCATTTTTGAGCTGGTTCCAGTACGGCGGCGGCAAAGAGCTCTATGACCGTCTTTGGGACGAAATGGGCGTAAACGTCAAAGGCTTCATGCTGCAGCCTGTTGGTCCAGAAGCTCTGGGTTGGTTCCCGAAGCCAATCGAATCCATGGATGATTTCCGTCAAATGCGCTTCCGTGCCCCTCCCGGCATGGTGGGTGCTGCTTATGCTGACATCGGCGTTCCTGCTGTTGCGATGGGCGGCGGTGACATTCTGCCAGCGCTGGAAAAAGGCACAATCGACGCCGCAGAATGGTGCTGCCCGAAGCCTGACTCCGTGTTCGGTTTCCAGAAAGTTCTGAAGCACTACTACTTGCAGGGTCTGCACCAGGTGACTGTGAACGCCGACATGTATGTGAACGGCGATTTCTACAACAGCCTGACAGATCTTGAGAAGAAAGCTCTGGAAGTTGCCTCCACTGCGTCACTCTCCAAGTCGCTCTCTTACCGTATCTATGAAAACGGTAAAGCGCTTCAGGATCTGACCCAGAACCACGGCGTTATCTTGGAAGATACACCTGCTGAGTACTTCACCGAGTACATGGCAGCGGCTCAAAACGCGTTGCAAGCTGCAGCCGACGAGAGCCCCTTCTTCGCAGAAGTTTGGCAGTCTCAGAAAGACTTTGCGAACATCGCGGTTCCGTTCTGGGCCGGTGCGCAAACATCGAACGCCAGCCTGGGCCGCGCCCACGCTGACACTCTGAAGTAAGTCAGAAACAACGGTGCGGGGTCCTTCGGGGCCCCGCTCTTCATTTTCGGTAAAGGTCCGCGCACGAGAGCTTCGTAGACCTTTTTCAAAAATGAAGACCCGCAAAGGGTGCTTACAAAAAGGGAGAATGGGATGGCCGCAGATGAGGTGAATCCGGAAGAGCTCGAGATTGCCGACGAGCTCATCGCGGAACGACGCGCTGAAGCGCCGGGTGAGACCCCGGCAGATATGACCCCCTGGCAGCGCCCCATCACGGCTGCAATTGACGTGCTCAATTACCGGGCTGGTCAGCTGATATCTCTTCTTATGATCCCGCTGATCATCATCGTGGTTTATGAAGTGATCTCGCGGAACGCCTTCTCCATTTTGCAAAACGCTGGTTTTGAAGACTTCGCGCGCTCCCTTGGTCTCGGTCCAACGCTTTGGGTCTATGATATGAGCCGGATGCTCGCCGGGGTGCTCTTCATGGCGGCCGCAGGCTATGGGCTTATGCGCGGCGTGCATATCCGCGCCGATTTCCTCTACCGCAACTGGTCTGACAAAACGCAAGCCACCGTCGACGCCTTGCTGTACTTGCTGTTCTTCATCCCCTCCATGATCTTTTTCAGCATCGTGGCTTCGGAATACTGGTGGTTGGCCTTCTCACGTGGAGAAACCATGCAGATTGACAGCGCTTGGGGTCCTTTGTTGTGGCCCGCACGTTTGGCAATGCCGGTGGGTGCCGTGCTTCTCGCCTTGCAAGGAATCCCGGAGATTTTCCGCGCCTTTCATAAGATGGGCAAAGAGCGAGAGCGCCTCTTTGTGCGGGCGCTCCCGATCTATCTGGTTGCGCTTTTGTGGCTTGTGCTGGCTGTCTTTACGCCAGACCTGGTGCCGGGCGGTGAATGGTTCACGGACCTGATGAAAGCAAGCCCTGGGCTCTCGAAACCCACGATTGGCTTGATCATGTTGTGCGCGATGCTCTTTGTGATCTTCATCGGTTTTCCGATCTCCTTCACGCTTATCTTCTTGGCCTTTGTCTTCGGCATTTGGGGGGCGAACTTTAAGCTCACCACGCTCTTGATGACGCTCAACACTAACTCCACCATGCTCAACGACCAGCTTATGGCCGTGCCGCTTTTTGTGCTTATGGGCATTGTGATGGAAGCCGCCGGGCTTATGGAGCGCCTCTTTGCCTCCATTCAGATGATCATGTCGCGCGTGCGGGGTGCACTCTTTATTGCGGTGCTGATCGTCTCAACCATCTTCGCGGCAGCAACCGGCATCGTTGGGGCCTCAGTGACCCTATTGGGGATCATGGCAGGGGCCACAATGAGCCGCTCTGGCTACAATGTGAAACTCGCGGCAGGCTGTATCACAGCGGGCGGCACCTTGGGCATTTTGATCCCACCATCGATCATGTTGATCGTGATGGGGCCTGTGCTTGAGGTCTCCACGCTAGATCTTTTCCGGGGTGCCTTTATCCCTGGTGCGCTTTTGGCCTCGCTCTATCTGCTCTACACGCTTGGGCGCTGTTGGTTGAACCCCAGCTTGGGGCCAATCTTGCCAGACGAAGAACAGCCCGAAACGTCCCGCTTTTATGGTGCGGAAGTTGCTTTGATATGCCTAGGTGTGCTGACGCTCTGCCGGATTTTTGGCTTAGGGCTCAGCGGCACCTTCTCCTTCATTCCCTTTGGCGGGTTGCTCGTGCTCATAGCCGCTTGCGCATTGGCCTATGCGGCCTACCGCTCTCTGAGCATTTTGCGCATTGCTGTGCCGCTAGCGATCCTCATGCACGTGGGCATGATTGCCGCGAACTTTGGCGAAGGCGGCATTCCGGTTTGGTCCGTGATCTTCGCGGCCTTCACGGGGTTGCTGGGATACTTGGGAAGCCCCATCTACCGCGCAGATGCACACGAGGGCTTCCATTTCTCGCAACTCTGGGACGAGTTCTTTGCAGGCCTCATGCCGCCGACAATCCTCATCTCCTTCGCCCTAGGCTCCATTCTTTTGGGCCTCGCCACACCTGCAGAAGCCGCAGCAATGGGTGCTTTTGGGGCCATTCTGCTGTCGGTTGCTTATGGTAAGTTCACCCTGCCAAGCTTCTTTGACAGCTTGATCAAAGCGCTTGAGATCACGGTTTTGATTATGTTCCTGGTGGCCGCGTCCAACTTCTTTGGCGCACAGTTCAGCGCGCTTGGCACACCTAGGATGATGACAGAGCTTCTCTTGGGTCTCGATATGTCGCCCTACCTGATCCTTTTGATGGTGATGGGCCTCATCTTCCTCTTGGGCTGGCCGCTGGAATGGGTGCCGATCGTCTTGATCGTTGTTCCAATTCTTTTGCCAACCGTGCAGGCTTTGGATCTCTACGGGCTCAGCCGCTACGACCTGATGGTCTGGTTCGGCATCTTGGTGGCTGTGAACCTGCAAACGGCTTGGCTCTCGCCGCCGGTGGCGCTCTCGGCCTACTTCCTCAAAGGGGTGGTGCCCAACTGGGATCTGCGCGACATCTACCTCGGTATGATGCAGTTCATGCTCGTGCAGCTCTTTGGCCTCACCCTCCTCTTCTTGTTCCCGCAGCTTGTTCTTTGGCTGCCGGCTGTGATGTCAGGAAACTAAGACATGCAACAACGCTCAACGCTGTCGTATTTGTTTTGGCCGCTTGTCGTCACAGCGATTGGCATATTCCTCTCGGGCTGGCTTGGCTGGGCCACGGAAGGCAACGTAGCTGGCGTGATCTCCTTTCTAATCGTAGGGATCGTGCTGGCTGCCTTGGAAATTTCGCTGTCCTTCGACAATGCGATCGTGAACGCCAACAAGCTTGAGGACATGACGCCTGTCTGGCGGCAACGCTTCCTTACCTGGGGTATTTTGATTGCGGTTTTCGGGATGCGGATCGTGTTTCCGTTGGCCATCGTCGCGATCTTCGCTTGGGTAAACCCCTTCGAAGCGATGCGCTTGGCCTTGGCGGAGCCAGAGGAATACTCGCGCATCATTTCGCATGCCCATGGCCCGATCTCAGCCTTCGGTGGCACCTTCTTGATGATGGTCTCACTAAGCTTCTTTAGTGACCAAGACAAAGACATCGATTGGGTCAGATCCGTTGAGCGCGCGGTGCGAAGGTGCGGCGCGATACGAGGTTTCGAGATCTTTCTCGTCTTGATCGTTGTGGTCCTCTTTTGCGGGGCTTTGCCTGAAGAGGAGCAAGGTATTTTCCTCTATTCAGCTGTCATGGGACTTTTGACCTTCCTGGCTGTCGACGGCTTGGGAACCTTCCTTGACGAAAGCTCCAAGAAGGCCTCGGCCATCGGTGCCTCTGGAGGCTTGGGCGCGTTTCTCTACCTCGAAGTACTGGATGCCAGCTTCTCGTTCGACGGTGTGATTGGTGCCTTTGCGCTCACCTCCAACATCCTGCTGATTGCAATCGGCTTGGGTGTCGGCGCGATGTACGTGCGCTCCATGACGATCATGCTGGTCGAAAAAGGGACGCTCCAGGAATTTCGGTTCTTGGAGCACGGCGCGTTTTATTCGATCTTTGCGCTGTCGATCATCATGTTCACACAATCGCTCTTTCACGTACCAGAGCTGCTCACAGGCACCATTGGCATCGCCCTGATCGGTGGGGCGCTCTATTCGTCCATTCGACACAATCGGAAAGCAGAAGTTTCAGCTTAGCACGTTAGGATCCAGCGCCAGGACCTCGGGGTGGGCGAGAAGCGCCTTGCTCCCGGACCGTTCCCAGGAGGCGATGCCGACCAGCCTACGACCGCCGCCCCAGGGCGGGGGCTTTCAGCCCGACGCCCGCGGTCGAGTGCAGGTCTTCGCTTTTAGAAAATACGGTGCAGATTAAGTGAAAGAAGCTCTACTCTCCAAGAAGCCAGGCGCGGATTTCTGCGCTGTCTTGTCCGATGCGTGGTGCATCTGAGCTAGGTGGGTAAGACGCAGCACCGCCTAAACGAAACGGCAGTGTCGGCACCCCTGTGCCGTCGCTCAAATGTTGCACAAAACCTCGGGCCTTTACTTGCTCTGAGTCCAACGCCTCATCTAACCTGCGCAACCGAGCACAAGGCACGCCCGCAGCTTGCAAAATCGGTTCCCAGTCTTGTGCTGTTTTTTCCATCAAAGCCGCTTCAATTTCTGAAACCAAGCTTTCTGCGTTGGCGTTTCGGTCCGAGCGCGTGGCGTATTTAGGATCGGTGAGCCAATCGCTGCGCCCAAGCGCACCCGCCAAGCTCGTGAAATGCGAATCTTCGTTTACGCCCAGGGACATAATACCCTCTTTGCAGGTAAAACTGCCTGCGCCCGGAGACCGGCTATTCGCCAAATTGCCTCTGCGCTGAGGCGCATTGCCCGTTTTGAGATAATCGGTCACCGACGAGCTCATCAGGCTCAGCCCCGTCTCTAACATCGAGACATCGACAAAGCTGCCCTGCCCGGTTTTCGTGCGTTCAAAAAGGGCGGCGGAGACGGCAAACCCCGCAGCCATGCCAGTGCTATAGTCCAGCACCGGTGCACCCGTGCGCATTGGTCCGCTTTCTTGGGTCCCTGTGGCGTGCATCAATCCGCAAGATGCTTGGATATTCACATCATAAGCTGCGGTGTTTTCTTGAGGACCATCACGTCCGTAGCCTGTCATTGCACAATGGATTAGGTGGGGATGGCGGGCTGCGAGGCTGTCTTCATCAAGCCCCAAGCGGCGCATGGTGGCGGGTACATGATTTTCTACCAAAACATCTGAACGCGCCAAGAGCGTATGAAAAAGCGCCAAATCTTCCCTTGTCTCGAGATCTAGAGAAAGAGAGCGCTTCCCTGCACCTTGCGTGAGATAAGATGTGCTCATGGCCTCTGCAGCCGCTTCGGCATCCGTCCCCCCCCGATGCCGAATGGCATCTCCCTTGATAGGGGATTCCACCTTAATCACCTCAGCACCAAGCAGGCCCAAGTAATAGCTGCAAGCAGGGCCTGCCAGAACATGGGTGAAATCCACAACGCGGATCCCTTCAAATGGCTTGGCTTGAGACATGGTATTTTCCTCATTCTTACACGCGCAACGCTAGGGGACGGTGTGGGCGTTCACAAAGCAAATTCAAAACGGAACACCGTCGAGGGTAATAGGCCACATATCCGAGCATTAAGATCGGGCTACCAAGGCACGGAATTTAATAAATAATTTACACTTGGGGCTCGTTTGACAACCTGTGGATGCAAGATCATCTGGTTGGTGCTTAAATCGAATGCGCATGCTGCAAATACAATCGGCTTTTTGGCAATTTTCCTTGGTGAAAATAATGGACAAGTGCTCCCAAAAGAGACAAAGTGCCCTACGCAATAATTGACCAGCCGGGGTAGTGCGTGACGTCGTGCCAATGCAAAAGCGGTGCCAAAATCGCTTTGTGGGCGCGCAGCAAGCGTCTGCCTCTTTGATCTTCTAGGGAGGAAGACATGAATTTCACTAAGAAAATTGCCGCAGGTATTGCAGCAACAGCGATGCTCGCAGGCACAGCTGCTTACGCAGATTATCCATCGCAGCCCATCAAAATTATGGTCGGCTTCTCCGCAGGTGGCGGCACAGACACAACCGCGCGTGGCTTTGCATCCTACATGCACGAAGCGCCTTCGATGAACGGCATGCCTGCGTTCATCGTGAACCTGCCGGGCGCGTCGGGTCAAAAAGCGGCCTCTGCTGTGCTCGACGAAGAACGCGACGGCCACACACTCTACATGATCAACATCGGCACGTTCATCGCGGGCGAATTGGCCAAAGGCGCAGACCGCCCCTATCACATCCCAGAGGATTTTGTGAACTTGGGCTGCGCGTCCCAGCTCGTGACCTCGCTGCAGGTCCACGCGTCGAACCCAGCCCAAAACATGGCTGAGTTCATCGCCAATGCAAAAGCATCCGGCGAAGAGATCACATGGGGCACTTCGGGTGCAGCCACCATGCACGCCACCATCGGCCACGTGTTCTTTGACACCAATGGAATCAAGCACAAGAAAGTGCCGTTCAAAGGCGGCTCCAAAGCCCGCGCGGCACTTGTTTCCCAATCTGTTGACGCCGTCTTCGGCGGTGTGAACACGATCCCAGGCTTTGAAGCCGACATCCGTGCGTTGGCCTCTGCGGGCGCCGAGCGTGACCCGATGGCGCCTGATCTGCCAACCTTCGTCGAGCAAGGCTCTGAGGGCGTTGAGTTCACCGGCCTGATGTGCCTTTTTGGCGCTGCCGGTGTGCCAGATGAGGTAAAAGAAGACGTCGGTGCCGCGATTGAACACATCGCAGGTGTCAAAGGGTACCAACGCTACATGGGCAAAAACGACCTGGCAGCCTTCTACACCAGCGGTTCAGATGCCACAGCCGCTCAGGATGTGATGTTCGACGTTATGGGCCCTGTGGTCGCGAATATCATCGCGTCTCAGTAACTCTACGACCCAAATCAGGGGCAAGCCGACACACGGCTTGCCCCTTTTTTTAACGCTCCGTCAGAGAGCGCAACCATGGGAGGGGGCCGTGGGAACACACGACCATAAAGTTAAAGTGGAATACGGGGTCAGCGCAGTTGTTCTCCTTGTTGGCCTCTTTTTTATTTTCCAATCGTTTACCATCGAAACCTCGCGCGAAGCGGTTGGGCCACGCACCATGCCCTTGATAATTTCCGTGGCGCTGGTGCTCAGCGGGCTTTGGCTCGGCCTGCGTGCCTTCCGCGGCAAAACCGGCGAACTCAAGCATGGCTATGGCTTTCTTGACAGCGACATGCGCCGGATTTTTCTTATCGTCGGCTGCGGCGCGATCTTTGTGGCGCTCTTTTGGGCTTTTGGCTATTTCACCGCGCTCATCTTCACCCTGGTTGCCATGCTCGCCACCTTTGGGGTGCGCAACTGGGTCGCCATGATCGTTGGGCCCATCGTGTTGGCCTTCGCCTTTCAATGGCTTTTCATGGGGGTCATGCTGCTCAATGATCCCAAAGGCGCGCTTGTGGACATGCGCCCCTACACCAACTGGATCACCGGGGCACAATAGGGGCGCACTGACATGAACCAACAAAGCAACCTCTGCGCCAATCTCGAACTTTGGTTCGAAAATTTGGGCTTTCTGTCGATCTTCTACGACATCTCCTGCGGATTTATCATCCTCTTTGCAGACCCTTTTGCTATCTTCTTTGTGTTGCTCGCAGCCATCGTCGGCATCGTCTTTGGCGCCCTTCCAGGCCTGACAGCCGCTGCAGCCATCGCGATGATGCTGCCCATTCTGATTGCTTACAATGATCAGATCGGTGCGCTCGCAGGCCTTGTCTTCCTCTATGTGATCGGCAAATCCGGGCGATACGGGGGCTCAATCGCCGCCATTTTGTTTAACACGCCGGGCACCGCCGCCTCTGCGGCGACCATGCAAGACGGCTATCCGATGACCCAACAGGGCAAGGCCGGCAAAGCGCTCAAAACCGCCACCGTGGCCTCTGCCTATGGCGATTATTTCGGCGAGATTGTCCTTATCTTCGGGGCTGTGGCCATCGCCACCTTCACCCGTAAATTTGGCCCGCCCGAGAACTTTGCGATCTATCTGATGGCCTTTGTGGTGATCGGTTCTGTGGTCAGCGACAGCATCATCAAAGGCATCATCTCAACGCTCTTTGGCGCTATCGTGGGCCTCATTGGCGAGGATGTGATCACCGGCCAGTTTAAAATGACCATGGGCATCGACGAGCTCGAGTCGGGCATGGCCCTCGTGCCGCTTCTCATCGGGGTCTTTGTGATTTCCGAGGTCATCATCCAGGCCGAAAAAGCCGCGAAGGTGAAGATGATCGACATGGACGACAAAGGGGATCTTGATCCCAACGCCCATTACTTCACCTGGCCCGAGTTCAAGCGCTGCATTCCGCTGATGTTCCGCTCATCCATCTACGGCTCGCTCATCGGCATGATGCCCGGGCTCGGCTCCTCCGTGGCGTGCTTTGTGGCCTACGGCGAAGAAAAGCGCCGCGCGAAGAACAAAAAGGATTGGGGTACGGGCGTTGTTGAAGGCATCGCCGCACCTGAGTCTGCCAACAATGCGGTCTCGGGCCCGTCTATGATCCCGCTGTTAACCCTAGGCATCCCAGGCTCCACCATCGCCGCTGTGCTCATCGGCATGTTCCTTGTGAACGGGTTGCAGCCTGGGCCAACGATCTTCTCAGAAGACAACATGGTGCAGTACTTCGTGCCCTCCACCCGGGACTTCTTTGAGATCACCTCGCGCGAGTACATCTTTGCGGTCTTTGCCGCAGGGCTCGTCGGCATCGCCGCTTATGCCCTCATCGGGTATTTCGGCGCGCCCCTGGTGGGGCGCATGATCTCGCTCTTGCCCACGCAATACCTCTATCCCTTCATCTTCATGACCGCGCTCGCCGCAAGCTATTCGTCGCGCGCGTCCATTTGGGATGTGGGCTTTGCGCTCCTCTTCGGGGTCATTGGCTATGCGATGCGACGCACGAACTTCTCGGCCGCCGCCTTTATCATTGCCTTTGTTCTGACCTCGAGCATGGAAGAGGCCTTCCGCCAGTCCATGATCATTTCAGACAGCGGCGCCTGGGTCTTCTTAAGCTTTGAGTATCAAGGCAAGTTTTCCTACGCGCCGATCTTCCTGATTATCGGGGCTTTGGTGGTGCTCTTCAGAGCTTGGTCGAGCTACAAGGCGAAAGACACCGAAGGAGCTTAAATTGCGCGGCATGACGCTCGACCTTCGGTATCTGTCCCTCTTTGTGTTTGGACTTGCCGGAGGTGGGCTCGCCTACGTATTAGGCCTGCCGATGCCGTTCATGTTGGGTGGCATCGTGGGCACCGCGAGCTTCGTGCTTTGGTACGAGCGCGCGGGCGCTCAGCTTCCCAAGATGTCGCGCTGGGTCAGGCTGGTCTTTGCTGCCGTGATCGGCTCTATGATCGGGACGCGTTTTTCGCCTGAGTTGATGACGCTTTTGCCGCAATTCTGGATCTCGCTGCCTGCTATTTTGGTCTTCATTGTGCTGGCCCATAGCGGCAACTACGCGATCATGCGCCGCTTGGGGGGCTACACAAAACACGATGCGTTTTTCGCCGGGCTTCCAGGCGGCATCGTGGATTCGGTGATCTTGGCAGAACAAGCAGGAGCAGATCTGCGCGTTGTGACGACCCAGCACTTCATCCGCATCATCTTGGTTGTGAGCTCCGTTCCACTGCTCTTTTGGTTTATCGAAGGAGATGCCGTGGGCTCGATGGCAGGTGAAACCCTGGCTGCTGCGAGCTATGATCTTTGGGACGTCGCTATGCTATTGGCGATTGCATTTGTGGGGCTTTTTGTCGGGCGCAAAATCCGCATGCCGGTTGCGCATCTCACGGGGCCGCTCTTCCTAGGGCTGATCCTGTCGGTCTCGGGCGTGATTTCTGTCGATATCCCCTCGTGGCTTCAAGATCTTGCTCAGTTCATGATTGGCACCTCTTTGGGCGCGCAATTCTCG
Organism: Pseudomonadota bacterium; assembly: GCA_039182515.1. Taxonomy (GTDB): domain Bacteria; phylum Pseudomonadota; class Alphaproteobacteria; order Rhodobacterales; family Rhodobacteraceae; genus JBCDCE01. Next base: position 81,547 of record JBCDCE010000001.1, on the reverse strand, counting down.
GGTGTTTCGCGAAAGCTCTTGGTGCGCGGCTTGGGCACGGGGCTTCTCTCAGGCATCTACATGCTGGGCCTCGCCGCCTGTGCTGCCGTTTTGTTGCTGCCCCATGTGCCCGCAGGCTTTGCGCCGCTTTTTATCAGCTTTGCCGCGGGCGGCTTAGCCGAAATGAGCCTCATTGCCCTGACCCTGAACTTCAACCCCGTTGTCGTGGCCTTGCACCACCTGGCCCGGATCGTGATGACCATCTGGGTCGGCGCGATGCTTTCGCGCAGGCTTTTTGATCTTGAGCAAAAGCCATGATGCAGATGTTTGAGCGATTGCCCTACCCTGGCTTTGCTAAAGCGCTGGTGCCTGCAGCAATTGGTGGCGCGATTTGGGCCAGCCTCGGCCTCCCTTTGGCTTGGCTTATGGGGGCGGCGGTTATCACTGGTTTGATGAGCTTTTGGGGGCTCGAAATAGACTTGCCGAAGGTCCTTTACCGCCCCTCTTTGGCGGTCATCGGCGCGGGCGTGGGCCTGACGATCACACCAGCCGTGGCGCTCGAGATCGCCCGCTGGTTTCCCCTCATGGCCGTGATGGGCTTTGCAGGCGTTGTGCTTGCCGCTATCGCCACACCGCTTGTGGCCCGCAAAGGGCAAATGGAAACCAGCACCGCGTTTTTCTCGCTTATGCCTGGCGGCGTGATAGAGATGGCCAATATCGCTGAGCCGCATGGCGCCGACCGCACAACGATAGCCACGCTCCATGCGATCCGCGTGGCTCTGGTGGTTGGTTTGCTCCCACTTGGACTTTACCTGCTTTTTCCGCAAAACGGCGCTGCGGAGGCCTTAGTGACCTTGGCAGCCGTGCCCCTTGCGATCACCCTACTCATGGCTCTCCTCGGAGGATGGATTGGCATGCGGCTGAAGATTCCGGCCTCTTGGCTTTTGGGTGCTCTCTTGGCCGTCGCGGTTCTGACCGCTAGCGGCGCAGTCGAAGGTCAAATCCCCAGTGCGCTCATGGCCGTGGCCCAAGTGATTGTGGGCATCTCATTGGGAGCAAAGTTCAAACGCGAACGCCTCAAACGGCTCCCAAGAGCTATGGCTGTTGGCACGGTGGCGCTTACGACCATTATCGCCGCTATGGCAGCGCTTGGTGTTCTCGTAAGCCAGTTTGTGCCTATGACGGCCCCCACGATGGTTCTAGCCTTCTCCATTGGTGGCCTCGCCGAAATGGTGCTCACAGCGCGCGCGCTTGAGCTCGATATGGCTATGGTCGCCGCCTTTCAATCCATACGAGCTGTGCTCGTCAACAGCTTCGCCGGCCTCATTTGGAGCCGCCTCTCCCCATATCTAGAAACAAGGACCTGATTAAAATGTCTGTTGCCAAAAACGCTTTTGCCACTATGCCCGAAGGCACCACAGTCACCGAAGACGCCGCAAAATTCATTGAAGAGGTTCGTTTTGAGGATCTGTCGGAAGAAGCTTTGCATATCGGCAAACGCTGCATCATCGACGGGCTCGGGCTCTATGTGGCCGGTGGAGAAGAGCACTCGCTCGAGATCCTCATTGCCGAAGCTCAGGCCATGGGCGGGCGCACGGATGCCAATCTGTTAACGACCGACGAGAGCGTACCAGCCCCCATGGCCGCGCGCGTTTTGGGTACTGCTGGCCATGCCCATGATTGGGACGACAGCCAGGTGAGCATCGATCCGGCTCATATTTACGGGCTTCTCACCCATCCCACCATTCCGCCACTCACATCTGCAATTGTGATGAGCCAAGCACATGGCCCAGTGTCGGGGCGGGATTTTATGTTGGCTTTCCAAACGGGCTTTGAGGTCGAGTGCAAAATCTCCGAATGGATGCTGCCGCAACACTATATGTCCGGCATGCATTCTTCAGGCACTGTTGGCACCTTGGGGGCCTTTGCAACAGCCGCTAAGATCATGGGGCTCAAAGGCGAAGAGCTGCGCTCTGGCTTTGGCATCGCGGCCAGCTTGGCGGCGGGTATTCGGTGCAACTTTGGCACCATGACAAAGCCCTTGCACGTGGGCCGCGCTGTTGAGAACGGCATCACCGCCGCTCAATTGGCTGCACGCGGCTTTTCAGCAGATCCCCAAGCGCTCGATGGGCCTTGGGGCTTTATGGCCGTGCAAGGCGGCGGGTGTAGCCCAGAAAAACTGAGCCAAGGCTTTGGGAAGACCCTCACGATGGTTGAGCCTGGCGTGTCGATCAAACCCTATCCTTGCGGCGTGCTGACCCATCCGACCATCGATTTGATGCTGCGCTTGGTATCAGAGGCTGACATCCAGCCGGACGACATTGAGACTGTCACCGTGCATGCCGGAACAAACATCCTCAAACCGATCCGCTACCCCATTGCCGCCAATCACTTGCAGGCCAAATTCTCGCTGCCCGCCGCACTGTCGATGATCGCTTTGGCGCGCAAGGCAGGCAAAGTTGAGTTTTCCGATGCGTTTGTAGGCTCCGATGCGATGCAAGCCATGCAGCGCCGCATGCGCACGGAACTTGATCCAGAGATTGAAGCTCAAGGCTTTGACAAAATGCGCTCGCGCATCACGATCACACTCAAAGATGGCCAAGAGGTCGCAGGCTGGGCAGATGAGCGCTATCGCGGTGGCCCTGAGAACCCTCTCACGGACGCAGAAGTAGAAGACAAAGCGCGCTCGTGTTGCGAGGGCGTGCTGAACGACGCGCAGCAAGCCACGCTTCTGGAAAAAGCTTGGGCTGTCTTGGATCTTGAGGACGCGGGTGCCACGTTTGCTGCGGTTTTAAATGGGCGCACCTAACAAAAGAACCGGCCCAAAAACCTAGTACGCACCTCTCCAAAAGTGTGCCTAGGAGGCGTAGCCGACCAGCCCCCGACCGCCCCCCTCGGCGGGGGCTTTCAGCCCGACGCCCGCGGTCGGGTGCTGGTCTTTGTATCTAGCAACCCGTTAAGCTCCGGGCACCCTGAGACTTTCGTAAGAGACCATCACGTGCTCGGCGTAAGCCGCGCGCGCGCAAAGCTTCTCATAATAGCGCGCCAAATTCGGCAGGTCCGCGCGGTCGAAATCGACCGTGTAATAGCGAAAAAGCTGCGTGCCAAAAGAGATATCAGCCATCGACATTTCGGGCCCTGCGAGCCAGCCATGTTTTGCAATTTGCCGGTCTGCAATCGCCATGAGCGGTTTCAGCTCAGCTGTGCCCTCCGCCACCTTGGCATGATCCCTGTCTGCTTTGCTCACACGCACCATTTGCCAAAACACCTTGTAGATCACGGCAGGCGTGACGTTGACCTTTGCCCATTCCATCCACTGATCTGTGCGCGCACGGGCCTGTGCATCTTGCGGCCAAAGAGTACCGCTCTCGTGCTGCGTTCCCAGATACCGAAGGATCACTTGGCTCTCAAAAAGGGTCAGATCCCCATCCTGCAATACAGGCACACGCCCCATTGGATTCATCGCCAGAAACTCAGGGGTATCGTTGCCCCCAAAAGCCCCGCCAACATCCAAACGCTTGTGCGAAAGCCCCATTTCGGCAATTGCCCACATCACGGCTTGGACATTGCTCGACGTGGTTCGGCCATGGATCGTTAGCATTGCCAAAAACTCCTTAGAAACTGGCTTTTACGCCGCTTTTCTAACGCGACAGTGTACGCGAAATTGCGTCTTTCCAACCGGCGTATCTTGCGTCCCGCTCATCGGTGCTCATGCTCGGTTCAAAGCGGCGTTCAAGCGCCCAGGTTTCTCCGAAGGCCTTTTGGTCAGGATAAAGACCCGCTTTGCTGCCTGCGAGCCAAGCCGCCCCTAAGGCGGTTGTTTCCAAAACCTTGGGCCGATCAACGGCAGCGCCCAGGATGTCGGAGAGAAACTGCATGGTCCAATCGCTGGCCGACATGCCACCGTCTACGCGCAAGACCCCTGCACTCTTCTCCTGTGATCCAGCCTGGCCCCAATCCGCCGCCATCGCATCGCGTAGATCTCGGGTTTGAAAGCCGACGCTTTCGAGCGCTGCCTTGGCGAAGTCTTCCGGGCCAGAGCCGCGTGTGAGGCCGTAAATTGCCCCGCGACAATCTGCGTCCCAATAGGGCGCGCCAAGCCCCGTGAAAGCCGGAACCAAGTAGAGATCGTGGCCAGGATCCGCCTTTTGCGCCAGGCGCTGTGTTTCACCCGCTTCGCGAATGATTTTCAGCCCGTCGCGCAGCCATTGCACCACGGCACCGGCAATAAAGATGGAGCCTTCCAGCGCATAGGTCGGCTTTCCGTCCAATTGATAGGCAATGGTGCCCAAAAGACGGTTTTGGCTCTCCACCAGCGTATCGCCAGTATTCAGTAACGCAAAACACCCTGTGCCATAGGTCGATTTCAGCATGCCAGGCGCAAAGCAGGCTTGGCCGACGGTGGCCGCTTGCTGATCGCCTGCAACACCCAAAATCGGCAAAGGCGCTCCGAAAAGATCAGGCCGGGTTTGACCAAACTCAGCCGCGCAATCTTTGACCTCGGGCAGCATGGCCATGGGAATGTCCAAAAGCGCGCAGATCTCCGCATCCCAAGCGCCTTCGCGAATATTGTAAAGCATGGTGCGCGCAGCGTTGGTGGCATCGGTGACATGCGCTTCGCCGCCCGTCAGATGCCAAATAAGGTAGCTGTCAACCGTGCCAAAGAGAAGTTCACCCTTTGCGGCCCGCTCCCGGGCGCCTGGATTTTGATCCAAGATCCATTTCAGCTTTGTGGCAGAGAAATAGGGATCAAGAAGCAGACCAGTTTTGTGGGTGATCATGGGCTCGTGGCCAGCGGCTTTGAGCTCGGTGCAAAAGGCGGAAGTGCGTCTGTCCTGCCAAACGATGGCGCGGCCCAGGGCTTCGCCTGTGGCTTTGTCCCAGACCACGGTGGTTTCGCGTTGGTTGGTGATGCCGATCGCTGCAATGTCTTTGGCGCTGACCCGCGCTTTTTCCAAAACGGCCCGACAGGTGCCCGCGGTTGTGGCCCAAAGGTCGTTGGCCTCGTGCTCCACCCAGCCTGATTGTGGGAAGTGTTGGGCAAATTCCTCCTGGGCTGTCGCCACCACGCCCATCTTTGCATCAAAAACGATGGCGCGTGTGGAGGTGGTGCCCTGATCGATGGCGAGAATATGGGTCATCTTGAATTACTCTGATTGCGTGTCTTCTTAGGTATCTTCTTCGGTGTCCTGCGGTGCGGGCCGATAGCCCGTGGCCACAACAAACTTTTCTGAACTGCTTGCCCGTGAGGCCGGTGGTTTGACATTGGCCACCTTTGTGAACCGCTTTTTCAAAAGGGCCTGAAGAGAGCCTTCCGCCCCCCCTGCCAAAACCTTGGCCACAAAGGTTCCACCGGGATCGAGTACGTCAAAGGCAAATTCAGCGGCGGCTTCGCAAAGCGCCATGATCCGCAGGTGATCGGTTTGCTTATGGCCTGAGCTGGCCGCGGCCATATCCGACATGACTACGTCCGCAGGACCACCCAGCCAGGCTTTGACTTTATCGTCTGCCGCCTCGGAGAGAAAATCGAGCACGTGGATTTCCGCGCCTGCGATGGGGTCGACCTCTTGAAGATCGACACCCAACACGCGGCCCACGGCCTTGCCTTGCTTTTCACCGAGCGCGTTCACGCGTTTGACAGCCACTTGGCACCAGCCTCCCGGCGCGCAGCCTAGGTCAACCACCCGCGCACCCGGCACGAGGAACCGGAATTTGTCGTCCAGTTCGAGGATCTTATAGGCAGCGCGACCGCGGTATCCGTCTGCTTGGGCGCGTTTGACGTAAGGATCATTGAGCTGGCGCTCGAGCCAAAGCGTGGACGACAGCCGTCGCCCGCGAGCCGTTTTCACCTTCACCCGCAGGTCGCGTTGCCCACGCCCGGAGGTGTTGCCCGACCTGCCACCGCCTGTCTTTTTAGGGCTCATGGGGCGACCTCCAGCAATCCGTCTCCAGCCATCTGAGAGTAAAGCAAGCCTTCGCGCAGGCCTCTGTCGGCAACGGAGACCCGATCTGTAGGCCAGCAGCGCAAAAGCGCTTGCAAGATCGCAGCGCCAGACATGATGAGCGAATGGCGATCGCGCCCGATACGAGGATCTGCACGGCGTCCTTCGGGGCCCAAGGTGAGATAGTCGCGGATAACAGTGTCGACTTCATCAGATGTCATGGTCAGGCCATCTACTTTCAAACGGTCGTAGCGCTTGAGCCTCAGGTGAGAGGCCGCAATCGTGGTGACAGTTCCTGAGGTTCCAATAATCTGGAACCCTTTAGGGTCATGCTCATTGGTGTAGGGCTTAAATGGCTCGAGGCTTTGCTCAAAGAACCAACTCATCAAAGCAAAGCGGGCCGCATCGTCTTCCACGTCTTCGAACTGTTCGCGCAAGGTAGACACCCCAAGCGGCACAGAGATCCAATCCACCACTTTCGCGCCCAAAGGCGAGGTGAAGCCGGGCTCGAGATTTACAATGGCCTCAGAGCGATCCCGCTTGGGAACCTGGCTCAGATCGATCCAAACGAGCTCTGTCGAGCCCCCGCCAATATCAACAACCAAAAGCTGTTGAGTTGTCCGACGCACAAGCGACGCACAGGAAATCACCGCCAGCCGCGCTTCTTCTTCAGGTGGGATGATCTCGAGCGAAAGGCCTGTCTCGCGGCGAATGTTTTTCAAGAGATCAAGGCCGTTGTGGGCGCGCCTGCAAGCCTCGGTCGCCACAAGACGCATGTTTTTCACGCGATGTTTGGAGAGCTTTTGCTTGCATATGCGCATGGCCTGCACCGTGCGGCCCATGCTGGCACGGCTCAGCCTCCCGCTGCTTTCCAGGCCTTGGCCCAGTTGCACGGTTTTTGAAAAGCTGTCGATCACAGAAAAGTGGTCGCCGAGCGGCTCGGCGATCAACATACGACAACTATTTGTGCCCAAATCCAAGGCCGCATAGAGCGGCGGTTTGGCGGGCCGAGTTTGCGCGGGGCTCTCAACCGGTTTAGGGATCGCGCCCGCGCTTTGGGGACGCTGCGGCGCCATAAGATACGCCTTTCGAGTAACGAGTTGAATCAAACGTAGCGAGCCCGTAAGCCGCGCGCAAGACTTGGCCCGAGATAGTTCTCGGCCGGTCGTGAGAAGTTCCAGGCAGCGCGGTCGCTCCAAGTCGCCGTTTTGTCGAAATTGAGATGATGAAACGCGCATACGCGTTATACCAAACGATCAACACCGTTTGCGGTTTGAGGGAGGACATCGGAATTGGCAGATGTGACAGTGGTGTATTGGCGCGATATTCCAGCGCAAGTCATTGTTGGCAAAGGGCGTCGTGGAACCAAACGGCCTTTGCCCGAGCGCTTTGAGCAGGCCATAGATCGCGTTGCGATGAAAACTGGTGCGGCGGGGACCGACGAATATCTTGCGGAATGGCGCAAAGCCGATCCCTACGTCGTTGAGGGATCGGATGTAGAGGTCGCGGATAAAGAAGCGGCGCGCCTCGACACTGAATACGACCAAGCGCGCCTCAAGGCCTTGATCGACACAAATGGATGGGCCGAGGCCCCTTAGGAGACCACTGAAATGGCGCTGTTTAAGTTTTCCAACACCGAACCAGAAACAACGTTTGACCCCACCTTGGCGGCCTTCGTGGATGGGTTTTCGATCGAGGTGATGCCGCGCACGGCAGAAAAGATCGAAGATTTCAAAGCGCTTTTGCCAAAAGGGACACGAGTCTACATCGCGCATATCGAAGGCACTCCGATTGAAGACATGGTCGGCACAGCCAAGCGTTTGGCTGCAGATGGCTTTCCCGTCATGCCGCATTTCCCGGCGCGGATCATCAAGGACAAAGCCACCTTGGAGAACTGGATCGCCATGTATCAAGGCGAAGCGGGTGTGGACCAGGCTTTGCTTTTGGCGGGCGGCGTTGACCAACCGCACGGCGACTACTCAGATTCCATGCAGCTTTTGGAAAGCGGTGCTTTTGGGGCTGCGGGCTTTAAGCGCTTGCACGTAGCGGGTCACCCGGAAGGCAATGCGGATATCGATCCACAAGGTGGCACGGCCAATGTTGAAGCGGCCGTCCGTTGGAAGCAAAAGTTCAGCGAAACCTCCGATGCTGAGATGGCCCTGGCCACGCAGTTTTGTTTTGAAGCGGAGCCCGTGATTGCTTGGGTCGATGGGCTCAAAGAGGCCGGTGTGACGCTGCCAGTTCACATTGGCGTTGCGGGCCCTGCGAAGCTGCAAACACTTATTAAGTTCTCCATGGCTTGCGGTGTTGGTGCGAGCCTCCGCGTGCTCACGCGCCGCGCTAAGGATGTGACCAAGCTGCTTTTGCCCTTCGAGCCCACTGGCTTTTTGACGGAACTTGCGGCCCATAAAGCGGCAAATCCAGATTTTGGCATTCAGAGTGTTCACTTCTTCCCCCTGGGAGGCATAAAAACCAACGCAAATTGGGCGCTTGAGCATGGCAATGCGGGCCCCGCCTCCGAGGAAGGATAATACCCCATGGTGCGCACTGTTCTTGAGTCGCAAACCAAAACCGCGACGATCGGTTTTGACCAACCCTTTTGTGTGATTGGCGAACGCATCAACCCGACAGGCCGCAAAAAACTGGCGGCCGAATTGGAAGCGGGCGACTTTTCAACGGTTGAAAAAGACGCGCTTGCGCAAGTGGCCGCAGGTGCCACTGTTCTCGATGTGAATGCGGGCGTTGTTTACAATACCAACCCCGATCCAAACGAGACTGAACCCCCGCTCATGCGCAAAATGATCGAGCTGGTTCAAGGCCTTGTGGACGTGCCGCTTTGCATCGACAGCTCTGTTCCTGGCGCTTTGGAAGCAGGCCTTGAGGTGTGCAAAGGACGCCCCCTACTCAACTCCGTGACCGGCGAAGAAGAGCGGCTCGAGATCGTATTGCCGCTTGTGAAGAAGTACAATGTTCCCGTTGTGGCAATTTCGAACGACGACACAGGGATTTCTGAAGACCCTGATGTGCGATTTGCTGTAGCCAAGAAGATTGTCGAACACGCAGCTGACTATGGCATTCCAGCCCATGACATTGTGGTGGATCCACTTGTGATGCCAATTGGCGCGATGGGCACGGCTGGGCTACAAGTCTTTACCCTGGTGCGCAGGCTCCGCGAAGAGCTGGGTGTGAACACCACATGTGGCGCCTCTAACATCTCCTTTGGGTTGCCAAACCGGCACGGCATTAACAATGCGTTCTTGCCCATGGCGATGGGCGCCGGCATGACCTCGGCGATTATGAACCCAGTCGCCCTTCCCGTGACTCAAACCAAAATCGCTGAAAAGAAAGCGGCCGTTGAGGCGGCTGGCGTCGTGTTGCCACCAGAAATGGACGATGAAACCTTCGTCTCGCTTTTTGGCATGGGCTCGACGAAGTCGCGCGCGGGTAAAGAGATGGAAGCCATCCGAGCTGCAAACTTCCTTACGGATAACGACCCTCATGGCGGCGAGTGGATCCGCTTCAACAAAGATCCAAACGCCGAGCAAGGAGGACGCGCCGGCGGGAGGCGCAGACGGCGTGGTTAAGGCTTTGATCATAGATTGTCATGCAAGGTCAGGACATGACTTTGACGGCACAAGACATTTGGCTCCATCAGCTTTTTTCAGCAAAAGCGGTCAACAAGGGAGGCGTGCTCAGACGCGCCAAACACGATGTGGCCCGCAACATCGGGCTGGAACAGCTCATTTTGGAAGTGAAAAGGCGCGGTTTTCATATGATCGAAACAGACGCGCAACTGATCATATTGTGCAACAACGGGCACTTTCGCGTCCTGTGCTAAGTCGCGAGAAAGTTGTCCAACTTTCTCGAGAAAATCTTGTGCAAGATTTTCCAGGGCTTGCAAAATGACGGATCCACTCGTCATCTTCACGCCGTCCGGCAAGCGCGGTCACTTCCCGAGAGGAACACCTATTTTGACCGCGGCACGCCAATTGGGTGTCGATCTCGACAGCGTTTGTGGCGGGCGCGGGATTTGTTCAAAATGTCAGGTTCATCCGTCCTTTGGTGAATTCCCCAAGCATGGGCTGACCGTCGCTGAGGAAGCCTTGAGCGCGTGGAACAGCGTAGAGGAACGGTACAAATCCAAACGCGGCCTGATCGACGGCCGACGGCTTGGCTGCCAAGCAACCATCCAAGACGACGTCATTATTGATGTGCCCCCTGAAAGCCAAGTGCACAAACAGGTGGTGCGAAAACGCGCCGAAGTTCGCGACATAACGCTCAACCCGTCTACACGACTGTTCTACGTTGAAGTGGAAGAGCCGGACATGCACGAACCATCAGGCGACCTCGAACGCCTTGTGACGGCCCTGAAGGATCAATGGGCGCTCGAAAACGTTCACACCGACCTCCATATCCTACAAGCATTGCAACCGGTGCTGCGCAAAGGCTCCTGGAAAGTCACTTGCGCGGTTCATTTAGGGGACGACGAAAACCCGCCGCGCATCATGCATATTTGGCCGGGCTATTATGAAGGTACCGTCTACGGGGTCGCGGTGGATCTGGGATCAACGACGATTGCAGCCCATTTGTGCGACCTCTCAACTGGTGAGGTTGTCGCCTCATCTGGGCTCATGAACCCACAAATTCGGTTCGGCGAAGACCTTATGAGCCGCGTCAGCTACGCGATGATGAACCAAGGCGGCGATCTCGAAATGACATCCGCCGTGCGCGATGGCATGAACGCCCTTATGACCCAGATCGCCTCTGAGGCCGAAATTGACAAATCCTTGATCGTGGATGCGGTGTTTGTCTGCAATCCGGTTATGCATCATCTCCTTCTGGGCATTGATCCTTTTGAATTGGGACAAGCGCCTTTTGCTCTCGCCACCTCAGACGCGCTTCGCTTGCGCGCGCGGGACTTAGATCTTGCGATCCACCCGTCCGCTCGTGTGTACCTGTTGCCCTGCATCGCGGGCCACGTTGGTGCGGACGCCGCCGCTGTGGCTTTGAGCGAGGAACCCAACAAGTCCGACGACCTGGTCTTGGTTGTAGATGTGGGCACAAATGCGGAAATTTTGCTGGGGAACCGAGAGAAAGTGCTCGCCTGTTCCTCGCCAACGGGGCCCGCTTTTGAAGGCGCGCAGATCTCTGCAGGGCAGCGTGCGGCACCAGGTGCGATTGAGCGTGTTGAGATTGACCCGATTACCAAAGACCCAAGGTTCAGAGTGATCGGGTGTGAGCTTTGGTCAGACGAGCCAGGATTTGCTGAGGCCACCGCCAGCACAGGCATCACCGGCATCTGCGGCTCCGGTATCATCGAAGTGATTGCAGAAATGCGGATTTCTGGGCTCGTAGATGAGAGCGGCTTGATTGGAAGTGCGGCGCAAACCGGTTCAGAGCGCTCTATTCCAGATGGGCGCACGCATGCTTATCTCTTGCACGACGCAAGCGCGGAGGGTGGACCAAAAATCACCATTACCAACCCCGACATTCGCGCCATTCAAATGGCCAAAGCAGCACTCTATTCCGGGGCTCGGCTTTTGATGGATAAGTTTGGTGTGGACGCTGTTGATCGCGTTGTTCTCGCCGGTGCCTTTGGGGCTCACATATCGCCCAAGCATGCGATGGTGCTGGGCATGATCCCAGATGCTGAGATCGAGAATGTCACAAGCGCAGGCAATGCCGCGGGCACAGGCGCACGCATCGCCCTGATCAACCGCGAAAAACGCGCTGAAATCGAGCAGACCGTGCGCAATATTCACAAGATCGAAACGGCCATTGAGCCGCGCTTCCAAGAGCACTTCGTGAATGCCTCTGCGATGCCCAACAGCTCAGACCCCTTCCCGATCTTGCGCAATCTCGTGAACCTACCTGCCGTCAGCTTCAACTCTGGCGGTGAAGGTGAAGGGCGTCGACGCCGCAGGCGTTCCGGTTAGGCGCACACGGCGCGTCGGCCTTTTGTTCAAAAGGGTCTCTTAAGCGCAATAGGGCTGACCGAAGATCCTCAGGTGATCCAGCTTGACGCTCAAAGGCCTCAAGCCTACACCAACGGTGCGCGGGTATGGTGAAAAGGTATCACACGAGCTTCCCAAGCTCTTGTTACGGGTTCGATTCCCGTTACCCGCTCCATTTTTGAAAAACATCACTCATAAAAATACACAATGCGGGTGTCGACCATTGGATCTGGTTCGACCTTCAGCAAATTCAGTGATCAACCTCGTGAATTGCTAAGTCGCGCAGATGAGATGGGCATTGTCAGGGGGGCGTTTGAGAACATTTGCGCGTGACAACGGTTCCCATACCATCTTGTCCCTTATCATCTACATGCAGCCCTGGAGGTATAGCCGTCTGACGCTTTCAACCGGAAGCCGTTGGCACGTGTAACCCTAAACCAAATCGCAATCTTCGACGCAGAGAGCCACAGGTATGAGCCTGGACAATAAGCGCAAAAAGCAACGCAACTTCTTAAATTTTACAACAAATTCAATGCCCTATACCACCATTGAGACTAATCGCAAACAAATTTTCCGGGTGACGTTGAACGCGGTGTAAAGTAGTCTGGTTGTGTATAAAAACATGAAGCCCAACGTATTCCTTGTCCTTCAGGATCAACTGGTACTGACGCGCCCGGGCGTAACGTCTCAGCACTGTTATAGAATCTTGCAGTTTGTCCGCATTGGGCACGTGGGCAAAAACTCACCCAGATGGTTGTGCTGCAATTATTCGTCATTTTGGCTTTGAAAAACGCACCAGGATTCGAAGTTGGGCTCGATACAGAAACACAACGGTTCGCACTTTGCCCTTGAGGTTTCGAACTCGCGCGCGCCGCTACCGGGGCAGCTACGGGCGCGGGCGTTGTCGTCCGCACTGATGGCGTAAACGTTTGGCAAAATCCGCTGCTGCCTCTAACCTGCCAAACACCGCCACGCGCCTTGCAGTCTGTGGCTGCAATCGAATTCACCGCCAATTGCGCCGCAAGTAGCTGTTCAGTGTTGCAGCCTGCCAGAACAGTTAGCATTGACAACGGAAGAAAAAGAACTCGCAGCAGCAGCATTTGACCACCTCCAAGGCATATTCGTTCAGCCCAACACCCTCAGTCTTTTTCGTTTTGACTATGGTGCAGAATTTAATTCCGTTTTTCAAGTTTATGTGGTTGCTTGATAAATTAGCCTTCAAAGACCTGACTTGGTTCGGAACCCAAAAAAGGCCTCTCACAGCAAAAAAATACGCTTCTATCGAACCGCACGTGTTTGTCCCTGGTTATGCCGAAGTCTTGGGGTTTTTGAACGCTAGAAATAATCCTTGATTGTCTGTTCGACGACGCGTTGCAGAAAACAAAGATCTGCTCGAGAAATTCAACAAAGTCTATCAATTCCGCCGTCCACAATGAACCCAATAGCTCAATTTTGGTGTCGGGTTTACTGGTGTACGACATGACAGTCTTTCCCGAGTGCTTTGAGACAAACCTGAAGCTTTCGTGTTGCCAATATCGCAATAGGACGAAATGTGGATGTGCATTTGAGCTGTAAGTTAACTTACGACCTTTGTTGGCACATCGATTTTGCTAGAAAAACTGCATCAACCCGGCCAAGGACACGATCAAGAACAGGATGGTCATGATCCCGCCTGACCTCACAAAATCCACCACTCTATAACCAGCGGGCCCCATGATCAGCGCGTTCACTTGGTGTGTGGGGATCAAGAAGGAATTCGATGTGGAGAGCGCCACAGTCAGAGCAAAGATCGCCGGATCGCCGCCCGCGGAAATGGCAATAGATATCGCCAGGGGGACAAGCAAGACCGTGGCGCCCACGTTTGACATCACAAGCGTGAAGATCGTGGCCAACACAGCGAGGCTGGCTTGCAGCGTCCAAACGGGCCATCCATCCAGAAGGGACAAAATTCTCTCCGCAATCCACGCGGCTGTGCCTGTATTTTGCACGGCCATGCCCAAAGGGATCAGCGAGGCCAACAAGAATACAGTGCTCCAGCTCACAGCCCCATAAGCCTCGTCAATCGACAACACCCGCGACAGGATCATGCCCACAGCCCCTGCCAGCAAGCATAAAGACAGCAAAATATCCGTAAAGAGGATGAGCCCAAGGGTCATGGCAAAAAAGCCAAGTGCCCAGTTGACCTTTTGCGGGCGCAGTTCCTCTTGTGGGAAATCAGACGTGACCACAACGAAGTTTGGATCCGCCTTCGCGCGCATCAGGCGCTCCCATTGCACGTGGACAACAAGCGTATCGCCGGCCTGTAGCTCAACGGCTCCAATATGGGTCGCGACGTGATCGTCTGTTTCGACGTGGCTCAGCGTGTCTTCGCCTCGGTGGATCGCAAGAATGGACAGGCCGTGGGATTGCCGCAAGCGAAGGTCGATGGGAGAGCGTCCAATGACCGCTGAACTTGGTGGAATAACGAGTTCTGCCACACCGGACTCCGTTGCGGCAAAATCATCTGCAAAGACATCGAGACTGGGCAGGATCTCCAAGCCGTAAGGTTCCGCAAATTCATACTCTAAGACACGGCGCAGACCCAAAACGGCCAATCGCATCGGGGCTTCAATCTCTGTGTCCGCCATGGGGGCGATCACTTTGCTCCCCTTGTTATAGGTGCCCAGAATGTAGAGGTGATGTGCCACCATGATGTCTGACAGGGTTTCGCTGATCAAAATCGAGCTTTCGGGCACAACAACCTCGAAGATATCGGCCCGCAATCCATAGGTGTTCTCAATGTAGGACTGCATAGTGCGCGCAGCGCCCCCGTCTTCGCCGCGCCCGCGCTGATCCGGCAGGATCCATCGCCCCAGAAGGACAAAATAGAGCACGCCTGTGAGCACGAGCATAATGCCAATTGGTGTCACATCAAAAAGGCCAAAGGTTTCCATCTGCTGATCAGCAGGCAGCGTGCGGTTGGCCGAGATGAGAAGGTCGTTCAAAAGGATCAGCGGCGATGAGCCAACCATCGTGATCGTGCCGCCCAGGATGGCACAAAAGCCCATTGGCATGGCCAATCGGCTCATTGGGATCTCAGTGCGCGCGGAGATCCGGCTGATCACCGGCAAAAAGAGGGCCGCAGCACCCACGTTTTGCATGAACGAACTGATGACCCCAACCGTGCTCGACACAATCGGAATGATCCGCGCCTCAGTGGTGCCGCCGCGTTTCAAGATGAGCGATGCGACTTTCGACATCAGGCCCGTTTTGTCCAAACCCGCCCCGATGATCATAACCGCGATGATCGAGATGACCGCGTTTGACGAAAACCCTGAGAAAAGCTCTGCTCTGTTGGAGAGGTTTTCCAAGCCCGGTAGCGCGCTAAGGCCACCTAAGATGACCATCACCAGGATTGCGGCCAGGTCTATGCGAATAATCTCGGAAACGAAGAGAAATACGGTTAAGGCCAGCAGTGCCAAGACCGCCATCATTTCGTATGTAAGAACAGTAACTTCCATCCCTTCTCCTCGCTGAGGCTTCGTAGCGTTCGGAGGTGCATTTGCATAGAACCAATCTTACGGCAAAACCAAACCAGCGCAGAAATCTCACACCAAAATCAGAGGTTGACCGCAGCACAACAGCCTGAAAGCCAGTTGCGGAGCCGGAATTGTCTTCGCCACCAAGTTCATGTTGCGAGGGATTTACGCGTTGCCTGACCCAGGCTTCCTGGGATAAGGCCCCCACGGCGAGACCCGGCGCAAAGGGTCAGGAGACGCTCATGGACATGCCCTACCTCACCCCACTTTCCACCGCACAGCTGCGGGAGGCTCAGATCCCGGAGCCCTGGACTTTTGGTATGATGGACCGCGTTCGCTTCGGTGAATTGGATGTGCTTGGGCACGTCAACAACACCGCTTACCTAAGGTGGTTCGAGAACTTCCGGATCCACTATTTCCGCGACTACGGCGTGAACACGTATAAAGGCACCCCGCCGCGCATTGTGCTGAAATCCATAAGCCTCGATTTTAAGGCGGAGGTTCTCTTGCACGACGACTACATTGTGACGGGCCGCACCGCCTCGTTTCGCAGCTCGAGCTTTGTGATGGAATATGCCGTTTGGGTGCGCGGCACCTGCACCACGTTGGGCGGCGCCATCATCGTGTCGCTCAATCCCGACAGCTCCAAACGCCCCCTGCCAGAAGCCTTGAAAGAGACGTTTCAAACGCGCGACGGCGCGGCGTCAGCCCTCTGAGAGAAACCGCACAAGGGCCTGGGTAGAGCCGTCTTTGCCTTGCGCGCTTTGTTCGCCTCGCACAATCGGGCCAAGGGCTGTGGCCAGCTCTTTGCCGAGCTCCACGCCCCATTGATCGTAAGAATTGATCCCTAAAATCACGCCCTCAACAAAAACCCGATGCTCATAAAGCGCAATAATTTGGCCAAGCACAAAGGGGGTTAGCTTGGGATAAATCAGGGTTGTGGAGGGGCGGTTGCCCTCAAAGACCCGGTGCGCGGCCTGGCGCTCAAGCTCTGCGCCTTCAAAGCCTTTCTTGGTCATCAACGCGCGCGCTTCCTCCATGGAGCGTCCGATCATCAGCGCCTCAGATTGGGCAAAGCAATTGGCCACAAGCAATTGGTGATGATGCGCCAATTCCTCTTCATGGCCGCGAGCCGCCACCATGAAATCGCAAGGGATCACGGACGTTCCTTGGTGAATGAGCTGATAAAAGGCATGTTGGCCATTGGTGCCAGGCTCTCCCCAAACAATCGGGCCAGACACGATCTCGAGAGGCGTGCCATCGCGGGCCACGCGTTTGCCGTTGCTCTCCATTTCCAACTGCTGAAAATAGGCGGGCAAGCGGCTTAGCCTCTGATCATACGGCAGAACTGCGCGCGTTGGATAGCCACACACCTGGTGATGCCACAGCCCAATCAGCGCCAAAATCACCGGCATGTTTTCCGCCATCGGCATTTCCTTGAAATGCCGGTCCATGGCAAAAGCGCCATCCAAGAAGCTCGTGAAGCGATCGGGGCCAATGGCAATCATCAGAGAAAGTCCAATGGGCCCCCACATGGAATAGCGCCCACCAACCCAATCTTCAAAACCAAAGACCCGCTCTGGATCGATGCCAAATTGACTGGTTTTGTCTTCCGCAGAGCTCAGCGCCGCAAATTGTGCGGCTGGGTCGCGCACAGCGGTTTCCATCCAGGCCCGCGCACTGGCGGCGTTGGTCATTGTCTCAATGGTCGTGAAGGTTTTCGACGCAACGATCACCAGCGTCGTGGTCGGATCAAGCTCTTCGAGCACGTCGTTGAGATGCGCCCCATCAATATTCGACACAAAGTGGCACTTTGGACCATCCACATAAGGCGCCAGCGCAAGATAACCCATCGCGGGGCCAAGATCTGAGCCACCGATCCCAATATTGACCACATCCGTGATCGTGCCCCCCTGCCCGACAAAGCCGCCGTCGCGCACTTTGCTGGCAAAGGCCTTCATGCGCTCGAGTGTGTTTCGAACACCCGGCATAACGTCTGCGCCATCGGTGATCACGGGCGCGCCGGACATATTGCGCAGAGCTGTGTGCAAAACAGCCCGGCCTTCTGTGTCGTTGATCGTGTCGCCTTCAAACATACGGTCGCGCATCTCAGCCACGCCTGACCGCTGGGCCAGGTCAAAGAGTAAACCGAGGCTGGTTTTGTCGAGATTTGTCTTGGAGAAATCAAAGAGCATTTCGCCCGCACGGACCGAAAAGAATTTCGCTCGCTCTTCGTCGTCAAACAAGGACCGAATGGGTCTCTTCGCGACGGTTTCGTGATAGGCCTTAATCTCGCTCCACATCACTCAAACTCCTTAACAAACTCTATTCGGCCCAATGCACCGTTGCGCGCGGCAATACAAGATTTATGGGAGCCTCTTGAACTCCAAGCCCAGCGGCCTTTTCGAGAGCGGCGCGCTTTTCGCTCCCAGTTATAACCACATGCGTGCTCAAGGCGCCCATCAAAACCGGCGCTGTGAGTGTTACGCGCGGCTCGGGCGCATTACCACCCCGAACGGCCAACAGGTTGGGCGCATCCGCAGCCAAGGCCTCGTTGAGGCCTTCTGCGCCAGGAAATAATGAGGCTGTGTGCATATCCGCGCCCATTCCAAGCAAAAGGATGGAAAGAGGCGTCACATCTGCGAGCGTTTTATCCAGTTCAGGCAGAGCGGGCTCGGGCGCGTCGTCCCCTGTGAAAAAGGGGACAAATTGCGCGGCCTTCGCTTTGTCTTGAAAGAGCCGCGCGCGCAGAAGCCCAGTGTTTGACCGGTCCGAGGTTTCAGGCACCCAGCGTTCGTCTGTCAGCATCACATGCACCCGGTCCCAGGCTAAGTCAGCGCCACATATGGCATCAAAGATCGGACCGGGCGTCGTGCCTCCCGGCACGGCAAAGCTGGTCCAGGGGTGTTGAGACAAATGCGTTCTGATCTCGCCTGCCAAGACATTGGCCAATTCGAGCATCATGACGTCCCGATCCGGGTAAGTCTTCAGGTCCATTTGTCTCAATCCGCTTTCTTGGCTTTTAGGTTTGCACCCTCAGCTGCCTCCATTGTGCAGCTTTCCCAGGGGCTTGTGCAACCCTAAGTCGTGAACTACGCACGTAGGTCGCGCCAACGACGTCCGTCGCGGTGCATCAGCATTAGGCTATCTTCAGGCCCTGTGGAGCCAGTATCATAGGGTTTCGGCACATCGCTGCGCTGTTGCCAAGCCTCAATAATTGGATCCGTCCAGGCCCAAGCGGCTTCCACTTCATCGCCCCGCATAAAGAGAGTTTGGTTACCCCGGATCACATCCATGATCAGCCTCTCGTAGGCGTCCGGCACCTCCTCTGCATCGGGCCCAAGGGCCTCGGCAAAGGTCATATCGAGCGGCACGTCGACAAGACGCATCCCGCCCGGGCCCGGCTCCTTGATCGTCACGTCGAGCGTCATGCCTTCATTGGGTTGCAGCTGAATGGCCAAAACATTTCGGTGGTTTGTGTCGGCTTCTCCAAAGATCGAATGCGGCAGGTCTTTGAACACCACCACAATCTCAGAGCTTCGGGCCTTCATGCGTTTGCCGGTGCGCAGATAAAACGGCGTGCTTGCCCATCGCCAGTTGGAAATACCCACCTTCATGGCAATGAAGCTTTCGGTGAAGGACTTCGGATTTTCAGCGTCGTCGCGGTAGCTTAAAAGCTCATTTGTGGCGTCATATTGGCCGCGCACAATCTCATGGGGGGCCACGTCGTTGAGCGCGCGGATCACTTTGAGCTTTTCGTCGCGAACGGCGTCAGGATCAAATTTCGACGGGGGTTCCATCGCAATCAGGCACAAAAGTTGCATAAGGTGATTTTGTACCATATCGCGCATGGCACCGGACTTATCATAATAGCCCCCGCGCCCGCCGACTCCCACAGTCTCGGCCACTGTGATCTGGATGTGATCAACATATTGACTGTTCCACAAAGGCTCAAAAAGCACATTGCCAAAGCGCACCGCCATGAGGTTCTGCACCGTTTCTTTGCCTAAGTAGTGATCGATGCGGTAAATCTGGTTCTCTTTAAAGTGGGATGCCAAATCGGCATTCAGGGCTTGGGCGCTTTCAAGATTGCGCCCAAAGGGCTTTTCGACAACGATCCTCGTGCTTGCATCTGCCAGACCGTGCTGATCAATACGCTGTGCCAAATCCCCAAAGAGCCCTGGCCCAACAGAGAAATAAAAGGCGCGGACGACGTTCTGGCGCAGCAGCCCGTCCAGCTCAGGCCATCCCCCTTCACCGCGCGCATCAAGTGTGACGTAGTGCAAACTCTTCAAAAACGCGTCCAGTTCTTTGGACTTTGCAGCATTTGGCTTACCGAACTCAGAGATCGCCTCTTTTACAAGGCTTCGAAAGCCGTCGTGATCTAACTCAGATCTTGCGGCCCCAATGATGCGCGCACCCGCCGGCATTTGACCTGAGCGAAACCGACGAAAAAGCCCAGGCAGAATTTTGCGACGCGCCAGATCTCCCGTGGCTCCGATGATGACGAGATCAAAGTCTTCAACTGGTATAACGCGGGAGACCATATATTTTCCTTCCAACAGTGGGGCTGGCTGAACGGAGCTTATAAAAACGGATGTGATGTTGTCGCCGTTTTTCTTTTGCCGCCGTTACCGCTAACACTTTGCCCGTCCTAGCAGGCGCCCCAATCTGTGTCTAGCGCCGCTCGTGCGGCAAAACTCAGTCCCAACAAGACCTTAGCCACTTTTTGCCTACCTAGGCCTCCAATTCTGCGTCCCAATACAGAAAATCCATCCAACTTTCGTGCAAATGGTTGGGCGGAAACTTTCGGCCCATGTTGCGCAACTCTTCGGACACGGGCTGCCGAGGCGGTTTGCGCAGTGCCAATCCAGACTGGCGTAAAGATCTTGAGCCCTTGCGCAGATTGCACTTCGAGCAGGCTGCCACGACATTCTCCCAGCTTGTTACCCCGCCACGAGAGCGTGGAACAACGTGGTCAAAGGTCAAGTCTCCTTTGGCGCCGCAGTATTGGCACTGAAATTCGTCCCTCAAAAATAAATTAAAGCGCGTGAAGGCCACGCGCTTTTGAGGTCTGACATAGTCTTTGAGCACAACGACCGAGGGTATTTTTATTCGGGTTGAGGGCGAACTGACATAGTCATCATATTCCGCAACAATATCGACCCGTTCCAACCATGCGGCCTTAACCGCCTCTTGCCAGGGCCACAGCGAGAGAGGGTAATAAGACAAAGGCCGGTAATCTGCGTTGAGCACCAAAGCAGGGTTATGCCTGAGATTGTTTGGTTCACGCACAAAGCTTGTTCGAAACTCGCCGTTCATAATAGTACCGCTCCAATTCCCACTATCCCACGGGCGCCCACCAAAGGGCTCATCAATGGACCAGGAGACTCACTCAATACGACGTCTCCGCCCTACGAAAACTATATATGGCGTTTGAAAGGGTGCAACCCCTACTAAATCCAGCGCCTCACAGCGATCCATAGCAGGTCAGATGTAACAACTGGATAACGATTGCGGTGCCCTTTTGCACAAAAAAGGCGCGCCCCGGAGGACGCGCCTTACAAAACTTGCAGTGGTTTTGGATTACGACTTCAGCCCGGCCTTACTGAGCCTTTTCCGCCTCGATTGAGATGCGCACGTCAAGCTCGTCAGAGACGAAGGGTGCCGCAAGCCCCAAGCCAAAGTCAGACCGCATGAGCTTTGTTGTTGCATCAAAGCCCGCCCAAAGTTTTTGCGCTTGAGGGTGTGTGCCAACAGCATTGAGCTTGGCGTCGAGCACAACCGATTTGGTCACATCGTTGATCGTCAAATCGCCAGTGATCAACGCAGTGTCTTCGCCGGTGACTTCGATTCCGGTGGATGTGAAGGTGATCATGCTCTCGTCGGTCGCATTCAACAGCCCAGGCGACATAAAGTGCCCGTAGCGCGCTTCCCAACCTGTGAACATGCTTTTGGTCGGCATCGTCACGCTCACGCTGGAGTTTGCAGGGTTCTCCTGGTCGAACATGATCTCGCCTTCAAAGCCTGAAAACATGTTGTAGGTCGTGGAGAAGCCGAGGTGGTTATAGCTAAACAAAACCTGACTGTGGCTTGCGTCCAACGTGTATTTTTCAGGCGCGGCAAAGGCTGTTGTCGCGGCACATGTGAGTGCCAAAGCGGCAATAAGAGATTTCATGACGGGATCCTTTTCGAGGTGTATACCTGGATCCCAACATCGCTCGAAAAGCTGTATTTTCAACTGCAGGCAGCAAACACTACATGTTCAAATTTGCGCGAGATGTGGGTTGAGGCGCACATCTTCGAGCCGCGCCTTGAGACGGGCCAACGTAAGAATGTTGCCAATGGCCAGCACTTCCAACTCTTGATCGGTGTATTCGCGAAAGGCCAAACAAGAGCCCTCATCGGTGCGGGCAAGCACATATTCTTTGATGTTGTGCATCCGCGTGCTGGCCAAAACCCGGCGGCGTGTACGCGCTTTGGTTTGGCTCACCACACGAATTTCTTCGCGGTCAAAGTCGATTTCGGTTTCAATCGTTCCAGGCTGACGCGCAAAGCGCACAAGCAGAATACCAATGCTGCACAGTAGCAGTGCAAATCCAAGCTTTAGCCCCAAGTCTGCAAATCCTGGCATGGCTGAAATGAGGGCCGCAAAGAGCAAGGCGCTTGCGCCTGCCGCACCAGACACAACCCGCATCGCAAAACTGCTGTCTTCGGTCTCTGCGTCCCGCAAGACATAGCCCCAAGGCGTTTCGCAGACCTCGAGTGTGCTTGCGCGATTGCCGTCAGCAGGCGCGAGAAATTGGCTCGTGTGCTTTGCAAAGGTCATGTGTATCTTTCGGTTGGTGCAGCGAATTTTTTATTGGTTGGCGCTAATTTGACTAAAAACTGAGGCGTTAACGGGGAGAGCCTTGGAAAACTCAAAGGCATTTGCGCAACAAGAAGGGGGCAGTTTTCGCCAGTTTCTGGCAACTTCGTGTCAGGGATGACCGAAAAACCACCAAATCAGCCAAAAAGTGTATCAACTGTTTGCAGATTTACACCAATAGGTTGCATTTACCGCAGAACCTCTCCTCTAACCGTCAAAAGCCCATTCACCTCTCTTAGAACGCTTGCCTCAAAGGCTGAACTCAGCTAACTGCAGGCTCTGTCGTCAAAAATATCGACCGCGGCCCCTCTCGTGGATGGGAGACGACACTTAAGCCCATCCTTTGAAGGCCGCTTGAAAATGGAGATACACATGCCGCTTTACGAGCATGTCTTTATTGCGCGACAAGACCTGTCGAACACGCAAGCTGAAGGCCTCATTGAACATTTCGGCACCGTCCTTGCGGACAATGGTGGCAAGATGGTCGAGCAAGAATATTGGGGCGTCAAAACGATGGCCTACAAAATCAACAAAAACCGCAAAGGCCACTACGCCTTCCTGAAATCCGATGCACCGGCACCGGCTGTTCAGGAGATGGAACGCCTGATGCGCCTGCATGAAGATGTTATGCGCGTTCTCACGATTAAAGTTGATGAACACGCCGAAGGCCCTTCCGTACAAATGCAGAAACGTGATGAGCGGGACCGCGGCGATCGCCGTGAACGCCGCCAAGAGAGGGACTAACCCATGGCGACTAAACCCTTTTTCCGCCGCCGCAAGGTCTGCCCTTTCTCGGGCGACAACGCGCCGAAGATCGACTACAAAGACACACGCTTGTTGCAGCGCTATATTTCCGAGCGCGGTAAGATCGTGCCCAGCCGCATCACTGCCGTCTCTGCTAAGAAGCAACGCGAACTGGCCCGCGCCATCAAACGCGCCCGCTTTCTTGCGCTGTTGCCCTATGCTGTGAAGTAAGGAGAAACCGATGCAAGTTATCCTTCTTGAACGTGTCGCAAAGCTTGGCCAGATGGGCGAAGTTGTTGACGTGAAGCCGGGCTACGCGCGGAACTATCTTCTGCCACAAGGCAAAGCGCTGACCGCGTCCAAAAGCAACATCGCGGGTTTTGAAGCGCAAAAAGCGCAGCTCGAGGCGCAGAACCTGGAAACCAAAAAAGAAGCTGATGCGATGGCCGATCGCTTGGGTGGCCAGCAGTTCGTTGTGATTCGCTCTGCGTCTGACGCAGGTGCGCTTTATGGCTCTGTCACCACACGTGACGCCGCTGAAGCCGCCACAGCGGATGGGTTCACTGTTGATCGCAAACAGGTTGCCCTCACAGCACCGATCAAAGTGCTCGGCTTGCACGATGTTATGGTGCGACTTCACCCTGAGGTTGAATGCACCATCACAATCAACGTGGCGCGGTCGCCTGAAGAAGCGGAGCTGCAAGCGTCTGGTAAGTCGATCCAGGAATTGTCAGCCGAAGCAGAAGCGGAAGCAGAGTTCGAGATCGCTGAGCTCTTTGACGATATCGGAAGCGCTGCGCTCGACGACGAGGACGATGGCGCGCCTGCGCCTGCGGCTGAGGACGCAGCATCAGACGACAAGACCACCTGATCTCATCGTCTTGCCGCGCATCAGCTTTTGACGCGCCGAATAAGACTCGCCAAAGGCCGTCGAAATTTTTTCGGCGGCCTTTGCGATTAAGTTTGACAGATGCGAAATTGAGGCCTCTGCGCCACAATTAGGCCACATTCGTAAACAACCGCGCAGAAACACGCCGAATCTGGGCCGTTTTGGAAAAAATCTTCCCCAAAAACTCCATGAATTGTTAATTGTTTAGGCGCAATTCCGCCACAAAACTTAATCAGTTTCATCCTTGACCGCACACACAGAAGGAAGAGATCAACCATGTTGATTATGGGAACACCTGGGGGACCAAACTGGAAGACACTGGAAGCGCTGGGTGACTATGCCGCTGAAGTGAATTCCGCTGTCAATGGCTTCTCTGGATCGATTGACGACTTCCTGCTGCTGGCTGACATGCTGGGTATGAAGGGGCTTGACCAATTCCCCTCCACCGGTCTCAGCCATATGCTGATTAAGTTTATTGCCAAAGCGCGCAAAACAACCAATCTGCAGCCCGCGCTGCCGATCCTGGAGCGCGCTTTGAATGCCTGGAACGATGCAGAAGCGCTCACAGTGAGCGTGGCCCAGCACACAGGCGATCCCTACTTCCCAAGCTTTGAGGTGACCACAGCGGCGGTCCAAGATCACCTCAATGGCAACAGCGCATGCGTGCGGGACAGCTTCGACAAGCTCTTGCGTCGCGAATGCGCGATCATGGGACGTGCGCTCATTGATCTCGACAATCTGGACTTGGATGTCGACGTCGAAGACGCCGCAGAGGTCGAAGAAGACGCCTCAGCGCTGGTCTATGAAGACATGCTACTCTTCCGGTCTAAGCGCCGCGCCTAAGCAAACTGACATCACTTACGCAAAAAAGCCGGGCCTTAGAGCGCGGCTTTTTGTTTGCCAAAATTCAGAACCGGTCTGAGGGACGGTGGGCGGGGCGCCTTTTCCTGACGCTCCCGCGTCAGGAAAACAGCGCCGTACCAGCGTCTATGCGTCTTCGAGAGCTTCTACAGCTTTCTGAAGATCATCTTTTGTGACTTCCTTTTCGCTCACCTGAGCCAGCTCAACGATATAGTCGATGACCTTGTCTTCAAAGATCGGTGCGCGCAGCTGTTGCTGCATCTGAGCATTTTGCTGAACAAATTCAAAGAACTCGCGCTCTTGCCCGGGGTACTGGCGCGCCTGCGCCATAACCGCTTGGCTCATCTCAGCGTCTGTAACTTCCACTTCGGCCTTTTGACCAAGCTCTGCAAGCAGCAACCCTAAACGCACACGGCGCGCTGCCAAAGTTTTATGCTCTTCTGTAGTTTCAATCTCAGGATGATCGTGACCTTCTACGTCTGGGTTTTCTTCGTGCCAAAGCTGATGCGCAATTTGGCCTGCTTCCGCGTCTAGAAGCGATGGGGGCAGGTCGAAGTCGACCCTTTCATCCAGGGCATCAAGCAAAGCACGCTTCATAACCTGACGCGCAGCACCCGCATATTCAGCATCCAACCGCTCCGTCACTTGCGTTTTGAGAGCTGCGAGATCTTCCGCGCCAAACTGCTTGGCCATCTCATCGTTGATCTCAGCCGCTTTGGGCGCTTTCACGGCTTTGATCTTGCACTCAAACACAGCCGATTTGCCCGCGAGGTGTGCTGCTTGGTACTCTTCCGGGAAGGTGACGTTTATCTCAACATCGGTGTCCGCTTTCGCACCCAAGAGCTGATCTTCAAAGCCAGGAATGAAGCTGTTGGAGCCCAGCACCAGAGGGTAGTCTTCCGCAGAGCCGCCTTCAAAGGCTTCGCCGTCCACCTTGCCAACAAAGTCGAAGGTGACCTGATCGCCGTCTTTGGCTTTGGAGCCCTTCTTACGGTCTTCAAAGTTCTGAGCCGTTTCGGCCAGTTGAGCCAAGGCTTCATCCACGGCTGCATCATCAGATTTCACCACCAGGCGCTCGAGCTCGATGGACTTCAGATCCACCTCAGGGATGTCAGGGAGCTTTTCATAGCTCATAGATACATGAACATCGTCCCCTTCCTTCCAGTTTTCATTGGTCATTTTGACCTCTGGCTGGGCGGCAGGTTTATCGCCACTGTCTTCAAAGTGTTTGGACATCGCCCCATCGATGGTTTCTTGCATGGCTTCGCCCATAACCCGCGGGCCAAACTGCTTTTTGAGAAGCGCCATGGGCACTTTGCCTTTGCGAAAGCCCTTCATCTCAACGTCGGGCTGCGCCTCAGCGAGCTTGGCGTCTACTTTCTCGGCCAGTTCAGCTGCCGGCAGCACAATCTCGTAGCTGCGCTTGAGGCCTTCGTTCAGGGTCTCAGTGACCTGCATGTTGCGTCGTCCTTTTCACGTCTATTATGGTGCGGGTGGAGGGACTTGAACCCCCACGCCTTGCGGCGCCAGAACCTAAATCTGGTGCGTCTACCAATTTCGCCACACCCGCAGAATCTCAGGCTTGAGAAAGCGGTATTCTCAAGCAGTTCGGCGCTCTCTACCAAAGCCAAACACAGTATGCACCCTAAAAATAACGCGAGCAAAAAAAGTCTGCTCAAGACCGGGGTTAACCCTCTGCTTGAGCGCCCCACCTTGAACTTGAATCGTTTAAACCCTGTTACGCTACGCCTTCTCGGGACATCGGCGATCCGGGTTGTTTCGGACGAACGATCGGGCGCGCTAACCAAGACTGCCCCAACAATAAAAGAAGACTTTTTGCGCCGCGTCCCTTACACTGTGTTGCATAGAATAAAAATGCCAACGAGCAGGCTCAAAAAATGAAAGATATGGTAGACGCGGAGCGCTGCGCCCCGCGCGATGCGCATGCGCAACGCGGGAGGTGTGAGCTCCCTCATGTGGATCACCGTATTCGCGTTCCACGTGGCGCGCGCATTGCGACGCCCACTGGCCTCCGTCCCGCTTGCAGTTTGCGCCCCCAAGATCGGGTCGTCTGCCGCAACAGCGGCGCCTTACGCGTTGAAAGCTGCGCAACGGCCAAAGAAATTGGGGCTCTCTGCAAAATCTCGCTCTCGGCCTATGCATGCCAACCCCTGGCGCGCGCTTTGGTTCTCCCAGGTGACCAACACCTCGTTCTCCGCGACTGGCGCGCGACGGCGCTCTTCAACAGATCAGAAGCCAATGTCCGCGTGGAACGGCTCATCGATGGCGATCTGATCCGCCAGGTGCCCCCGAACCCCGCGCCATTTGTTCTCTTGAATTTCAGCGCGCCTGTGATCCTTTACGCAGAAGGTCTCGAGTTGGCTTCTTGTTAGGCTATATATACACGTCGACAGAAGACACGACTTTATAAACGCAAGTGCGCACCGCCTGCGCCCGAAATATGCCGTGTCAGACAAAGACAAGGCTGAAGGTCCGGACAGCCAAAATTTCAAGGCAATTCCGCCACCGCGGCACAGAGCCCCTGCCCACTTCTTTTCAAACAGATTAATTTTTACGCAATGCGCTCAAAAATCGGGCGCAAGCTCAGGAATTCGCGTTGCATTTGCCCATTGCTTGGGCGATCAGAATTGTGAGCCGACACGAAAGCTGGTCTGGCCATCATGACACGGCGGGCGCGCCACGAAGCGCGTGATTTGCCTGGGGAGTAGAATTTATGAAAAAGATCGAAGCGATCATCAAACCCTTTAAACTTGATGAAGTGAAAGAGGCGCTCCAAGAGATTGGGATCCAGGGCCTCTCAGTGATCGAGGTGAAGGGCTTTGGGCGCCAAAAAGGGCATACAGAGCTCTATCGCGGCGCGGAGTATGTCGTGGATTTCCTGCCAAAGGTCAAAATTGAAGTGGTTTTGGCAGACGACCAACTCGACGGCGCAATTGACGCCATAATCAACGCCGCCAAAACCGACAAAATCGGCGACGGCAAGATTTTTGTATCCGACATCAGCCAAGCGATCCGGATCCGCACAGGCGAAACAGGCGACGACGCAATCTGAAGAAATCTCAGGACGCAGCCCGCTGCATCCTCTCACCACGTTCAAGCACACGTACAAACGACAGCACTAAGTAAGGGAGCCTCACTGATATGAGCAAAGCTGACGTCCTCAAAACGATCAAAGACGAAGAGGTCGAATACGTCGACATTCGTTTCACCGATCCGCGCGGCAAACTGCAGCACGTCACCGTGATGTCCGACCAAGTGGATGAAGACTTCCTCGACGAAGGCTTTATGTTCGACGGCTCCTCCATCGCAGGTTGGAAATCCATCGACCAATCCGACATGAAACTTATGGTCGACACAGAAAGCGCCTACATGGATCCGTTCTTTGCGGAAAAAACCATGTGTGTTCACTGCTCCGTTGTAGAGCCAGACACAGGCGAAGCTTATGACCGCGATCCACGCGGCACGGCCGAGAAAGCGGAAGCTTACCTCAAGTCCTCCGGCATCGGCGACGCAGCCTATATGGGCCCAGAAGCGGAATTCTTCCTCTTCGACGACGTCCGCTTTGCTGTTGAGATGAACAAAGTGTCCTATCAAGTGGACGCGCTTGATGCGTCTTGGAACACCGACACCGAGTATGAGATGGGCAACATGGGCCACCGCCCTGGTGTCAAAGGCGGCTACTTCCCAGTGCCTCCCATCGACGACGGCCAAGACATCCGCTCTGAGATGCTCTCGACCATGAAGCGCATGGGCATGAAAGTGGACAAGCACCACCACGAAGTGGCGTCCTGTCAGCACGAGCTTGGCCTCATCTTCGACAGCCTCACCAAGCAGGCCGACGAACTGCAGAAGTACAAGTATGTGATCCACAACGTGGCGCAGGCTTACGGCAAATCGGCGACCTTCATGCCAAAGCCCATCGCAGGCGATAACGGCACAGGTATGCACGTGAACATGTCGATCTGGAAAGACGGCAAGCCGCTCTTTGCAGGTGACAAATACGCCGACCTCTCCCAAGAGGCGCTCTACTACATCGGTGGTATCCTGAAGCACGCGAAAGCGCTCAATGCCTTCACCAACCCATCGACAAACTCCTACAAGCGTCTGATCCCTGGCTTTGAAGCGCCCGTTCTGCGCACCTACTCCGCACGCAACCGCTCTGGCTGTGTCCGGATCCCATGGACCGAGTCGCCAAAAGCCAAGCGTGTAGAGGCCCGTTTCCCTGATCCATCCGCCAACCCATATCTGTGCTTCGCAGCGCTTATGATGGCTGGCCTCGACGGCATCAAAAACAAGATCGACCCAGGCGCGTCTTACGACAAAGACCTCTACGATCTGCCACCAGAAGAGCTCCAAGGCATCCCAACCGTCTGCGCCTCGCTTCGCGAAGCCATGGACGAACTGGCTGCCGACATGGACTTCCTCACCGAAGGCGACGTCTTCACCAAAGACCAGATCGAAGGCTACATGGACCTCAAGTGGGAAGAGATTTACGCCTACGAGCACACCCCACACCCAATGGAGTTCAAGCTTTACTACGGCTGCTAAGCCTCTGGGTTTTGGAGATAAAAAAGGGCGTCCAATCGGGCGCCCTTTTGTTTTTTCGTCATAGGCCGCTTACAAGCCAATACCTACCAAGCTGGTGCAGGATGTTGGATGTCCAGTCCAAAGACGCCGGGCAAAAAAGATGCGAGAGCTTACAATCTTTGGCTGCGTGTTGTGAATGCTTTGGGTTGGCTAAAGCCCTGCATGGCCTGGCCAATTCGAGCCTGATGGATAAATTTCGGCTTAAACAGCGCAACAGGCAGACACCCGACTGCATCCTCGAAATGGAATAAGCAATTGGAATGGAAATCGACAGGAAACAGGGCGTTAACCATAAGCCTCATCATGATCGTGTCTTTCGGTTCTGGTGGGATCTCCGAGGAGGGAAAGGTAGATCTTATGGAACGATTTGAGCGTTTGGTTCCCTTGCCCGATGTTATGCAAGGGCGTTGGGTAGCGCTTGACGATAACGCGTCCGAATTGATCATCAGCGGCGGGGAAATCAACTCTTTTGGATCATTGGTTGAATACGACTACAAGCTCATTGGGATCGAAGATGGCGCGACAATCGTTAGCCTAAAAACCAACGATACGGATCAGGAGGACGCGTTCCAGCAAGCCAACATAACAGAGCTGGTCATCACTCCAGAAGGCGAATTCCATGCGTATAATGTGAGTTTTTCTAGTCAGTTTGTCCAAGTGATCGACTGATACTTGAAGGAGACATGGCCCCTTCAAAGGTCAGCTAAACAACAAACCAAATTCTTTGTTTACCTTCTCCAAAAACGCCTCAAACGCGATCTCAAAAGCTCTATCTCGTCCTTGCCTCACGCGCTGCCGTCGAAGACACTGGCAGAATGATTATCGAGATCCGTCATTACACGTTGAAGCCGGGGCGTCGCGAGGCGTTCATTGCGTTTTTTGAGGACAAGAACCGCGCGGCGCTGCGTGCGGCGGGGATGCTTGTGTTTGGACCACTCAGAGACTTGGAGGACGACAACAAGGTGCATTGGATGCGGGCTTTTGCCTCTCTGGACGCCCGTGAGCATGTGAAAGAGCAATTCTACACAGGAAGCATCTGGGCAGAGCAGATTGAACCCTACGCAATGGAAATGATTGCCAGCTATGATGCAGAGCTTACAGAAACAACGGAAGGCTTTGAGGACTTTGCAGGCCGCGACTCCCAAAGGTCCTTTGCCTAGGAGTGCACGTCTTCCCCGAATGTCGCTTTAGCTGACAGAGTCAGTAAGCGTCTGATCTGGCTCTGCAAGCCCCGGGACCTGGCCTGCAGGTATGCGCGCACCAAAGTGCTGCAAAACGCTTGCCGACAACCTTTGCCCGGAGCCTATCGCTTGCGCAGGACCATGCCCTGAGAGGCGCGCTGCGAGATAGCCAGCGTTAAAGGCGTCCCCTGCCCCGGATGTGTCCCGTATGTCGCGCACAGGCTTACAAGACACTTCGGCGGTCTCGTCACCCTGCCAAACAATCACGGGTCCAGCGCCGTTTTTGACAACAATTTCAGCAACATGCGATGTGCGCAGCCTTTCGATTGTGTCCTGCGGGGCAGCATCGCCCCAGAGCGCCGCTTCGTCGTCAAAACTCGGCAGAGCAATGTCGGTCACATGAAGCATGGCCCGGATCGCGGTGCGCGTTTCATCCGGAGAGGACCACATGCGCGGGCGGACGTTGGGGTCAAAAGACACCCGCGCCCCCTGGTGCCGTGCCATCGCCAAGGCTGACATAAGCCGGGCGCGGGCTTCGGGCTTCAGGATTGCGAGCGTTATGCCCGAGACGTGGATCAGCCCCGCATCCCTTAGCGCCTGAGCGAGCCAGGCGTCCTCTTCGGCCAAAAGACGCGCGGCGGAGGCCTCGCGCCAGTAATGGAAGCTGCGCTCGACCCCGTCGAGCGCAATCATATAGAGGCCCATCGTGCGGTCTGGGACGCGACCGACATGCGAGGTATCAAGACCATCCGCGTCGATAAGTTTGATGAAGTCCTCAGACAGCGTATCCGTGCCAACTTTCGTCACGAAGCCCACTGGCACATTGAGATCGGGGATCTGCGCCATGTGCCATGCGGTGTTGAAGGTATCGCCTGCAAAGCCTCTCCGGTAAGTGCCTTCGCCTTCGACGGCCATTTCGATCATGGCCTCCCCAACGGCGACGGTTTTGGTGGATCGAAAAGTGATCATACGGGTGCGTTTGATTGATCGTAAATGCCGCCTGTGAGCCACGCGGGCCAATCGCGTTCAAAGAACGATTTGTCGCCGCCATAAGCGCGGTTTGGAACCTCAGAGACGATCATATTCGTCCCATCAAAACGCACATGCAGCTGGGTTTTTTTGTCAGCGTCGCGTTCCGCACGAAACCTCACTTCTGGCAGCGGGCCTTTCACGGATTGCGGTAGGGCCTCCCCATTTGGGTCGCAGATCGCCCGGGCCCCCCGGCTGCCGCCGCCCTGGGCGATATAGTGATCAAGCGCCGTTAGGACGGCCTCTGATGCCAGGGCCATTTGCTGCCATTGGAGAACGCGAGCGACCTCGGACGAACGGGAGACCGTCATGCCTTCGGCACGGATCTTTGTATTGAGAGCGCGGGCATCCGTCAGAGCGCCTTCGACATCTGCCGCGGTGCACAAAATACCCGCATGATCGCTCATGCGGGCCTGGACCTCAGCCCGTATGTCTTTCCATGTCAAAGAACTGCTGAGCGACAGCGTCTTTTCGATCTGTTCCAGCGCTTTGGCTAGCCCCTCAGTCAGGTCACTTTGTGCGGGCGCTTGTGTACGATGGGAGGCGCCGATGTGTTCGGCCACGCGGGTGCCAAAGACCTGCCCGGCGTTGAGCGCTGAACCGCCGGGCCGGGTGGCGCCATGGGTGCCAGAGGCTTCGCCTACGGCGTAGATACCGGGCACGTTGGTCCGCCCCCAGGTGTCGACGGCAATACCTCCGTTCATGTGCTGGTTGTTGACGGCAAATTCCAAAGGATCTGCTGTGATATCAACCTTGTAGCGCTTGTAGAGCCCGATCGCGAGCGGGTTCATATGGCGCAAACGGTCAATCGGCAGCGCGTGATCGGCGCCCGCGTTGCGCAGATAAGTGCTGACGTCTTCGTCCAGACGCTCAAGGCTAAACGGCTGATCAATCGCCATCGGGTTGCGATTGAAATCCATGTAGACGCGGCGGCCTTTTTGGCTTTCTCGGAAGATCGCCAGGTCCACCAAGCTCGACTGGAAATCGAGCATCCGGCTCGCATGGAAAGGCCATTGGTAGCCTTTGCGGAAGATGTTCGACGCCATCTCTTGGGTGGTGCGATAGTAGTCCGCGAGGAAGTGATGCTCGGTGCCGTGCTCATCCACGGAATAGATATGCGGGATCACTTGCACGTATGTCCCCGAGAGGTTCCACGGGAAACCTTCGCGCCGGGTGCCGATGCCAAATTGGCTTTCGGTGATATTTGTCAGCTCCAGCCCCGCCTCAAGCGCCATGCCCAAAGTGCCGAAACAGCCGTTTGGGAAGACGCTGTCGCGATACATCTCGCCGGGGCCTCCGGCGGCAAAAACAAGCGAGGCGCAGGCAAAAAAGGCGAGCCCGTAAGGGTTCGCATCGTATTTTTGATTTGGACGGATGGCCAAGACGCCCGTGACGCCTTTCGCATCTTTGAGCACTTTGACCGCTGTGGTGAGATTGAAAAACGGGATATCCAGGCGGATCGCCTCTTCAGCCAGGACCTTGACCATCAGCCGGGACGTGCGCGGGCCGCAGGAGGTCGCGCGGCCTACTTCATCGTGATCGGTTTGATAGCGCAGCGTGCCGCCCAGGTGGTCTTGCGGCAGGGGCAGGCCCAAGTATTGCAGGGACGCCA
Source organism: Pseudomonadota bacterium (assembly GCA_039182515.1). Taxonomy (GTDB): domain Bacteria; phylum Pseudomonadota; class Alphaproteobacteria; order Rhodobacterales; family Rhodobacteraceae; genus JBCDCE01. The sequence continues at coordinate 48,362 of JBCDCE010000001.1, read as the reverse complement.
TGGCGCGCACGGATCCAACGGCCTCGATATAAGCGGTGTCTTCGTCCATGGCTCCGCCGGCACGGATGGCCTCGGCCATGGCCTGAAAGTTGTCCCCCTGATCCTTGGTATTTGCCGTGTGCAAGGTTTGTTTATCGGAGCCGGAACAGGCTGAGGTGCCGCCCCAGGCGCTCTGGCTGATCACGGTCACATCAACGCCGCGCCGCTTCATCTCAACGGCCGCGCGCAGGCCCGCGGCACCGCTGCCGATGACAAGCGCCCCGGTACGGTGCACTGGCACCTTAAAGCCGCCAACAGCGAGGTGATCGGCCATGTCAGGCTCAGGGTTGAGCTTGGGCATAGCCACATCCGTGAGCGCATCGAGGATGTGTTGTGGGACAGAGAGCGACATGCGTGTTCCCTCGCTTTAGTTAATCTCGACCCAAGCCCGCGCGTCAGAGGAAGCCATGCAAGCGTCGACGATCTGACAAATGTGATGGCCGCTCTCGAAGGTGGGCCACATCGGGGTGCTCGATGTGATGGATTTAATGACCTCGGCAATCTCGATGATCTTGCCTTCGTTGTAGCCCAGCGCAAAGTTCGGCAGCGGCAGGAAGGCTGCATAGGTGGGATGCTCTGGCCCCACGTCGATCTCGCGAAACCCGCGCCGACCCGCAGCGTCGTCGTTGGAATAAAACCGCAGGCGGTTCACCTCGTCGAAGGTGTAGGCAAGGCTGCCTTTGGTGCCATAGATCTCATAGGTCTGCATGAACTTGCGCCCCGTGGCGACGCGGCTGAAATCAATCAGCCCTTTGGCCCCGTTTTCAAAGGTGCAGAGGATGTTGGTCCCGTCAGGGTTCGTCACATCGCCCCATTCGGTGTCCTCCGTGATCTCAGGGGCAGCGTCCCCATAGCCCAACCCCTCGATCTTGGGGCGCTTGGGGGCTGTGATGTAGCTGTCGGCGATGAGCGACGAGACCTTGCCCACCAGAAACTCCATGAAGCTGAACACGTGACTGCCGGTGTCACCGATGATGCCCGTGGGCGCGAGGCTCCCGTCAGCGCGCCACATGTAGGGGGCCAAGGGGTCGCCGTAGATGTCGATGTGCTGGCAAGCTTTGAAAAGCTTGATCTCACCGATCTCGCCCGCGTCGATGATCTCTTTGGCGCGGTCATGGATTGGATTGCGCGGGAAAGAATGGCCGACCCGCGTGATCAGGCCCTTTTCCTTCGCGATATCCGCCAAGTCCCGCGCCTGCGCTGCGGTATCAGCCAGAGGCTTTTCGCAATAGACATGTTTGCCCGCCAAGAGTGCTGCTTTGGCGACCTCGTAATGCAGATTATCCGGCAGACAGATGTCGATCAAATCGACGTCTGGGTCGTTCACCGCGTCTTGCCAGTTTTCAAGGATCTTTGCGCCCGGAGCGCGAAATGCCAAACCTTTGGCCGCTTCCGCGTTCGCCTCGACCAAGACAATGACCCGCGCGGTCCCGTTGTCAGGCCCAAAGAAATGCGGAAAGCTCTGATAAGCCATGGTGTGGGTCTTGCCCATCCAACCCGACGCGCCCAGAACGGCAACTTTCACTTCTGTCATGTCTTTGTCCTTTCGTTCACGCGCCGCTGGAGGCGCGGATCACCAAGCGTACGGGGCTGCGGGCCTCGGGCGGCGGCGCGACACCTTCTTTGATCCACGCCACGATTTGGCGCGCCGTTGAGGCTGCGAAATCAGGGATATTGCAGCTGACGGTTGTGAGCGGGGGATAGCTGTCTTGCCCGTCTTCGATATCGTCAAAACCCACCACGCGCAGATCTTTGCCTGCCGTGACCCCAAGGGTTGGACAGGCGGCCAGAACGCCCAAAGCCACAAGGTCGTTAAAGCAGATGACCCCGTCGACGTCCCCATGGTCCGAGCGCAGCTGGGCGGCCATGGATTTGCCAAAGGCGCGGGTGGATTGGCCCGTCAGAATGAGCGGCTCTAACCCCGCCTCTTTCAAAACCGAAAGATACCCTGCCATGCGTTCTTGCGTCACCGGGCGGCCCTCAAGCCCACCGAGAAAAGCGATCCTTTTGCACCCCTGAGCCAAAAGATGTTCTGCAGCCAAACGCCCCCCGGTGAGGTAGTCAGGCGCCAGCCCTGGGAAAGTTCCGCCCTCTCGTTCCAGGGTCCGGAAGACCTGTAGGGTGGGTGCATTTGCAGCATCCAAGACCGCGAGGGTCGCGGCCTCATCCCCATAGGCCGGTGAAATGACAAAGCCTGACACGCCGTGTTCGACAAGCGAGGATATCATTTCGCTTTGCAGCTTGGGGTTTTCGTCCGTATTGGCGAGCACCGTGGCGAACCCAGCTTTCGCAAGCTCCATCTGAAAGAGCGCTGCAAATTCCGTGAAGAACGGGTTGCGCAGGTCATTGATCACGAGGCCGATCAGCTCAGATGACGAAGACCGCAGAGTCGCGGCGGACCGGTTATAAACATAGCCGATCTCAGCCATCGCTTGGCGGACCGACTTGCGCGTCTCGTCCTTCACCGAAGCGGCCCCTTGCAAAACGAGACTCACGGTGGATTTCGACACACCTGCCTCTTTGGCAACGTCGAGAATGGTCGGGCGGCTTTTCATCTGGTGGTCTCCTGTGCCCCCGCTTTAGACATCGAGATCGAGGACCAGAATACCGGCGATCCCGCCCACGGCATTTGCGACCAACTGACCACCGAGGGCCTTGTGTTCTTCATTGTCTGCATAAGCTTGCAAGGCCTCCCAGCTGTCGAAATCGATGACAAAGCCGTGCATGTAGCCGCGTTCGATCTGTTCGGGGCTCTCTGACCGTCCGCCGGTGAAATTTGCGGCCCCTGGCAGCTTGTCGGCCAAGGCCGCCAGACCATCATAGATCCCCGTGACAGTATCTTCAGAGACCTCGGGTTTGAATTTGGTCAAAACGATGTGGCGGATCATAGGGGCATTCCTTGGTCTTGTTTGATCATGTCAGCAGCCTTCTCGCCGATCATGATGGAGGGGGCATTGGTGTTGGAAGAATTCACGGTCGGCATGATGGAGGCATCCGCCACGCGCAGGCCGTCGATGCCGTTAAACCGCAGCCGTGGGTTCAGCACAGCCGCCTCATCTGCGCCCATCCGGCAGGTGCCCGCGCAATGGTGCGAGGTTTTTGAGTGCACGCAGATGAAGTTGAAGTAGTCCTCATCGGTCTTCACATCTGGGCCGGGTAAGCGCTCAGCGAGGATGTATTTGTTCAGCGCAGATTGCGACAGGATCTCTTGCATGAGCTTTAGGCCTCGGATCGACATTTCGCGATCATAGGGGTCCGACAAGTAGTTGGGATCGATGAGCGGCATGTCTTTGGGGTTGTCCGATTGCAGCCGAACCGTGCCGCGCGAGCGGGGGCGGAGATGGCAAGCATTGAGCGTCACACCGCCGTTGGGCATCGCCTCAACACCCGCTTCAATGCCGGTCCCAAGCCCCAAATGCATCTGGATATCGGGCCTTTCCGCATTTTCATCAGCGTACCAAAACCCACCCGTCTCAAAGAGGCTGGAGGCCACCGGCCCTTTGCGGGTGAGGAGGTATTGCAGGGCAGCAAGGGCGCTCAGATGCAGCTTGGCGAAGCGGTCGTAAGTATGGGGCCCCGTGACCTCGCAAATGGCATAGAGATCCAGATGATCTTGCAGGTTCGCGCCCACGTTGGGCTGGTCATAAACCACATCGATGCCCAGGCTCGCCAGATGATCTGCAGGACCAATGCCAGACAGTTGCAGCAACCTTGGGGAGCCAATGGCGCCTGAAGAGAGGATCACTTCGCGGTCTGCGGTGATGACAGAGCCGTCGGCCATCTCAACGCCAGTGGCGCGGCCATGGTCGACCACAATCCGTTTCACCTGAGCCTTCATCTGAACAGTCAGGTTGCCCCGGCCCTTCGCCTGGCCCAAAAACGCCATGGCAGCAGAGGAGCGACGCGCTTTCTTTTGGGTCAGTTGGTAGTATCCCGCACCGTCCTGTTTGGCGCCGTTCACGTCCGCGGTCTTTGGAATGCCCACCTGGCCCGCAGCCTCGATGAAGGCATCGCATATCGGCAGAGGCGCGGACGGCATGGAGACACCCAGAGGGCCACCTTTGCCGTGGTAGCGACCGTTGTAGGTGTCGTTGTCCTCGGACTTCTTGAAGTACGGCAGCACATCTTCGTAGCTCCACCCGTCGCAGCCCTTCTGGCGCCATCCGTCATAATCTTGCGCGGCACCGCGCGTGTAAATCTGCGCATTGATCGCGGAACCACCGCCAATGACTTTAGCTTGGGTGTAGGTGAAGACCTTGTTTTGCATCGCTTTTTGCGGCGTGGTGGACCACCCCCAAGAGCCAATGCCTTTGGTCATTTTCGCAAACCCAGCAGGCAGATGGAAAAACGGGTGGCGGTCGCTGCCGCCTGCTTCCAGAAGCAACACACGCGCGCTTGGATCCTCAGACAGCCGCGCTGAAATCGCAGAGCCCGCAGAGCCGCCGCCTATGACGATGAAATCGTATCCACGGGCACTCATGCCGCAAACTCCGTCTCAGAAATGTGTCGACCAGCGCGCAACGCAAGCGCTGCAATCGTGAGCGCTGGGTTCACAGCCGCAGAGGTCGGCAGGACCGAAGCATCGACGATGTAGAGGTTCGCGTGATCATGGCCTTTGCAATAGCTGTTGACCACGCTTGTCATGGGATCCTCTCCCATGCGAGCTGTGCCGCATTGATGCGACGGCGTGCGGCGGTCAAAAGCTTGGCTCAAGACAATCGGGAAGCCGACCCGGCGCAAAACGCGCTTGAGTTCGCGCACCAATTGCTGGTGCGCCTCCCAATTGGACCGCTGCCAATCGAGCTTGATCTGACCGTTCTTGAGCGTCACGCGGCTCTCTGGGTTCGGCAGGTCTTCGGACATGGCATAGAAGTCAAAACTCCGCGTGGCAATCCAATGGGCCATCCAGCGCGGGATCGGCGTGGTTGCCGCCAAAATGGGCCCAGTGATCTTTCCAAGCATTTGCACATTGCCCAGCGGCGGCCGGCTGTTTGTGCCCCGGTAGAAGTCGTTCAGCATGAGGGTCTTTTGGTAGATGCTGCGGTTCTTGCGCAGGGGGTGCAGCGCCAAGACAGCCGAGCAATTGTGGTTCATGAAGTTCCGACCCACTTGATCCGAGCGGTTTGCCAAACCGTTGGGGCAATTGTCATTGGCTGAACGCAACAGCAGGGCTGCGGTTTGTACGGCCCCCGTGGCCACCACAAAGACAGGCGCGCTCAAGCGCTTACCGCTTTCAAGCACGGCTGCTGTCACATGGCCTTGCGGATCGCTTTCAAGGCGCTCCACGAGGCAGCCGGTTTTGAGGGTGACGTTTTCATGGGCCAAAGCGGCCTTAAGACCACAGCTTTCCGCATCCATCTTGGCACCACAGGTGTTGGGATAGGCGTCCCAGGTCGTTGTCCCAGCCGCCAGCCATTTTGGCAGATCAACGCCCAAGGGAATGGGAGATGGATGCATGCCCGCAGCCCTCAAGCGCGCCCTTAAGGCCGCCATATCCGGCTCATCTGGAACGGGCGCGTGAGGGTATGCGCCCGAGTGCTCAGGTTCCGTTGGATCGTCTGTTGCGCGCCCGCGCACCTGATACAACTCTTCGGCGGCTTGATAGTCTGCCTCGAGCTCTGTGTAGCGGATCGGCCATCCAGGCGTTGTGCCGCCTGCATGGGTGAACGCGTCGAAATCATTGGTGCGGTAGCGGATCAGAGCAGCGCCGTAGAACTTCGAATTGCCGCCGACGTTGTAGTAATTGCCCGGGTTAAACGGCTGATCCTGCCCATCGAGCCAGGTTTCTTTGGGCCGGAAGACACCTTTGCCAAATATGGCTTTTGCATCGCGATCCGACGGCGACGGGCGCAGATGCTCCCCCCTCTCAAGGATCAGGATCTTGCGGCCTGTTGGCGCCAGGCGTGCCGCGAGCGTCGCGCCGCCCATGCCAGAGCCAATGATGATGACATCAGCATCCATCAGGGCGCGATCCGCATTTCGGTTTCTGGATCAAAGGCCACGGCCTTTTCCATGTTTAAAGCAAACCGGAAATCTGCGCCGGGGCGCACGTCTGCATCAGAGCGCATGCGGGCGATCACGTCTTTGCCGCCCAGCGTCATGGTGACAAAGGTGTCGGAGCCTGCGGGCTCGGTCACCACAATCCGGTTTGTCATCTGGGCGATGTTGGCGGATTTGCGGTCAGCTGCGTCTTCATCCGTAATGGTCTCAGGCCGGATCCCCAACATGATGTCGCGCCCGTCCCAAGCCGCCAGATTGTCTTGACTAAAGGGCAAAGATGCATGCGAGCCGTCGTGCAACGACACGATCGCAACGGGTTTGCCGTTTTCCATGGCGACCTTGGCCGGCACCACGTTCATCGCGGGCGAGCCCATAAAGGTGGCCACAAAGATATTTGCTGGGCTGTCGTAAATCTCTTGCGGTGTGCCCAACTGCTGGACGTAGCCGCCATACATCACAGCAATCCGGGTCGAGAGGGTCATGGCCTCGATCTGGTCATGGGTCACATAGACAATCGTTGTGCCGAGCTTCTGGTGCAGCTTTTTGATCTCGGTGCGCATATCGACGCGCAGTTTGGCATCCAGGTTCGACAGCGGCTCATCAAAGAGGAACACATCCGGGTTGCGCACCAAAGCGCGGCCCATGGCGACGCGCTGGCGTTGGCCGCCGGACAAAGCACCGGGCTTGCGGTCCAGGAGCTGCTCGATCTGCAACAGCTCGGCCACCTCTTTCATCGCCTTGTCCCGTTCGGGCTTTGGCGTGCCGTGCATCTCAAGCCCAAAGGTGATGTTCTGACCAACGGTCATGTTTGGATAGAGCGCGTAGCTTTGGAACACCATGGCGATATTGCGCTTGGAGGGGTGCACGCCATTCATGACCTGGTCTTTGATGCGGATCTCGCCGCTGGTGATCTCTTCTAGGCCTGCGATCATATTCAAAAGCGTGGACTTGCCGCAGCCTGAGGGGCCAACGAGGACAAGAAACTCGCCCTCTTCAACCGAGATGTCGACCTTGTGCAGCACCTCCACGGCACCGTAAGACTTTGTTGTGTTGTCGATATCCAGGAAACCCATTTCCGTCGCTCCACTTCGTTGTGTGAGGCGCGCGTAAGCCACGCGCCTCCATGATATTACAAGGCCAATTCAACCGCTTCTGCGAGTTGTTCAGCTGCGTCTTGAGGCGTCATATCGGTGTTGAAAAACTCGGTGATGACATCCGTTGCGGCGCCCACAACGCTCGCTCCAGCCGCGTGTGTGCCAGCAAATGTTGGCACGGCGGTGCCCGCGGCGTCGCTTGCTGAAAGATCCGCAGCTGTGGCTTGCGCACAGGCATCAAGGGCTGAAAAATCCGCGTCCGAGCGCGCGGGGATGGCCCCTTTGGCTTGGTTGAAGGCGACCTGGACCGCAGGGTCCATGATCGCACTTGCCAGGGTGGCTTGGGCGCTTGCGGCGTCAGCGTCAGGTTGGGCAAAAAAGCTCAGGGAGTTCACCAAATAGACAAAGCCACCGGCGTCCGTCTTGGGGACAGGAATGCAGGCAAAGTCTTCGCCCGCCACTTTGCCCGCGTTGGTGAACTCACCTTTGGCCCAGTCGCCCATGATTTGCATGGCGGCGTCGCCGTTGATGACCATGGCTGTGGCGAGGTTCCAATCACGGCCTGAAAAGTCTTCGTCGACCATACTGCGAATTTCGGCCATTTGCCCAAAGACAGCCTCCATGGTTTCAGACCGGAGCGCGTCGAGGTCGAGCTCGACCAAAGCGGAGCGATAAAACTCCGCGCCGCCCACCCCCAGCACCAGAGCCTCGAACATATAGGCCTCTTGCCAGGCCTGCCCGCCGTGGGCGATGGGCACTATGCCTGCATCTATGAACCGTGGCGCAAGGGCGTTGAACTCTGCCCAAGTCGTTGGAAAATCAGCGCCAATTTTGTCAAAAGCGGTCTTTGAGGCCCAGATCATATCGGTGCGGTGCACGTTTGTGGGCGCAGCCACATAGGCGCCGTTGATTTTGTTAAAGTCTTGCACGGCTTGCGGGAGGACATCGTCCCATCCTTCGGCTTCCGCCACTTTGTTCACGTCGCCAAGGAGCCCCTCATTGGCCCAATCAATGATGTTTTGGCCGAGCATCAGCATGGCCGCTGGGGGATCGCCCGCTGCGATGCGCGCTTGCAGAGCGGTTTTGGCTTGGTCTCCACCGCCGCCCGCAACAGGCGCATCTTGCCAGGTCACTCCAGCTTCGACGACTTTATCGCGCACCACGCCCAAGGCTGCGGCTTCGCCTCCAGATGTCCAGAAATGCATGACTTCCACACTGCTTTGCGCCACGGCCTGGGCCGATGAGACGCACAGCGCGAGTGCAGTTATGTTGGCAATTCTTTTCATTTGTGATTTTCCTCTCATGTTGGGATCGGCTTGCGAAACCGATGGTTGTTGATCTCAACATGGCCGGGCGCGGTTGCACCCGCGTTCCGGCCAACTATTCACTCATCCTTTCACTGAGCCTGCCATGAGGCCGCGCACGAAGTAGCGGCCTGCGACGATGTAAACGAGTAGGGTTGGAAGGGCTGCGAGGATCGCGCCCGCGAAATGGACGTTGTATTCTTTCACCCCGGTGGACGATTGCACGAGGTTGTTCAAAGCCACTGTCATCGGTTGGCTGCCTGCTCCTGCGAAGGACGCGCCAAAGAGGAAGTCGTTCCAGATGTTGGTGAACTGCCAGATGATCGACACCACCGCGATGGGCCCCGAAGACGGCAGCAAGATGCGCCAGAAAATCTGGAAGAACCCAGCTCCGTCGATTTGAGCTGCGCGAATGAGCTCTGTTGGGAAGACAGCGTAGTAGTTGCGGAAATAAAGCGTTGTGAAGCCGATCCCGTAGACGACATGTACCAGCACAAGCCCCCAGGTAGTGCCCGCTAATCCCATGAGACCCAGCATCCGCGCCATGGGGATCAGAACGATCTGAAACGGGATGAAGCAGGCAAAGAGCATCAGGCCAAAGAGGATCGTATCGCCGCGAAAGCGCCACTTGGTGAGCACATAGCCATTCAGCGCGCCGAGCACGGTGGAGATGATCACCGCTGGAACGACCATGGAGATCGAGTTCCAAAAGTAGGGTCGCAGCCCTGTTGGCTCGACCCCAATTTGCGCCGAGGACCAGGCTTTGGCCCAAGGCTCCAGGGTAAAGACCTGAGGCAAATTCATCATGCCGCCGCCAGTGATCTCATCGAGCGGCTTCACCGAGTTCACCACCATCACGTAGAGCGGCAGCATGTAAAACAGCGCAAAGAGGAGCAGTATCAGATAGATCAGGGTGCGCGTCACGCGGCCCGTGCGAATGGCGGTATCTTGCGAGGCTACAGACATCACTTCTTCTCCCGCAATTCGGCGTAAAGATAAGGGATCATGATCGCCGCGATGGTCATCAGCATGATCGTGGCTGATGCCGCACCGATCCCCATTTGGTTGCGGCTGAAGGTGTAGGAGTACATTAAGGTCGCGGGCAGTTCCGTGGCTCGCCCCGGTCCACCGCCGGTCAGGGCGATCACGAGGTCAAAGGTCTTAATGGCGAGATGGCTTAGGATCACAAAAGCTGACAAGAACGCAGGGCGCAGCTGCGGGATGATGATCCGGCGATAGAGGTTCCAGTTCGAGGCGCCGTCCATCTGAGCGGCCTTGAGGATCTCGTTGTCGATGCCCCTCAGCCCAGCCAGAAACATCGCCATGACAAACCCGCTGGTCTGCCAAACCGCCGCCAGGACGACCGTATAGATCGCAAAGTCGCGGTTTTTGATCCAGTCGAACTCAAAGGTCTCCCAGCCCCAGGTTTGCATCACATTCTCAAGGCCGATGCCGGGGTCCAAAAACCACTTCCAAGCCGTGCCCGTGACGATAAACGACAGCGCCATGGGATAGAGATAGATGGTGCGGATGACCCCTTCCGCGCGAACCTTTTGATCGAGAAAAATCGCCAGGCTCAGGCCTAATACGGTGCAGATCGTAATGTAGAGAGCTGCGAATATGCCCATGTTGGTGAGGGAGATTTCCCAATGGCTGAGGCGCCAAAGCTTGGAGTAGTTCTCCCAGCCGACCCAGCCGTAGGATGGCAACAACCGACTATCGGTGAACGACAGATAAACCGAGAAGAGGATGAACCCGTAGACAAAGACCAAAACCATGGCCAGCGAGGGTGACAACACCAGTTTTGGCAACCAGGATTGTAGCCGCGTCTTGAAATCCGCGTTGGCGGTCTGTGCCATCACGCGCCCCCTTTAGGCAGAGTGTAGATTGGAAAAACGTGCGTGGGGCAGCCCGAAAGCCGCCCCACAGCCGGGAGGATTACTTCGCGATCGACACCGCGTCGACGAGCTCAGCAACAGCTGTTTCGCTGTCGTACTCACCGTTGAAATGCGCGGTCACAACGTCGTAGATCGCGTTTTTCACGGAGGCCGGATTGGCGTGGCCGTGGGCCATGGAGCCAAAGAGGTTGCCCGAAGAGGCCGCGGCGGCCAAGTCCGCCATACCGCGCTTGCCGCAATCGTCAAAGGCCGCGTCAGACACGTCTGTGCGCGCAGGCACCGAGCCTTTCACAACGTTGAATGCCGACTGGAACGAAGGCGACAGGATCGCTGTGGCCAAGGCCGCTTGCTCTGCTGAGACAGACCCGCCTTGGTCAAACATCATGAACTGGTCCGCGTTGAAGGTGACCTGGTCGGCTGTGCCGGGGAAGCGGAAGCAGAGGAAGTCTTCGCCAGGCACTTTGCCCGCGTTTAAGAACTCACCTTTGGCCCAGTCGCCCATCATCTGGAAGCCTGCTTCGCCGTTGATGACCATCGCCGTGGCGAGGTTCCAGTCACGGCCTGAGAAGTTTTCATCCACATTGGCGCGGATCACGGCCATGCGGTCGAAGGCTTCTTTCATCGCGTCACCACCGAGCACGTCTTCGTCGAGATCGATGAAGGCAGCTTTGTAGCCATCTGGGCCGAGCACAGACATGGCAACACCGTCAAACACGGTGGCTTCCTGCCAAGCTTGGCCGCCATGGGCAATCGGCGTCACGCCAGCGGCTTTGAGCGCGTCCAGCGCAGCGGTGAACTCTTCCCATGTGGTGGGTTCCGCAATGCCGTTGGCGTCGAGCACAGCTTTGTTCGCCCAAACCCAGTTGGTCGAGTGCACGTTCACCGGCGCGGAGACCCATGCGCCGTCCACTTTTGCGAACTGCTGGAGGGCTGCGGGGATCACATCATCCCAGCCTTCAGCGGCAGCGACGTCGTTGAGGTTTGCCAAGGCCCCCTGGTTGGCCCAGTCGATGATGTCAAAGCCCAAGCCCTGTACGGCTGTTGGGGCGTTGCCTGCTGTGACCCGTGCGCGCAGCACGGTCATCGCCTGCTCACCGCCGCCGCCCGCGACGGGCATGTCGGTCCAGGCGACGCCTTGGGCTTCCAGATCGCCCTTCAGGACGTTGAGCGCGGCCGCTTCGCCGCCAGATGTCCACCAGTGCAGAACCTCAACACCGCCGTGGCCGTCGGCTTTGACAGCGCCCGCAGCCGCCGTGAGTGCCAGCGCAATTGCCGTTGTTTTAAAGTAAGAACGCATTTGGTTTCCTCCCATGTCGCGTTTCATATGTGACGCCTTATCAGGCGCCTGTTTTCACCCAAGGTGCCCGGCTGTCGCGCCCAACGCGCATGACCAGTGATTTCACCTCAAGAAATTCGTCGTATCCGTATTTGCCAATCTCGCGGCCTTGGCCGGATTGCTTGACCCCACCAAAGGCCAGCTCCGGATAGCCGTCCATCCAAGTGTTCGTCCAAACCGTGCCAGCGTGGGCACGGCGTGAGAATTCGAGACAGGTGTGGATGTCATTGCTCCAAATCCCCGCCGAGAGGCCGTAGTCGCTGTCGTTGGTCAGGGCGATGGCCTCGTCCAGGGTCTTAAACGTCAAAACGGTGAGCACGGGGCCAAAGACCTCTTCGCGGGCGATGGCCATGTCTGGGCTCACATGTGTCACCACCGTTGGCTGGTAGAACTGGGGGCCAAGACCGTCCACGGCCAGCGGCCCACCGCCAAGCTCGACCTTGGCACCGGCCGTCACGGCCTCTTGCACGTAGGCGTTGATTTTGGCGTTGTGCTCTGCGGTCACAATCGCACCGACCTGGGTGCTGTCATCCAGTGGGTCGCCGAATTTGACCTGTTTCGACAGCTCAACCACCCGGGCCACAAAGGCCTCAGCAATGTCTTCATGCACGATGATCCGGCTCGAGGAATTGCAGCACTGGCCCACGTTGAAATAGACGCCAAAGGTGACGGCATCAGCGGCATTTTCCAGATCCGCGTCCGGCATAATTACCTGGGGGTTTTTGCCGCCCAGCTCCAGGGCGACCTTCTTTAAGGTGTCCGAAGAGGCCTGTGTGATAAGCTTGCCCACCGCTGTGGAGCCCGTGAAGGTGACCATATCCACGTCTTTATGGGTCGACATCACGCTGCCAACGGGTTGGCCGTAGCCCAGCACGATGTTGCACACGCCCGCAGGCAAGCCTGCCTCAATCAGCAACTCGCCCATCATCACGGTAGAGGACGGCGTCATCTCGGACGGTTTCACCACAACCGTGCAGCCCGCCGCGAGCGCAAAGGGGAGTTTCTGGCTCAGGATCCAGAACGGAAAGTTCCAAGGCGTGATGATTGACACGACGCCAATCGGGTCTTTGACCACCACGCCCAGCATGTCTTCGCCCAGGGAATTGTGACTGTCGCCATGGGAGGTCCGCGCCAGCGATGCGGCATAGCGCCAGAGGTCTGCGGCCCCGCCCACTTCGCCGCGCGCTTGGGTGATGGGTTTGCCGCTCTCCAAGGTTTCTTGCACAGCGATACGCTCCACATTCGCCTCGATCAGATCGGCGACTTTCAGCAAAACGGCGGCGCGCTCTTTGGCGGAAATCCGGCTCCAGACACCTGCATCAAAGGCCCGGCGCGCCGCTGAGATTGCGGCCTCAGCTTCAGCCTCAGTGCCCAGAGCATTGCGGCTGACAACAACGTCATGGGAGGGAGAGACGCGCTCAAAGGTTTCAGAACCCTCGACCCAGGCACCATCGATCAGGTGCCTGCCTGCATAGACCGGGGGTAGATCATAGGCGGTCGCCGTGTTGATGGAGAGGTCTTTCATATCCTAGAGCCCTGTAAACTTGGGGGAACGTTTGTTGAGGAAAGCCTCGACGCCTTCCGCGCGATCCGCGCTTGGACCTGCTGCGGCGGCCCCAAGGACTTCAATGGCAGCCCCGCGATCTTCCCCAACAGCGCCGTGGATCATCGCCTTGGTGATTTCATTTGCGCGAGGAGAAACATCGGCCAAGTCGGCGGCGATCTGCTTTGCGGCACTGAGCGCGTCTTCCGACACCTCTGCTGCAAATCCAAGGCTCAAAGCGCGCTCAGAGGAGATGCGACGGCCAAACAAAGCCATCTCTTTGACCACAGGCTCGGGCAGCAAGCGCATCAAGCGCTGGGTTCCGGACCAGCCGGGCACAATCCCAACTTTGGCTTCGGGCAAAGCAAGCGTTGCGCGCGGGGTCATCACCCGGATGTCGCAGGCGGCGGCCAATTCGAGGCCTCCACCAAAGGCATGGCCGTTCAATGCCCCTATCGTCGGCTTGGAAAGCCGCGCCAGGCGGTCAAAGATCCGGTGGCCGTCGCGCACCCAGTTCCGGGCAAATTCGGCAGGTGACAAAGCCCCCCATTCCGCAATATCGGCCCCGCAACAAAAGGCCTTGGGTCCAGCCCCCGTTAGGATCACGGCGCGCGTGCTCGGGTCGCGGTCGATCTGAGACAGATGCCCGTCGAGCCCGTCCAACATCGCCATGGTCAAAGCATTGAGCTTTGCCTCGTTCGACACCGTCAGCACCGCAATAGCGCCCTCATATGACAGGGTTATTTCGCTCACAGGGTGAGCCCCATCGGCGCGTCAGCCAGCAAGGCTTTGGAGATTACCTTTGCGTTCTCGGCCACTTGGACCCGACCTTGGGAGGGGCCAACGATATGCTCTTGCGGATCGATGCCCGGCATAATTTCGGTCGCAACAAGTCCGTTGCCCTCAAGTGAAATCACGCAGCGCTCGGTCACATAGATCACGTTCTGACCTTGCTCGCGCGCGCGTTTGCCGGAAAAGGTCACGTGCTCGACCTCATCGACCATTTTGGTGAACTTGCCAGGGGCGTCGATACTGATGCCGTCGTTTGTGAGACCGATCTTGGCGCCGGCCTCGAACCAACCGGAGAAGACGATATTTTTGGCCTTGGCGGTGATGTCGACAAAGCCACCACACCCCGCCGTTAGATAAGGCTTTTTGCCGAGTTTTGAGACGTTCACGTTGCCTTCAACGTCGACCTCCATGAACGACAAGAACGATTTGTCGAAACCAGCCCCTTGGAAATAGATGAACTGTTGGGGGGACGGGACATAGGCGTCGGCGTTTGACGCGCAGCCAAAGGCGAACCCGGTGAGCGGCACGCCGCCCACAGCGCCTTGTTCAATCGCCCAGGTGACCGCGTCGGGATAGCCTTCTTCCAGCAAAACCCGGGGCACCATGGCGCTGATGCCAAACCCCAGATTGGCGGTCATGCCGCGCTTTAATTCCATGGCGGCGCGGCGGGCGATGACCTTTTCAACCCCGTAGTCCGCGAGCGAGAAGCTGCTCCAGGGGCGCATGATTTCCCCAGAAATCGCGGGATCGTAAGGTGTTTGGGTTGTCTGCTTCTGGTCGGGGTCGACGACAATGCAGTCCACTAAATGGCCGGGGACCCGCACATCATGGGGGCGCAAGGACCCGTTTGCGGTCACCCGCTTGACCTGGGCAATCACCAAGCCGCCGTTGTTGCGCACGGCAATCGCCTGTTCGAGACCGCCCAGATAGGCGCCTTCATGTTCATAAGTCAGATTGCCCCGCTCATCGGCCGTGGTTGCCCGGATGATCGCGACATCGGGCGCAATGTTTGGAAAGTGCAGCCAGGTTTTGCCGCCAAATTCAGCGCGCTCGACAATCGGCGCGGCCGTACCCCGCTCGTTCATCGCGCAGCCCTGGCGGATCGGATCCACGAAGGTATCGAGCCCCACTTCGGTCAGCACGCCGGGGCGTTTGGCCGCCGCCTCACGGTGCATGTCGAACATGATGCCCGAGGGCACGTTGTAAGCCGCCACGCGGTTTTCCACGATCATTTTCCAGATCTCTGGCATTTCTACGCTGGATGGGCCTGACGGGTAGGATCCTGCCAATACGCGCGACAACAGGCCATCTTTGGCGATGTGATCCATGCCCTTCACGCCGTAGACGTCGCCTGCGGCGATCGGGTGGAGCGAGGTGATGTTTTGGGGGTGCCCTGTTGCGTCGAACCGGGCACCAATGGCCGCCAAAACCGCGTCCGGACAGCCAAGCGTCGAGGAAGAGGACACGGAGACGACAGCATCATCGCCGATCCCTGCAACCGCTTCTGAGACCGGTACAACCTTGGACATGTTTATCCCCTCCCAGGCTCCAATGGACTTATTGGAACGTTCCATAAATGGATATTGGAACGTTCCACTATTTGCAATGCGAAAAGTCTTAGAAGGCCATCACAATTGAATTTTCGATTTATTTCAGGGGCTAAGCCAGTTCGTAAAACTCTAGAGGCAGCCCGTCGGGATCTTTGAAAAATGTAAAACGGGCCTGTGTGTAGGGATCGATTCGAACCGGTTCCACCTCAACACCCTTGGCCTCAAGTTCCAGAATTGCCGCCTCAATGTCGTCCACCCGAAACGCGAGATGGCGCAAACCACAGGCCTCCGGAGCATTTGGCCGCGCCGGAGGGTTTGGGAAACTGAAGAGTTCAAGCTGCCCCCCGTCCGCCAAGGCCAGATCGAGTTTCCAAGAGCCCCGGTCTTCTCGGTGGTTTTCCGCCAGAATTTCGAGGCCAAGAACATCGCAATAGAAGGCTTTGGAGGCTGCGTAGTCGCTCACAATCAGGGCCGTGTGGTGAAAGTGCAGTCGCATGGGGCATCCTCAGCTAGATGTCCACCCAATCGCAAACTCACGCGTTCAAAGCAATCATCAAAGGACCTGACAACTAAAGCTCAAGGACACGGCCCAAACCGAGCTTTCGGAGGAAAGCCCTGCGGTCCCCTCTTTGCACTTTCAGGCGCGAGTGGCCCAATCGCGCCGTCGCATTTGGGCTGGCCCTGGATGGCCTTCGCTTTATGCTGCTCTTAGACGCACTACGCGATTTGGGGGGGACCACAAACATGCCGAAGAACAGCCTTAAGATTGCGGTCATCCCCGGAGACGGTATTGGCAAAGAGACGGTCCCTGAAGGCATCCGCGTGTTGGACGCCGCCGCAAAACGGTTTGGTCTCGGGTTCGACTTTGAAGAGCACGCGTTTGCTTCAGCCGACTATTACACTCAGCACGGGGAAATGATGCCAGACGATTGGAAAGCACGGCTCAGCGGCAACGATGCACTCTTCTTTGGCGCGGTTGGCTGGCCCGAGATTGTGCCGGATCACATCTCGCTTTGGGGCTCGCTCATTCAGTTTCGGCGGGAGTTCGATCAATATGTCAGCCTGCGCCCTGCCCGTGCGATGCCGGGCGTGCCCCTGCCCTTGGCGGGCCGCGCGCCGGGGGACATTGATATGATGATCGTGCGCGAAAACACCGAAGGTGAATACTCTTCCATTGGCGGCAAAATGTTTCCCGGCACGGACCGCGAGATTGTTGTGCAAGAAACCGTCATGAGCCGGATCGGCGTGGATCGGATCTTGAAATATGCCTTTGAATTGGCGGCCAAACGCGGTGGTCACCTCACCTCTGCCACCAAATCCAACGGGATCTCGATCACGATGCCCTATTGGGATGAGCGCGTGGCTGAGATGGCGCGGGATTACCCAGACATTCGCGTCGACAAGTACCATATCGACATCTTAACCGCCCAGTTTGTGCTGCATCCTGATTGGTTCGACGTGGTGGTGGCCTCAAATCTCTTTGGCGATATCCTCTCGGATCTCGGCCCCGCCTGCACCGGCACAATTGGCATTGCGCCATCGGGCAATATTAATCCGGAGGGGAAATTTCCCTCGCTCTTTGAGCCTGTGCACGGCTCCGCCCCTGATATCGCAGGCCAAGGCATCGCCAACCCTGTGGGGCAAATTTGGGCCGCAGCCATGATGCTCGACCACCTGGGCGCCCATGAGGCCGGACACGCCATCGTCACCGCCATCGAGCGCGTTTTGACTGAAGAGGCGCTGCGCACACCTGACCTTGGCGGACCCGCGGACACGAAAGCCTGCGGCGCAGCCATTGCCGATGCGGTTTTAGAGGCGATTTGATTGAGCGACGGCTTGGAACGAGACGTCTTTGTAAACCTTCAAAGATCTCTGAGACAACGAGCAGCCGTATCGAGTATAAGCTCAACCTCGTTCAATCGATTTAAGACGTCGCGATCAAAGCGTGCTTCAAGAAAAATTGGTTCGTGTTTCTTGTGCAGAGTGCAACTCGGAAAAGCGAAAACATCTACTGATCCACATTTCAAAATGCCATCTATCTCGTCATTTTCATTCCAACGTGCGAAAATATCCCACTCTGCACGATGTATTTCGGAAGATAAATCATAATAAACGCCACGCCAATCCTCTCCAATTGTCAAATCATTGAATTTGAAACCGTTTGAATCTCTAAATGTTGTTCCTTGCGCTGTGCGTTGAAGTGGTAAATTATCAAAGACCCCAGCCAGACTTGGCAGCTTCGAGTGCAACGGATAGAAATCGACTGCGCTGATCGTCACATTGACGCGATCTGGATGGATTTCAGTTGTGCGAAATGGGCGACCATCCGGCAATGCAACATAAAAGGTCATCCAGGTTTCGATTGGATCCTCGACAGCCCGGCCGTTCGTGACCTTAGGTGCAAATATCCGGCTTTTAATCGGCCAACGAATGGGCATCCACCTCGGCTCTGCGATTTCTCCACGGTGATGAAAGGTGCTCACTTTCATCTCGCTCACAGCTGTCCCGCCCTCACGAAACGGCCCGCAGTCCAAAACGTCCTCCTCAGATGACGCAAAAAACGGATGGGCCACCACACAAAAGACGGCCGAAAGTGTAAGCGTTCTCACGGACGTGTTTGTCATCGGTTTTCCTTTAGCGGGTTTTGCCAAAAGCGAGCTTGAAAGGTTAGCACTGTTTGGGACGCGACACGGTTTTCTCTCATTCTTCTCCCCAGGACTACGCCCGAATATTGAGACTGGGCGGATGGGAAATGGCACCTAATGATAGCGATGGATCTCGTGCAACTGGTTCATGCCGTCTTGGACGGGCGCAAACGAGAAGTCTTTTGCGGTGCGCAGCCCAAGACTGGTTGCTGGTCGCGCAAAGGTCGGCTTGTCTGCTGCGACGGCCTCGAGAACTTTCAGCCTAAGGTGCGAGATCAGCACGCCTTTTGCGATGGCCCCCTCACCGATCAGAATCGAAATATAAAAGCCGTCCGCCTCATCGACACTGCTCGCGATGTGCTGTTTCTCAAACCCTCCGGCCGAAAGCTTGTTGAGATTGAGCAGATCAACCGCAGCTTGAGTAACCGGGATGAAAGAAAACACACCCTTAAGTTCGTGCTCGCTTGGGCCCGGTTTGCTCGACCGCACACGCAGCAAAAAGAGCGTGTTTGGGTTCAAGTTATGGCGCGCCTTCCACGTATTGAGCGGAGAAATATTGAGCGCGCCCACGTGGAACTTCATGAACTCATAAGCCTCGTTAATCTCATGAAACTGTGCGGCACTCAGCAGGTAATCATCATAGCGTTCCAAAACAGATTCACCAGAGGCAACCTTCTTTGCGCCGCGCAAAGACCACACCAAAAGCGAGAGCCCAAACCCGCCAAAAAGCAAACCAAAGATTTGCACATAGGGATGTTCGATGAAACTTGTCACATCTTCCCTCTCACACAATTCAATCGGAGCTTTGGCCAACTCGTACCGTTCGTCAATTCCCTGAGCTCTTAGCGTTCCATTTTGGCAATGGCTTTGTCTGCATCAATGACGCGTGGAAGGTTTTTTGCACCGTCCAAAAAGCAGTCATCAACCGCCGATGCGCGGCTCCCATGAACAGAGATTAAACGCCTTTGCCAACGATCCGTGCCGTTGTAGCGCGGCGGCGAGGCGTAGGGTTTGCGGCAATGGGCAACGCGTTTGTTGTCGATAAAAAGGATATCACCGGCTTCGATTTTGATATCGACGCAGTAGGCATCAAGCAATTCGCGTAGCTCCAAGAGCGCCCCATAGGTGCCGTTCGATAGGTAAATCTCCCGATCCTCTTCTATCCTCGCAAAGCTGACACGCAAGTACGACCCATTGTAAATCAATGATTTCATTGGCCAATTGCGCCCTTCGCCCGCGCCGTGTGCAAGGCTCAAACGCGCCACAAAGACTTCTCGTTCCAACGCCTTTTTGCTCGCAAGAGACAGATCATCCACGTTGGGCATTGAGATCGAAGCGATGTCATCTTCACGCGCCCGCAAGAAGGCCAAGGAGATGATATCTGGGCTCAGATCTACCTCAGGACGGTTAAAGACCGCATCTTCCGTGTGCCATCCCAGTGATCTGCCTTGGGAAAATCCAACCGTATCATGGTGCTCCAAAAGGGGCATCACGTCATCACACAGGTTGCCGTTGGCTTGGTTCTTATGGGCAAATCCAAACTGATTGCCCTTGCCCTGCAGAAGGATACGCACCGCATCAAGAGGGCTGAGCTTATGGCTTTCCGGAGCACTATGCGCCGAGGGCGTTGGCGTGGACCATAAAAAATCCTTGCCTGTCTTCACCAAAAGCACGCCTATTTCTCCGGTTTGTCGCGAAAGCGCTTCAATCTCTTTTCCGATCTCTGAAACGGACCGCAAACCCCGGCCAGCGGTTTCCAAACTCACAAGACTTAACCCGGCTGATTGCCCCGTAGAAAAAGCCGCATCTGCAGACATGGCTTGCGACAACTCTGCCTTTTGCGCCCGTGAAAGATGTACTGTTTTCAGCATTAATACGCGCTCCTTCTGCTCAATTTATATGGGCCCAACGGCCTTGTTTTTGGGGCAATCCTCCCATCACAGTTCTAAAACAGCCCAAGCTTAGGACCCTGCTCAAAGGAGGAGATTGACATATTCGAAAGGCTTTTCGTCGCCCCAAATATCAACGAGATTCAACCCCGCCGTGTTTATAGCGTTTGACGAAATACCGGAGACATCGC
Organism: Pseudomonadota bacterium; assembly: GCA_039182515.1. Lineage (GTDB taxonomy): Bacteria > Pseudomonadota > Alphaproteobacteria > Rhodobacterales > Rhodobacteraceae > JBCDCE01. The sequence goes on along the minus strand of JBCDCE010000001.1, from coordinate 28,081 downwards.
GTATCAGCTAACGCGTTGAAACCAAAGGTTTCAGGCAGCGTTAGGTGATGCAGGTTTTTCGCATAACGCTTTAATATGTGGGTAGACTTGCCAGTGATTACTAGATCTCTTCAATTTTTACGAAAGGCACACTCGGGTTGGCACCCTCGGTGACGGCGATCTCCTTCAGTCAGGAAGTATGAAGGTTTCAACTCGAAACTGCCCGGGACCGACACGCGCGGGCAATGAGCTGTCCTTTGGGCAGGCCGCGCACCTCTCCCCATTCAGCCGAAACTGGTTCGTTTGGTATTCATCAAGCCATGGGAGAATGTCGGCAATTGATCTGCTCGGGTCTTCCTCGACAAGTGTGAGGCTCATTTTATCGAGCGAAAAGCCTGGCCCAAAGCGGCTTGATATGTCTTCGGGCGCAATCTGGGCAATGGAGGCTGGAACAGATACGTCCTCAAAGGCAAAAAAACTGGGGTAGTTTTCTTCAGGTATGTCGAACCGACGCCCTTTTGCCCGCTCAATCAACCTCCAGAATTTCTTTTCTTTCATCGGTTGGTCTTGGCGCAAGCTTTGAAAGGCCCTGTCGTAGCCCAGGGCAACGCCAGATAGAGCTGCAAACAAATAGCTTCCGCCAAGGCTTGCCACCACTGCCTCACCATTTTCGCGGCATGTCACCTTCGTCCTATTAACATCCAAAGCATACCCTGCCGTGCACCGTATTGTCGTTACAGAGGAAAACGCCTTCGGGCCTTCCGGTGTTGTGAAATGCAGCGTCAGTTTTTGGTTGAAGGTTGTTTCGTTAGGCGCGCATCCGGACAACGCAGACGCAAAGAGCATACTCGCAACTAGAAATCTCTCGCGTTTGAACGGTCGACGCATGTTCTGGCTCTCTTGGCGTACTGCGGGCTTTCGCGTGATTTTTAGCGCATTAAACCAAACGCGCCGTTTTCCAATAGGTTATGGATCGCAGGCCGAGAGAGCGAAAATAAGACCAAAGAACGCTCGTTTTTGCCGGTTTATGAGGACCCGTTCGGACAGGCTGAACCACACATCCGCAGGTGATAGCAGCTTAAAAGACCTTGGTATCTTGTTAGGTACACAGAAGGTTTTCCTGGCGCCAAAGCATTGGCTTTGCTGTGAGAAAGTGGGTTTGCCGGCCTCAACTTTTTGGAAAAGGTTTTGTGAACAGATAGAGGCGTCTCTTAACAAAAGGTTTCAAAAAGCGGCTTTGGCATACCTCACGCATACGTAACGGCATACGTGATGCATACGTTCCGTGCAGATTATAAGCACTTGTTTTTATGATATAAAATGCGTTTTTTCTGACATTTTGTAAAAACAACCACCGTACGGTGGCCTTTCTATTTTCTAAACGAAGCGACCGGAAGGAGCGCATTAGACGCCAAATTGCGAACAGTGCCTCAAAATATTCAAAAAACCGCCTTTTCCCAGCCTTAGGATCGGCAAGGTTTTCTCAGACGCTTAACGGATGGTTACTTATGTCACCTTCCCCCGCGCTGCGCGCGCATTTCCCCGGCTCGACGTTCAAAAACGTGGTTGGGGTGGGTCTGTGTCTTTGTCGATGGGATCCGGCTTGGCCATTGCAAGCTTCTTTCAGCGCCCAGCCAACATCGCCTAAACCTGCTCCTGCGAAACGCGCTGATCTACCCGCGCGTCTGCGCCTGCACAGATCATTGTACGAATGATAAACACCACCGCCTGCGAGCCTGGAACGCGCGCAATCACTTGCCGCTCAGACCGCAACCACCCTTGCCCCTCAGGTGAAGGGGCGCGTGGCGTGTCTTCGCCCAAAGGCGCGTAAAGCGTGTTGTGTGCGTACCAAAGTGCGTTGGCCCTCCATAGCGGACGACCCTCTTGTACGCCATCAAAGAGGCGCTGCACGCGCCGCGCTATTTCGGGATATTCTCTCACCGGGGCATGGATCCGATCCAGCGGTTTGCCAATCTTCTCGCTGAGCCGCCACCCTGCGGGAAAGGTCAAAAGCGCTGCGGTCAGAACATGACGGGTGTCTCGCTTTTCCATCACACAGATGTCTTCTTGAATGCAGTTCCCGAGTGTTTCCAGAGGCTTGGCTGGGTCCAGCTTTACATGAACCCCATCTGGGCAGGTGAGCCTATCACCCTCGTTCCTTTCAAAACCAGGCTGCGTCAAAATCGTGGACAGAGCAAAATTGTAGACGGCCGCCAAAGTGCTTTCACCCAAGGTTGCAGCCTGCGCCAGAACCAAGCTTTTGCGCTCAGAGATGAGCGCGCGTTTGGTATGCATCTGGTCTGCGTAATCCTCACCGATCAAAAACAGCGGGCTCTGCCCCAAAGGCTGAATACCCGGCAAAGGGCGCCCGGCAGCTTCGACCCAAGGGATCAAATGGGTGTAAGATGACCAATCTGAATGGCTCATTTACGGCATTTTCCAAGTCGGTTTCAGGCCCGACAGCCTCGTCTGGCCTTTGCAGACTTTTACGGAAAGTCAGTGAGGAGGCCAGCCATGAACCAGCACTACAGTGATCGGCGCAAGATCGACCCAACGCGCGGCGCTTTGCTTGGCGACAACACTCCAAACGACGCGGACCGGATTGAAATTGGCCCAACGCAACTGGCCTACCGCGAATGGGAGGCCGCGGGCTTAGAGTTGCCCCATCTGCAAGCCATGCGGCGCTTTCGCTGGGAACGGCTGACACACCATATTCAAGCGCGCGATCTCGCGGGGCTTTTGATGTTTGACCCGCTCAACATCCGCTACGCGACCGACAGCACCAATATGCAATTGTGGAACACACACAATCCGTTCCGCGCTGTGCTTGTTTGCGCCGATGGCTACATGGTGATCTGGGATTATAAGAATTCGCCTTTCTTATCGTCCTTCAACCCCTTGGTGCGCGAAGCGCGGTCTGGGGCCGATCTCTTTTATTTTGATCGCGGGGATAAGATCGATATTGCCGCAGATAAGTTCTCCAACGAGGTGCGTGTGCTTTGCGAAGAGCATGCAGGCAAAAACAAACGCCTCGCCGTCGACAAGATCATGTTGCATGGGCTGCGCGCGCTTGAAGCGCAGGGATTTGAGATCATCGAAGGTGAGGAAGTGACTGAGAAGTCCCGCTCGATTAAGGGCCCAGATGAGATCAAAGCGATGCGCTGCGCGATGCATGCCTGCGAGTCCGCTTGCCATGCCATGGAAGATTTTGCGCGGACACATGTGCCACAAGGAAACGTGAGTGAAGACGATATTTGGGCCGTTTTGCACGCTGAAAATATCAAACGCGGTGGAGAATGGATTGAAACGCGTCTTTTGGCGTCCGGCCCGCGCAGCAACCCGTGGTTCCAAGAATGTGGGCCCCGTATTGTGCAAAACAATGAGATCGTCGCCTTTGATACCGATCTTGTGGGTGCCTATGGTATTTGCTCAGACATCTCTCGAACTTGGTGGATCGGCGACCGCGCGCCGCGCCCGGATATGGTCGAGGCGTTCACCCATGCCCATGAGCACATCATGACGAATATGGAGATGTTGAAACCGGGTATAAACATTCAAGAGCTCAGCCGGAACACGCATGTGTTGCACGACAAATACCAAAAGCAAAAGTATGGCTGTTTGATGCATGGCGTGGGCCTGTGTGACGAGTGGCCGCTCGTGGCCTACCCTGACAAAATGGTCGACGGGGCCTTTGACTATGAGCTCGAGCCCGGCATGACCCTCTGCGTGGAGGCGCTTGTGGGCGAGGTCGGCGGAGATTTCTCGATCAAGCTCGAGGATCAGGTTGTGATCACGGAAGACGGCTATGAAAATCTCACCGTCTATCCATTTGATGCGCACTTGATGGGCCTGGCTTAGGCGCTGCAACGCCCCCTCACTAAATTCCAACGAATTTTGCAATGATCTTTGCGCATGGAAACAATGTGCAACGAACAGCATAATTGTATCCAAAACGCGCTATAAAGCTCAGATTTTTTGGCGTTTTTTCGGCAATAATTTGGCAGATTTGTGGCCATTGGTGCGCCAAACCCCTAAATTCTCACCTGCACACATAAGAGTTAGAGGGCGAAAGCCTTCCGTTAAACAGGATAAGAGAATGACCTTACGTACGATTGGTTTTGCTGCCTTGGCAGCTTTCGCCACGGTCGGTGCGGCAAACGCCACGTCCGTGTCCCCTATCACCGGTAACTTCCTGACGGGCGTGTTCAATGTCACGGTTTCGAACTTCAACGCTCATGGTCATGCCAGCAATGCGGCCGCGACGCAAGCCAACATCGATGCGGCAGACGTGCTCGATAATTTCGTTTATTCTGGGCCGTTGAACTTCGCGGTTCCAAACCCAACAGACGAAGATCTCGAGTCGATTGGTGATTTCTTTGCCACGGCGTCCGGCACCGTATCCGGCTTGGATACGGATATCGCGAACCTGCGCTTGAGCACACCGCATTTTCAAACGACGACCATTCTAACGTTTGAGCGTGTGATCAATCAAAGCTTTGATGTCACCGCGCAACACGACGATGGCATCGCGATCTTTGATGATGGTTCAGAAATCTTGGCCTACACCAACCCAACGGGTGTGCGCACCACAGGCCCTGGTGCCTTTGACGGCGGCACCTTCCGGGTGATCTATGCAGCGGCCAACGGCAACCCGTCGGTCTTGCGCGTAACCACCGCAAACATTGCCCCGGTACCGCTGCCCGCCCCGGCTGCTCTGCTCGGCATGGGTGTTTTGGGGCTCGGCCTCCTGCGCCGCAAAAGCGCTTAAGACCAAAGCTTAATATACTGGGAAAAGCGCTCTTCACTTGGAGGGCGCTTTTTTTGTGGGCGGAGCCTCATTGCTTTTGGAACATCCCATTTGATCACCACTTGGTGCATTGGCTGTCACATAGGTTGCGGGCTGGGCTCTATCGGACCAAGTTTGGGGCATCACAAAGGACCCATTCCCATGCCCACAGAGCGTCTCACCTTCCCCGGCCATGATGGCCAAATGCTGGCGGCCCGGCTTGATTTACCCGAAGGGCCACATCTCGCGACAGCGCTTTTTGCCCATTGCTTTACCTGTTCCAAAGACATTCCCGCAGCCCGCCGCATTGCAGGCCGCTTGGCGAGCATGGGGATCGCCGTGTTGCGCTTTGACTTTACGGGGCTTGGCCATTCGGAAGGTGAGTTTGAGAACACCAACTTCACCTCAAACGTGGCAGATCTTTTGGCAGCCTGCGCATATCTTGAGGCCAAGGGCATGGCCCCAAGCCTTTTGATCGGGCATTCGCTTGGCGGCGCTGCAGTGCTCAAAGCCGCATCAAGCCTTCCAGATCTCAAAGGTGTGGTGACCCTTGGAGCTCCTTTCGATCCAGAACATGTCACACATAACTTCGCGGATGCCCTGCCCGAGATCCTCTCGAAAGGGATCGCAGAAGTGTCTTTGGGGGGCCGACCCTTTAAAATCGGCAAGCAGTTTTTGGAGGACGTGTCCAAAGGCGCGCTCACGCCAGCCATCACCAAATTGAATGCAGCGCTCTTGGTCATGCATGCGCCTTTGGATGCAACCGTCAGCATCGACAATGCAGCGGAGATCTTTCTCGCTGCCAAGCACCCCAAGAGCTTTGTCACCTTGGACAAAGCAGACCACCTCATAACAGGCACAAAAGATGCAGAATATGCCGCTGATGTGATTGCGGCCTGGGCCACACGCTATCTCGATTTGCATGCACCCGCGCCGCCAATTGGCGTGCCTGAAGGCATCACACGCGTGCGCGAAGCCGATCCCAAGGGCTTTTTGCAAGACATTCAATCCGGCCCCCATCACCATGCCCTGGCCGACGAGCCGCTGGCCTACGGGGGCACAAACCAAGGCATGTCACCCTATGGGTTTCTGGCTGCTGGGCTGGGGGCTTGCACCTCGATGACAATCCGTATGTATGCGCGCCGCAAAGGCTGGCCGCTCAAGCATGTGAGTGTCGATGTGAGCCACAACAAAGTGCATGCCCAAGACAGCGACACGGCCAATCCCACAAAGATCGACAGCTTTCGGCGCGACATCCATCTCACCGGCCCGCTTGATCAGGACCAGCGCAAGCGGCTTTTAGAGATTGCAGATAAATGCCCTGTGCATAAAACCTTAGAACAATCGAGCCATATTGAGACGGTGCTCAGCGCGACCTAGGCTAAGGCCCGTCGGCGAGGCCAAGAGTAAAGGGTAACATGCAAGCGATTGTGCGCGTAGCGATTGGGGTTTTGGGCGTTTTGGTGCTGGCGGGCTATTTGGGCGCGCTACATCCCTCATTAGACAGCCTCGCGCTTTTTCGCGTCCCGCTCAGTGCGCTCATGGCCCTTTGTGCACTGCTCCCATTTGCGCCCAGCCTGTGGCGTTTAGGGGCGGGGCTTGCGGCTTTGTTAACCTTTGGATTTTGGCTCTTGCCAGTCCTGAACCAAAGCCAAGGGACACCACAAATCACGCTGTTTCAGAAGAACCTTTGGTATGGCAACACGCAGATTGAGGACCTCGCAGAGCAAATACTTGAAGCCGATATGGATGTTGTAACCCTGCAAGAAATATCCCAAGGAAACCGACAGATTTTAGATCTTCTCTCAAAGAGTTACCCGCACCAACATATTTGTCAGTTTGATCATCGTTCGGGGGTTGGCGTTCTTTCTAAACTGCCACCGACGAATGCCCAACCTGAATGTTCCGACAGAAAAGCCTTTGCAGCTCTGCAGATTGAGGGCTCTGCGGGGCCAGTTTGGATCGTGGCGGTGCATCTCCCCTGGCCCTACCCCAGGCAGCAATTGCCACGGGTGCGGGCCAATGAAGACCTGCTGACATCCCTAGAAGGCCCCAAGGTTATGGTGGGGGATTTCAACAATCTCAGTTGGGCGCATTCCGTGACGCGCATGGCCCGCGCAACCGGCACCCGCGTTGTTGGACCATTAGGCCCAACCCTGCGGATCAATGCGGCGACTTTGCTTGAGCGCGGATTTTACCCGGGCAGTGTGAAAGCACCAGGTGAAAGTCTGAAAGAGAGGCTGACGCAGGTTGGATTACGCATCGATATGGTGCTTGCCCAAACAGGCCGGGTGACGCGCCTTGGGCTCACTGGGTCTGACCATAAAAGCCTTGTTGCAGAGGTGAACTACAAATAAAAAAAGGCGCTCGAAAGCGCCTTTTTTCGTTGCGCTGCGCAGAGATTTACGTGCGTGCTTTGCCCACAAGCTTCCAAGCGGCTGGCAAAAGAAGCGCCGCCAAGGCCAGCTTGATGCCGTCACCGATCAAGAACGGCCAGAGGCCCCATTCCAAGATAGGCTTGTCCCAGCCATAGAGCTGCCCCAGCCATGCAATGCCAGGAATGTAGATCAAAGCGTTACCGATGAGCATGGCAACAGCCATCCAAACCACCGAACGGTCCCAACCGCGGCGTGCAAAGTAGCCCAAGGCGAGCGTTGCAAGCACGTAGCCCAGAAGATAGCCGCCTGTGCCGCCCATCATGTACTCAAGGCCGAATTTCTCGGCAGAAGACCCCGCAAAGACATCATATCCAAGCGCACCCACGATCATGTAACCGAGGATCGTCGCGAGCCCGAGGCGCGGACCGTAAGCCGCGCCAATCGTCAGGACTGCGAATGTCCCAAGTGTGATCGGAACTGGCCACATGGGCACTTTGATCTTTGCGGCTACCGCTAAAGCCACGATTCCAAGCAGCACCAAAGCCACTTGTTTGACCAGTTTTTGGGTTCCCTCATTGGCGCCAAAGGCCTCGGTTAGCACGCGGTCGTTTAAAGCGGTTGCCATGTCCCGTCTCCATTTTCACTTACGTTGAGGGAGCATGTGCCCCAGCTAGCGCTTGTCTGCAAGGGCTTAGGCCGACAAGAGCTTAAGCCTGCGGGCGCTTTGGCAATCTGCGATAGGTGGTGCGGGCGGTGTAGGATTTCTTAGGGCCTTCAACGCGCCAGTCCACGCGCCAATTGGGCCAGTCTTCAAAGTCATAAGTCAAAGCATAGGTGTCGGGATCGCAAAAATGCTCGGCCTGAGACCCATCTTTGGGCAAAGCATGGAAGAAGCGATTGTCCTCAAAAAAGATCTGAACGCCCTCGCCGCTCTCGCGCCAGTGATAGCGGCGCTCTGCTTGTAGTGCCGTTCCTGTGGCCAGTTGAAGCTGGCCCTTTTCCTCATAAACCGCCGCTTGAGCATCCCCATCCAACCGGGCCAGCCCTTCAAATCGGGTTTGCGCGCCACTTGCATCCTCGATCAGCCGGCTCACGCGCCAATCTCCCAAAAAGTCGATCAGGGCTTTCATGGCAGGCGCGTGCCGTCGCTGGCGTTGCCGTAGTCGTCCAGAAATCGGATCTGCGCCCCGTCTTTGAGCACATCATAACAATCCCAGGTTTCCCCAGGCGGCCATTGGCTGCAATAGCGATCCTCTCTCACAGCCCAATTGCCCCAGCTGTCTTCGGAGCTTTCATAGAGCGTTTTGCCAGAGGCATAGAAGCGCTGTTTGGCCGTCTCGTATTGCAAAGTGCTGTCTGCGAGCGTTTGGGCGATCTCAGGGCCACTGAGCTTGGCGAAATCCGCGTAAGTCGGTCCCGCCCAGATCGAACAAAGGATTAAAATCAACAGCCGCATCGCTTGAGTCTCCTACCTCCCAAGCCTATGACGCACGCGCAGCATTAGAAAGGCGCCTCACAGATGATCCCACGTTATTCTCGTCCCGATATGGTTGCGATTTGGTCGCCTGAAAGCAAATTTCGCATTTGGTACGAGATTGAGGCGCACGCCTGCGATGCTATGGCTGATCTCGGTGTGATCCCCCGAGAAAACGCCGAAGCGGTCTGGAAAGCCAAGGACGTTGAGTTTGACGTGGCGCGGATTGATGAGATCGAGGCTGTCACCAAGCACGACGTCATCGCCTTTCTCACGCATTTGGCTGAGCATGTGGGCAGCGACGAGGCGCGTTTTGTGCATCAAGGTATGACCAGCTCGGATGTTTTGGATACCTGCTTTAACGTGCAACTCACCCGAGCCGCAGACATTCTAATCGCGGATCTTGAAGGCTTGCTTGCGGCTTTGAAGCGCCGCGCGATTGAGCATAAAATGACCGTGCGGATCGGGCGCAGCCACGGCATTCACGCGGAGCCCACCACGATGGGTCTGACATTTGCGCGGTTTTACGCCGAGATGGACCGCAACCTCAGCCGGATGCGCGATGCACGCGCTGAGATTGCAACGGGCGCTATTTCGGGCGCCGTGGGCACCTTTGCCAATATTGATCCGGCCGTTGAGGAACATGTCTGCGACAAGCTGGGCCTCGTGCCTGAGCCCATCAGCACCCAAGTCATTCCGCGCGATCGCCATGCGGCCTTCTTTGCCACGCTCGGCGTGATCGCAAGCTCCGTGGAGAACATCGCCACGGAAGTGCGCCACATGCAGCGCACGGAAGTTTTGGAAGCCGAAGAGTTTTTCTCCAAGGGCCAAAAGGGCTCAAGTGCGATGCCCCACAAGCGCAACCCTGTGCTGACCGAGAACCTCACGGGGCTGGCGCGCCTGGTGCGCATGTCTGTTGTACCGGCGATGGAGAACGTGACCCTCTGGCATGAGCGCGACATCTCGCACAGCTCGGTCGAGCGCAACATTGGCCCCGATTGCACAATCACGCTAGATTTTGCCCTGGCCCGCCTCACGGGCGTGATCGACAAGCTTGTGATCTATCCAGAAAATATGCTCGCCAATATGAACAAATTCCGGGGGCTAGTGATGAGCCAACGGGTGCTCTTGGCGCTGACCCAGGCGGGTGTGAGCCGCGAGGACGCCTATAAACTTGTGCAGCGCAATGCGATGAAGGTTTGGGAAGAAGGCAAAGACTTCCAAACAGAGCTTTTGGCGGACGCGGACGTCTTGGCAGCGCTTTCGGAAGACGAGATCAAAGAGAAGTTTGATCTGGGCTATCACACCAAACACGTCGATACGATTTTCGAACGTGTCTTTGGCGAATAATCAAAGGGGTGCGTGAGGGCGCAGACCGCCCTCAACGCGTGGTATGTCTTACTGACCCGGCTGGCCCGCGCGCTGCAGGATGCTTTTTGCAGCGCTTGTCATTTCGTTGCTGGAGTCGCTGTTGGCGAAGATCTGTTTGAGCTGTTGGATCTGAGCAATGGTGAGGTCCATCACCGAGTCCGTCGGCAAACCGCGCAAGCTCAACTCACGCATAACAGCACCCGCAAGTTGGTCCGCTTCAGCTTCCATCGCGAAAGCAGATGTGGTGGCAACAGCTGCGAAAGATGCGGCCAGGATCAAGGCTTTAGATGTGAGTGTCATGTTGAATTTCCTTTCAATGTCAGACTGCCGAGTGTTTCGGCCCCCTCTATCTGCAAACCAATCCGGCACAGGTCCAAACACGGTTTTGGTCACCGATTTTCACCACAACTTTGGCTTGACCCAGGTTTTACGTGAGGCGCTGTAACATTGGGACGTAGCTTTGAAACAAGCGTGAAGAGATCTACACGAAACCGAGAAAACGCAACGCGTTCTCGTGAATTGGCTTGGCAACTTAGCGCGCAGATACCTCACCATTTCGGATCAAAAATTTCCGTTTCAAAACAACGATTAAACGTGATGCACAGGTGAGTGATCTCAGCCGTGTTGGATCTCACACAAATGCGAGAAATGCCCCGAATTCCGACACATTCCAGCCAAGCGGCAAGGCGCAAAACCACGCAGCAAGCGATCCTGGCAAGTCGGCTCAATTAAGGCTTCGGCTCTGTTTTAGGACGCAGCAGGTTCAAACTGCAAAGAACTGCCGTTCACACAGTGCAAAACCGCTCCATTGACCAAGAGGACATGGCCAATATGTGAGCCACAGCGGCGACAATGCGCTTCGATCTTGGCCGTATCCTCATGCGTTCCCATATCGCTTTGTCCGTGATCGACCGCCATCAAGAGCGCATTCTCTTCTCCGTGCCGAAAAAACACCCAACCGATATCAAGTTGGACTTTCCAATCTGAGACATAAAGCGGCAAATCGCAGCCTTTGCAGCAATACGCCCCGCTCCGCGTTTCTTGAATGAGCGGGCTGGAATGACGAGGTTCGGTTTGCGAGAGCCGAAGCACTTTGAAATCATCTGGGCTCAGCCGCTCAAGCCATTCTGGCAAGGTCCGGGTTATCTCATATTCAAACGGAGCACTGCGTGAAGCGCTTGCGGCTTGAAGAGGTCCGGCGATTGCGAGCGCTGCGCTTGATGATACCAAGCTGCGTCGGGTGATGCGTGGAAGCGAAGGCATTTAGATCTCCTAGATTTGGGTTGGATATTCTCCAAGAGTCTCACGTGCGCCGAACACGAACCACGAAAGCCTTAGCGAGGCGCCGTGTAGGGATTGTCACGTGCTCGGCACCGAAGCGTGAGAATTGCCTAAAATTGCACCGGATGAGCGCCAACTCGCTGAGTGCCGCGTTCCTTGCGGCTCAATACGGTCATTTTGCTTGCCTCTTGCAAGCCCTCCGCTAGGCTTAACCCAATCAATCAAGGAGACGCACTATGAAGACGATGAAGACCTGCCTGGCCGCCACCGTTCTGGCTGTGCTGCCAACTTTGAGTTTTGCGATGGGCTGCAACTACGAGCACACAACGCAAACTGCAACAATGAGCTGTGCTGACGGCACAACCTTTGACGCAGAGTCGGGGAAATGCGTGACCTCCGTTTCCTCCTAAGACGATCCTGATATATGCAGCGAAGGCCGCTTCACATCTCTGTGGGGCGGCCTTTTTTGTGGCCAAAGTGCTCGCTTAAACTAGCTCTGCTGTATCACAATTAAGGAGCTGCCTCATGCGCTTTGGTCTCGCCGCCGTTCTGATTTGCCTTCCTGCCCTGAGCTTTGCCGCGGGCAGTTCGTCAGATGCACCGCCAACCCCAACAAAAACCACAACCGAATGCCAGGAAGGCATGGTTTATGACGAGAGCGCAAAAGAGTGCGTGGCTCCAAAAGAGAGCCGCCTCGATGACGACACGCTCTTTGATGCGGTGCGCGAGTTTGCCTATGCCGGGCAATATCAACATGCCCAAGACACGCTCAGTGCGATGCGCCGCCAAGACGGTCGTTATATGACATACATGGGCTTTACGGAACGCAAGATGGGCAATCTGGACGCCGCGATGGGCTATTATCAAACCGCCCTGATGATGGATCCTAGCAATCTTTTGGCGCGCTCTTACATGGGCCAAGCTTTCGTTGAAGAGGGCAAACTGTCCCTCGCCCGCGCGGAACTCAGCCAGATCCGCAAATCAGGCGGGCGCAACACTTGGGCCGAAACCTCGCTGAAACTCGCGATCGAACGTGGCAAGGGCTTTGCCTATTAAGGACTGAGCCCTCTTGAGACCCTGACGCCTCCGTTTTACTCTCCTTTCGAAACGGAGGCTCACATGACCAACTGGCACGATATGGGCGGCTTTGACGCCGGTGAGATTGACGAGACCGATCACGCCGTGGCGTTTTGGGAAAAGCGGGTCGATGCCATGATGGTGCTGCTTTATACCAAGGGCCTTTTCACCGTGGATAGCATGCGCCGTGTGCTGGAAGATCTTGGTCCCGAGAGCTTCGAGACGATGAGCTATTACGAGCGGTGGATGATGTCTTTACATCAAAACTTGCTCGAAAGCGGCGCGCTCAGCACCGAGGAAATTGCAGATAGAATGGCTCAAGTGCGGGAACGCGGCGCGACCTACGGCACCGCGAGTGCGGCCCCATGAGTTATGGTCCTGGAACACAGGTTCGCGTGCGCGCGCTCAGCGCGCCCGGGCATATGCGCACACCGTCCTATTTGCGCGGAAAAACCGGCGAGATCGAACGCGCCCTTGGGGCTTTCAAAAACCCAGAGCAACTGGCCTATTGCGTGCCCGCAGATCACAAAGCGCTCTACCGCGTGCGATTCTCCATGAAGGAAGTCTGGGGAGACGCTGCCGAGCGCCCGAGCGATTTTCTCGAAGCCGAAATTTACGAGCATTGGTTGGAGCCCGCGTAATGCCTCATGATCATCACGACCATCACACGCATTCGCCCTCCGGCCATCCCTATCAGCCCGACGACGACACCGCGCTGACTGAAACCCAAGTGCTTGAAATTGCGATCCGGGAATTGCTCGTTGAGAAAGGCGTTCTGACCTCAGACGCCATTCAAGCCCAAGTGGAAGCGATGGATCGGCGCGCGCCTGCTGACGGCGCGCGCGTTGTCGCTCGCGCTTGGATCGATCCAGATTTTAAGACGCGTCTTTTGGAAGACGGATCAGCCGCCATGCGCGAAATGGGCTTAGAGCCTGGCCCCATGCATCTCGTCGCTTTGGAAAATACTGCTGACGTGCACAACATCGTCGTTTGCACGCTTTGCTCGTGTTATCCGCGCAACCTCCTAGGCTTGCCGCCGGCGTGGTACAAATCCCGCGCCTATCGCAGCCGCACAGTCAAAGAACCGCGTAAGGTTCTGGCTGAATTTGGCGTTACCCTGCCGCCAGAGGTTCAAGTGCGCGTGCATGATAGCACGGCAGATATGCGCTATTTGGTTGTGCCGAAGCGCCCCGAGGGCACCGAAGGATTTGATCAAGAGGCGCTCGCGGCGCTGATTTCGCGCGATGCGATGATCGGCACAGGGCTTGTGGCCCGCCCAAGTTAAGCAAATCAGACAGGCTTGCACCCACTTGCCCGCCCGCCTATGCCAGAAAAATGAGCAAGCCTGAGCCAAAATCCTCGCCCCTTGATTGGCTGATAGATCGCATCTTGCGCGGGCTTTTGCGGCTGGCTCTGGCCCTGCCATATGAGCGGCGGGTGGCGTTTATCGGTTGGATGGTTGCAGATGTTTTGGCTCCACTGACGGGATACAAATCCCGGGCCATCGCAAATCTGAAAATGGTTTATCCGGATCTCAGCGCCACCGAGCTTAAAGCCCGTGCACGGGCTGTGTGCAACAACGTGGGCCGCACGATCATTGAAAACTACTCCACGGAAGAGTTTGCCAAACGCGCGCGCGCCATTCCTTTGCAAGGCCCCGGCCTCGACGCCCTCAAAGAGGCACGCGCGCAAGGCAGGCCTGTGCTTTTTGTCACAGCGCATTTTGCCAATTACGAGGCGCCCCGCCATGCCCTAGATGCGGCGGGGATCTCCGTGGCGGGTGTATTTCGCGCCATGTCAAACGCTTATTTCCACGAGCACTATATGGAGACGCTGCTGTCCGTGTCGGGGCCGATGTTTGAGCAAGGCTCAGGTGGGGCGCGCAAAATGGTTGTGCATCTTAAGCGCGGTGGCTGCGTGGCCATTGGCTTTGATCTCTATTTTCCCTCCGGGGCTTTGATCCCCTTCATGGGGCATCCCGCGAAAACGGCTCTGTCGTCTGCGGAAGTGGGGGTGAAACTCGAGGCCTTGGTAATCCCCTACTTTGCCATGCGCAAAGACAACGGTTTGGACTTCGATGTCATCATTGACGCTCCCATTCCTCATGCCGCCCCTGAAGAGATGCTCTTGGAAATGAACAAGCGGCTGGAGGCCATGATCGCGCAAAAGCCAGATCAGTGGTTTTGGACCCATCGGCGGTGGAAAGGCATCGTGCGGTAAGGCGCTCTAAACATTATCGACTAATCCTGAGCAGCCACGCTGGCCAAATATTCCTAGGAGGCGAAGCCGACCAGCCCCTAGTCGAATTCTAGCCGCCCCCCTGGGCGGGGGCTTTCAGCCCGACGCACGCGGTCAGGCACAGGCCTTTGTTTCTAGTAAATATATTGCAGAAATTATGGTTGAGTCTTCAGTTGATCTTAGCCGCGGCGAGAATTTCTTCATGACCTGCACGCTGAACAATCACCACAACAGGCATGTCACCTTCCGCCTCAAAGGACGACTTGAATTTCCCACGCCCATTCCATTTCTTGAGCACATCGAAATCGGTGACCACATTGGCGTAACTGATGGTCCGGCCCGCGTTTTCGCCGCGTTTGATCTTGGTTTGATTGTTCGGGCTGATCTGCGCCACTTGCACCACCATCTGACTAGGTTTTTCAGCCGAAGCCTCGACGGTAACGCGATCCCCTGAGCGTGTGAGTTCCAGAGCCACATCATAACCTTTGGCTTTGTGTTTCGCCACGAGATCCATGGTTTCCATGGGATTGTAGCCAATCACATGATCCACACCGCCGATAATCATTTGAGGTGTGTAGATCGACCGCGCCCCCGCCGCGCGCGCATAGGAGCGCTGACGCTCTGTATATTCGCGCTTTGCAAAACGGTCTTTCCAGCCGATGTAATCCCAAATGTCCACATGGAAGCCCAATGCGATCACATCATCGCGCTTGGCCAGTTTATGCAAAAACGCATCTGCAGGTGGGCAGCTTGAACAACCTTGCGAGGTGAAAAGCTCCACAACAACAGCATTGGAACTTTGAGCCATAGCGCCAAAAGCACTGGCCAGGTAAATTGCTGCTGCAAGGATCGCTCGACGCATGTTGGCACCTTTATCTTCTATCTTCACAAAACCCTACACCACAGGTTCTCAGATTGGCCAATCAAGGTTTTGCGAGAATAGTGTTACATCGTTTCAAGGCTTTGTTGAGGCTGTTTGCGGGCGATTTGAGATCGCAGCAGTCTTGTATCCAGCTGGCGGACCAAACGAGTACACAATTGCATACTAATATTGTCGCAGAGCCCCCATCTTTGCTTGCGGGGTCGCTTACCTTCCTGCAAGGAAGATTAAAATCAGCGCAATCTACGATGCCTAGGAGACAGCCTTATGCCAATCACCGTCGGCCATGACAGCTCAAACACCCGCAAAACCCTCACCGTGGGATCCCAAACCGTTTCTTTTTATTCTATCGCCGCAGCAGAGGCTGCTGGTCTTGGTGACTTCTCGAAATTGCCAGCCGCACTTAACGTGGTTCTTGAGAACATGCTGCGTTTTGAAGATGGCAAAACGGTCATGGTTGAGGATATCAAAGCTTTTGGGCAATGGGCCAAACTGGGCGGCAAGAACCCACAAGAAATTGCGTATCGCCCGGCCCGCGTGCTGATGCAGGATTTCACCGGCGTTCCTGCTGTTGTGGACCTTGCGGCAATGCGCGACGGGATCGTGGCCCTCGGTGGAGATCCTGAGAAGATCAACCCCTTGAACCCTGTGGACTTGGTGATTGACCACTCAGTGATGATCGACGAGTTCGGCAACCCGCGTGCGTTCCAATTGAACGTGGACCGCGAGTATGAACGCAATTTGGAGCGTTATACCTTCCTCAAATGGGGTCAGTCCGCCTTTAACAACTTCCGCGTTGTCCCCCCCGGCACCGGCATCTGCCACCAAGTGAACCTGGAATATCTCTCTCAAACCGTTTGGACAGACGTGGATCAAAACGGCGAAGAGGTTGCTTATCCCGATACGCTTGTGGGTACAGATAGCCACACCACTATGGTCAATGGAGCTGCTGTGCTTGGCTGGGGTGTGGGCGGGATTGAAGCCGAAGCCGCGATGCTCGGCCAGCCGATTTCCATGCTGATCCCCGAAGTTATCGGCTTTGAGCTGACAGGCGAAATGATGGAAGGCACCACCGGCACAGACCTCGTGCTGAAGGTTGTTGAAATGCTGCGCGCCAAAGGCGTGGTAAGTAAATTTGTTGAGTTCTATGGCGCTGGTCTCGACAATTTGCCGTTGGCGGACCGCGCCACAATCGCGAATATGGCCCCTGAATATGGTGCCACTTGCGGCTTCTTCCCAATTGATAATGAGACCCTACGCTACCTGCGCAATACGGGCCGTGACGAAGATCGCATCGCGCTCGTTGAAGCCTATGCAAAAGAGAACGGCTTCTGGCGCGGCGAGGATTATGCGCCAATCTACACAGACACGCTGCACCTCGACATGAGCACAATCGTCCCAGCAATCTCTGGTCCCAAGCGCCCACAAGACTTCGTGGCGCTGACCGACGGCAAATCCGCCTTCCGCAAAGAAATGGAAGAAACCTTCAAGCGTCCCATGGGCAAAGAAGTGGCAGTTGCGGGCGAAGACTATACGATGGAGTCGGGCAAAGTAGTGATCGCCTCGATCACCTCCTGCACCAACACGTCCAACCCTTACGTGATGATCGGCGCAGGCCTTGTGGCGCGCAAAGCCGCTGCTTTGGGCCTCAACCGCAAGCCTTGGGTAAAAACCTCGCTCGCACCGGGCTCCCAAGTGGTGTCCGCCTATCTCGAAGCTGCAGAGTTGCAAGATGATCTCGATGCGATTGGCTTTAACTTGGTGGGCTACGGCTGCACCACCTGCATCGGCAACTCCGGCCCAATCCAAAAAGAGCTGTCGGAGGCCATCGCCGAAGGCGATCTCGTGGCCACGTCCGTGCTATCTGGCAACCGCAACTTCGAAGGTCGGATCTCACCGGATGTGCGCGCGAACTACCTCGCCTCACCGCCCCTTGTGGTGGCTTATGCCATCGCCGGCACACTCGACATTGATCTGACCTCTGAGCCTTTGGGCGGGGACAAAGACGGCAATCCGGTTTATCTCAAAGACATCTGGCCAAGCTCGCAAGAAGTGGCGGAACTCGTTGAAGCCACTGTGACCCGTGCTGCCTTCCTCGAGAAATACGCGGACGTCTTTAAAGGTGACGAAAAATGGCGAAGCGTTGAGACCACGGACGAAAAGACCTACGATTGGCCGCCCACCTCGACCTATGTGCAGAACCCGCCGTACTTTCAGGGCATGACCATGGACACCAAGAAGATCGAGAACATCGAGGGCGCGAAAGTGCTGGCGATCTTGGGCGACATGATCACCACCGACCACATCTCGCCAGCGGGATCTTTCAAGGAAAGCACTCCTGCAGGCCAATACTTAACCGAGCGCCAAGTGGCCCCACGTGAGTTCAATTCTTATGGCTCACGGCGCGGCAACCACGAGGTCATGATGCGCGGCACCTTTGCCAACATCCGGATCAAAAACGAGATGCTCGAAGGCGTTGAGGGCGGCTACACCCTTGGGCCAGACGGCGCGCAAACCTCGATCTTTGATGCGGCCATGGCCTATCAAGATACGGGCACGCCCACAGTGATTTTTGGCGGAGAGCAATACGGCGCAGGTTCCTCGCGTGACTGGGCCGCAAAAGGCACAGCGCTCCTGGGCGTCAAAGCTGTCGTTGCAGAGAGCTTTGAGCGCATCCACCGATCCAATCTCGTTGGCATGGGCGTCATTCCCTTTGAGTTCACCGGTGGCGTCACACGCAAAACGCTTGGCCTCAAAGGAGATGAAACCGTTGCGATCCATGGCCTTGAAGGGGTTGAGCCGCTTCAAGAAGTGCCTTGCACGATCACGCGCGCGGATGGCTCCACAGAAGAGATCACACTGAAGTGCCGGATCGATACGGCTGTTGAGATCGACTACATCGAAAACGGCGGCGTGCTGCACTATGTGCTGCGCAACTTGGCTAAGGCTGCTTGAGTACTTAGGCCAAGAAAAAGCTAAGAAAGGGCGGCCTAGGGGTCGCCTTTTTCGTTTGCTTTTCTTGGTAAAAATACTCCCGCCGGAGGCACCGCGACGCGCGAAGCGCGGCGCAAAACCTTAATTCGCCGCCGCTGCGATCTCAGGCAAAATCGTGCTCTGCAAAATACTCTCCGTAACCGGGCCAGCAAAGCGAAACCGCACAACACCTTTTGCATCGATCACGTAGGTTTCGGGGATACCGTAAACGCCCCATTCTGCTGCAGTAGCGCGCCCTGTGATGTCTGCGCCAACACCCTCATACGGGTCCCCAAGCTCAGCTAAAAATCCGAGCGCCTTGCGCTCATCGGGGTCTTTGTAGTTGATCCCATAGATCGGTACGCCGCTTGCTTGCAAAGCCATCAATTGTGGATGTTCCAAACGGCAAGGCGCGCACCAATTTGCCCAGAAGTTCACAAGCTTAACCCCGCCACCGTTCAGCTCTTCCGCCGCAAAAAGCGGTTTTTCTCCCAAAGCTGTCAGCACAACCGGGGGCGCAATCTGCCCAAGACGCGCAGAGGGCAAGCTTTCCGTATCGTCGCGCAAAAGTCCGAGAGCAAAAAGACCAATGAGAGCGAGAAACACACCCAACGGGATCCACTTTAAAGGCTGTTTCATGATGCGTCTTTCGCCTCAGCCTCGAGACTGGCGAGTTTGCTTTTTGCGCGCTTGGCCTGGGCATAAGACCAAAGCACCAGCCCTGCCAACGCCGTCAGGGTAATTGCATAAGCTGCAAACACATCGCCCGCGTATTTGCCCAAATCAACCATCATACTGACTGCTCCAAACGCATGCGTTGGCGGGCCTCAAGCGCGCGTGCGCGCCGCAAGCGCAGCTCTGTACGGGTACGGGTCAACACCAAGGCGATAAAGAGAAGCCCAAAACCCAACATCGCAAGCGCCAGCGGCGCAAAAAACACGTCATCCACCGTGCGCTCTCCCGTAGCGACGGGCACAGAGGTGCCTTGGTGGAGGCCTTGGTTCCAAAACTGAACCGCATAGCGCGACAGCAAAGCAAAGACAGAGCCCACCAAGCACAAGACCGACGTCAGATCCGCCGCCACATCGGAACTCTCAAGCGCTTCCCACAGCGCGATGTAGCCAACAAAAAAGAAACACAAGATGAGAAAGCTTGTGAGCCGCGGATCCCAGGCCCAATAGGTGCCCCACATCGGTTTACCCCAGATCGCACCCGTCGCGATGGCGATAAGTGTCATCACAAGGCCAATGGGGGCTGCCGCTTTCGCCGCCAAAGCGCTCACGTGATGGCGGCGGATAAACCAAATGAGCGAGGCAACAAACATCATGAGCCAAGCATTGATTGCCATCATGGCTGCTGGCACATGAATGTAGATAATCTTCACGGTTGAGCCCATGCGAAAATCATCCGGCGTGAAGAAAAAGCCCCAAACCAGCGCCACAGCCAAGCTCGCCAGAGCCGTAAGCCAAGCCCAAGGCAAGAGCTTGCCGCTCCAAGACATGAAGACTGTCGGGTTGGCAAATTGCCAAAAATTCATGCTGTGCCTCGTTTTGAGAGTCTGCTGCGCATTCTTTTAACCCTTCACCTAAGGCCAAATCGTAAAACTGCCGATGAGGCAAAGGGCATCAGCCCAACGCTTCCCAAACTGATGCCCGCGAGCATCAAAAAGGGGGTCATTTCGCCAGACCCGCTTAGAACAGATGTAATGGCTGTGGTGCCAAAAATCAGGGTTGGAAAGGCAAAAGGCAGCACAAGGATCGACAAAAGCATACCACCCCGCGCCACAAAGAGCACAAGTGCGGCCCCAAAGGTTCCAATGGCGCTGAGTGCAGGCGTGCCCAGTAAAAGGCTCAGAACCAAAGGGCCTAAGCTCACGAAGGGCATACCCAACATCGCGCCCAAAATCGGTGCGATGACAACAAGCGGGACGCAGGTGGTGATCCAATGGGCAAGCGCTTTGATCAAAGTCAACGCCTCAAGCGGCAAAGGTGATTGTGCCAGCACCTCGAGACTACCGTCTTCCGCGTCGCTCGCAAAGATCCGATCCAAAGACAAAAAGGTTGCCAAGAGAGCTGCAACCCAAATCACACCCGGCGCGATGCGGACCAAAACGCCGCGTTCAGACCCTACACCAAAGGGGATCATCACAACCAAAATCGCAAAGAAGACGCAAGTGAGCCAAACGCCCCCGCCAGAGGCCACCGCAAGCTTCAGATCTCGCCAGAAAAGCGCTTTCACAACAGCGCCTCCGGCACATCAAAGGCCGGGAGGTCCGCCGCAAAGCTGGAAAGATCGAGCGTTTTATGAGGCAAATCGAGCGCGATATGCGTGGCGATCACTGCACTGCCACCTGATTGCGCATGCTCGGCAATGAGTCCCGCGATCAATTTCTGACTGGCCGAATCTAGAGAGACGGTGGGTTCGTCCAAGATCCAAAGATCGCAGCCCGACAGAACCAAGCGCGCCAAGCCTGCACGTCGTTTTTGGCCTGCAGAGAGTGTGCTGACCTGCCGGTCCGCGAAGCTTTTTAGATTCAGGGCTTCAAGAGAAGCCTCAACGGAGCTCGCTTGATCACGTGCAGCATAAATCCCGGCCCAAAAGCTCAGGTTTTCCCGCACGCTGAGACGCAGTTTCAGCGCATCAGCATGAGGGGCATAGACTGCCCTCTCACCTGCTCCAACGACGCGGCCTTTGGCGGGCGGGCTTAGCCCCGCAAGGCAGCGCAAAAGGCTGGTTTTGCCGATACCGTTGGGCCCTGTAATCGCGAGAACCTCACCGGCGCCTACCTCAAAACTGAGGTTTTCAAGGCGTGCAATGCCGCCACGTGCGATTGTGAGGGACTCTGCTTTGAGCATTAGGCAAGGGGCATAGGCGTGAGCGCCACGGCGATGCGTCGCCCTTCTGACAGCAAAACATTGTAGGTGCGGCAGGCTGACGGCGTGTTCATGATCTCAAGCCCAGGTCCTGCGGCTTCAACGGCCTCACGCATCGCTTTGGGCACGGATGCAATCTCTGCGCCTGTGCCAACGAAAAGCACGTCAATGTCTTGCGCAGCGCTCAAGATTTCGCCCAGATCTTCATACCCAGACCAAGGCACAAGCCCTGACGGCAAGATCAGCAAACCGCCTTCATAGACCTTCCCGCCAACGCGGAAAAAGCCTGGCCCATAGCCATCAATGGGGGGCGTGTCGGGATAGGAAATCTCGTTTAGCTGCATCAAACCTCTCCTTGCGCGCGGGTTTTAAGGCCAAATGGGCAAACTGAAAAGCGCCGAAGCTGCGATTACCAAATAGGCGACACGGCGATACGCGCGCTCCCACTCGGGGTAAAAAAGACGTGCGCCCACAAGGGTGCCCAATGTGTAGGGCAAAATGAGGGCGAGCCCGAGGCCAATTGCAAAGAGACTCAAAGCGCCAAATCCAAAATGCAACACCGCAAGCATCAAGACATCCACCGCAATCAGATACCACATGATATTGGCGCGCAAGGATTTGGCCGGTGCTTTGCTGGCCATATACATCAAAATAACAGGCGGCCCTGCGAGGCCCGCAAATCCTCCCAAACGCCTGAAACAAGCCCTGTGCCCACCAGAAGTTTGCTTGAGAGGAGCCCTCGGTAGCGCCAGCCAGACACGAGAATAACGAGCACGCCCAGGGTGCAGGAGGCCACCAGGATCTGAAACCGCTCCGGCGCCAATTGTGTGAGGATGTAAAGGCCAATCGGGAATGTGAGGATAAACCCGAAGAGAAGGCTCGTGAGCTGCCCTTTTGCCATGTCGCGCCTGGCGCGCCAGGCCACTGGCAAGGGGCCTAAAATATCCATGGCCGCCATGCTCACCAGAGCGTCTTTGGGAGACAACACCAGTGAGGCAATCGGCAGATAGACCATGGCCGTACCAAAGCCCGCAAAGCCGCGCACCATGCCTGCCACAAACACAGCCCCCACCAGCCAAGTCCAGTTGGCGGGAAGGGCTGCAAGGGCTGTTTCTAACACGTAAGCGGGTTAGGACTCGGTGGTCCCAAATTGGGTGCCAGCTGGCCCGCCATCAGTCGGCTTGGACCAATCGCGCTTCACGCCCAAAATTAGAAGCGTTGTGGAGGCCACAAAAATCGACGAATAGGTCCCGATGATAACCCCCCAGATCATCGCAAAGACAAATCCGCGGATCACATCGCCACCCAAAACATAGAGCGAGATGAGCGCCAGAAGCGTGGTGACAGAGGTCATCACGGTCCGGCTCAGCGTCTCGTTGATCGAGAGGTTCAACACGCCCTTGAGGTCTTTTTGCTTGTAGCGCCGTAGGTTCTCGCGCACCCGGTCAAAGACCACCACGGTGTCGTTGAGCGAATAGCCCACGATGGTGAGAAGCGCTGCAATAATCGCAAGGTCAAAGCGGATCTGAAGTTCAGAGAAAATGCCGATTGTAAGCACCACGTCGTGCACCAAGGCCGCCACTGCACCCAGCGCAAATTGCCATTCAAAGCGCAGCCAAATGTAGACCAGAACCGCGCCAATCGCGAGAACAACCGCAATCACAGCCGTCTGGATCAGCTCGCCTGAAACTTTAGGGCCCACGCTTTCAACCGCTTCGATTTTCAACGTTGGATCAAGAGCTTGGAGCGCGTTTGTCACGTTCTCAACAAGATCAGCAGAGGCCGCTTCTTCGCCCTCTTGCGCTTGGATGCGGATCATGGCGACGTTTTCATCCGCACCAAATTGCGGATCAAAGACTTCCGTGATGCTCACATCCCCAAGGTCCAGTGGATCGAGCGCCCCGCGATACGCGGCGATGTCCACGGGCGCTTCGGCGTTTGTCCGCACCGTTGTCCCACCTTGGAAATCGATGCCGAAGTTCAGCCCTTGGATGAGGAAGCTCACGAAGGCTACAACGATCAAAGCGCCCGAGATGCCAAGCCAGAGCTTTGAGCGCGAGAAGAAATCCCAGTTGGTCTCGGAAGGGACGAGTTTGAGACGCATCTTACACCTCGATCGTTTTGGGGCGGCGGCGTTCAAACCACATCACCAGTAGAAGCCGTGTCACGTAAATCGCTGTAAACACGGAGGTAATGATCCCGAGGCCGAGCGTAATGGAGAAGCCGCGCACAGGACCGGATCCCATCACAAAGAGGATCACAGCTGTGATGAAGGTGGTGATATTGGCGTCAATAATGGCCGAGAGCGCTTTTTCGTAGCCTTGCTCAATGGCGCGCGCCGGGCCTTTGCCCGCTTTGATCTCTTCGCGGATCCGTTCAAAGACAAGCACATTGGCGTCCACCGCCATCCCGATTGTCAGAACGATGCCCGCAATACCCGGCAAAGTAAGCGTTGCTCCAATGAGGCTCAATAGGCCGAAGATGAGGCCCACATTGATGATCAGGGCCACGTTGGCGAAGATCCCAAACATCCCGTAGCTTAAGCCCATGAAAACGAGCACTGCGATGAAGGCCACGATGCAAGCAATGCGGCCTGCATCAATGCTGTCTTGGCCGAGCTCTGGACCAATGGTGCGCTCTTCCACAAACTCAGGCTCAACGGGCAAGGCCCCTGCCCTGAGGAGCACAGCAAGCTCGGTGCTTTCTGCGAGCGTGAAATTGCCAGAGATGATGCCAGACCCGCCCAGGATGGCCTCATTGATCCGTGGGGCGGAAATCACTTCGTTGTCGAGCACAATGGCAAATGGCGCGCCTACGTTTTCAGCCGTATAGCGGCCAAACTTCGCGCCACCTGATGCGTTGAACCGGAAGTTCACAGCAGGGCCACCGTTTTGATCAAAGGCTGGTTGTGCGTCCACAAGCTCTTCGCCTGTGACAACGGGGTTTTCGTCCAAGACGTAGAAAAGGCCTTCTTCATCGATGGCAGGCGCCAAGATGTTGCCAACGCCGGGGCGCGCGTCTGCGTCGCTCGTCACGTTTTCAACGGAGTGAAAGGTCAGTTGAGCCGTTGTGCCGATGAGCGATTTCAGCTCAGCCGCCGAGCCGAGGCCCGGAACTTGGATCAAAATCCTGTTATCACCTTGGCGCTGAATCGTCGGCTCACGCGTGCCCACTTCGTCAATCCGGCGCCGGATGATCTCAAGCGATTGCTGCATGGTGCGATCATCGGTGGCAAGACGCTCGGCCTCGCTCAACGAGATGGTGATCGTATTACCGACGCCTGTGACCTCAATGTCATTGGCACCAAGCGTGTTGAGATTGGTTGACGAGACAGGCCGCGCCAGGGCGCGCACCACTTGCAGTGCGCGTTCCATACCTTCGGGCTGACTGATCTGAACTTTGAGTTCCGCAAGCTCAATAGATTGGCGCCGCACAGTGCCCACCGTTGCGCGCTCCTGCCGCAGGGCATCGCGCACTTCGGGCCAAAGGGCGATCATGCGCTTTTCATAAACATCCGACAGCGGCAGTTCCGCCAAGAGATGTGCGCCGCCCCTGAGATCGAGCCCAAGGTTCACGAGGCCAGAGGGCAAAAAGCTTGGCCATCCATTTGCTTCGGCTAAGCGCTCAGGCGTTTCCCCTGCTGCTTCAATGGCTTGGCGCGCGTCATTCGCGGTTTCGACACGGGTATAAAAGCCATTGGGTGCCGCCAACAAAAGGCCCGCCGCAACGGTCAGCCAGATGAGAATGCGCTTCCAAAGATCGATCTGAAGCAAGGGACGCCTCCTTTTGCGGTGGGAGGTTTACTTAGCAGGCTCTGTTTTGTTGAGCACTTGAGCGATGGTATTCTGCACCACACGCACCTTCACACCATCGGCAATTTCGACGTCGATTTCGTTGTCGTCTTTGACCTTTGCCACTTTGCCAATCAGGCCACCTTGGGTCACGACTTGATCCCCACGGCGCAGGTTATTCACCATATTCTGGTGCTCTTTCATCTTTTTTTGTTGGGGACGGATCAGCAAGAAATACATGATCGCGAAGATGAGAATGAGCGGGATAAATTGCGCTATCGCGTTGCCTTCCATGGGACCCTCAAAGTTGGCTTGCCCAAATGTCGCGCGTGTTTCCTCGCACGGTTGAGCTGTGTCTATGGTTGAGGGGTCACATAGGCTTTTGGACGCGGCCATGCAAGACGCGTTTGAGACCCCATATCGGGAGTAGGAATCTGATAGCAAATACCCTATGCAGGTTGGGTGTAGTGTTTCGGGGTGCTGTTCAAGGTCGATACCGCCCCAATGTGTAATGATTTCAAAATGGTGATCGCCTGACATGACCCAAGCAAAGCAAGCTCTCAGCTCTCGTATGTCGAAAATTCTGGTGCGCAAATTTCTGGGATTTAATCCGCTGGCCGCCTTCTTAATTGGGCTCTTTGCGGGACATGGAAACATCGCCCAAGCACAAGAAGGCAAACCCCTGGCGGAACTTCCGCCCTTGGCTGCAGCCAATTTTCAAGCCATCGGGCGACTTTTGCCCTCAGGTGCTCTGAACGCATCGCTCTGCACAGGCACGCTGATTGCGCCGAGCGTTGTGATGACAGCAGCACATTGTGTGCATGCTGTGGATCCGCCGTCCCAAATTCTCTTCGCTGCCGGCTATTACAGAGGCTCAGCTGTGGCTGAGCGTCGCGTACGTGCCCTGAGGTTCCCTGCAAAGCTTGTGGTGGGCGCGAAGCTCACCATGGAAAGTCTGCCCCACGATGTTGCGCTCTTAGAGCTAGATACGCCCATTGAAAACGTGCGCCCCTTGCCGCTTGCGCCCAAGCCGCTTTTGTTTGTCGCCGAAACCCCTTTTGGCATTCTGGGGTATTCGAACGCAGCGCGACAGGCTTTGTCAGGCCGGTTTGATTGCGCAACGTCGCCCGCGCCGCGCACCCTCTTCTTTCTTGATTGTATGGTTCAGTCTGGCAATTCCGGCGCACCTATTTTACGCCAAGTTGGAGAGACTTGGCAGGTGGTAGGTGTCGTCTCAGCGCGCGGGCCAGGATCAGGTGGGATTTGGTCTATGGGGGCAGAAGTGCCAGCGCTCGCAAGCTTCATCCTGCGCGACGATCCTCTCAAACCTGAGTAAAACGGATCTACCCCTTTTTGTACCCTTGAGGTAAACGCCCCCCATCAAACCCCAAAATTGGAGATGGGACGATGCACGATATTCGCATGATCCGCGAAACCCCTGATGTTTTCGATGCCGCCATGGTGCGGCGCGGGCTGGGGCCACAATCGTCGTCTCTGCTCGCAATTGACGCTGCGCGTCGCGCCAAAATTCAAGCGGCTGAGGACGCCAAAGCCGAAGCCAACAAGGCTGCCAAGGAAGTTGGGGCCGCAAAAGCCCGAGGCGATGTGGCGGAATTTGAGCGTTTGCGGGCTTTGGTCGCGCAGAAAAAGGCAGACACAGCTCAGCTTGATGAAGAAGCCAAGCTTGAAGACGCAAAGCTGCAAACAGCTCTCGCGGAATTGCCAAACCTTCTCTACGACGACGTGCCCGATGGTGACGATGAAGACGACAATCTCGAGATCCGAACTTGGGGGACCCCTCAAGAACTCGATTTCGAAGCGCGCGAACACTTCGAAATCCCTTCAATTGCGGCCGGTTTCGATTTTGAAACGGCTGGCAAACTCTCTGGGTCGCGCTTTGTTGTCATGTCAGGCGCAACGGCTCGGCTACATCGCGCCTTGGCTCAGTTTATGATCGACCATCACGTCACCAACAATGGGCTCACAGAGACCTGGACACCCGTTTTGGTGCGCGATGAAATGATGCATGGCACAGGGCAATTGCCGAAGTTTGGCGAGGACAGCTACCGCACGACCAACGGCTGGTGGTTGGTGCCAACAGCCGAGGTGACGCTGACCAATATCGTCAACGATATGGTGGTTGAAGAAAGCTACCTGCCACGCCGCTACGTGGCCCATACGCAGTGTTTCCGCTCCGAAGCCGGAAGTGCTGGCCGAGATACGGCCGGCATGCTCCGTCAGCATCAATTTGAAAAGGTCGAGATGGTTTCGGTTGTGCACCCGGATGCGTCTGAGGAGGAACACGCGCGTATGACACGCTGCGCAGAAGGCGTGTTAGAGGCGCTGGAGTTGCCTTACAGAACGGTATCTTTGTGCACCGGCGACATCGGCTTTGGCGCCATGCGCACACATGACATTGAAGTGTGGTTGCCAGGCCAAGGCGCCTTTCGTGAGATCAGTTCTGTGTCGACCTGTGGCGCATTTCAAGCGCGCCGCATGAATGCACGCTATAAACCCACTGAGGGCGGTAAGCCTGCATTTCTGCATACGCTGAATGGTTCAGGCTTGGCCGTGGGGCGTGCGCTGATAGCTGTCGTTGAAAACGGTCAACAAGCTGATGGATCGGTTAAAGTCCCGCAGGTACTGCAATCCTACATGGGTGGCGCGACCACAATCTCACCCTACGGTAGTCTCGCATAGATCAAGCCTAAAGCGTTATGCGAAAAACCTGAATCACCTAACGCTGCCTGAAACCGTTGGTTTCAACGCGTTAATTGATGCGCGATATCTCAGGTATTTCGTCAAACGCTATAAATCGGCCCTCTTAAATTGGCGGAGCGCTTCCAAGCACGCTTCCGCCTGTTTGGCTCTCGTTAAGGTTAACAGGCGTTAAGGTTAACAGGCGTTAAGGTTAACAGGCGTTAAGGTTAACAGGCGTTAAGGTTAACAGGCGTTAAGGTTAACAGGCGTTAAGGTTAAC